>NZ_JBHRTK010000002.1:0-169631 GCF_042646345.1 Aquamicrobium soli | reverse complement strand
TGGCGGGCTGCGCAACGACTGCGAGCAGCTGCGCGGGGTGGAAGAAACCACCCAAGGCAAATGCCCCGGTGAGCTTGGTGCAGCGCGAGGAAGCTGTAGCCCGTTATCTCGTCTCCACCGATCGCTTCGGCCAATCTCGGGGATGCTGGAAATGACTGCCAGCCTGAATGAAATCTACAAGGCGATCGGCTCGCTCGAGACTGCGGTCAAGGGGTTGGCCGCGAAAATGGATGAATCGGACGCGCGCGCCGATGCCAGCAACCGCCGTGCCGACGAGCATCGCGCCACGGTCCACCGGCGCGTCGATGAACTGGTCAGCGAGGTCGGCGTGCTCAACAGCAAGGTCGCGCATGTCGAGGGGGAGCTTTCCGGCGTCACAGCGGACCTGGCCGACACGAAAGAGGTCACGGACGAGGTGCGGGCGTGGAAGCAACGCGGCATCGGTGCGCTGGCCATCGTGGGCTTCGGCGCGTCGGGACTGACGTTTCTCATCCAGCACTATTTTGACCAGATCGCGGCGTGGTTCAGGGGGTGATCAAAAGTCGGTTTGACGCGTCCATGCTTATTCCCGAACATTGTTAAAAGTTAACGAGAACTTACCGGCATCGTCTCAATTAATTAATCATACGAGCGCACCATCAAGCTGGGAAAGAAGAGGTGGGGCCATGAGCAAGCTGTTCTTCGGAGACAATCTTGATGTGCTTAGGACTATGCCCGCCGAATGCGTTGACCTGATCTATTTGGATCCTCCATTCAACTCGAACGCCAACTACAACGTTCTTTATGGAACCAAAAGAGGGGGCGCTTCCAAAGCGCAATCTCACGCATTTGAAGATATGTGGACTTGGGGGAGAGACGCTCAGAGAGCATTGGATGAGGCCGCAGACCGGAATCTAGAAGCCGGCGCGTTGCTTGATGCATTTCAAAAGGTATTTTCGGGCAGCAATATGATGGCGTACCTTGCCATGATGACAGTCCGCCTGATCGAATTGCGCCGAGTTCTCAAGGCAACTGGATCGATTTATCTGCACTGCGACCCCACCGCAAGCCATTATATCAAAATCATGATGGACGGCATTTTTGGGCATGGAAATTTCCGAAACGAGATCGTTTGGAAGCGCACCGGGGCTCATGGCGGTGCCGGGCGATGGGGTGATATCCACGATGTCATCCTATTTTATTCGGCATCCGATCATTACACTTGGAACCGAGTTCTCCAAAAACACGATGAAGATTATGTCGACACCAAATACCGCTTCACTGATGAACGCGGCCGTTACCGTTTGGTCGTGTTAACTGGTCCTGGTACGACGCAAGGCGCTTCAGGTCAGCCTTGGAAAGGATATGACCCGACATCTGCAGGGAGGCATTGGGCTGTTCCAAAGCGTGCAATTCAAGCGTTAAAGGACGACGGGATCAACATCCCTGACGGTCTACACGAGCAATTGGATATGCTCTACGAACACGGATTCATTCGCTTTCCAGAAAAAGGCCGCCGTGGTGGTCAAGGAGTACCTGAATTCAAGCTTCATCTTGAAAACGGGCAACCAATCCAAGATGTTATTTTGGACATTCCCCCGCTCAACTCCCAAGCACAAGAGCGACTCGGTTATCCAACGCAGAAGCCGGTTGCCCTCCTCGAACGAATCCTTTTAGCGTCGTCCAATCCTGGTGACGTTGTTCTCGACCCCTTCTGCGGTTGTGGGACAACGGTGCATGCCGCACAGAGGCTCAGACGGGAGTGGATTGGCATCGATGTTACTTATCTTGCCATCCACGTTATCGAGAGCAGATTGGTGCGTTCCTTCGGAGAGGACATAAGGAAGGATTACAAGCTATTCGGCAAACCCAAAGATCCTGACGACGCTCATGTTCTCGCGGCTCGCGACTGGCTCGAGTTTCAGAAGTGGGCTGTTTTGACGCTAGGTGGTTTGCCGAAGGATAAACCCGGAGCCGATGGCGGGATTGACGGCATTATAAGGTACCACCGCGTCGGTATTGAGCAGCCAAATCGGGCAATAGTCTCTGTGAAAGGCGGGCTTCACGTTGGCGTGGATGCCATCCATAAACTGAAGTCTGTCGTTCAACGCGAAGGGGCTGAAATCGGGGTTCTAGTCTGCGTTAATCCCCCGACCGGGCCAATGGTACGTGAAGCCGCGTCAGAGGGAGAAGTGGGCCCAGCATCGAGGCGCGTTCAACGAATTCAAATCGTGACGATTGACCAACTATTCCAACCATACCCGGTGCACCTGCCTGGGATGATCGATCCGCTTGAGGCCATACCCGGACCGGGGCCGTCAAGTAAACGTGGGCGGAAGCGGGTCGAAGGTCAAACTGAGATGCTCTTTCCAATAGGTGGCGCGCACCACGCCGAAAACACGAAGAGGAAGGGAAATCGGCCTATTCGAGCAGTGAACATCGAGGTCACCCGCTCGGAATACAACCGCAAGGCCAAATAGCCCGCCGCCCTGACCATCTTCCCGACGCCAGCAACATAATCGCCAACTGCCGAAAGGTGGCGGGCGCTTTTGTCGTTTCAGGAGAGTCTTGCCCGTGCCTACCGGAAATTCTTGCTTTCGACGTTGATGATATTTCCACAGGCTACACATTCGACCCGGGTATGGCCTCGCAGCCAGCCGATGCTTTTCTTCGTCTGATAGTCGCACCTGTCGCAATAGACGCCTATCTCGTCGGCATTGTACGAGAGGTCATCAGCGGTCTTCATCTTTCGGCGTCTCATAATAGTTGGTTCCGCGCCGCGGATTCTCGATCCCGCCGACGTGTTCCGTCGGTGTCATTGTCGATCCGTCGCCTTGCTTCGGACCTGGGCGCTATCCCAGTGGCACCGCCGTCATCATTCCACTGGGCGAATGCGACCTCGTGGGCATCAACATCATGCAGATAGGCGCGAACACGATTGTGCAGGCCGCTTTCCGTGTCGTCTGGAAAGCGTTCAACCAGGAAGCGCGCAGCTGCGGTTTGGCGATCAGTCCCCGGGATCAGAGCCGGACGGACTCTGCCAAGAATTCTTTCGATCGCCTTCATGTCTTCGGAAGTAAGGTAACTGGAAGACATCATGTCCTCCTTTGGTCGGGGCTAGGGCACGATGGCCGCCCTCATCGGCAGCGCCCTTGAAACGGCTACCGACGATGTCATCATACACCATTTCCCCTGCGCGGTACTTTAATTCGTAGCCTGCGGAAGTTATCAGCAGAGGCGACGGGATTGCGGAACCTTTGTCGGCTCCAGCCGTTGTATGCTCGGTAGAAGACACCCTCTCCTACCGATCGGATGAAAATCCGAGGCCCGACGCTTTTAACGAGGCGGCGGGCTTTCTTTTTCTACTCCATTTCCGGCACGTCACCCGCGACGAACAGCGTCACCGGCGGCCCGTACTCCCCGATATCCGGGTTTGCCTCTCGGCTCCAGGCGATCACTCCGACATGCTTGTCGGCCAGCCCCTTGGCCGTTCGGATAGCTCAGTTCAGGATGGCTTCGTCACGTCTTCTGTCTGTTCGCGACGGCGAGTTTTCCGAGCGCTGGCAACCGATTTCTTTTTGCGTGGCGGCACCCTGGATTTAACTTTTGCAACCCCGTCTGCAGCTTTTTTCCTGAGTTGCGGCACCACGAACGTATCGTTGATAAAGTGTTCCAGCGTGTCCATCAAAGGATCGAGGTCCTGGAACGAAGGGTTCCATCCGCGATGCGCGGACGCATTTCCTGCGTTTATGAGGACCTCGAAACTATCCCGCTGAGATGGAGTGATGAGGCTCTTATTCTCCATTTCCGTCAGCTTATTCTCGAACCGTCTTTCCGGGTCAATCCCGAGAATCTCGGAAGCGACGTCAAATGCAGTTCTGATGCCGATGGCTGCCAAGATATTCAGGTCGTGGTCAAGTGCCTCGTAGACCTGCACGAGACAGGAAGAAAAATCGGAGGACTTGGCATTCTCAATGTCGTGCTCAAGCGTATCGAGCCAGTTGGGGCGATTCCTCTTAAACCGCGCCGGCCAGCTCTTGATGACCGGGTCGTAGTCGTATTCGGTCTTTCCTTCATGGTCATATCCGACGGGAAAATAGGATTCTGAATCGCTGTAGACGGATTGAGCAAACACATGGTCGCAACCGCAGCAGACCAGTAGATACCAATTCTGCCACCAGTCGAAATTGTCATCACCACCACTCTCGCGATGATGGCCCTTTATCTCGCAATTGCGCTGGCCTTTGCAGTTGGCGCAGAACGCCTTCAGCTTTGTCCCGATCTCGCTTTCGCTCATTGCATTCCCCCGCCGCTGCACCATCGCGCCGGCAACGCGGGGCGTCAATCCGTGGCGGCTGGGCCAGCCATTCGCTCGAGATCCTTCACCAAGCTTTCCAGTGCAGCCTTCTCGCTTTCCTCGTCATCGCCGGCCCATCGCTTTCTGACCCTGACCTTCGCGAGCATCCCGGCCAGCGTCCGAGCCCGGGTCGACATGATCTTCTCCATCAGGCGACCGGCCCGCACTGTCCGGCGTTCGAGCCGTTTCTCTGCCCTGTGCAGGCGGCTGGTGAGCTTGTCGATCTCGATCTCGATCTTCTCCACCTTCTCCGCGGTGCGTTCCTCCAGGTCTCGGGCCGCGAAAAACTCGGCCTCCAGCCGCAGGAGCTTTGCGTCGGGCCCTGTGGATATAGCTTCGCCGGTTGCCGGAAGTGATCTTTTCGGCATGGAATTGTTCGTATAGCTGTGGTCTTCTGCAAGAGCGCGATTGAACGCAGAGAAATGGCCGTCTGTCAACGTTGATTTGGACACAGTACAAATGAAGTCAGTTCAAATCAAAATGGCTAGAGCGGCTCTCGGCTGGGGCGTGCGGGAACTGGCTGAGAAGTCCGGCGTCACAGCCAACACGGTGTCGCGGATCGAGAACGGTGCGGATGCCAAGCTCTCAACCATGAATGCCCTGCAGGCAGCGTTCGAGGCAGCCGGGATAGAGTTCATCCCTGAGAACGGTGGCGGGCCAGGCGTGCGGTTGAAGAGCGCCGGGCAATAATCGCCGATGAGGATGCCATGGCTAGCAACTCATTGCTCCGGCGGGCGCTGTTCAAAATAACGCTCGACCACATCGAGGCGGCGTACAGACTGGCGTCGAAGGCGCATGTCGACATACCTAATGAGATCGAGAAGACGGGCCGCCGCACAATCGGCATTGGACCAGACGATCCCTGGCCAGATCGCAATGATGAAGATCCCTATGATCATGTGGGGCGAGCATACGACGACATGGAGGCCGCCAGTACCGAAGCATGGTACGGATCAGCGATCGTCCGCAAGGCTTTTCTGATCAGCTTGTTCCACGCATGGGAGCGCTTCATCAACGCCGAGCGCGGGGTAGAGGACTACGTCCATCCGGAGGAGTGGCTGATTTCGCGCGGCCACCAAGAATGCGCGCGTCCGATACTCGAACTCCAGAAAGCGGCGAACTGCGCCAAGCACGGTCCCGGCAACTCGTGCAAAGCACTTTTCAGGATGCGCCCCGATCTCTTCCCCGGCGTGACCGATGCGAACAAGGCATCAGACGCCCGGCTAGAAATCGGTGATGAGTTGTTGACGCATTTCTTCGAGGTCGTCCGGAAAGCCGCCTCGTAACGAAACGGGAGCGTCATTGCCGCGATTGTCAGGAGCAGAACGTCCGGTGAACATCTTGCTACCATTTTGCTACCGAACTCGGTAGCAGGATCAGGGACAGGACATAACAGATAGGTGAGGGGGACGTCTCTAACAGACTGATATTACAGCACATGAAAGGATGATCGAGTACAGGCCAATACGGCTTTGAGCGAATTTCAAGACCGCTGCCTTAAACCACTCGGCCACCCTTCCGGTTTCCCGCGCTGTATGCTTGAAGCCGCGGCTCTTTTCAAGAAGCTGAAAAAGGCAGGCGTATCGGCCCCGGCTATCGCTATCGATGGCCTCACAAGGCCGGGGCACCTGTTGCCCACAGAGCTGCCACATTCTCGTCGGTTTCCCGACATATTCGGTTAATACGCTCATAAGAAATTCCGGCGTACAAGGAATGGGTTAGGGTGGTCGGACTGTTGCCGCAGGGTTGCGTCGACCTTTCAATTCGTCAGGTGCATTGGCCTACAGTCGGCTGGGGGACGTTCAAGACATGCAGACTTCGACGCGCCTGCGTCTTAGCCGCGCTTCCGCTTTTGTGTTGCTCGCCGCTTCCGCCGCCTTGCTGGCGGCCTGCGCCACGCCGCAGCCGAAGGATTCCGCCAGGAAAAAGCACCCTAAGGAATATTTCGCCGAATCCGAATATGGCGTCAAAGCCAGTCCGCGCGTGGCCTTCAGCAAGTTCAACGTGCCGCGCGGCGGCGGTCGCGACCAGACCGGCAAGCCGTATCAGGTACGGGGAAAATGGTACTACCCCAAGGAGGAGAAGGGGTATTCCAAGGTCGGCGCCGCCTCCTGGTACGGCGATGCGTTCCATGGCCGGCTTACCGCTAACGGCGAAGTCTACGACATGACGCATCTCACCGCCGCGCATCCGACCATGCCGTTGCCGAGCTATGCGCGGGTGACCAATCTGGCCAATGGCAGTTCGGTCATCGTGCGCGTCAACGATCGCGGGCCCTATTCGGAAGGCCGCATCATCGACCTGTCCGAACGTGCGGCTTCGATGCTGGACTATGCCCATTCCGGAACGGCGAAGGTCAAGGTCGACTACATCGGCCGCGCCCCCCTCGACGGCCGCGACGACCAGTACCTGATGGCATCGTACCGCCCCGGCAACAGGGCGCCGGATCCATCGGACGGCCTGCCCACCGGCGTCATGATCGCCATGAACGGCAACACGCCGAGCGCCGATGTCGGCGCGGGCGCAATACCTTTTCCCGGCCAGTTGACCGATACCCGCCCGGCCTTCGCCGCAGAACCGGCGATGACGGCGCAGGCCGCGACCTTCGACTTCGCACCGCTGCCTGAATTCGGGCCGATCGTGCCGCAGCGGCCGGACAGCGGCCTTGCGCCCCAGCCTCCCTTCGCCATGGCGTCCCTGTCCTACGCCGACGAGCGCGTGCAGACCGCATGGGGAGCGTTCGCCGCCCTGGATAAGGGAAGGGCAGCAGCGACTGGCTGGAAGCAGGCCGCCCACCCGGCCGACGCCTCGAGCGCCGACGACTACATCGCCGCCGGCACCTACCAGACCGCTGCCGAGGCGCAGAAGGTCGCCTCGGAACTCTCCGGCATCGGCAGGAGCGTGATCGAACGGACCCGGCACGACGGCAAGGTGTGGTATTCGGTCAATCTCTATCCTACCGGCAGCGACAATCTCGATACCATGCTACAATCGGCCTGGTCGCACGGGGCGCCGGACGCCCTGGCCGTGCGCGACTGATTCATTTCCGGCCCTGGGCCAAGAGGGGAGGTCGGCTTTTCGCATGATATGTCGCCGCTCCCTGTTGTTCAGCGGGCTCTGGGGGCTCGTTCTGTCGTCGCTGCCGCTGGCCGATGCCCACGCGCAGCTTTTCGAGACCAAGGCGGCGCAGGCCTTCATGATCGATGCCGAAACCGGCACCGTGCTGTTTTCCAAGGATGCGGACAAATCCATCCAGCCCGGCTCGCTTGCCAAGCTGATGACGATGGAAGTGGTGTTCGACGCCGTAAAGTCCGGCCGGCTCAGCCTCGACGATACGTTCGTGGTCAGCGAGAACGCCTGGCGGACCGGCGGCGCGCCGTCCGGCACCTCGACCATGTTCGCCAAGATCAAGTCGACCCTGCGGCTGGAGGATCTTATCCAGGGCGTGACCGTCCAGGCCGCCAATGACGGCTGCATCGTCATTGCGGAAGGAATGTCGGGATCGGAAGCGAATTTCGCGCAGCAGATGAGCGAGCGGGCGCGCACGCTGGGGCTGGCGAACTCGGTCTTCGTCAACGCCACCGGCCTGCCGGCGGACGGCCAGAAGACTACGGTGAGGGACCTGACGCTGCTGGCGGTGCATATCTGGCGGAACTATCCCGACTTCTATCGTTACTACGGACAGGTGGATTTCACCTGGAACAAGATCACCCAACGCAACCGCAACCCACTGCTCGCCATGGATATCGGCGCGGATGGGCTCGCCGTCGGTGCCAGCGAGCAATCGGGCTTCGGCATCGTCGGCTCGGCCAGCCAGCGCGGCAAGCGCGTGATCGCGGCCATGAGCGGGCTGCCCGGCGATAAGGAGCGGGCGGAGGAAGCACGCAAGCTGTTGGAATGGGGCCTGCGCGCCTTCGACAAGACCGAACTGTTCGCGCAGGGAGAGACCGTCGGCGAGGCCGAGGTCTTCGGCGGCGCCCAATCCACGGTTCCGTTGAAGGCCAAGGGAGCCGTGGACATCTTCCTGCCCATCTCCAACCGCGACAAGCTGAAGGCGCGCATCGTCTACGAAGGGCCGCTGAAGGCTCCGGTGGAGGAGGGGCAGCCGGTCGGCACGCTGCGCATCTGGATCGGCGATACGCTGAGCCAGGAAACGCCGCTGTTCGCGGCCCAGACGGTCGAAATCGGTTCACTACCGGATCGTGCGCTGGATGCGGCGAAGGAACTGGCGATCGGCTGGTTGCGCTGACACGTCGGCGTAGACCTTTCGGCCGACGCCCATTAAGACGATGCGTCAAGCATCCGTAGCGACGAACAAGCGGCAGGCCTGGTGGCAAACGGCATTTTCATTACGTTCGAAGGCGGGGAGGGCGCCGGCAAGTCGACGCAGATCGACAGGCTTGCCCGCAAGCTCGGCGCCAAGAAATACGACGTGGTTGTCACGCGCGAACCGGGCGGCTCGCCCGGCGCCGAAGCCGTTCGCCACGTGCTCCTGTCCGGCGCCGCGGAATCGTTCGGGCCGGAAATGGAGGCCCTGCTGTTCGCTGCGGCCCGCTCGGATCACGTCGAGCAACTGATCAAGCCGGCGATCGCCCGCGGCGCCATCGTGCTTTGCGACCGCTTCATGGATTCTTCTCGGGTCTATCAGGGCGTAACCGGCGGCCTCGACGCCGATTTCATGGCGATCCTGGAGCGTATCGCCGTCAACGGAGCCGTGCCCGACCTGACGCTGATCCTCGACATCGATCCGGCCGAGGGGCTTGCACGCGCCGCCAGCCGGCGCGCGAAGGACGACATTCCCGACCGGTTCGAGAAGGAAACGCTCGCCATCCACCAGCGGCGACGCGAGGCCTTCCTTGCCATCGCCGAAGCGGAGCCGGAGCGCTGCGTCGTCATCGATGCGGGCGAACCTTCCGATGTCGTCGAGAATGCGATCACGGCAGCGGTGTTTTCCATGCTCGAACGGCGCATGGCGGCCCAGCCGAACCGCACGGCCAGCGCATGAGTTTCGAACGCATTGCCCCAGAACAGCACGATACGCTGGACGGCGTGCCGGAGCCTGCGGAAACCCCCACGCTGATCGGGCACGGCCAGGCAGCCGACATGCTTGTGGCCGCCTACCGCGCCGGCAAGATGCCGCATGCGCTGATCCTGTCCGGCCCCGCCGGCATCGGCAAGGCGACGCTGGCCTACCACCTGGCGCACCACCTGCTCAAGTATCCCGCATCCGAGGCCTCGCCCGATACGCTGGCCGTGCCCGATCCGAAATCGTCGCTGTTCCGGCAGATCGCGACCGGAGCCCATCCGTCCGTCCTGCACCTGACGCGGCCGCTGAACGAGAAGACCAAGGCCTACAAAAGCGCCGTCACTGTCGACGAGATACGCAAGGTCAACCGGTTCCTGTCAATGACCGCGCATGACGGCGGCTACCGGGTGGTGATCGTCGATCCCGCCGACGACATGAACACCAACGCGGCCAACGCCCTCCTGAAGAACCTCGAGGAGCCGCCGCCGCGCACGCTTTTCATCCTCGTCGTGCATGCGCCCGGCGGACTGCTGCCGACCATCCGCTCGCGCTGCCAGTTGGTGCGCCTGACCCCGCTCGGCGACGAAGAGCTGATGGCCGTTCTGGAAGCGATCGACCAGCCGTTGCCGGCCGAATCTGTGGCGCGTCAGGCGCTGGCGAAGCGGGCAGGGGGCAGCGTGCGCTCGGCCATCCTGCTCACCCAGTATGGCGGCGTGGAGATCGCCGAGACGCTGGACGCCCTGATCGCGGCAGGAACGCGCGACATCGCCGAGGCGCATCGCATCGCCGATGCCGTTTCGGGCCGCGACTGGGCCGTCGCGTTCGACCTGTTCAACCGCCACGTCCTCGATCGCCTGGCCGATGCCGCGCGGGAGGCAGCCATGTCCGGCGCGCTTGGCCGCGCCAAAACGCTATCGGACACTTGGCATGAGGCGCGTAACGCGATATCCGAAACCGAGACCTACAATCTCGACAAGAAGCAGCATGCCCTGATGATGATGGACCGCCTGAACGCCGCCATACGAATGTGACCGCGCCTGCCCCTCGGGTGGCGCCCGCATGACCGATGCGCTAACCCACCGCGACCTTTCCTCATTCGGCATTCACGACGGTTCGACCATGGCACGCGAAAAATTCTATATCACGACGGCGATTTCCTATCCGAACGGCAAGCCGCATATCGGCCACGCCTACGAACTCCTGGCGACCGATGCGCTCGCCCGCTTCCAGCGCCTCGACGGCAAGGATGTCTTCTTCCTCACCGGCACCGACGAGCACGGCATCAAGATGCTGCAGACGGCCCGCAAGGAAGGCATCCCCGTGCGTGAATTGGCGGACCGCAACGCCGCCGAGTTCAAGCGCATGGCGAGCGCGCTCAACGCCTCCAACGACGACTTCATCCGCACCACGGAAGAGCGCCACTATCGCGCCTCGCAGGCGATCTGGAAGGCCATGGCCGCCAATGGTGACATCTACAAGGGCGGCTATGCCGGCTGGTACTCGGTGCGCGACGAAGCCTACTACGGCGAGGAGGAAACCGAGGTCCGCGCCGACGATATACGCTACGGGCCGCAGGGAACGCCGGTGGAGTGGGTGGAGGAGGAAAGCTACTTCTTCCGCCTGTCCGCCTACCAGGACCGGCTGCTTGCGCTCTACGAAAGCCAGCCTGGTTTCATCGGCCCGTCCGAGCGCCGCAACGAGGTGATGAGCTTCGTCAGGTCCGGCCTGAAGGATCTGTCGATCTCGCGAACCACTTTCGATTGGGGCGTACCGGTGCCCGGCGACGAAAAGCACGTCATGTATGTGTGGGTAGACGCCCTGACAAACTACCTCACCGGCCTTGGCTATCCGGATGAAAACGCAGAGAAATGGCGATTCTGGCCTGCCGATGCGCACATCATCGGCAAGGATATCGTGCGCTTCCATGCCATCTACTGGCCGGCGTTCCTGATGTCGGCCGGCATCGAACTTCCGAAGCGCGTGTTCGGCCACGGGTTCCTGTTCAACCGCGGCGAGAAAATGTCCAAATCGCTCGGCAACGTCATCGACCCGTTCACGATGGTCGAGCACTACGGACTGGACCAGGTGCGCTATTTCTTCCTGCGCGAAGTGCCGTTCGGGCAGGACGGCAGCTACAGCCACGAGGCGATCGTCAACCGCACCAATGCCGATCTCGCCAACGACCTCGGCAATCTGGCGCAGCGCTCGCTGTCGATGATCGCCAAGAATTGCGGCGGCGTGGTTCCGGCCCATGGCGAACCGATCGAGGCGGACAAGGCCATTCTCGACCAGGCCGCCGCCGCGCTGGTAACGGCGCGGCAGGCGATGGCGGAGCAGGGCATCCATTTGGCGCTGGCGGCGATCTTTGGCGTGGTGGCCGAGGCCAACCGCTATTTCGCCGCGCAGGAACCGTGGGCGCTGAAGAAAACCGATCCGGCCCGCATGGAAACCGTGCTGTGGACGACCGCGGAAGTCATCCGTCGCGTGGCCATCCTGTGCCAGCCCTTCATGCCGGATTCGGCCGCCAAGCTGCTCGACCTGCTGGCTGTCGATGCCGGCAGCCGCGACCTGGCGCAGGTCGACGGCGCCCACAGCCTCGTTTCCGGCGCGGCGCTGCCGCTGCCGCAACCGGTATTCCCGCGCTATGTCGAGCCGACGCCGGACAATTCGTGATGCTGGTCGACAGTCACTGCCATCTCGACTTCCCGGACTTTTCCGAAGAACGGGAAGCCATCGTCGCACGTGCGATCGAGGCCGGAATCGGGCGCATGGTGACGATCTCTACGCGGGTAAGGAAATTTCCGCAGGTACTTGAAATCGCGGAGACTTTCGATCCCATCTATTGCTCCGTCGGCACCCATCCGCATAACGCGGACGAGGAACTGGACGTCTCCGTCGAAGACCTCGTTCGCCTGTCCAGCCATCCAAAAGTGGTCGCGATCGGCGAAGCGGGCCTCGACTATCATTACGACAAGGCCCCGCGCGAGGCACAGGCGCAAGGGTTTCGCACCCACATCGCGGCCGCGCGGCAGACGGGCCTGCCGCTGGTCATCCACGCACGGGCCGCCGACGACGACATGGCCGCGATCCTGAAAGAGGAAACAGGGAAGGGGGCCTTCCCCTTCATCCTGCACTGCTTTTCATCGGGCCGCAGCCTCGCCGAAACCGGCATCGCGCTCGGCGGTTACGTCTCGTTCTCGGGCATACTGACGTTCAAGAACTCGACCGACCTGCGGGCCATCGCGGCGGACGTGCCGCATGACCGGCTGCTGGTCGAAACCGATGCGCCGTATCTGGCCCCGGTTCCGTTTCGCGGCAAGCGCAACGAGCCTTCCTTCGTCGTGCAAACGGCGAAGGTTCTGGCCGAAACGATCGGGGTCAGCGAAGCGGAGATAGCGGAACTCACCACCGACAATTTCTTCCGCCTTTTCAAGAAGATGCCGCGCCCCGGCAGCGAGGCCTGAGCCTCGTGACGGACCGCCTGCGCCTCACCATTCTCGGCTGCGGCTCCTCGCCGGGCGTACCGCGCATTACCGGCGACTGGGGCGCCTGCGACCCGGCCAACCCGAAGAACCGGCGCATGCGCGCCTCCGCGCTGGTCGAGCGCATCTCAACTGCCGGCGGCAGGACGACCGTCGTCATCGATACCGGGCCGGATTTCCGGGCTCAGATGCTGATGGCCGGCGTGGAGCGGATCGACGCCGTCGTCTACACGCACCCGCATGCCGACCACATCCACGGCATCGACGACCTGCGCAGCTACGTGATCGAGCAGCACGACCTCATCGACATTCATGCCGACGATTTCACCATGAAGCGCCTGTACGAGGCGTTCGGTTACTGCTTCGAAACACCGCCCGGCAGTTCCTATCCGCCGATCCTGCGGCCGCACCGGATCGATCACGATACGCCGGTGACGATCGAAGGCGAGGGCGGTGCCCTCATCCTTGAGCCGCTGGTGCAGATCCACGGCGATATCGTTTCGCTGGGATTCCGCGTCGGCACCCTGGCCTATTGCTCGGATATCAGCGACTTTCCCGCTGCAACCGCCGAGCGGCTGCAAAACCTCGACGTGCTGGTGATCGACGCCTTGCAGCATAGGACGCATCCCAGCCATCTGTCGCTTGGCCAGGCCCTGGAATGGATTGCGACGCTGGCGCCCAAGAAGGCGGTCCTAACGCACATGCACGTGCCGCTCGACTATGCCGCCACGGCCGCCGAAACGCCGGACCACGTAGAGCCGGCCTATGACGGCATGGTGATCGAACTGCCGATCGCTTCCGGCTAATGCTTCGATTTCGGTTGTGACATCGCCAAGCTTACCGGAGCCCAGCGCGTCGATCACGAGACCGATTGCAGCTTTCCCAGCAGTCGGCCAGTTTGGTGAAATGGACATCGAACCGCATCGAAACCAAGCCGATACCCGTCGCTTTTTCTATGTCGATGGTTCCATAATACTTGTTATGCGACTTTTACTACGGCGAACGCGGGCGGGATAACATGGCCCCTCAATTGCCATTCGCCTATTGTCGCCGTAGTCACGCAAGCACCACCGGCGGCCGGACGGCCGGCTCCGAAGGAGATGTCGCATGAACGGCTTTGCACAAGATCGACTGAACCCCGGCCGGCACTTCGCCTGAACTCCAATGCGCTGGTTGAACCGTGCCAGGCAATGGGCGAAGGCGATCAAGCGCGACGTCGTCGCGTTGTGGATTGCTGCGCGCGACCCGCGAACGCCGGTGATGGCAAAAGTCGTAGCCGGCGCGATCGCCGCTTACGCGCTTTCGCCGATCGACCTGATCCCGGATTTCATACCGGTTCTCGGCTATCTCGACGATCTGGTGATCGTCCCGCTCGGCATCATGCTGGCGGTCTCCCTGGTTCCCGAGGGTCTGATGCGCGAGTTTCGCGCGCAAGCCAGCGAGCGCTTGGAGCGGCCGACCAGCAAGGCTGGCCTTTGGGCGGTCATCGGCCTCTGGATTGCCGCAGCGCTGGCGCTTGCCTGGCTGGTCTGGCGGCGGTGAAACCCGAAATAACAGCCGAGAAACCCTGCCCCTGTGCCAGACAAGGCTTGTGGACAATCGGGCCGGCCACCGCAGAGGCATTGGCCGGCGGCAAATCGCTGCTGTAACGTCGGTCCATGAAACCCTCCAGAGACATTTCCCGGCTGATCGAGATCATGGCAGCGTTGCGCGCGCCGGAAACCGGATGCCCTTGGGACGTCGAGCAGAATTTCGAGACCATCGCGCCCTACACCATCGAGGAAGCCTATGAAGTGGCCGACGCCATCGCGCGTGGCGATCTGGACGACCTGCGCGACGAGCTCGGCGATTTGCTGCTGCAGGTCGTCTATCACGCGCGGATGGCCGAAGAAGACGGCGTCTTTGCCTTTCCCGACGTGGTCGAAGCGATCACGACGAAAATGATCCGCCGCCACCCGCATGTCTTCGGCGACGAAAAGGCACGCAGCGCCGGCATGGCCAAGGGCGTGTGGGAGAAGATAAAGGCCGAGGAAAAGGCCGAGAAGCGCGCGGCCCGGCTCAAGCGCGGCCTCGATCCGGAAGACAATGGCAAGGGCTATCTGGACGGCATACCGCTCGCCCTGCCCGCCTTGACCCGGGCACTGAAACTTCAGGAGAAGGCTGCGCAGGTCGGCTTCGACTGGGGTGAAGCCGCGCCGATCCTGGACAAGATCGAGGAAGAAATCGGCGAACTGCGCGAAGCGATGGCCAAAGGCGATGCCGCATCCATCAAGGACGAGTTCGGCGACACATTGTTTGCGCTGGTCAATCTCGGCCGGCACCTGCACGTCGATTCGGAGGCGGCGCTTGCTGGCACCAACGAAAAATTCCGCTCGCGCTTTCACTATGTCGAACGGGAATTGCAGGCCGCCGGCCGCTCGCTCGAAGACGCCTCCCTGGAGGAAATGGAAGCGCTGTGGCAGCAAGCCAAGGGATGAGGTTCTGCCTCCTACCCTTTGAATTTACGGCTTAATCTGCTTTTGAATTCCTCACGAGTGCTTTCGGTCGCGTTTACGGAAAGTGTTACGCTGCCGTCTTCGTTATCAGCGCGCGAAACGACGTCGCCGTTGCGGTAAACCCAGTCGATGAAACCGAGTTCGGCCGGGGCGAGCGTCAGCGTCACCTGCTTCAGTTCACCCGACAGCCCAGCCTCGATCGCCGCCTCGAGCTGGGCGATCCCCTCGCCGGTTACGGCCGAAATCGCGATCGGTCGCGTGGCGGGCGGCTGCCCAGCGCTCTCGGCCAGGAGCCGCTCGCGATTGCCGTCATCGAGCCGGTCGATCTTGTTCCAGACCTCGAGAACCTTGCTGTCGTCACCGGCGTCGACGCCGAGGTCGGCAAGGATATGCTCGACATCCTCGGCCTGGGCGGCGGTGTCCGGATCCGAAATGTCGCGCAGGTGGAGCACCAGGTCGGCCTCCACCACCTCCTCCAGCGTAGCCCGGAAAGCAGCGACGAGATGGGTCGGCAGGTCGGAGATGAAGCCAACGGTATCCGATAGGATGATCGGCGTGCCATGCGGCAGGCGCACGCGCCGTAAGGTAGGATCGAGCGTGGCAAACAGCATGTTCTCGGCCAGCACGCCCGCCCCGGTCAGCCGGTTGAACAGCGTCGATTTTCCCGCATTGGTATAGCCGACGATCGCCACGACCGGAAACGGGACCTTCTTGCGCTTGGCGCGGTGCAGGTCGCGGGTTCGCCGCACCGTCTCCAGCTCGTGCTTCAGCTTCACGATCTTGTCCTGCAGGACGCGCCGGTCCGCCTCGATCTGCGTTTCGCCGGGGCCGCCGAGAAATCCGGCGCCGCCGCGCTGCCGCTCCAGGTGGGTCCAGCTACGCACCAGCCGGCCCTTCTGGTAGTTGAGATGCGCGAGTTCGACCTGCAAGGCGCCTTCCTTGGTGCGCGCCCTCTCGCCGAAAATCTCCAGGATGAGACCGGTGCGGTCCAGCACCTTGGCGTTCAGTTCCTTCTCGAGGTTGCGCTGCTGCACCGGTGTCAGCGGATGGTCCACGATGACGAGTTCGGCCTTGGATTCCTTGACCATCTCGGCGAATTCCTGGACCTTGCCGCTGCCGAGAAGCGTGGCGGGTCGCGGATCGTTGACCGTGACGATCGCCGTCCGCACGGGGTCGAGGTCGATGGCGCGGGTGAGGCCTACCGCCTCGTCGTGGCGGGCCTGCGGCGAGCGCGCAAGGCGCGGCCGGCTGGTTTCCTCGTCCCGCTCGGGCTGGCGTCCAAGAATCGGCACGATGACGACAGCACGTGTCGCTTCGCCGGTGCCCTCGCCCGTCTCGCGCTGGGGTTTTCCGCGACGCCTGCGATCTGCGCCCGTTTCGTCAGCCAATCAGGCGCCCTGGCCTTCTTCCCCGTCGAACATCTGAACCGGCTGGCTCGGCATGATCGTGGAGATCGCGTGCTTGTAGACGAGTTGGGAATGACCGTCACGGCGCAGCAGGACGCAGAAATTGTCGAAGGACGTAACAACGCCGGTCAATTTCACGCCGTTGATCAGAAAAATAGTGAGCGGATTTTTGCTCTTGCGAACCGAGTTCAGGAAGAGGTCTTGAAGATTCTGCGATCGCTCAGCCATTGTTTTTGTCTTTCGCCCGATCCCTCGACGTATATGCTGGCAAGTCAGACTTATTCAGCGAATGTCGGTTGCACAAATGTTCCTGCCGTCAAAAACGACAAGCAGAACGAGAATTTATGTCCATAACACCTTTGCGGTTATCAGGCTGGGGTTTTTTCCGCAACGTCAAAAAATGCCTGCCTGAGCGAAAGTGTAATGGAACCCGGATGGCCGTTGGCAACCGGCTGGCCATCGATTGCGACGACCGGCATCGCCGTGGTGGTGGCTGAACTCACGAAGGCCTCGCGGGCAGCCTTGGCTTCCTCCACGGTAAACGCACGTTCCTCGATCTTCATTCCGAGTTTTTCGGCTACCTTGAACAAGGTCGTGCGGGTGATGCCGCGCAGGATACCGTGTTGGGCAGGCCGTGTCACCAGCACGCCGTCCTTGGTGACGATCCAGGCATTGGCCGAGGCGCTTTCGGTGACGAACCCGTCACGGTCCACGAACCAGGCGTCATGCGCGCCCGAAGTCTTTGCCTGTTGCTTGGCCAGCACGTTGGGCAGCAGCCCGACGCTCTTGATATCGACCCGGTCCCAGCGATTCTCCGGCACCGTGACGATCTTCAAACCCGTCTCCGCCCGTCGGGCATAAAACGACGGATCGATCTTCTTCGCGGTCACCACCAGCGAGGGCCTTGTGTCCGGCGCCGGGAAAAAATGATCCCGGCCGGCCACGCCGCGCGTCACCTGGAGATAGACAAGGCCGTCGACCACGCCGTTGCGGCGGATCACCTCTCGCATGACCACCGTCAGCGCCGATCGGGCGATCGGCCACTCGATCGACAGTTCGGACAAGGATCGACCCAGCCTGTCGAGATGCCCGGTCAGGTCGATGATGAACCCACGCGATATCTCGCAAACTTCGTAGACGCCGTCACCGAACTGGTAACCGCGATCCTCGACGTGCACGGCCGCATTGGCATGCGTGAGGTAGCGGCCGTTGACGTAGGCAATACGTGGCATGATCTGTCCCCGAGGCATTCAAAATGATTGTTCTACGCGATTCCCCGCCGCTGGAACAAACCGGGAGGCGCGGTCGCGGTCGTCAGACACCGAGCGACTTCAGCTTGCGATGCAGGGCCGATCTCTCCATGCCGATGAACTCGGCCGTCTTGGAAATGTTTCCGCCGAAGCGATTGATCTGGGCCACGAGGTAATCCTTCTCAAACTGCTCGCGCGCTTCGCGCAATGGCAGCGCCATGATGTGCTGGTCAGACTTGCTTGGCGTACGCGGCATGACGTCGCCGATTTCGGCCGGCAAAAGGTCGGCGGTGATCGGCGCATCCGCGTCGTCGCCCCGCGCCAAAATCATCAGTCGCTCGATATTGTTGCGCAACTGGCGCACGTTGCCCGGCCAGTTGTGGGCCTGCAGCACGGCCATCGCGTCGTCGCCGATGCGGCGCGGCTTGATGCCCGCCTGGCGCGCGATCTGCTTCATGAAGCTGTCGACCAGGTAGGGAATGTCCTCCCGCCGCTCGGCCAGGCCCGGCACCATCACCGGAACCACCGCCAGGCGATGGTAAAGGTCCTCGCGGAAGCGCCCGTCGGCGATCATCGCCTCCAGGTTCTGCGAGGTGGAGGTGATGATGCGGACATCGACCTTGACCCGCTTGGTGCCCCCTACCCGCTCGAACTGCTGCTCGACCAGCACGCGCAGGATCTTGTTCTGCGTCTCGCGCGGCATGTCGGCAACCTCGTCGATATACAGGATGCCGCGATGGGCTTCCTCCAGCGCGCCGACCTTGCGTTCGGTACCGTTGGATTCGGTGCCGAACAGTTCGATCTCCATGCGCTCGGGCGTGATGTTGGCCGCGCTCAGCGTCACGAACGGGCCGCTCTTGCGGCTCGACAGCGTGTGGATGGCGCGCGCGGCCAGCTCCTTGCCGGAACCGGACGGGCCGATGATCATCACCCGGCTGTTGGTGGGCGCGACCCGCTCGATGGTCTGGCGCAGCTGGCTCATGGCCGAGGACATGCCGATCAGGTCGAAGGTCTCGCCGCTGCGCAGCTTGAGGTCAGAAACCTCGCGGCGAAGCTTCGAGGTCTCCAGCGCGCGTTCCGCCACGAGGATCAGCCGGTCAGCCTTGAACGGCTTTTCGATGAAGTCGTAGGCCCCGCGCCGGATCGCCGAGACCGCCGTCTCGATATTGCCGTGGCCGGAAATCATCACCACCGGCATGGTCGGGTGCATGACCTTGATCTCGTCGAGCAGGGCCAGCCCGTCCAGGCGTGAACCCTGCAGCCAGATGTCGAGGAAGATCAGACGCGGCGCGCGATCGGCGATCGCCGCCAGCGCGCTGTCGGCGTCGTGGGCGGTGCGGGTTTCATGGCCTTCGTCGCTCAAAATGCCGGCGACAAGTTCGCGAATGTCTTCTTCGTCATCGACGATGAGAATGTCAGACGCCATGGTTGACCTTTTCTATCTTTCGTCCGTTGGTATTGGCCGGATCGCTGCCGGAAGACGCCGCCAGCGGCAGGAACACGCTGACCATCGCGCCACGCCCGCCGTGGAAGTCGGCGGGGGCATCGCTGAGTTCGAGCCTGCCGCCGTGCTCCTCGACGATCTTCTTGACGATAGCGAGGCCGAGTCCGGTGCCCTTCTCCCGCGTCGTCATATAGGGCTCGAGCAGCCGCTGGCGATTGTCGCGCGGCAAGCCCTTGCCGTTGTCGATCACATCGACGCGGATGAACCCGTTTTCGCTGCCGGACTGAACCCGGATGGCGCCGGGGTCAGTCCGGTTCTCGTCACGCCCGTCAATAGCTTCGGCCGCATTCTTGATGATGTTTCCGAATGCCTGCGCCATCAGGCGGCTGTCGAAGGTGCCGCTCAGCGGCTCGTTTCCGAAGGCGCGCTCGAAGGAGATGTCGGCGCGGCTGACCTCCACCAGGAAGGAAGCCTCGCGCAAGGGATCGCGCAGGTCGATCAGCTTCATTTCCGGTTTCGGCATGCGCGCAAAGGCGGAGAACTCGTCGACCATGCGGCCGATATCTTCCACCTGGCGCACGATGGTATCGGTGCACTGGTCGAACACCTCACGATCCTCGGTGATCACCTTGCCGTAGCGGCGCTTGATGCGCTCGGCCGAAAGCTGGATCGGCGTCAGCGGGTTCTTGATCTCGTGGGCGATGCGGCGGGCAACGTCGGCCCAGGCGGAGGTGCGCTGCGCCTGCACCAGGTCGGTGATGTCGTCCACGGTCACGACATAGGACTTTTCCTCGACCGGGGCGTCGCCGTCCTCAATGGTGACCTGCACGTTCAGGGTGCGCTCGGCGGCCGCGCGATAGAACGTCACCTGCTCGCGATAGACCGGGCGGCCCGACTTGCGGCCGACCTCGAAGACGCGCCCGACATGCGGCATCAACATGGAAAGGTTCTGCCCCAGCGCCTTCTCGCCCGAGATCGCCAGCATAGTTTCGGCCGAGCGGTTGACGATGGTGACGATGCCGTCGGAATCGACGCCGATCACGCCCGCCGTCACCCCCTCCAGCACCGCTTCGGAAAAGCGCCGCCGCTCGTCGATGAGGTCCTTGGCCGAGAGGATTTCGTTGCGCTGCGATTTCAGTTCCAGGAGCATCTTGTTGAATGTATCGCCCAGCGACGCGACATCGCCGTCGGACGGCCTCACCGGGACGGAAACATCGAGATTGCCGGTGGCGACCTCGTCCGCGGCGCCGATCAACTGCCGGATCGGGCGCACCAGGCGGTCGGCAACGGCGATACCGGTCCAGATGGCCGACAGGATGATCATCAGCGTCAGGGACAGGTAGGGCAGCGCGAAGGCGACCTGAGAGGTGCGCCGGTTCGCCTCCAGCCCGCGATACTCGTCCGTGTTGGCGCGCACGATGGCACGCGCCTTGATCACCTCGGGATCGACCAGCTTGATGGTGTAGAGGAACATGCCATCAAGTTCCTTGAGCTTGATGATCGCTCCCATGATGTTGCGGGTTTCCGGCGCGATCAGCAGCGGCCTGCCGTTTTCCGCCTCCTGGATCGAGCCTTCCGGTGGCTCCGGCATGGCGAAGTTGGCATCGGTCTTGGCGCTCATCACGAATGAGCCGTCCGGATTGACGAGGGCCGCATGGGCAAGGCCACGGCCGACCGCCTCCTTGGTCAGCAGATCCAGGAAGCCGGCGCGATCGAGGCCGTAG
Source organism: Aquamicrobium soli (assembly GCF_042646345.1). Classification (NCBI taxonomy): domain Bacteria; kingdom Pseudomonadati; phylum Pseudomonadota; class Alphaproteobacteria; order Hyphomicrobiales; family Phyllobacteriaceae; genus Aquamicrobium; species Aquamicrobium soli. Next base: position 148,468 of record NZ_JBHRTK010000002.1, on the reverse strand, counting down.
AGCGTGCGGGCGCTGTCGAGGTCGTAGGCCATGGACAAGGTCGTGCCCTGGAGATTGCGGGCATTCTCCTGGACGTAGGCATCGGCGATGGACAGCGAGGAATTGACGATGGCCTTGGTGCGGATTTCGAACCAGCGGTCGAGCCCGATATCCAGCGTGACCGAAGCGACGATGGCGACCATGATCGCCGGGATTGCCGCCACCAGCGCGAACATGGTGACGATGCGCACATGCAGGCGCGAAGCCGCCTTGCCACGGCGCCTGGCCATGGCAATTCGGTGCAGTTCGCGCGTGACGAGCGCGACCAACGCGACGATGAAAGCGGCGTTGAGCGCGATCAGCGTCCACGTCGTTTTCTCGTCCGGCGTGATCGGCGTCGCGCCGACGAGGATGGCGAACGACACGCCGGCCGCAATCAACGCGCCGACAATGGCGATGACGCCCGGCAGTGCAAGCAATCGCCGTCCCTCGTGCGCCCTGGGCAGACTGAAAGGCGTCGCCTTCATGGTCGGTATCTGAATCGCCATATTTCCATATGATTGCAGCAATCGAGTTGCATCTATGCAGCACATTGTGGCGATTATGCAACAATTTGGGCGCACTAGAAAGTTTCGCGCCTCGATATCGACAGGCATTTCAAAGGCCGTCGGGAAGCCGAAAACGACAGGCGATTCAAGCTTGAGGCGGTGGACCCTGCATCGCTAGCCCACCGCCTCGTAAGTCAATGCGCCGGCTCGCATCCACGCCGGCGCTTCGCAGCGTTATTGGACTTCCGTCAGCATGTCGTCATAGAGCTTGCACACGCCGTCGAGATCGGTCGCCGACTGCGTCTGCGCCGCGGCCATCTTCTGGCTTACTTCGGTAGCCTTCTGCGGATCGCTTGCCGAAAGCTCCTGCAGCTTGGTGGCAAGTTCCGTCGCCTTGGCCTGAGCCTCTTCGGCAGTGCAGGCAAACGACGGAGCGGCGGCCATCAGAATGGCCAGGGCGAGCAGACAAGTTTTCATGGTCAATATCCTCGTATCGCGCCCCCACACGCCGGCCTTAGCAGCCGCTCGACGAGGCGAGAACGACAGGGCGGATCACTTAGTGTGACCAAGCGAAACGACGGCGGCCACAGCGGGCGACGCGGCCTATCTCGGCGCCTTGTAAACGCTGATGCCGAGTTCGCGGACCTTCTTGCGCAAAGTGTTCCGGTTGAGACCGAGCAGTTCCGCCGCCTTGATCTGGTTGCCGCGGGTCGCGGTCATGGCGGCAAGGATCAGCGGCCGTTCGACTTCATCCAGGACGCGCTGGTAGAGGCCGGCCGGCGGCAGGGCCTCGCCAAAGGAGCGGAAATAGCCTTGCAGGTGATTCTCGACCGCCTGCCCGAGCGGCAGGCCATCCGCTGCAGGACCGGCGCTGACCGCCGCGGCCGGCCTGTCCGATGCCTGCAATTCCGTGCGGATGATTTCTTCGGTTATCTCGTCCTGCGGGTAGAGCGCGGCGAGCCGACGCACGAGGTTTTCCAGTTCGCGCACATTGCCCGGCCACGCATAGGCCTTCATCAGTTCGATGCCGGCGGCCGAGATGTGCTTGGCCTGCAATCCCTCATTCGCCACCAGCTTGAAGAAATGGCGCACCAGATCTGGAATGTCTTCCGAGCGCTCGCGCAGCGGCGGCAGCCGCATCGGCACCACGTTCAGGCGATAGAACAGGTCTTCGCGAAAAAGGCCCTGGTCGATCAACGTGCGCAGGTCCTTGTTGGTGGCGGCGACGATGCGGACGTCGGTGCGAATGGGCGTGCGGCCGCCGACCGTGGTGTATTCTCCCTGCTGGAGCACGCGCAGCAGCCTTGTCTGCGCTTCCATCGGCATGTCGCCGATCTCGTCTAGGAACAGCGTCCCCCCTTCCGCTTGCTCGAAACGGCCGATAGAGCGGTTGTGAGCGCCGGTGAAGGCCCCCTTCTCATGCCCGAACAGCTCCGATTCGATCAGGTCGCGCGGAATCGCCGCCATGTTGATCGCCACGAACGGGCCGCCGCGCCGCCGGCCGTACTCGTGCAGGGCACGCGCCACGAGTTCCTTGCCGGTGCCGGATTCGCCGCTGACCATCACCGTCAGGTCGGTCTGCATCATGCGCGCCAGCATGCGATAGATGTCCTGCATGGTCGCCGAGCGGCCGATGAGCGGCATGGCTTCCATCTGGTCTTCGCCGCGCGCCTCGATCTTCGGGCGCCGCGGCTCGGACAAGGCGCGATTGACGATCGCAAGCAGTTCGGTGAGGTCAAAGGGCTTCGGCAAATATTCGTAGGCGCCCGCCTCGGAAGCGCGGATGGCGGTCATGAAGGTGTTTTGCGCGCTCATGACGATGACCGGCAGGTCCGGGCGCGCCTTGCGGATGCGCGGCAACATGTCGAAGGCGTTCTCGTCGGGCATGACGACGTCGGTGACGACAAGGTCGCCCTCGCCCGCCGCCACCCAGCGCCACAGCGTGGCGGCATTGGAGGTGACGCGCACGTCATGGCCGGCGCGCGACAGCGCCTGGTTGAGCACCGTACGGATCGCCGCATCGTCGTCGGCGACGAAGACCGTGCCGCGAACACTCATCGGCCAACCCTCCCGGCGTTGCCGCCTTCGCCTGCCGGTTCTCCCCTCCAGGCCGGCATCAGGATGCGGAAGACAGTACCCTTGCCGACGGCATCGTCGCATTCGACGATGCCGCCATGTTCGCCGACGATCTTGGCCACCAACGCCAGGCCGAGGCCCGAGCCGTTGAGCTTGGTGGTGATGAACGGGTCGAACAGGATCGGCAGGATGTCGCTCGATACCCCCGGTCCGTTGTCCCGCACGCAGAATTCCAGCGGCAGCGAAACGCGATCCGGCGTCCCCGGCACCGAAACGCGCATTCCGGGCTTGAATGCCGTCGACAGCGTGATTTCACCCTCCGGGTCGCTGCCGAGGGCTTCCGCAGCGTTCTTGACCAGGTTCAGGAACACCTGGGTGAGCTGGTCGCGGTTTGCATAGACCGGAGGCAACGATGGATCGTAATCCTCCATTATATTGATATTGCGGGCAAAACCGTTCTTGGCGATGGCTTTGACGTGATCGAGGACGACGTGGATGTTGACCGGGTAGCGCTCGATGGGCCGCTCGTCGGAAAATATCTCCATCCGGTCCACCAGGGCGACGATGCGGTCGGTCTCATCGGTGATAAGGCGCGTAAGCGCGCGGTCGGCATCGGAGGCCGACAGTTCCAGAAGCTGAGCCGCCCCGCGAATCCCGGACAGGGGGTTCTTGATCTCGTGGGCCAGCATCGCCGCAAGCCCGGAGACGGAACGGGCAGCGCCCCGGTGCGTCATCTGCCGGTCGATCTTGTCGGCCATCGAGCGCTCCTGGAGCATGATCACCACCGAGCCCGGATATTCGGGCACCGGCGCTACATAGAAATCCACCACCTTCTCGAGCCCGAGGCGCGGCGAGGAGATGTCGACGCGATATTCGTTCACCGGCACGCGGCGCTCGCGCACCTGCTCGACCAGCGCCAGCAGCGGGCTTCCGAACGGAATGAGTTGCGCCAGCGTGTTGCGCGCCAGAATGGTGGCGCTGGCGCGGAAAAAGTCCTCCGCGTCGGCGTTGGCAAAGCTTACATACCCGCCCTCATCGACCATGATGACCGGCCGCCGGATCGTGTTGAGCACGACCCGGGCGGTGTCTTCGGGGCCTGCGACAGGGATCGCGGCGCTGTTCATGCGGCGTCGCGCAGGATAGGCGCCTCCCGCGCAAAGGCGTCGCGCAACAGCCGGCAGACCTCGACCGGATCGCGCGACGTCAGGATGGCCTTGCGCTGCTCCGCGCCGGTTTCGGGCGCGTGGCGCTCCAGGTACCAGCCGAGATGCTTGCGCGCCTGCCGCAACCCGCTCTCGACGCCGTAAAGCGAAAGCATGTCCTGATAGTGGGCAATAACGTAGTCGCCGAGTGTATCCGGGCGCTCGGGCACCTTCGCGCCGCCGGCTGCCGCGGCGATATGGCCTGCCAGCCATGGCGCGCCATAGTGGGCCCGGCCGACCATGACGGCGTCGGCGCCGGATTGTTCGAGGATCGCCGCAGCCTCCCCAGGCGTGGAAACGTCGCCATTGGCGACGACCGGGACGGACACGGCCTGCTTGACGCTGGCGATTGCCCGCCAGTCGGCCTTGCCCTGGTAGAACTGGCAGCGCGTGCGGCCATGCACGGTCACCATCCGGACGCCGGCCTGTTCGGCCCGCTGCGCAAGCAAAGGCGCGTTGAGCGCATTCTCGTCCCAGCCGAGCCGCATTTTCAGCGTCACCGGAACGGACACGGCCCCGACGACGGCGTCGATCAGCGTCAGCGCATGGTCTAGGTCGCGCATCAGCGCCGAACCGGCATAGCCGCCGGTTATTTTCTTGGCCGGGCAACCCATGTTGATGTCGACGATGTCCGCGCCTTCGCCCACGGCGATGCGCGCGCCCTCTGCCATATGGGCGGCTTCGCGCCCAGCAAGCTGCACCATGTGGACGGGCAGGCCGGAGTGGCGGATGCGCAGGTTGTGCCCCTCCCGGCCCCTGGCCAGCTCGCCGCTTGCCACCATTTCCGACACCACCAGCCCGGCGCCGTGCTCATAGGCGCGGCGACGGAACGGCTCGTCGGTTATCCCCGACATCGGGGCGAGGAAAACGCGGTTGCGAACCTCGGTGCCCCCGACATCGAGCGGCTTTGCCAATTGCGATAAGTCAGCCATGCACAAAAACCATGCAGCGATTTAACCTGCCTATTCACTAGACAGAACGATTCCGTCGCGCAACGCGATAGACGCACATCAAGGCATATTTGGGAAAGCGCTGGCCTTCCCGTGCCGTCACGGTTAAGCCTCCCATAATCGTCCGATCGAGCAGAGTGCGACAGTGACAACAGACGAACAGGCGGCCGTGGTCATCGTGGCAGCGGGCCGGGGCGAACGCGCCGGCCAGGCCGAAGGGCCGAAGCAATATCGCAGGATCGGCGGCCGTGCGGTCATTGCGCGCACTTTGGACGCCTTTCGCACGCATCCGGCCGTCGGCCGGATCGTCGTCGTCATCCATCCCGACGACGGCAAACTGTTCCGCGATGCGGTGGACGGCCATGACGTGACGGCGGTGCCCGGCGGTTCGACGCGGCAGGAATCGGTGCTGCTTGGCCTGAGGGCGCTACAGGCCGAGCAACCGCGCCATGTGCTCATCCATGACGCCGTGCGCCCTTTCGTCGATGCCGACCTCATTACCCGCACGATCGAGGCGATCACGGAGCGCCAGGGAGCCCTGCCCTGCCTGCCGGTTTCCGACACGCTGAAGCGCGAGGCGGGCGGAATGATCGGCGAGACGGTCGCGCGGGCAGGCCTCCATGCCGCCCAGACCCCGCAAGGGTTTCCGTTTGCACCGATTCTGGCGGCGCATGAGAAGGCGCACGCGATCGGTAAGAGCGATTTCACCGACGACGCGGCCGTGGCCGAATGGGCCGGAATCCCCGTCAAGCTCGTCGCCGGTTCCCCCGACAATGTGAAACTAACCTGGGCACGCGATATAACCATGGCAGACCAGCGCCTCACGGCCCATCCGGCCGGCTTTCCCGATATCCGCACCGGCAACGGCTATGACGTGCACTCCTTCGAGCCCGGCGACCACGTCGTGCTCTGCGGCGTTTCGATCCCGCACGGCAAGAAACTGTCCGGCCATTCCGACGCCGATGTCGGCCTGCATGCGCTGACCGACGCGCTGCTGGCCACCTGCGGGGCCGGCGACATCGGCACGCATTTCCCGCCATCCGACCCGCAATGGAAAGGCGCGGCATCGCACCTGTTCGTCGAGCACGCGGTCGGCCTGGTGCGCGGGCGCGGCGGCCGCATCGCCAATGCCGATATCACGCTGATCTGCGAAGCGCCGAAAATAGGCCCGCACCGTACCGCCATGACGGCGGCACTGGCCGGCATGCTGAAGATTTCGCCCGATCGCGTCTCGGTCAAGGCAACCACAAACGAGAAACTGGGTTTCATAGGCAGACAGGAAGGCATCGCGGCGATCGCGACGGCCAGTGTCATCTACCCAGGAGAGGTGCCGGAATGAGCGAAGCGGGCACGGAAGACGCAAAGGCGGAAGATATCGGTGAGCTGGCAAACCGCTTCCTGCAAGCCTGTGCGCAAAGGAAGATTCTGGCGACGACGGCCGAAAGCTGCACCGGTGGCCTGATCATAGCGGCTCTGACCGACATTCCCGGTTCGTCCTCGATGGTCGACCGAGGCTTCATTACCTATTCCAACGACGCCAAGATGGAGATGATCGGCGTCAGCGCCGCGACCCTCGACGCGCACGGCGCGGTTTCGCTGCAAACCGCACAGGAAATGGCGGCAGGCGCGCTCGCGCGTTCACATGCGGGCATTGCCCTGGCGGTAACCGGGATCGCCGGGCCGGACGGCGGCAGCGAGGAAAAGCCCGTCGGGCTGGTCTGGTTCGGGCTGGCACTGAAGGGCAAGCCCGTCATCACCGAAAAGCGGAACTTCGACAATCGCGGCCGCGACTTCATCCGCCGCCAGACCGTCCGCCATGCGCTGGAAATGGGTCTGAAGGCGCTCGGCTGAGATCAGCCAGCCGCCGGCTTTCCGTAGACGGCGTCGGCCCGCTTCTCGAAGGCTTCGGAGAACATGCGGAAAGCCCGGTCGAACATCGTGCCCATGACCGCACCGAGAATGCGACTCTTGAACTCGTAGTCGATGAAGAAGTGCACCTCGCACCCGCCTTCGGCCGGATCGAAGCGCCAGACATTGGTCAGGTACTTGAACGGCCCATCGATATATTTCACGTCGATGAGGTTTTCGGCCGGGTTGAGCAGCACCTGCGTGGTGAAGGTCTCGCGGATCGCCTTGTAGCCGATGGTCATGTCGGCCACGAGCATGGTGCGCCCGTCCCGTTCCCGTCGCGAGCGCACGGTCAATTGCTCGCACAGCGGCAGGAACTGCGGATATTTCTCAACGTCGGCGACCAGCGCGAACATCTCGCCCGGCGCATGGGCTACGCGACGTGTGGCTTCGAATTTCGGCATCTAACCGCCAGTTTACGCGGATTTCTTCAACTGCGCGTCACGCGCCGCCCGCAGCCGCGCGAAATCGTCGCCGGCATGATGAGACGAGCGTGTCAGCGGGCTCGACGCCACCAGCAGGAAGCCCTTGGTCTTGCCGATGACGGCGAAGGACTTGAACTCCTCCGGCGTGACGAAACGCACCACCGGATGGTGCTTCTTCGTCGGCTGCAGGTACTGGCCGATGGTCATGAAATCGACGTCGGCGGAACGCAGGTCGTCCATCAGTTGCAGCACTTCGTTGCGCTCTTCGCCGAGGCCGACCATGATGCCCGACTTGGTGAACATGGAGGGGTCGAGTTCCTTCACCCGCTGCAACAGGCGGATGGAGTGGAAATAGCGGGCGCCGGGCCGCACCGTCAGGTAGTTGGACGGCACCGTCTCCAGATTGTGGTTGAACACGTCGGGCTTGGCCGCCACCACGATTTCCAGCGCGCCTTCCTTGCGCAGGAAGTCCGGCGTCAGGATTTCAATCGTCGTCACAGGGTTCTCGGCGCGGATGGCGCGAATGACATCGGCAAAGTGCTGCGCGCCGCCATCGGCAAGATCGTCACGATCGACCGAGGTGATGACGACGTGGCTGAGGCCCATCTGCCTGACCGCATGGGCGACGCGGGCCGGCTCGTCCGGGTCGAGCGCCGTCGGAATACCGGTGGCGACGTTGCAGAAGGCGCAGGCGCGCGTGCAAATCTCGCCCATGATCATGAAAGTGGCGTGCTTCTTGTCCCAGCACTCGCCGATATTGGGACAGCCGGCTTCCTCGCACACCGTCACCAGCTTGTTCGACCGCACGATCTCCCGCGTTTCCGCATAACCCTTGGAAACCGGCGCCTTGACGCGAATCCAGTCGGGCTTGCGCAGCACTTCCTGGTCCGGCCGATGAGCCTTTTCGGGATGGCGGGGGCGCGGTGCGGTGGCTGTGGTATCGAGAACCGTGACCATATGCTTTCCAATCCAGAAACCGGGCACTGGCCAGCACCCGCCTTGCACTCTCATCTAAGCCATTTGGCCATGGGAAAAAAGGCCGCCGCGGCGCATGCCGCGACGGCCTTTTTTGCATGGCGAAAATTGCCTGCGATCAGCGACGTATCATGCGGCCGACCGCAATCAGGATACAGGCGCCGATAAAGCCGGTAACCAGATAGGCGATCCAGCCGACACCCAGGCTGATGTTCAACGCCGCCAGAATGGCGTTGAGCACGATCGCCCCGACGATGCCCAGAATGATGTTCATGAAGATGCCGGTATTGCTCTTCATGAACATCTCGGCGAACCAGCCGGCAAGGCCGCCGATGATGATGGCTGCAATCCAGCCGACGCCGTTCAAGTGTTCCATTCACCCTCTCCTCGTGTGGTCGATGAAAACGCATCTGGTAACGGACTTCCCGATGTTACGTTCCATTCACGACCACGCGCAAGAGAGAACCGTCAGGCGTTGAGCGCCCGCCCGTAGGCGTCGAGCACGCTTTCCTTCATCATCTCCGAAAGGGTCGGATGCGGGAACACCGTGTGCATAAGTTCTTCCTCGGTGGTCTCGAGATTCATCGCCACGACAAAGCCCTGGATAAGTTCCGTCACCTCCGCGCCGATCATATGGGCGCCGAGCAATTGCCCGGTCTTCTTGTCGAAGATGGTCTTGATGAAGCCCTGGTCCTCGCCGAGCGCGATCGCCTTGCCGTTCGCACCGAACTGGAAGCGGCCGACACGGATATCGTGGCCGGCTTCCTGTGCCTTGGCTTCGGTCAGGCCGACCGAAGCGACCTGCGGATTGCAGTAGGTGCAGCCCGGGATCTTCGACTTGTCGAGCCCATGCACGCCCGGCACGCCGGCGATCTTTTCGATGCAGATCACGCCCTCGTGCTCGGCCTTGTGCGCCAGCATCGGCGGGCCGGCGACGTCGCCGATGGCATAGATGCCCGCCACGTTGGTACGGCCATAGCCGTCCACCGCGATGCAGCCGCGATCCGTCTTCACGCCCAGCCCCTCGAGGCCGAGGTTCTCGATATTGCCCTGGACGCCCACCGCCGAGATCATACGGTCGGCGGTGATCTTCTCCACGGTCCCGTCCTTCTTCTCGACATGGGCGGTGACCGAATCCGCGCCCTTCTCGACCTTCGTCACCTTGGCCTCGAGAATGATCTTCATGCCCTGCTTCTCGAACCGCTTCTGCGCGAATTTCGAGACTTCCGCGTCCTCGACCGGCATAACCGCCGGCATCAATTCGACGACGGTCACGTCCACGCCCATGGTGCGGTAGAAGGAGGCGAACTCGATTCCGATTGCACCCGAGCCCATGACGAGTAGCGACTTCGGCATCGCCGGCGGCACCATCGCCTCGAAATAGGTCCAGATCAGCTTGCCGTCCGGCTCGATGCCGGGCAGCGAACGCGGCCGTGCGCCGGTCGCAACGATGATATGCTTGGCGGTATAGGTGCCCTCGCCTTTCGTGCCCTTCGGCGCCGGCGGCTGCGGTTCCATCGGCTTCTTGGCGGTCTTGGAAACGACGATCTCACCGGGTTTCGACAGCTTCGCCTCGCCCCAGATCACGTCGACCTTGTTCTTCTTCATGAGGAAGCCGACGCCGCCGTTGAGCCGAAGCGACACGCCGCGCGAGCGCGCCACCACGGCGCCGAGGTCGGCGCTGACCTTGCCGTCGATCTTCAGCCCGTAGGCCTCCGGGTGATCGGCGTAATGTTTCACTTCCGCCGACCGCAGCAGCGCTTTGGTGGGAATGCAGCCCCAGTTGAGGCAGATGCCGCCCAAATGCTCCCGCTCCACGATCGCCGTCTTGAAGCCGAGCTGCGCCGAACGCACGGCCGTGACATAGCCGCCAGGGCCGGAGCCGATGATGATGACGTCGTAATTCTCAGCCACGGTTTCTCTCCCGTTCAAAGTTGCAGCATCAGGCGCACCACGGGCGCCAGCGCTTCGCCGATTTTTCGTGTATTGGCCACATCGAGATGCACGCCGTCGCGGGGGGTCGCCTGCGCCACCTTTCCGGCATCGAAGAATCCGCAGCCGGTCTCGTCGGCCACTTCCTCGTAAAGTCCGGCAAGACGCTGGGAAGACGCCTCTCCACCCGCGAACAGTTCGGTGAACTCGGCATTCTCGGTGGCCACGATCGGCGGCGGCGCGACCAGCAGGATATCCGATGCGTGGCCGCCGCCGGGATAGTCATGCGAGCGGATGATCTCGATCAGCCGCGCCATGCCACGCTTCGCCAGTTGGGGGTTGCCGTGGATGGCCGGTTTCATGTCGTTGGTGCCGAGCAGCAGGATCGAAAGGTTGATCGGCGTATGTGTGGAAAGGATGGTCGGCAGGATGCGCGCGCCATTGCGATCAGCGGAAACCAGCGGATCGTCGAACGCGGTCGTGCGGCCGTTGAGCCCTTCGGCGATCACATCCACGTTGCCGAGCGCCGCCTTGAGCACGCTCGGCCACCGATCCGGCAGCGGATGCCGCCCGCCGCCGGTCTCGGCGTCGTAGCCCCAGGTCAGGGAATCCCCGTAGCAGAGGACGGTTTTCATGCGCCGCCCCTAGACCAGCATCCCCATGGGATTCTCGATCAACTGCTTGAAGGCGACCAGCAATTCCGCGCCCAGCGCACCGTCGACGGCGCGATGGTCGGTCGACAGCGTCACCGACATGACGGTCGCCACCTTGACCTCGCCGTTCTTGACCACGGCACGCTGCTCGCCCGCGCCGACGGCCAAGATCGTCGCATGCGGCGGGTTGATGACGGCCGAAAAGTCCTTGATCCCGAACATGCCGAGGTTAGACACCGCCGTGGTGCCGCCCTGGTATTCCTCGGGCTTCAGCTTGCGCGACCGGGCACGGGAGGCCAAATCCTTCATCTCGTTGGAAATGACTGACAGCGTCTTTTCCTCCGCGCGGCGGATGATCGGGGTGATCAGGCCGCCGGGGATGGACACGGCGACGCCGACATCGGCGTGCTTGTGCTTGACCATGGCGCTGTCGGTCCACGATGCATTGGCGTCCGGCACCGCCTTCAACGCCAGCGCCATCGCCTTGATGATCATGTCGTTGACCGACAGCTTGTAGGCCGGGGCCTCCCCCTTCTCGGTCTTCTTGAGCGGGGCGGCGGCGTTCAGCTGCGAACGCAGCGAAAGCAGGGCGTCCAGTTCGCAGTCGAGCGTCAGGTAGAAATGCGGGATCGTGCTCTTGGCTTCCACCAGGCGGCGCGCGATCGTCTTGCGCATGTTGTCGTGCGGCACCAGTTCGTAGCTGCCTTCCTCGAACAGCTTCAGCACGGCGTCGTCGGACATGGGCTTCGGCGCGGGCGCAGCCGAGGCGGCGGCCGGTGCGGGAGCAGCGGCTTTCGCCCCGCCGCCCGCAATCGCTGCCTCGACATCGGCCTTGACCACGCGGCCATGCGGGCCGGTGCCCTTGACCGCCGCGACATCCACTCCCGCATCCTTGGCGATGCGGCGCGCCAGTGGCGAAGCGAAGGTACGGTCGCCGCTCGCAACCGCGCCGTTCGGCGTCGCGGCCGGTGCGGGCTGGGCCGGCGCCTTCGCGGCATCGCTCTTGGGGGCTTCGGCCTTCGCTTCGGGCTTCGCAGTCTCGGCCTTGGCCGGAGCCGCCTCACCGCCGCCCTTGGCGGCAGCGGCCACGTCCTCGCCATCGGCGGCCAGAACCGCGATCAGCGCATTGACCTTGACGCCCTCGGTGCCGGCCGGAACGACCAGCTTGGCGACCGTTCCCTCGTCGACGGCTTCCACTTCCATGGTCGCCTTGTCGGTTTCGATCTCGGCGATGACATCGCCCGGCGCTACCTTGTCACCCTCCTTCACGAGCCACTTGGCGAGGTTGCCCTCTTCCATGGTCGGCGAGAGGGCGGGCATGGTGATGTTGATCGGCATTTATTCCTCCCCCGGCGCTCAGCGATAGGTGACGGCTTTGACCGCCTCGACGACCTCGCCGACATTCGGCAACGCCAGCTTTTCGAGGTTCGCCGCATAAGGCATCGGCACGTCCTTGCCCGCAATGGTGATCACCGGCGCATCGAGGTAATCGAAAGCCTGGCGCGATACCTGGTTGGCGATGAAGTCGCCGACCGACGACTGCGGGAAGCCTTCCTCGACCACTACCAGGCGATTGGTCTTCTTCACCGAGGCGATGATGGTCTCGAGGTCGAGCGGACGGATGGTGCGAAGGTCGATGATTTCGGCGTCGATGCCCATCGCCGCCAGTTCCGCCTCGGCCTTGATCGCATAGGTCATGCCGATGCCGAACGAAACGAGCGTGACGTCCCTGCCCTGCTTGTGGATGCGGGCCTTGCCGATCGGCAGGACGAAATCATCCAGCTTCGGCACGTCGAAATGCTGCCCGTAGAGGATTTCGTTCTCGAGGAAAATGACCGGGTTCGGGTCACGGATGGCGGCCTTGAGCAGACCCTTGGCATCGGCGGCCGTGTAGGGCATCACCACTTTCAGGCCGGGGATGTGGCTGTACCACGCGGCGTAGCACTGCGAGTGCTGGGCGGCGACGCGCGCGGCAGCACCGTTGGGGCCACGGAACACGATCGGCGCGCCCATCTGCCCGCCCGACATGTAAAGCGTCTTGGCCGCCGAGTTGACGATCTGGTCGATCGCCTGCATGGCGAAGTTGAAGGTCATGAACTCCACGATCGGCTTCAGGCCGGCGAAGGCGGCGCCGACGCCGACGCCGGCAAAGCCGTGCTCGGTGATCGGGGTGTCGACCACGCGCCTGTCGCCGAATTCCTGCAGCAGGCCCTGCGTCACCTTGTAGGCGCCCTGGTATTCGGCCACTTCCTCGCCCATGACGAACACGTCGGGGTCGCGGCGCATTTCCTCGGCCATGGCGTCGCGCAGCGCCTCGCGCACGGTCGTCGAAACCATTTCCGTGCCGGCCGGAATGTCCGGATCGGCGGCGACTTCGGCCTTCGGCGCGGCAGCGACCGGAGCAGCCGCCGGCTCTTCGGCAGGCTTGGCATCGGCGGCTGGCGCCGGCGCGTCGGCCTTCGCCGGCGCGGCCGCCTTGCCAAGGTCGCCGGCGCTTTCGCCATCCTGGAGCAGGACGGCGATCGGCGTATTGACCTTGACGCCTTCGGTGCCGGCGGTGATCAGGATCTTGCCCAGCGTGCCCTCGTCGACGGCTTCGACTTCCATCGTCGCCTTGTCGGTCTCGATTTCCGCCAGAACGTCACCGGCGCTGACCTTGTCGCCTTCCTGCTTGAGCCATTTGGATACGTTGCCCTCTTCCATCGTCGGCGAGAGCGCGGGCATGAGAATTTCGATCGGCATGTCCTGCCCTCCCCTTAGCGTACGATATCGGTCCAGAGCTCGGACGCATCCGGCTCCGGGTCCGTCTGGGCAAATTCGGCGGCGTCGGCGACGATGTCGCGGACGTCCTTGTCAATGGCTTTCAGCTCGTCCTCGCTCGCCCATTTCTTTTCCATCAGCCGCGCCTTGACCTGCTCGATCGGGTCATGGTCGGAGCGCATCTTCTGCACTTCCTCCTTGGAGCGGTACTTCGCCGGGTCGGACATGGAGTGGCCGCGATAGCGGTAGGTCTGCATTTCGAGGATGATCGGGCCGTTGCCGTTGCGGCACCACTCCGTCGCCATGTCGCTGGCCGACTTCACCGCGCGGACGTCCATGCCGTCGACCTGGATGCCGGGAATCTTGAAGGAAGCGCCACGATGGGAGAAGTTCGTCTCGGCCGAGGAGCGCGTCACCGACGTGCCCATGGCATAGCGGTTGTTTTCGATCACGAAGATGACCGGCAGCTTCCACAGCGCCGCCATGTTGAAGCTTTCGTAGACCTGGCCCTGGTTGGCCGCGCCGTCGCCGAAGTAGGTCAGCGAAACATTCTTGTTGCCGCGATAGCGGTTGGCGAAGGCGAGCCCGGTGCCGAGCGGCACCTGCGCGCCGACGATGCCGTGGCCGCCGTAGAAATTGTTCTCCTTGGAGAACATGTGCATGGAGCCGCCCTTGCCGTGCGACAGCCCGCTGCGGCGCCCCGTCAGTTCGGCCATGATGCCGCGAGGCGGCAGGTCCATGGCCAGCATGTGGGCGTGATCGCGATAGGCGGTGATCATCTGGTCGCCTTCGATCATCGCCATCTTCATGCCGGTGACGACCGCTTCCTGCCCGATATAGAGGTGGCAGAAGCCGCCGATGAAACCCATGCCGTAAAGCTGGCCGGCCTTTTCCTCGAACCGCCGGATCAGCAGCATATGGCGATAGGCGGAGAGTTCGTCTTCCTTGGAAAATTCGGCTGGCTTCGGTGTCGACGGCACCGTCGCTTTCTTCTCGGTTCTGGATCTGACAGGCGCTTTTTTGGCGGCGGTAGCCATGCATCACTCCCTAATGACGTCTCTTTACGGACACTGCGGGAGACCGTTCTCCCCACCGGCTAGGAGAAAGCTAACATGCCGAATACGCTTCCGCCATGCAGAAAAAACGCATGGCTGACCTGCATCTAAATGATTATGTTTATTGGAAATATAGTCAATTAACCTGAAATAGGTTAATTCGCTGTCTCAGGCAACATGATGGTGATCTCGTCGGTGCGAGACAGATTGAGCGCCCCTCGCGCCTGCTCGTCGAGCATGTCCTTTTCGATGGTGCCATCATGCATCAGCCGCACGCGCCGTTCAAGTTCCATGCGGCGGGCCTTGACGGCGTCGAGTTGCGCTTGCAGGTCGGCGGTTTCGGCCTGCAGGCGATAGCGCGACGTGATGCCGAATTCGCCGTGATAGGCGTGATAGCCGAAATAGCTGACGAAGACCGCACAGAGCGCCGGAATGATCAGGCGGCCGGTGTTTCTCTGCTTATGCTGGCGTGTCCACATGGGGCGAATCCTAGAACCGCCCTTTTATCGGCCGATTGTGCTTAATGGACGGTTACGCGAAGGCGCGGCACCGGGTGGCACAAAAGAAAAAAGGCAGGAATTTCCTGCCTTTTTCATCCTTAACGAGGACGGCCGCTTATACCTTGAGGATCGAGGTCCCGGCGTAGCGAGCCTGCTTGCCGAGCTCCTGCTCGATGCGGATAAGCTGGTTGTATTTGGCAGTGCGGTCCGAGCGCGCCAGCGAGCCGGTCTTGATCTGCCCGCAATTGGTCGCGACGGCGAGGTCGGCGATGGTCGAATCCTCGGTTTCGCCGGAGCGGTGCGACATCACCGCAGTGTAGCCGGCCTTGTGTGCCGTCTCGACCGCGTCGAGCGTTTCCGACAGCGAGCCGATCTGGTTGACCTTCACCAGGATGGAGTTGGCGACGCCCATGCGGATGCCGTCCTTCAGGCGCGCGGTGTTGGTCACGAACAGGTCGTCGCCGACCAGTTGCACCTTGTCGCCGATGAGGTCGGTCAGGTGCTTCCAGCCTTCCCAGTCGTCCTCGGCCATGCCGTCCTCGATGGTGATGATGGGATAGTCGGCCGCCAGCTTGGCCAGGTATTTCGCCTGCGCCTTGGGATCGCGTGTCTTCTTCTCGCCCTCATAGACATAGGCGCCGTCCTTGAAGAACTCCGTCGAGGCGCAGTCGAGGCCGAGCGCCACTTCCTCGCCCGGCTTGAAGCCGGCCTTCTCGATGGACTGCACGACGAAATCGAGCGCCGCCTGCGCGCTCTTGAGGTTGGGCGCAAAGCCGCCCTCGTCGCCGACATTGGTGTTGTGGCCGGCGTCCTTCAAACGCTTCTTCAGCGTGTGGAAGATTTCGGAGCCCCAGCGCACGGCCTCGCGGACCGAGGGCGCACCGACCGGCAGGATCATGAACTCCTGGAAATCGATCGGATTGTCGGCATGGGCGCCGCCGTTGATGATGTTCATCATCGGAACCGGCAGGATATGCGCATTGGCGCCGCCGACATAGCGGTAGAGCGGCAGGCCGGAAGCTTCGGCCGCAGCCTTCGCCACCGCCAGCGAAATGCCGAGGATGGCGTTGGCGCCGAGCCGGCTCTTGTTGGGCGTGCCGTCCAGTTCGATCATCGTGCGGTCGATATGGAGCTGGTCCTCGGCCTCCATGCCGCCGATCGCCTCGAACAACTCGCCGTTGACCGCTTCCACGGCGCGCTCGACGCCCTTGCCGAGGTAGCGCGCACCGCCGTCGCGAAGCTCCACCGCCTCATGGGCGCCGGTGGAAGCGCCGGAAGGAACCGCTGCCCGGCCCATCGATCCTTCTTCGAGGAAAACGTCGACCTCCACGGTCGGATTGCCGCGGCTGTCCAGGATTTCACGGCCGACGATATCGATGATGGCGGTCATTGCAGAGCCTCGCTTGATCGATTGAAAGGTGCGCCCGTCTTAGCCAATGCCGGGCAAAACGCAATGGATTCGCTAACGCCCCTTGGCTACGCGGTCGAAGGCCATCAGCCGCTCGAGCAGGGCCGGCATGTCCTTCAGCGGCACCATGTTGGGGCCGTCGGAGGGGGCGTTGTCCGGATCCTGGTGCGTCTCGACGAACACGCCGGCAACGCCGACGGCAACGGCGGCGCGCGCCAGCGTCTCGACGAAGCGGCGGTCGCCGCCGGAGGAACCGCCCTGCCCGCCCGGCTGCTGCACCGAATGGGTGGCGTCGAAGATGACCGGCGCGCCGAACTCGGCCATGATCGGAAGCGAGCGCATGTCCGACACCAGCGTGTTGTAGCCGAAGGACGCGCCGCGCTCGGTCACCAGCACGTTGGCGTTGCCGGAGCCGGTCACCTTCGCCACGACATTCTTCATGTCCCACGGCGCCAGGAACTGGCCTTTCTTGACGTTGACGATCCTGCCGGTCCTGGCGGCGGCGACCAGAAGGTCGGTCTGCCGCGACAGGAAGGCCGGGATTTGCAGAATGTCCACATGCGGCGCGACGACCGCGCACTGTTCCTCGGTGTGAACGTCGGTCAGCACCGGCAGCGAGAATTCGCGGCGCAAATCGTCGAAGATCGGCAGCGCCGCCTCGAGGCCTGCCCCCCGTTTTCCGGAAAGCGAAGTGCGGTTCGCCTTGTCGTAGCTGGTCTTGTAGACTAGGTCGATGCCGAGCTTTGCGCACATCTCCTTCAGCGCGCCCGCCATGTCGAAAGCGTGCTGGCGCGTTTCCAGCTGGCATGGGCCGGCAATCAGCGACAGCGGACCCTGATTATCGAAAACGACCTTGCCAGCGGTCACGGCGGCGTTGGGCTTGCTCATGGGATCTCCGCAAAACACTGCACGCCGTGTGCCTCAATAGCGCGCCCGGCGCAAGATGGGCATTGCCGCCTCACCAGTCCATGACCACCTTGCCGGAATTCCCGCTTTTCATCGCCTCGAAGCCGGAAATGTAATCGTCGATCCCGATGCGATGGGTGATCAGGCCCGACACGTCGAGCGGCCCCTGCACCAGCGCGATCATCTTGTACCAGGTCTCGAACATCTCGCGGCCGTAGATGCCCTTCAGGTGCAGCATCTTGAAGATGACCTTGTTCCACTCGATCTCGAAACCGGTCGGGGCGATGCCGAGGATCGCGATCCTGCCGCCGTTGTTCATGGTATCGATCATGTCGCGGAAGGCGGGTGCAGCGCCCGACATCTCCAGGCCGACGTCGAACCCCTCGGTCATGCCGAGGCTCGGCATGACGTCCTTCAGCTTTTCCTTTGAAGCATCGACGACATGCTGGACGCCAAGCTTGCGCGCCAGTTCCAGCCGTACCGGGTTGATGTCGGTGATGACCACCTTTCGCGCGCCGACGCACTGCGCCACCAGCGCGCCCATGATGCCGATCGGCCCGGCGCCGGTCACCAGCACATCCTCTCCGACGAGGTCGAAGGAAAGAGCCGTGTGCACCGCATTGCCGAGCGGATCGAAGATGGCCGCGATCTCGTCGGGAACGTCGTCGGGGATCGGCACGACATTGTGCTGCGGAATGGCGAGATACTCGCCGAACGCCCCCGGCCGGTTGACGCCGACGCCGAGCGTGTTGCGGCACAGATGCCCCCGGCCCGCGCGGCAGTTGCGGCAGTGGCCGCACACGATATGGCCCTCGCCGGAAACGCGCTGGCCGATGCGGTATTCGCTCACCGCCGAGCCGACGTCCGCGACGGTGCCGACGAATTCGTGTCCGGTCACCATCGGCACCGGCACTGTCTTTTGTGCCCACTGGTCCCAGTTGTAGATATGGACGTCGGTGCCGCAGATCGCGGTTTTCCGTACCTTGATCAACACGTCGTTGGGGCCGATCTCGGGCACCGGCACTTCTTCCATCCAGATGCCCGGTTCGGCCCTGGCCTTTACCAGCGCCCGCATCATGTTCGACATGAAACCCTCCTGCCAGCCGCCTGCAGCGACCTAATCCTGCTCGGCGGGCGATGCCTGCCTGCCGCTGATCTCGCCGATACCGATCCGGTAGAATAAATGCGGTGTCGGTTGTTCACCCATCGGCTTCAGCCCACCTGGCTCCCACCACTGCGCGTGCTGGCTGAGCAGCGACCAGGCCCTGTCTCGCTGGACCTTGAAACCGATGCGATCCGGCAGTTCCTCATAAAGACCGGATATGACGACGCTGCGCCATTTTTGCGGACCTTCGAGCTCGTCGATCTGCACGCATACCTTCGGATTGATGCGCATCCAGTCGACCTTCTGCCCGAGCAGGGAGAACCCGTAGAGATAGCTGCCTTCGACCACAAAGCTGATCGGGACGACATAGGGCTGGCCGTCGTTGGCGCAGGCCAGCCGGCCGAAGCGGGAGTCCTTCAGCAGGGCAAGGCACGCGGCCCTGTCCATCTCGGTGACGATCATTGTGGTTTCTCCAGGTTTGGCGACACCGCTTCACGAGACCAGCGTCATATCACACCCAGTTCCCTGCCTGTTTGTTCAAAAACATCGACCGCACGGTCGATGTCGGCCGTGGAATGCGCCGCCGACATCTGCGTGCGGATTCGCGCCTGCCCCTTGGGCACGACGGGAAAAGAAAAGCCGATGACGTAGATGCCGTGCTTCAGCATCCGCGCCGCCATTTCCTGCGCCAGCGTCGCATCGCCGAGCATGACCGGAATGATCGGATGGTCGGCCCCGGCAAGCGTGAAGCCGAGTTTCGACATCGATGCCCGGAAATGCCCGGCGTTGTCATAGAGCTTGCGGCGCAGGCCGTCGCCGTGCTCGACCATGTCGAACACCTTGAGCGAGGCAGCGGCGATCGCCGGCATCAGCGTGTTGGAAAAGAGGTAGGGGCGCGAGCGCTGGCGCAGCCAGTCCACCACCTGCCGCTTGCCCGCCGTATAGCCGCCGGACGCGCCGCCCAGCGCCTTGCCGAGCGTGCCGGTGATGATATCGACCCGGCCCTCGACGCCGCAATGCTCGGCCGAGCCGCGCCCGTGCCTGCCGACGAAGCCGACCGCATGGCTGTCGTCCACCATCACCATCGCCCCATATTTCTCGGCGAGGTCGCACACGCCGCCGAGATTGGCGATGATGCCGTCCATGGAAAAGACGCCATCGGTCGCGATGAGCTTGAAGCGGCTGCCTTCGGCCTTCTTCAGTTCCTCCTCAAGTGCTGTCATGTCGTTGTTGGCGTAGCGGAAGCGCTTGGCCTTCGACAGCCGCACGCCATCGATGATCGAGGCATGGTTGAGCGCGTCGGAGATGACGGCGTCTTCCTCCGAAAGCAGCGTCTCGAACAGACCGCCATTGGCATCGAAACAGGAGGAATAGAGGATCGTATCCTCCATGCCGAGAAAGGCTGATATTCGCGCTTCCAGTTGCTTGTGCTCTTCCTGCGTGCCGCAAATGAAGCGCACCGAGGCCATGCCGTAGCCGTAGCGGTCCAGGCCCTTTTTCGCGGCATCGCGCAATTCGGCGCTGTCGGCGAGGCCAAGATAGTTGTTGGCGCAGAAGTTCAGCACCTTGTCGCCGCCCTTAACCTCGATCGCGGCACTCTGCGTGGAGGTGATGACGCGCTCGGATTTATAGAGCCCGGCAGCCTTGAGGCCTTCCAGTTCGCTGTCCAGATGGGAAAGAAAAGTCGCAGACATGCCAGCTCCCGATTTGTCATCGGGACTGTCGCGCCGCGCCTGCGAAAAATCCACCGCAAAATGTGCCAAAACGCCGGCTACCATCGAGACCGGGCGCACGTTCCGGCCGTTTTCGATCTATATCTCTATGCCGGCGCGAACTCTCGCCTTCCGCGACCGGCGCACTATACCCAAGGGGCATGCCATGACCGAAACGACAAATCTTACCCAGCTTGGCGCAAGAGCCGAGACGCCCGACAGCCCCGAACATGCGGTTCTCGAGACGGTGCCGTTTTCGCGTGGCGACGGCGCGCCGGCGATCGTGCGCTTCACCTGCCCGGAATTCACCTCGCTGTGCCCGGTCACCGGGCAGCCGGATTTCGCCCACATCGTCATCGACTACGCGCCCGACCAGCTGCTGATCGAATCTAAGTCGTTGAAACTGTTTCTGGGTTCATTCCGCAACCATGGCGCCTTCCACGAAGACTGCACCCTGTCGATCGGCCGGCGCATCGTTGCCGCGGCCAAGCCGCTATGGTTGCGCATCGGCGGCTACTGGTATCCGCGCGGCGGCATCCCGATCGACGTGTTCTGGCAGACAGGCGCGCCGCCCGAGGGCGCATGGCTGCCTGACACCGGCGTCGCCCCCTATCGCGGCAGGGGATGAGTGCCGGCCGCCATCCAGCGCAAGCGCCCGGACCTAGTCCGCGTCGTCGCCCGCCATGCAGCCGAGCTCGCTCAACCTCCAGTTATGGGTCCTGGAGGCGATGTCGGCGATCTTCCAGTCGCCGCCGACCTTTTTCAGCGACCAGAGCATCTCGCGGTCCGAATCGTCGTCATCCGCGAAAAGGCGGAAAGTCGCCGTCACCTGGGCGCTGTCGCCGTTCACCTGCTCGGAAAGCTTGAGGGTCTTGTTGAGGGTGGACTGGTCGAAGTCCTGCGCATCCAGGCCGGGATCGAAATCGATGCAGGCCAGTTGGTCGGGATTCTTGGTGATCGCCGCATCGTTCAGTTCGAACAGCTTCGTCACCGGTTCGGTGAAGCGGTCGCGATAGTCAGAATCGGCTTCGAAGCGGACCTCGGGCGTGTAGAAGAACCGCACGGCGTCCGCCGCCGGCCCGGCAACAGCCGCAACCGGCATCGAGGCGCAAAGGGCCGCAAGCAACAACAGCGATTTCATTCCGGGGCTCCGGGCCAGGGGATTCGCGGCGATCAATACCACGAATCCTGCATCCCGGCTTTTTTGCGGCCGATGAAATCCTTCAACCCGTCGTCGATGCCCGGGTCGAGCGGCGGCTCGACATAGTCGGCCAGCACCTTCTTCCACCGGCGGTTGGCGCGCACGGCGGCATCGTGGGAGCCCGCCGCCTCCCATTTTTCGTAATTCTCGTTGTCCGCGATCTCGGAATCCCAGAACGCCGTCTCGTAATTCGCCAACGTGTGCTGCGAGCCGAAGAAATGATTGCCCGGCCCGACCTCGCGGAAAGCCTCCAGCGCCAACTGGTTGTCGTCGATCTTCACGCCGTCGAGATAGGTATGCAGCGCACCGCAAAAATCGGTGTCCATGACGAATTTCTCGTAGGACATGGAAAGCAGTCCGTCGAGGAAGCCGGCCGCATGCAGGATGAAATTGGCGCCGCATTGCACCGCCGCCAGCATCGACATGGTGCCTTCGTTCATCGCCTGCGCGTCGGGCAGCTTCGAGGTGGTGAAATTGCCCGAACAGCGCAGCGGCAGCTTCAGCCGCCGCGCCAGTTGGCCCACGACCATGGAGCCGATCGCCGGCTCCGGCGTGCCGAAGGTCGGCGAACCCGAGCGCAGCGACATCGACGACAGGAAATTGCCGAAGATCACCGGCGCGCCCGGCCGCTCAAGCTGGGTGAGCGCGCAGCCCGCCATGGTTTCGGCGAGCGACTGGGCGATGGCGCCCGCATTCGTTACCGGGCCCATGGCGCCGCCGAGGATGAACGGTACCACCACCGCCGCCTGGTTGGCGCGCGCATAGGCGCGCAGCGACGTCGTCATGGTAGCGTCCCACACCAGCGGCGAGTTGACGTTTACATTACCGAGGATGACGCAGTTCTGCTCCACGAAATCGCGGCCGAAGACGATGCGCGCCATGTCGATGGAATCTTCCGCGCGTTCCTCGGCCGTCACCGAACCCATGAAGGCGCGGTCGGAATATTTTATGTGGCTGTAGACCATGTCGAGGTGGCGCTTGTTGACCGGCACGTCCACCGGTTCGCAGATGGTGCCGCCGGAATGGTGCAGCCAGGGCGAAGCCTGCGCCAGCTTCACGAAGTTGCGAAAATCCTCGATGGTGCCGTAGCGGCGGCCCTTGTCGAGGTCCATGACGAATGGCGAACCGTAGGCGGGCGAAAAGACGACGTTGTTGCCGCCGATCCGCACCGAATTGGCGGGATTGCGGGCGTGCTGCGTGAACTCGGCCGGCGCGCTCTTGAGTATTTCGCGCAGCATCCCCGGCTCGAACCTGACCAGCACGCCGTCGATTCTCGCGCCCGCCCGCCGCCACAGGTCCAGCGCTGCCGGATCGTCTCGGAACTCGATGCCGATTTCGGCAAGGATCCGGTCCGCCGTCTCCTCGATGCGCACGAGGTTTTCTTCCGACAGGATGTCGTAGGTCGGAATGTTGCGCACGATATAGGGCCCGCCATGCCCTTCCGGCCCGTGCGAGCGCAGTTCACGCCGGGCGTTGCGGCCGCCGCGCTCGCGGCGCCTGGCAGGCTCGGTGGCGGGCATGTCGATTGTATCGGTGTTCATGGTCGGCCTCACTGAATTCCGGACGAGGCTAGCGGCTGGAATAGCCGCTGTGACGCTGGAAAATCCTGATCACTTGTATAAGCTCTGTTTATGCAGAGCCTTCGCCACCTGCTGCCGTCGGCCGGCAGCCTGATCGTCTTTGAAGCGGCCGGAAGGCTGTCGAGTTTCACCGCCGCCGGGCGGGAACTGGGCATGACGCAGGCCGCGGTCTCCTATGCTGTCCGCGGCCTGGAGGACCAACTCGGCACCAAGCTGTTCGAACGGCGCCACCGGCAGGTGCTTTTGACCGATGCCGGGGCGCGCTTCCTTGCCGACGTCACGCTCGGCCTGTCGCATATCCGCAAGTCGGCCGAAGACCTCCGCGCCCGCTCCGGCGCCGCGCACGTGACGCTGTCGGCATCGACCGCCTTCACCTCGTTCTGGATGATGCCGCGGCTGCAGCAGTTCCGCGACGACTTGCCGGGCATCGACCTTCGCCTCCAGACCGCCGACCGCGACGTCGACCTTTTGGCCGAGGGCGTGCCGCTCGGCATTCGCGGCGGTGCGGCCACCGACTGGCCCGACTACGAGTTGCTGCCGATTGCCCGAGAAGAGATCTACGCCGTCGCCGGCCCGACCTACATCGCGCGCTATGGCCTGCCCGCGAGCCCGGCCGAAATCACCCTGCATCGCCTGATCCATCTCGAGGAGCCGTTCCGCCCTGCGGCGAACTGGAAGGAGTGGTTTCAGTCGGCCGGGGTCAACGGGGCGGTCGCCAACCGCGGCCTCCAGATCAACGACTACGTGCTGGTGATCCAGGCGGTGATGGAGGGTCAGGGCATCGCGCTCGGGTGGCGCCACCTGACCGACCGGCTGGTCGCCAGCGGCCTTTTGGTGCGGGTGACCGGCCATGTCCTGCGCACCGGGCTTGATTTCCACGTCGCCTGGCCGAAGAATCGGGAACTGACCGAGAGCGCGCGAAAAGTGCGGGACTGGCTTGCCTCGCAGGCCTGATTTCTATCGTCTTGCGGCGAATCCGCGTATGGTCCGCTGATGCCCATTCACCAGCTTTCCGAAACGATGATCAACCAGATCGCGGCCGGCGAGGTCATCGAGCGGCCGGCGAGCGTGGTCAAGGAACTGGTGGAGAACGCGCTCGACGCCGGAGCCACGCGCGTCGAGATCGTCACTGCCGGCGGTGGCCTCAATCTCATCCGCGTCACCGACGACGGTTCCGGCATTCCCGAACCGGAACTGGCCCTGGCGGTCTCGCGCCACTGCACTTCCAAGCTCGCCGACGATATCCACGACATCCGCTCGCTCGGCTTCCGCGGCGAGGCACTGCCGTCCATCGGCTCGATCGCGAAACTGTCGATCCGCTCGCGCACCGCGACGAGCGACAGCGCCGTGGAAATCGCCGTCGAAGGCGGTCACGTTTCGCCGGCAAGGCCGGCCGCCGCCAATCGCGGCACCACGGTGGAGGTGCGCGACCTCTTCTTCGCCACCCCTGCCCGGCTGAAATTCATGAAGGGCGAACGCGCCGAATCGAGCGCCACCGGCGACGTGGTCAAGCGCATCGCCATCGCCTTTCCGGCCGTGCGCTTCACGCTGGCCGGCAGCGATCGCTCGACGCTGGAACTGCCCGCCACCGACGACACGCCGGAAGGCCGCCTGCGCCGGATCGCGCAGGTGATGGGCAAGGACTTTCCCGACAACGCGATCCCCATCGACGCCGAGCGCGAGGGGGTGCGGCTGACCGGCCATGTCTCCATTCCCTCCTTCACGCGCGCCAACGCGCTTCAGCAATACGCCTATGTCAACGGCCGCCCGGTGCGTGACAAGCTGATCGCAGGCGCCATTCGCGGCGCCTTCGCCGATGTCCTGCCGCGCGACCGCCACGCCGTCACCGCCCTGTTCTTGTCCCTCGACCCGGCCACGGTGGACGTCAATGTCCATCCGGCCAAGGCCGATGTCCGCTTCCGCGATCCTGGCCTCGTGCGCGGGCTGATCGTCGGCGCGGTCCGGCAGGCGCTGGCGGGTGCCGGCATCCGCCCCGCCACCACCGGTGCGGCAGGCATGGTGGCGGCCTTCCGGCCGGGTGCGGCACCCTACCCCCACTCCGGGCCGGCAGGCGGACACCGTAGCTTCGAGGCGGTGCAGAGGGCGTCCGGCTTCGGCGATTTCGACCTCACCCGATCACCGCAACGGCCGCTCGACATGGGATTCGGCGAAGGCCCGCAGGCCCCGTACAGCGCCGACGCCCGCGCCGGACAGGTGGAAATGGCGGAAGCGCTGCTTTCAAAGGAACTCGGCGCGGCGCGCGCGCAGGTTCACGAAAACTACATCGTCGCCCAGACCAACGATTCGCTGATCATCGTCGACCAGCACGCCGCGCATGAGCGGTTGGTCTACGAGGCGCTGAAGAACGCGCTGCATGCGCGCCCGGTACCGGCGCAGATGCTGCTTCTGCCGGAAGTCGTCGACCTGCCGGAGGAGGACGCGGAACGGCTTGCCCTGCATGCGCCGACGCTCGCCCGGTTCGGCCTCGGCATCGAGCGTTTCGGTCCCGGTGCGGTGGCGGTGCGCGAAACACCGGCCATGCTCGGCGAGACCGACGTGCAGCAACTGGTGCGCGACCTTGCCGACGAGATCGCCGACAACGACACCGTCGACACGCTGGCGTCGAAGCTGGACCACATCGCCGCCACCATGGCCTGCCATGGCTCGGTGCGCTCCGGCCGGCTACTGAAGGCCGACGAGATGAACGCACTGCTGCGCCAGATGGAGGCGACGCCGGGCTCCGGCACCTGCAACCACGGCCGCCCGACCTATATCGAGCTGAAACTGGCCGACATCGAGCGCCTGTTCGGAAGGCGCTGAGCTTCAGCGCCTGAAATTCACCACGGCCACGCCGCCCAGCGCCAGCACGGCGCCGACGATGCCGAGCAAGGTCGGGATTTCGCCCAGCCAGAAGAAGCCGGTCAGGGTCGCGACTGGCGGGATGCAATAAAGATAATTCGTGGCGCGGGCAGCCGGCAGGCGCGACAACGCCACCGCCCAGGTCGCATAGGCGATCAGGCTCGGCACGATCCCCAGATAGATGGCGGCACCGAGGCCCGCGGAACTCGCCAGCGCCGCCTCGGCAAGGCCGCTGCCGAGGAACGGCAACAGGCACAGGGCGCCGAGGACCATGTTGGCGGCGGCCACCGTCAGCGGGTGATGGCGAGCGAAAAGCGGCTTCTGCACGATGGTCGAAACCGCCGTGCACAGCGCCGCCCCCAGCACGAACAGTGCGCCGCGATCGAAATGCAGCCCCTTGCCTTCGCCGACCGCGATAACGCCGATGCCCGCGAACGACAGCGCTGTGCCGAGCCAGCCGGCCGCTGAAAAGCGCTCGCCGAGGATCGGAACCGCCATGATCGCGGTGAGGATCGGGGCGACGTTGATGATGAAGCTCGCCGCGCCCGACGAGATGGTCTGCTCGCCAATATTGAGAAGGGCCGTATAGATGGCGATGAAAAAGACGCCGCCGAACACAAAGCGCCACCACTCGCCCGCCTTGGGCAGCGGCGGCCGCTTGACGGCGAGATAAAGGGCGCAAGGCACCGCCGCGATGGTGAAGCGCAGCGAACCGAGTTCCAGCGGGCCGAAGTCGGCAAGCCCGGCCCGGATCGCCGGAAAGGCCGAAGCCCAGCCGATGATGGTGATCGCCAGGGCGATGGCAGCGGTTACGTCGATACCCGGCTTGGCTGCCGCAGTTGCGGATGGCATGGTGTTCATTCCCTGTAGCTGCATCCCGGCTTACCGCAGGCGCGGGCCGGCCGACACCCGTTTTACGACAGGCGCCGGACGATCCTGACACGATGGCGCAGTTTCCCCAGCGGACCAATGGTGCAACACCGCCCTCGCGCTTGACCGCCGGGCGGTTTATAGCAATGGAAACTGCGACCATTTCAAAGGCCATGCCATGATGAACCGCTTTGAAGGCCCCGGCGGCAGGGAAGCCCGCATCCGCTATCTCGACGGCGATTTCCAGGTGATCAGCCCCGGCGCCTTCGTCCGCTGCGCGGTGACCGGCGAAAACATCGCGCTCGAGGAACTCAAATACTGGAGCGTCGAGCGGCAGGAGGCTTATGTCGACGCCGGCGTCTCGCTCGAACGCGAACTCGCCGCACATCCGGAATGGCGCAAGCGGCGCTGATTCAGACGCCGAGCTTGCGCCGGCCCCAGGCTTCCAGCGTCTGGCCGATGATGCGTTCCGGCATATGGTCGGAATCGAACACCGTTTCGATCTCCAGGACGTGCAACCTGTCCATGAAGCCGGCTGGCACGCGGTCCCCTTGCAGGCGCACGGCGTCTTTCGCCGTGGTGATCAGCTCAAGGCCGGCCTTTCGCGCGGCCGATTCGAGATCGGCGAGTTCGTCTTCCTGATAAAAGTGATGGTCCGGGAAGGGCCGCTTTTCCACGACCTTGCCACCGATTTCCTCGACGCTGGAAAAGAATTTTCCCGGATGGCCGATACCGGCGAAGGCCAGCCATTTCCTGCCCTCCACCGCTTCGCCGCCCCGGGGTCTGGCGCGGGCCTCGAAGACTGGGCGGCCGCTGCGCGCCACGCGCCGCACCAGCGCGTCGGCAGCCGACCCTTCGCCCATTTTCAGGATCGCATCAGCATAAAGCAACTGGTCGTATAGCCGGGCGCGGAGCGGCCCTCCGGGGATAACATGGCCGTTGCCGAGGCCGTAGCGGGCATCGACGACCAGAAGCGCATAGTCGATGTGGATATGCGCGCTCTGGAAACCGTCATCCATGATGAGGAAGTCGCAGCCGTGCTTTTCCACGAGCAGCCTCGCACCGGCCGCACGGTTGCGCGTCACGACCACCGGCGCATGCGCGGCCAGGAGAAGCGGCTCGTCCCCGACATGGCGGGCGCTGTCGTGCTGCGCGTCGACGACATGCAATTCGCCGAACGTGCCGCCGTGGCCGCGTGACAGGAAACCGGGCTTCAGGCCCATCTTGCCGGCCCGCTTCGCCAGAGCGATCGCCACCGGCGTCTTGCCGGTGCCCCCGACAGTGAAATTGCCGACGCACAGGACAGGTGCGGCAATCTTCTCGCGCGGCGCACGCTTCATGCGGTAACCCGCAATGGCGCCATAAGAAAGGGAGAGCGGCCACAACGCCCAGGCGCGCCAGTCCGGCTTTTC
Source organism: Aquamicrobium soli (assembly GCF_042646345.1). Lineage (NCBI taxonomy): Bacteria > Pseudomonadati > Pseudomonadota > Alphaproteobacteria > Hyphomicrobiales > Phyllobacteriaceae > Aquamicrobium > Aquamicrobium soli. The sequence goes on along the minus strand of NZ_JBHRTK010000002.1, from coordinate 120,452 downwards.
CCACCAGAACGGGGGCGCTTCGGAAGCCACGCGCTACCGCCCGTTCGCGCCCTTCAGGCGCGCCTTGAGGACCAGCGGCTGGATGAATGGCTCCAGTGCCTTCAACGTGCGGCCGAGCGCGCCGCGCATCTCGTCGACCGTCGCCAGCCCGGCTGCCATCATGGCATGGCGCGCGCGCTCGTTGGTCAAGAGGAAATTGACGGCGCCGGCCAGCATCGCCGGGTCGCGGACCAGCTTGGCGCCGCCCTTGTCGATCAGGCGCTGATAGGAATCCCGGAAATTCTGCACGTTGCGGCCGGAAAGCACCGCCGTGTCGAGCATCGCCGGCTCGAGCGGGTTCTGGCCGCCTTCCGACATCAGCGAGCGGCCGACGAAGGCGATCTCGGTCAGCCGCAGGTAAAGGCCCATTTCGCCGATCGTATCGCCAAGCAGGATCGCGGTGTCGGGCTCGACCGGCTCGCCGGCGCTGCGGCGCGCAACCTTCAGGCCCATGCCGGAAAACTGCTCGACAAGCGCATCGGCCCGTTCCGGATGGCGCGGCACGATGATCGTCAACAGGCCCGGATGGCGGGAGACCAGCGTCCTGTGAACCTCGGCGGCGACCGTTTCCTCGCCGTCATGCGTCGAAACGGCGGCCCAGGTCGGGCGCGCGCCGATCTCCTGCTTCAGGACATGAAGCGCGCCGTCATTGGCGGGCGGCGGCGGGGTATCGACCTTGAGGTTGCCCGAGACCGAAACCGGCCGCGCGCCGAGTTCCCGGAAGCGCTCGCCGTCGACCTCCGACTGGGCGATGACATGGGCGAGATTCTCGAACAGCGCGGCGGCGATGCTGGAACGCTTCTTCCACGACCGGAAGGAACGGTCGGAAAGCCGGCCATTGACCAGCACCTGCGGTATGCGGCGCGCCCCCAGTTCCAGGATCGTCATCGGCCAGATCTCGGACTCGGCGATAATGGCAAGGTCCGGATGCCAGTGGTCGAGGAACCGGCTGACCGCCGGCTTCAGGTCGAGCGGGACATATTGGTGGATGATCCGCCGGCCGAGACGCTCCTCCGCGACCTTCGCGGAGGTGACCGTTCCGGTGGTCAGCACGATATTGACGCCGTAGTCGAGAATGCTCTCGATCAGCGGCACCACGGCCATGGTCTCGCCGACACTTGCCGCGTGAACCCAGATCAGCGGGCCTGCCGGACGCTCGCGCCGGGTAAAGCCATAGCGCTCGCGGCTGCGATTCCGGTCTTCCTTGCCCTTGGCCACGCGCCAGGCGACGTAGGAGCCCACCAGAGGATAGGCCGCCGCACCGGCGCAGCGGTACAGCATCAACGCGGTGCGGGCCCAGCGCTCGCTCATCGCCGCTCGTCGACCATGCGGTAGGCCTCGCGCGTCGCCGCGTTCAGCGCCCTCGTCAGTTCCTGCCGCTTGCGCTCCAATTCGTCCTCGTCGGCGTCCATCGGAACCTCGACGAGTTCGCCGACCACCGTCGATCCCCGGCCGAAAGGCAGGTTGATGGTGGTCTTGTCCCAGCTCTTTTCCAGAACCTTGCGCCGGCTGGTCGTGAATGCGACCGGGAGAATGGGGCGGCCGGAAAGTTTCGCCAGAAGGATGATGCCCTGCCCCGAATCACGAGGCGTGCCATGGGGAATATCTGCGATCATGCACACGTTGGTGCCTGCACCGAGCGCTTTTTTCAAGGCTATCAGCGCCCGCGCCCCGCCCTTGTCGGTGTTCTGCGCACCTTCGCGACCGCCGGAGCCGCGGACGATCTCGATACCGAACCTCGCAAGCACGTCGGCATTGAGCTCCGCATCCGCGCTGCGCGACACCATCGCGGCAAGGCGGCGCTCCTTGGGGTAGAAGACCGGGGCGAGCAGATGCTGCCCGTGCCAGAGCGCGACGATGACCGGTTCTCGGTCCACATAAGGCCCGCCCAGTATCTTAACCGATCCCTTGACCAGCGGATTGGTCATACGCACGAAGCGCAGCCCCAGCACCAGAAGGTTGGCCAGAGCAGCCTTGACGAAGCGCGACTTCGCCAACGGCTGGCGTATCCGTTTCCACAGTGCCTTCGATTTCCGATCCCGCTTCTTCTTGGATGCGGGGGCCGGAACCTGCTCGCTTGAAGCCTGCTCCATCGTCACGCGTCGGTCTTGCCGTCCGGGTCAAGCAGCCGATGCAGATGCACGACGAAATAGCGCATATGCGCGTCATCCACGCTGGCCTGGGCCTTGGCCCGCCAGGCAGCCTCCGCCGACTGGTAGTCGGGAAAGATGCCGACGATGTCGAGTTCATGAAGATCCCGAAACTCGGTTCCGCCGACCTTTTTCAGCTCACCGCCGAAAACCAGGTGCAGAAGCTGCTTCTTTTCGCTGTCGCCAGCCATGTCGATCCTTCACAATTCGTGAGATTTTCGGCTTGTCTAGACCAAAGCCGCCGACTTGAAAACCGTCTGTTAGCTGTCGATATCCGCAATCACTGCCGCCATCGCGGCGAACAGGTCGCCGCTGCCGGCGGCCAGCACGCCATGACGAATCACGGCGCCGCCATAGGCGGGGCCGAGGCCGTCGCGGGTGACCAGTTCGCCCCCCGCCTCGCGCAGGATGAGGTCGGCCGCCGCGATATCCCAGTCATGCGCATCTGGCTTGACGAAAGTCCCGTCGAGCACGCCGCTGGCGACCATGGCCAGCCGGTAAGCCAATGACGGAATGTGAGGCGCGCGGATGAGTTGCGCCTGCCAGTCCGCGGGCAGACGGTCGATCATCGCTTTCGGCCCGGCGATCTCCATTCGCGGCCTCGCGCTCCTGACCCGGATGCTGCGACCGTTGAGAAAAGCGCCCTTGCCCGGAAGCGCCGTATAGGTTTCCTTCCTGGCGGGACATTCCAGCACCCCGGCCAGCGGCTTGCCGCCTTCGACCACGGCGACGCTGACGCACCATGTATCGAGACCCTGCAGGAAACCGCGCGTCCCGTCGATCGGATCGACGACGAAGGTCCGCCGCGCGGACAGCCTCGCCGGGTCGTCGGCGGTTTCCTCGGAAAGCCAGCCATAGTGGGGGCGAGCGGCCAGCAGCGTATTGCGCAGGAAGGCGTCGGCCGCATAGTCGGCCTCGCTGACCGGCGACGCCCCTTCTTTTATCCAGACTTCGGGATTCCTGCCGAAATAGCGCATCGCGATGGCGCCGGCCTCGCGCGCGGCTTCGCGCAGCAGGGTCAGGTCCTGTTCGGCGTCGGTCAGGGCGGTATCTTCAACTGCCGGCAAGGGTCATGCCTTCAATCAGCAGGGTCGGCGCCGCCGTGCCGAAATCGCGGTCGAGATCGCTGGCGGCGACCATGTTGAGGAACATCGTCTTCAGGTTGGACGCGATCGTCACCTCCGAGACGGGATAGGTCAATTCCCCGTTCTCGATCCAGAACCCGGAAGCTCCCCGACTGTACTCGCCGGTGACCATATTGACGCCCTGCCCGAACACCTCGGTGACGTAGAACCCGGTCTTGAGCGCGCCGATCAGTTCCTGCGGCGTCTTTTCGCCTGGTTCGATGGCGAGATTGGTCGAGGACGGCGACACGGAAGAACCACTGCGCGCGCCGCGCCCGTTGGTGGCGAGGCCGAGTTCCCGCGCCGCTGAGGTCGACAAGAACCAATGGTTCAGGATGCCGTTTTCGACCATCAGCAGCCTCCTGCCTTCGACGCCTTCGCCGTCGAAGGGGCGGGAAGCCTGGCCGCGACGGCGCAACGGGTCGTCGGTGACGGTAATGGCGGAGGCCGCGACCTTCTTGCCCATCATGTCGCGCAGGAAGCTGGTCTTGCGGGCGACGGATGCTCCATTGATCGCCCCGGCAAGATGGCTGGCGATGCCGCGTGCGACGCGGGGGTCGAACACCACGTCGACGGGGCCGGTCTTTGCCTTGCGCGCACCGAGGCGGCGCACGGCGCGCTCGCCCGCCCGCCGACCGATCGCCTCCGGCGCGTCGAGGTCGGCATAATGCTGGCGCGAGGAAAAATCGTAATCGCGCTCCATGGCTGTGCCCTCGCCCGCGATCACGCTGGTCGAGCGGGAAAACCGCGAAGCGACGTACTGGCCGACGAAACCATGCGACGTGGCAAGCACCAGCCCGCCCAACCCGGCACCGGCGGAACTGCCGCTGGAATTGGTCACGCCCTTGACCGCGAGGGCGGCTTCCTCGGCCGCCAGAGCGCTCTCCTTGAGTTGCTCGGCCGACACCTGCGTGGCATCGAACAGGTCGAGATCGACGGGCGCCTTCGCCAGCAGGGAGGCGTCCGCCAGTCCCTGGAAAGGATCCTGCGGCGATACCCTGGCCATCGCGACCGCGCGCTCGGCCAGCGCGTCGGGATCGGACGCGGCCGTGGCCGAAACGCTGGCGACCCGCTGCCCGACGAAGACACGAAGCGATACGTCCTCGCTCTCCGATGCCTCGGTCGCCTCGATCTTGCCGAGACGCACCGACACGCCGCTCGAACGGCCGCGCACCGCGACCGCGTCCGCCGCATCCGCACCGGCGCGCTTTGCCGCCTCGACGAGCGCGGCGACGCGATCCGTCAATTTCGAAGCTTCCGGCGCGTCGATCATCGGGGCGATTCCTGATTGATGGTGGTCTGCCACCGCTCCCATCTATGGTTCCCGCCAAGCTTGTGCAATGGCAGAAGCGGCGCGCTCAGGCCAAAGCCTCGACTATCCGCTCGATGAGGGCGATCGCCCACACGCCGGCGGCAAGGACGATGGCGATCAGCACCGCAAGCGAACCGCAATCCTTGGCCAGCTGAATCTCGATGTTGAACTCACGGCTGACGGCGTTGCAGGTCGCCTCGATGCCCGTGTTCAGTACCTCCACGAGGATCAGGACAAGCAGGATGCCGATCAACAGCGCATAGCCCTGCCAGGAGGTCGCGACGAACCAGCCGACCGGAACGGCCAGAGCCAGCAGGGCCAGTTCCTGCCTGAACGCCGCCTCGCTGCCTGCCAGCCGGCGAAAGGCACGAACGGAATTGAGGTACGCGTCGACTAGCCGCTTCATAACCGGGTCACTCTCGATGCTTCGGCAAGGGAATAGCCCGCCCTGCCTGGTCCACGAAAGGAAGCGCTTATCGGATGTCTTTCAATCCTGCGCAACCTTGATGGCCGGGGTCGATTTCTGGAATTGCGGCAAACCGTCCTCGATCTCGTAGTAATCGCCCTTGTCGGCGACGAAGATATGCGCCTCGCCGGCGAGGCCGGAAGGCTGGTCGAAAGAGCCGGCCATGATCGAGATCGTGTCGAGCTCCTTGTGCTTCCAGAACAGCACCGACCCACAGGTTCCGCAAAATCCGCGCCGGGCGACGTCGGAAGCTTCGTACCAGCGGATCGCGTCCTGCCCCTCGATGACGATGTCCTCATCCTTCGAGTTGGTCGAGGCCACGATGTGGCCGGTCTGCTTGCGGCATTGCGAACAATGGCAATAGACGACGCCCCGCAGCGCGCCTTTCGTCCGGAAGCGGACCGCGCCGCACAGGCATGATCCCATATGGGTGGTGGCCATGAAATCCTCCGCAAGTTTGGAGCGGGTAAGGAAGCCGCCAACCATTCCAGCTTCGGGCCGCAAGCGCCAGAGCGGTTACGACATTCGCCCCGCCCTTTGCGCCAGCGCGCCAAAAATGCATCGCCATCTGCGACCTGACGCGAAAAAACGCGCCAAGTCAGTGCATTAAGGAAACTTTAGCGACGCCGCATCTATGATCCGGTACATGGGGGACGCAATTTGGGGGCGCACTTCATCATATTCGCCTGTTCACAAGACCGCTCCCGTTGTCGTTTCGAGCATGGAGAGGTACGGGCATGCAGGCGGCACGGGCTCAGGGCGAACGAATGACCGATATCGCCGCAGCCGTCGTCGCTACCATGCGCAAGTTGGGCGTCCTCGGCATGCCGCGCAACTACGAAGTCTTCTACGAGGCCCTGACCGGGGCCAACACGGAACTGCAGTTGGCCGTGGTTTCGCTGGGCAAGCACCCGACCCAGGAAGAACTCGACCAGATCAGCCAGCGCTTCTTTGCGCAGAGCCATGGCCACCGGATCGTGGAGCAGGCGCGCGACGTGGTCGCCAGGGAACTGGAAGACATAGCCACGCTGCTTCGCAGCGAGCACAGCCACATCGAAAAATATGGCCGGATTCTCGACGAGACCTCGATCGGGCTGAGCAATCGCAATCTGGTTTCCGGCGACCTGCTGCAAAAGATCGTCAGCGCCATCTCCGCCGCCACGACATCGACCATCGACCACGGCAAGCAGGTGGCGAGCACGCTCAGCGAAAAGACAGCGGAGCTCGACAGCGTCAAGACCAAGCTGGAAGAGTACAAGCGCCTGGCCGATACGGACCCGCTCACCCAGATCTGGAACCGGCGCGCCTTCGACAAGGAAATCGCGCGGATCTACAACAGCAACAAGGGCATCCTGTTCAACGCGCTGATCCTGGCCGACATAGATCGCTTCAAGAGTATCAACGACCAGTTCGGGCATCCGGCAGGCGACAAGATCATCCAGGGCATAGCCGCCCTGCTGCAAAGCGGTGTCCGCAGCGACATCTTCGTCGCCCGCACCGGCGGCGAGGAGTTCGCGCTGATCGTCGAGGGCGTGAGCGAGGACGCGACCTACGAGATCGCCGACCGTATCCGTATCCTGATCGAGCAGACGCCGTTTTCCAGCGGCCCCGCCGGAACGAGCTGCGGTGTCGTCACCGTTTCCATGGGCATGTGTATGGCATCCGAGGCCGAAAGCCCCGAAGACCTCTACACCAAGGCCGACCAGGCGCTCTACCGATCCAAGATGACCGGCCGCAACCGCGTCACCCGCCATTCGTCGATGACCGGCCGTTCGGCCAAGAACTGGCTCCTGTACAAGACCGAATAAGCGTCTTCAGCACACGCCGCATAAAAAAAGCGCCGGACGGACCGGCGCTTTTTTCGTTCGCGATGTGCGAAACCTCAGCCGTTGACGGCCTGCTTGTGCAGGACGGGCTGGTTCTTGCGCAGAAGATCGGAAACCAGGAACGCCAGCTCGATCGCCTGGTCCGCGTTGAGGCGCGGATCGCAATGCGTGTGGTAGCGATCGTGCAGGTCCTCTGCCGTGATGGCGCGCGCGCCGCCCGTGCATTCGGTGACGTTCTTGCCGGTCATCTCGATGTGGATGCCGCCCGGGTGCGTGCCCTCGGCGCGGTGCACCTCGAAGAAGGTCTGCACCTCCTTCAGGATGCGATCGAAGGGCCGCGTCTTGTAGCCGGCCGCCGTGATCGTGTTGCCATGCATGGGATCGCACGACCACACGACGCTGCGCCCGGCCTTTCTCACCGCCCGCACCAGCGCCGGTAGATGATCGCCGACCTTGTCGGCGCCGAAACGGGCGATCAGCGTCAACCGGCCCGGCTCGTTCTCCGGATTGAGCAGGTCGATCAGTTCCAGCAACCCGTCCGCCGTCAGCGACGGGCCGCATTTCAGGCCGAGCGGGTTCTTGATGCCACGGCAGTACTCGATATGCGCGTGGTCGGGCTGGCGCGTGCGATCGCCGATCCAGATCATGTGGCCGGACGTCGCGTACCAGTCGCCGGAGGTCGAATCGACGCGGGTCAGCGCCTGCTCGTACCCCAGAAGCAGCGCCTCGTGGCTGGTATAGAAATCCGTCTCGCGCAGCGCATGGTTCGTTTCCGAGGTGATGCCGACGGCCTTCATGAAGTCCATCGTCTCGGTGATGCGGTTGGCCAGAGACTGGTACTTTTCACCCTGCGGGCTGTCGGAGACGAAGCCGAGCATCCACTTGTGCACGTTCTCCAAGCTGGCATAGCCGCCCTGAGCGAAGGCGCGCAGAAGGTTGAGCGTCGCCGCCGACTGCCGGTAGGCCATGACCTGGCGCTGCGGATCGGGAATGCGCGACTTCGCGTCGAAGTCGATGCCGTTGATGATGTCGCCGCGGTAGCTCGGCAACGTCTCCCCGCCCTTCGTCTCGTTGTCGGCCGAGCGCGGCTTGGCGAACTGCCCGGCGACGCGGCCGACTTTCACGACCGGCTGCGAACCAGCGAAGGTCAGCACCACCGACATCTGCAGGAATACGCGGAAGAAGTCGCGGATGTTGTCCGCGCCATGCTCGGCGAAGCTCTCGGCGCAATCGCCGCCCTGCAGAAGAAAAGCGTCACCGGCAGCGACAGCCGCAAGCTGCTTTTTCAGCTTGCGCGCCTCGCCTGCAAAAACCAGCGGCGGAAAGGTAGCGAGTTGGGCCTCCGTGGCATTCAGCAGATCCACGTCCGGATAAGCCGGAACCTGCTGAATAGGCATTGCTCTCCACGAATTAGGCGACCACTTCGTCATTGTAACACCAACACTTTCCGGCGGGCAAAATTACCCGCGACGCTGCTATATAGGCATGCCGGCTCCCTTACACGATGCCCTGCCGCTATTCTAGACCGGATTTGTGCGCGTGGCGACGACGCGAATCGCCCCGCGAATCACGATCACGCTTTGTTACCACCGCCGCATTTGTGTCGCGTTTCTGTCATGAAAGCCGGCGTAAAAGCGCTTCATGAAACGCGAACCGGCCCGGATTCTCCGACAAGCGCCTGCGCCCGGCCCTGCGGCCGCCTCTTTCGCTCGGTCTCGAAGACCACTAACGAATCTCAGCAACCATTTGAAACTACAAGACAATATGTATCGTCTAACTGGATGTCGCGGTTTTCCCTGTTGCCGCCAAGCCACGTCGGGCGCCTCTCGTTCGGAAGTTGGAAACTAAATTCATTGAAAATGATCAATTGCTGTTACCATCTGTAACAAAGCAAGACCGAACTGGACGGACAGTGATTCGCGACGACCGACCGCGACCTTCAATACAGAAACGATGGTACCGTGGAAGCGCGACGGAGCCGCTCCACACGCCAGTGTCCTCGATGCGAAGCTTCTGGGGACTGATCCGGGCCTACTGGTTCTCGGACCACTGGAAGGAAGCCTGGAGCCTGACGATCATCATCGCTTTGCTCACCGCGCTTTCGAGCAAGACCGGCGTGTGGTTCGCCGAGATGTCGGGAGAACTGATCAACTCGATCGCCTTCTATCACGACGCCGCCAACACCACGCCGCTGCGTTCCCTGCTGACGAGCGCCGGAATGCTGGTCCTGCTGGTGATCATCAAGGATGCCGGCATTACCGGCACCAAGACCTACATTTCCGCGACGCTGCACCGCAAATGGCGCAGCTGGCTCGACAGCCGCTTCAACGAGGCGCTGCTCGACCAGAACCACACCCATTTCCATGCGCAGAACGGCGGCGACGTGCAGGCGCCGGACAACATCGACCAGCGCATCCAGGAATCCATCAAGGGCATGACCGGCGGTGCGATCGGCCTGGCCATGGGCATCATGGCGGTGGCGAGTTCCCTTTTCTTCGTCGGCCAGAAGCTGCTGTCGATGTCGACGGAAGTTCATGGCCTGGAGATGTTCGGAGAGTACGGCAGCGCCGTGCTGGCTCTGGCCGCGGTCGCCATCTACGTTCCGCTCAACACCTACATCGCCATCCGGCTGGGCGGCCTGCTGGAGCGGCTGTCCATCCGCATGCAGACGGCGGAAGGCAGCTATCGCGGGGAGTTGACGACCTTCCTTCGCCGCAGCTTCCATGTCGCGGCCTCCCGCGGCGAGGCGGCGCAGAAAGCGATGCATGAGCGCCTCTATGTCGATATCGACCGAACCTGGGCGCGCATGAATGTCGTCAACGCCGGCTACGGCTCGTTCGAGCGCATCTACAATTTCGTCGGCGCGCGCATCGTCGCCTACGGGCCGGGCCTGGTGCCCTTCATCACCAACCGCGTCGACCTCAAAGGGTACATAACCGGGGCCGAACTGGTGAACGCGCTCATCACCCAGTGCTCCTGGTTCATCCATGTGATGCCGGCCATCGCCTCGCTGCGTGCCAACAGCCGGCGTGTCATCGACCTCGCCGAAGCCATCGAGACCGTGCAGGAACCGCGCGCCTTCTACCAGCGCAGCGGGCATTCCGATTTCCACTACGGGCTCCAGAATCCGGTCTTCGGCCTCAGTATCCAAGGGCTGGAGCTTACCCACCACGGGCAGGACGCCGCCCCGTTCCTGTCGGCCGAGCGCCTGCGCTTCAAACGCGGCGAGTGGACGTTCATCAAGGGCGAATCCGGTTGCGGCAAGACCTCGCTCATCAAGGCGATCAACGGTCTCTGGGCTTATGGACGCGGCACCGTCGTTTTCCCGGAGGGGGTGAAGACCTTCTACGCCGCGCAGGAGGTCAAGCTGCCGCCGCTGTCGCTGAAGGAACTCGTCTGCCTGCCCGAGGCCCCGGCCGACTATTCCGACACGCAGGTTGCGGCTTCGCTGCACAAGGCCGGGCTCGGCGATTTCATCGAATACCTGACCGACGACAACCAGAAGGGAAAAAGCTGGGACCAGCTTCTATCCGGCGGGCAGAAGCAGAAGCTCGTGGTGGCGCGCATCCTCCTGCAGCAGCCCGGCCTGCTTTTCCTGGACGAGGCGACCGGTGCGCTCGACCCGGACGGCAAGATCGCGTTCCACCAGGCCATCAAGGACAATTGCCGCGACGTCACCGTCATCAGCATCATGCACGAAGCCGTGCCGCCGAAGGCGGCCGACGGGACCAACTTCTACGACAGCGTCCTGGCCATCGCCGACGGCGTCGCGGTCAAGACGGCGCTCGCTCCGGTGCTGCCGGCCGAACTCACGACCATTCTCGCCCATCCGGAGAATTTCGAGGACCGCTGGAAGCGCCTGCCCCGCATCCGCATCCGCCAGAAGTAAGCCGCTTCGCCGGCCGGTGGCCGCCTCTCACGCCGCAGGATCGTGGCGTCGGCCCTCCGCCCTCGAATACCGCCCCTTGCCGTGCGTCAGGATGCGCGTCAGCACCGGCTCGATGCGCGAGAGTTCATCCAGATGCACGGCCGACAGTTCCTTCAGATAGGCCTCGGCACGCGCGGTCAGATGCAGGATGACCTTGCGGTTGTCGTTCGTGTCCTGCACGCGCACGACCAGGCCGGCCTCGACGAGGCGATCGACCAGTTCCACCGCGCTATGGTGGCGAATGCGCAGGCGCTCGGCCAGGATGCCGATCGTCACCGGTTGCTCGAAGGCCTTGATCGCCAGCAGCGCCTGATGCTGGCGCGGCTGGATGCCGGCCTCGCGCGCGGCCTTTTCGCTGAATTCCAGGAAACAGCGCAGCAGATAGCGGAAGTCCGACAATGCCTGATAGTCGGCCGGCGTTACCTCCGGCGTCGGCTTTCTGGTCATTTCCACGATTACCTTTTCTCCGACAACACTATGCGCCGTTTTTTCATCGCGCGGACCATACAAAAATAGGTGGCCACCTCAAGCGGTAACCTCGCATGCCCGCCCCTATTCAACCAGACAAGGTGAATTCGCCGGCGCCGAAGCCGTCTTCGACGGCCGGAACCGCAGGCTTCGATCACAGTATCGCGACGCTCCACGTCGCCGATGCTCCGAGCCCGGGTTCGCGGTTGACAGAAGGCGCCGCCGGCCTATGTTGCAGCCGGCTCGCACGATCTCAATGGCGAGCGGAAAGGTCACAACGCCATGCCTGGCGACAGTCACAGTCGAATAGAAGTGCCGTCCGTCTCGATGTGACCTGAAGGGCTCGCATCCTGCTGGACGGCAAGGAGTGAGCCATGAACGAATTTTCGCCCGTTGACGACGGCGACGTTGCCGTCCGCATCGCCGCCCACGATCACGTCGCCGACATCGTCGAGGCGCTGAACGACCAGCCACGCGACGCTGCCATTGCCGCCCTGAACGAACTGCCGTTCGAGCAGACGGTCGACGTCTTCGACCAGCCCGATTTCGACGACGCCGCCGAGATCATGGGCATGCTGCCGCGTGACCAGGCGACCCGCCTTCTCTCGGCGATGTCGGTCGACCGCGCCGCCGACATCATCCGCGAGTTCCCGGACGACGAGCGCGGCGCCATGCTCGGCGCGCTCGATCCGATGCTGCGCCATACGCTGCTGAATATCCTGGGATACCCCGAGGGCAGCGCCGGCTCCATCATGACCACGGAATATGTCAGCGTCCCCTCGGACTGGACGGTGGCCCGGACGCTCGAGCACATCCGCAAGGTCGAGCGCACGCGCGAAACCGTCTATGCGATCTATATCGTCGAGCCGACGACCCATGCGCTGCTTCGCGCCATTGGCTTGCGCCGCCTCATCACCGGCGCACCCGACGACAAGATCGTGTCGATCGCACCCGACAGGCAGCCGGTCACCGCCTCACCGCTGATGGACGTCGAGAAGGTGGCGCAACTGATCACCAAATACGACCTTCTGGCCGTACCTGTCGTGGAAGGCGACCAGATACTCGGCATCGTCACCGTGGACGACATCATCGACACGATGATCGAGGAAACCACCGAGGACGTGCACCGTTTCGGCGGCATGGAAGCGCTGGACGAGCCCTACATGAAGATGCGCTTCCTGCCCATGATCAGCAAGCGCGGCGGCTGGCTCTGCGCGCTGTTCCTCAGCGAGATGCTGACGGCAAGCGTCATGCAGCACTACGAGGTGGAACTCGAGAAGGCCATCGTGCTGACGCTGTTCATTCCGCTGATCATGAGTTCCGGCGGCAATTCCGGCTCGCAGGCGACGTCGCTCGTCATCCGCGCCCTGGCGCTGCGCGAAATCTCGCTGTCCGACTGGTGGCGGGTGGCGCTGCGCGAATTGCCGAGCGGGCTGGTACTCGGTACCATGCTGGGCCTGGTCGGCGTCGCCCGCATCACGCTGTGGCAACACCTGGGCTTTTACGACTATGGCTCGCACTGGTACCTGATCGCCGCGACCGTCGGCGTCGCGCTGATCGGCATCGTCACGTTCGGATCGCTGACCGGTTCCATGCTGCCCTTCATCCTGAAGCGGCTGGGCTTCGACCCGGCCAGCGCGTCGGCGCCGTTCGTCGCCACGCTGGTCGATGTCACCGGACTTGCAATCTACTTTTCGGTCGCGCTGGTGATCCTGCGCGGAACACTGCTCTAAGCAGGCAAGGGCGGACGGGTCAGTCGATCCGCTCGCCCTTCTTCACCCGGTAGCTCGGCTTGTACATGGTGACGAGTTCTTCCGCCGCCGTCGGATGAACGGCCATGGTGCGGTCGAACGCGTCCTTGTCCAGGCCGGCCTTGATCGGGATGGCGAGAAGTTGCGCCATCTCGCCGGCATCGGGCCCCAATATGTGCGCGCCGAGCACCTTGCGCGTGGCGGCGTCCACCACCAGTTTCATCAGCATCTTCTCGCGCCTGCCGGACAAGGTGTGGCGCATCGGCCGGAACGAAGCCCGGTATATCTCCAGTTCGGCGAAGCGCTTGCCCGCCTCGTCCTCGGAAAGCCCGACGGTGCCGATTTCGGGCTGCGAGAACACAGCCGTGGCGATGGTGTCGTGGTCGGGCGCGGTCGGATTGTCCTTGAACGCGGTCTCGACGAAGCACATCGCCTCGTGGATCGCCACCGGCGTCAGTTGCACGCGGTTGGTTACGTCGCCCACCGCCCAGATATTGTTGACACTGGTGCGCGAATAGGCATCGACCTCCACGGCGCCGAGCTTGTCCAGCTTCACGCCCGCCGCCTCGAGGCCGAAGTTTTCCGTGTTGGGGACACGCCCCAGCGACAGCAGCACCTGCCCCGCGACCAGCTTCTTGCCGTCGTTCGTCAGCACATCGAGTTGGCCGTCGCTCCGCTTGCTGACCACTTCGATCAGCGTCTGGCACAGGATGCGAATGCCCTTGGCTTCCATCGCCTCGTGAAGGCCGCGGCGGAGATCCATGTCGAAGCGGCTGAGGATTTCCATTCCGCGATAGACGACCGTGGTTTCGACGCCGAGCCCGTGCAGGATATTGGCGAACTCGATGGCGATATAGCCGGCGCCCTCGATCACGATGGCCTTCGGCAGTTCTTCGAGATGGAACATCTCGTTCGAGGTCACGCACAGTTCATGACCGGACAGGGAGGGATGCGCCGCGGGCCGCCCGCCCGTGGCGATGAGAATCTGATCGGCGGTCACGGTTCGACCCTCGGCTTCCAGCCGCACCGTGTGCCGGTCCACCAGGACTGCGCGCGACTGGAAGGTCTCGCCGCCCGCACCCTGGATGTTCTTTTTGTAGAGCCCTTCCAGCCGCGCGATCTCGCGGTCCTTGTTGGCAACCAGCGTCTTCCAGTCGAAGCTTGCCGGCGGAACCGTCCAGCCATAGCCGGCGGCGTCCTCGAAATGCTCGGCGAACTGCGAGGCATAGACGAACAGCTTCTTGGGCACGCAGCCGCGGATGACGCAGGTGCCGCCATACCGATATTCCTCGGCGATCCCGACACGCTTGCCGAGGGCGGCCGCCACGCGCGCCGCCCTTACCCCACCGGAGCCGCCGCCGATAACGAAAAGGTCGTAGTCATACCCGGCCATGACGGTCTCCTGAGTTATCCGGAACTGGACCTCACAGGTATGTCGTAGCCGGGAAAAAGAAAAGCCCGGTTGCCCGGGCTTTGGTTGTCGGTTCGCGAAGCCGCTACATCAATTGCCGCTGTTTTCGGCCGGGGCGGCCTCCGGCGCCGGCGCGGCAGGCGCCGTGCTGCCCACCGCCTTCTGCAGCGCTTCGCCGACCTGCTGGGCGAGGTCGCGGGCGATGCCGTTCTGCCAGATGTCGGCGGCCTTCACCAGTTCGCCGCTGACCTTGGGGCCGTCCTTCAGCAGCTTCTTGCCGGCGTCGGATGCGTAGAACGCGGCGATCGCCTTGAGGTCCTCTTCGGAAAACACCTTCGCATAGGCAAGGGCGGCTTCCTTCTCGAGGTCGGAGCGGCGCGCGGCCAGCGCCAGCGCCTTCTCACTTACGGTGCTGGTGATCAGCGCCTGCAGGTCGGGGTTCTTCTGGATCAGCTGCTGTTCCAGCGCGCCCGCGGCGCTCGGCAGGATGCCGTCGAACGAATCGGTCGCATGGATGGCGGCAATGGCGTCGCGCGCGGCCTGCAGGTGTGTTTCGGAAACTTCCTGGGAAAAAGCCGGCGACGAGAGGGCAAGCACGGCCGAAGCCGCGACGACGGCGAAAAGGCGGCGGGCCGGTTTATGCAGCATCATAGTCGGTAAAGCTCCCTGTTATCGAACAACGGCATGGATTATTTCGGCACCGCCGTCGCTGGCGATAACGGCGGCCGATGCCAGTCCGATGAAAAGACCGTGCTCGACCACCCCCGGAATGGCGTGGAGAACATTCGAAAGCGCTCTTGTATCCGGAATGCGGCCAAAAGATGCATCGAGGATAAAATGCCCATTGTCTGTAACAAAAGGCTGGTCGCCCGTCATCCTCAATGTGAGAGGTCCGGAAAGCCCCAGTTCGGCAGCGCCCACACGGATCGCGATCTCGGTCGCGCGCAGGCCGAAGCGGTTGACCTCGATCGGCAGCGGGAACTTGCCCAGCACGTCGACCACCTTGGAGCGGTCGGCGATGACGATCATGCGCTCGGAAGCCGCCGCCACGATCTTTTCGCGCAGCAGCGCCCCGCCGCCGCCCTTGATGAGGCTGAGTTCGGGATCGATCTCGTCGGCGCCGTCGATGGTAAGATCGAGCTCGGGCGTCTCTTCGAGCGTTGACAAGGGAACGCCCAGTTCCCGGCACAGCGCCGCGGTTCTCTCCGAGGTCGGCACCCCGATGACGGAAAGGCCGCCCGCGACCCGCTCGGCCAGCAGCCGCACGAAGGCCTCGGCGGTCGAGCCGGTGCCGATGCCGAGCTTCATGCCGTCGCTCACATGCGTGAGCGCGACACGTGCGGCCTCGATTTTCAGTTGCGCAGCATCCATGCCTTCACGTGCCCCAAACCACCCGGAATCCTAAACGGTGTCGGCTCCTAGCATTTTTGCCACACGGATCAAAGGCCCGCCCTGCCCGATCCGTGCTTCGACTTGCCTGAAACGGCCCCAGCGGCTATCGCCTCGCCTTGAAGAATAAGGACAGGATGAACCATGACGCGCCCGATCATTGTTTTCGACCTGGACGGTACGCTGATCGATACCGCGCCGGATCTGCTGGAAAGCCTCAACCACAGCCTGGCGACCGGCCCCATCCCGGCCGTCGACAGCGCCGGCTTCAAGCGCTTCGTCGGGCACGGTGGCCGCATCATGATCGAGCGCGCCTACCGCGAACACGAGGTGGAACTGCCCCTCGACGAGCATGATCGGCTGTTTGACCTGTTCATCGACCACTACAACATCAACATTCCGGGCAAATCGCGCCCCTATCCCGGCGTCGTCGCCGCCCTCGATCGCTTCAAAGAGGCCGGCTACCTGCTGGCGGTGTGCACCAACAAGCACGAGGTGCCGGCCAAGGCTCTGCTGACTGCGCTCGGGCTGGACAAATATTTCGCCGCCATCACCGGCCAGGACACGTTCGCCTTCCGCAAGCCGGACCCGCGCCACCTGACCGAGACGATCGCGCTGGCCGGCGGCGACCCGGAGCGCGCGGTGATGGTCGGCGATTCGCAGACCGACATCGATACCGCGAAGGCCGCCGGCATCCCGGTCGTCGCCGACGACTTCGGCTACACCGACCGCCATGTGCGCGAGTTCGAACCCACGAAAATCATCTCGCATTTCGACGAACTGACCGTGGATCTCGCCGAACAGCTCATTGCGGCCGCACATGGACGGGCGGCAGTGGCCTGAACATTTCGGACGGTAGTTGACTTCGATGGCGCGCCTCCCTTATATCGCGGCGCGCTTGGCCTTCGGGCAACGAGCGGGCGATTAGCTCAGCGGGAGAGCACACCCTTCACACGGGTGGGGTCGCAGGTTCAATCCCTGCATCGCCCACCATCCGCTCATAAATCGGCAGGACAGCTTTTACGGCCTCTGGAACACGCAGAGCGGCAGCCTCCGCGCGTAATCCTCCGCGCATGCAACTGTCGGCGAAATACGGAATCACTGCGGCCACTATGGGACACAGGCGGCCTATGAAGGAGCCCGACCGAGCAGCCGGGCTCCCGGGATTTAGCATGACGACATCAGGGCGAAGCGTCCTTACTGGTTAGCTCGGACCGCTACTTGTGGCCGCCACCATGGCTGGTGCCGCCATTCCCGTTGTCGATTCCACCGTTTCCGCTACCGGGGCCGCTGCCGCCGTTGTCCCCGCCACCATTGCCGGTATTGCCATTGTTGCCGTTCCCGTTACCGGGTCCGTCACCCGCCTGGCCGTGGTGGTTGCCGTTGTTGCCGGCACCGCCGGTATCTCCGCCACCGCCGCCCGTGGCGCCCCCACCGTTGCCGCCGTCACCCGTTACGCCACCGCCGCTGCCGCCATTGCCGCCGCTACCACCGGTACCCCCGCCCCTGTTGCCACCGCCGCCTGTACCGCTACCACTACCGCCGTTGCCTCCGGTGGTTCCACCGCCTGTACCGCCGCCGCCAGTAGTCCCGCCGCCGGCACCGCCGCCAGTATTGCCGGCGCCACTCCCGTGGTGCCCGCCGGCCCCGTTATTGTTACCGCCGGGGTCCTGGTTACTTGCAAGAGAGGTCGAAGCCGTCGCATTGCACAGCGTATCTGCATGAGGAAACTGTTTCTGGAACCGGGCCAGCGCCGATGAAGACCCGGACTCCAATATCGAAGCGCAGGTTCTCGTGAGTTCCGCTCGACTATGCTCCGGCTTTCCCACTGCAGACATCGCGTTATTTGGGATGACAATGCCGTAGCCAAGCGTAAGAGCTGCGGAAAACGTGGTTACTTGCATTGCCTTCATTACATTCGTCAGAGGGACATCATAGCCACCCTTTTTCTCAATAGATAAGAGCCCACCATGCATAAATGCCAACGATGCTTATCGTTAACACTGCATTAACCGATGTAATGAAGAGATTTGGTCAAATTTTCTGCTACACGCGGCAGTCGCGACAATTTGATCGGCATAGTCCAGGTTAGAGGCCAGCCGATATTTCTGCGGGTAGCGCCCGAGCCAGGGCGGGTCGCTTAACCGAAATTTAATGTAGATGGGGAAGAATTTTAGAATCTTCTAATTCTTATCGGCCTGGCCATCTGAACCTTCGTTTCCGCACAGGAGCATCGACTGAACTGCTATGACGACCGGCGGACGACCATGAGGTTTACCAGGGCAGCAGCCCTACTCGCACCGGCGCTTCTGGTCCTGGCTGCCGTTTCCGCTGCCAACGCCAAAGATATAGCCTCTAAAGACGGAGCGAGCCCGAGGGCAGAAGTCGTCATCCGCGACGATAGCGGTGGCTATGTGGTTGGTTATGCGATGCGCGCGGCGCAACTCAAGCGCAGCGAAACTCACGTTCGATTTGCCGGGCGTTGCGATTCCGCCTGTACGATCTATCTCGGATTGCCAAAAAGCAGCTTATGCCTGGAGCGCGGCGCTTATTTCCGGTTTCATCGACCGTCCGCGAATTCCGCGGCAACCGTTTCAGAAGCCACCCGCTTCATGATGCAAAACTATCCGTCCTGGGTACGCCAGTGGATTGCCGACAGCGGCGGCCTGACGAGTTCCCTGAAGACGATGGATTTCAGCTACGCCAGCCGGTATCTCCCGCTCTGCACCGATATCTGATCCATCGGGCGGCACCGTCGACGCCGGCCGTCACGTTGCCGGCAGGCGCACGGATTCGGTGGCCGCGATCGCTTCCTTGAGCCTCGCGTCGCGGTCGTAGACATCCGCAAAATACTCGATCTTGCCGGACTTGTCCGGCCACGCGGTGAAATAGGCCACATAGACCGGAATCTTGCGCGTGACCTTCTCGCTCGAGTGCCCCTTCTTCAGCTTGTCGGCGACGTAATCGACCGAGGTGCCGAGGACGGCGGCGGCCATGCCGCGCGGATCCTGCAACCGCACGCAGCCATGGCTGAGCGCGCGGTTGTCGCGCTGGAAAAATGACTTCTGCGGCGTGTCGTGCATGTAGATGGCATGCTTGTTCGGGAACAGGATCTTCAGTTCACCGAGCGCATTGGCCTCGCTGGGCGCCTGGCGCACGCTGAACGGCACCTTCGATCCGTACTGGCTCCAGTCGATGGCGGAGGACGGCACGCGCTTGCCCTGCGCGTTGGTCACCTCGTAGCCGGACCGGTCGAGATAACCGGGGTCGCTGCGCAGCCGCGGCAGCATCTCGTTGACGATGATCGACTGCGGCACGCCCCAGTAGGGGTTATAGTCGACCTGCTCGATCTCGTCGTAGAAGAAACTCGTCTGGTTGGTGACCCTGCCGATGACGGCGCGCGTCTTCAACTTTTCCTCGCCCCCTTCGATATAGCTGGCGGTAAAGGCCGGCTGGTTGATGAAGACGCGGGTGCTGCCGAGGTCCGAAGGCAGCCAGCGCAATTCCTCCAGCGCATACTGGACCTTGGCCAGCCTGTCGGCCTTCGAATTGCCGGCAAGCGCGGCAACCGTCCGCGGCCCGACGACGCCATCCGGCTTCAGCCCGGCCTTCTTCTGCGCCGCCTCGATGACAGGGACCAGTTCCGGCACATAGGTGTCGCTGGCGCCGAACTTGAGCAACACCTCGCTGTAGTCCCCACCCGCCTCGTCCGCGAGGTCGCGCCCGATCAGCGTCAACAGTTTCGGCAGTTCGGTACTCGTCTCGCCCGGCTTCAGGAGCAGTTTCGGATCGACGACGATCTCGTTTTCGGCGCTGGCCTCCAGCGCTTCAAGCTCGACGCGCAGCGCCTGGTATTCGGGGTTCTGCGGGTGGCGCGATTCAAGGTAGGTGCGCACCTCATGGGTGTGCGCGAGCGTGTTCAGGACGCCCTGCAGGTCGAGCGGCTTGGCTGGAAAGTCGTAGTAGGCCGAGATGCGGTTGGGGTCGATCCGCCCGTTCTGCGCATCGCGGACATAGCGCAGCACCCGCGCCGAAAGCGCCATCTCGAAACGGATGAGCTGCTTCTGCCGCTCGGTGGCGTCGACGCCCACGACTTCCGCCGGGGGAACGTCTACCGTGTAGTCCAGCGGGTTGAGCCCGTACGTGCCGGCCTCGCCGAGAACCTTGAGCGCCTCCGAGGCGTTGGCGTTCACTGCAGCATCGCTCACCCACAGGAACGAGGGATGGGCGACGTAATAGGTCGTCAGGGCCTTGGCGATGTCGCGCTCGGCCAGCAGCTCGTAGTCGGCAAGGCCGTCAAGCGCCTGGCGAAACGCATCATTTTCGGGCGCCGTGTCGGTCTTTTCTTCGGCCGGCTGGAATGCGGCGTTCTGCGCCGCCGGCGAGTCGGTTGGCGCCGGGGCCGCCTGGCTGGCGCCGGCCAGCGCCTTGAAATCTACCGACACCAGCGAATCGGCCTTGTATTTGTTGTAGGTCGGGCTGGAAATCCTGGTAATCGGCGCCGGGGCTTTTTTCTTCGCCTGGGGCGGAGGCGGAAATTCCCCCTTCAGCTTCTGGCCGTTTCTGGGGACGCCGCCGAACAGGACGTCGAACAGGCCCTGGGCACTGGCCTGCGGCAGGCCGAGCGCCAGCAGCGCTGCCACCGAAAGCGGCACCATGACGGTTCTTTTCCTGAACGAGATCATGACTTGTCTGCTCCGCTAGAGGCTGGACTGCTGCTGGCCGGCGCGACGGACATTCAAGAACGTAACCCGCTGCTCCAGCCGGTTTCCTTCGCGGCACACGCGCCACGCCAGTCACCGTGCATCGCATGTACGACGCACCTCTCTCGATTCACACCGATTCCGTTAAGCTTTCATAAATTCTGTTGGATTTGTTGCCAAACGGCTTCACATGCGCGTGACTCGCCGGCTTCAACCGGGCCAGGTCCGGCGCACGCAAGCGCCGTGATCGTCGTCACAGGCAAAAATTCGGAACCTGCCACGGCTGAACGGGTTGTGCCTGCACAGCGTGAAGCGACGCCGTGCGTATCGTTACGCCCGTCGTTCCCCTTTCCGGTCGGGCGCGACACCTAGACAGCCTGACCGAAACATGCCTCGGCAGAATGCAGGAGGCCCTGTTGCCTGAAGCACAGGTTCGCAATTTCACGATCAACTTCGGCCCGCAGCATCCTGCCGCACATGGCGTGTTGCGCCTCGTTCTCGAACTGGACGGCGAAGTGGTGGAGCGCGTCGATCCGCACATCGGCCTACTGCACCGCGGCACGGAAAAACTCATCGAGAAGAAGACCTACCTGCAGGCCCTGCCCTATTTCGACCGGCTGGACTACGTCGCGCCGATGAACCAGGAACACGCCTTCTGCCTGGCGGCCGAGAAACTGCTCGGGTTGCCGGTACCCCGGCGCGGCCAGTTGATCAGGGTGTTGTACTGCGAGATCGGGCGGCTGCTTTCCCATCTGCTCAACGTCACCACGCAGGCGATGGACGTGGGCGCACTGACGCCGCCGCTATGGGGCTTTGCCGAGCGTGAAAAGCTCATGGTTTTCTACGAGCGGGCGTCGGGGGCGCGCATGCACGCCAACTATTTCCGCATTGGCGGCGTCCATCAGGACCTTCCGCAGCAACTCATCGACGATATCGGAAAATGGACTACCCCCTTCCTGAAGGCGCTGGACGATCTGGACGAATTGCTGACGCCCAACCGCATCTTCAAGCAGCGCAATGTCGGCATTGGGGTCATTTCGGAAGCCGACGCCTGGGCATGGGGCTTTTCCGGCGTCATGGTGCGCGGTTCGGGCGCGGCCTGGGACCTTCGCAAGTCGCAACCCTACGAATGCTATTCCGAGATGGATTTCGATATCCCGGTCGGCAAGAACGGCGACTGCTACGACCGCTACCTCGTCCGCATGGAAGAGATGCGCCAGTCGGTGCGCATCATGCGCCAATGTATCGACAAGCTGGCTGCCCCGGAGGCGAGCGGACCGGTGGCGGCGCCGAGCAACAAGATCACGCCGCCGAGACGCGCCACCATGAAGCGATCGATGGAAGCGCTGATCCATCACTTCAAGCTCTACACCGAGGGCCACCGCGTGCCGGCCGGAGAGGTCTACGCGGCGGTCGAAGCGCCCAAGGGAGAATTCGGCGTTTATCTCGTCTCGGACGGAACCAACACGCCCTACAGATGCAAGATACGCGCCCCCTCCTTCGCCCACCTGCAGGCGATGGACTATCTGTGCCGGGGCCACATGCTCGCCGATGTGGCGGCGATCATCGGCACGCTCGATATCGTCTTCGGCGAGATCGACCGATAAGGTCGACGTGCGGCGTAGCCCGGCACCCCGTGCGCCTTATAGCTGCTGCGCAAGTTCGCGCGCCAGCCGTCGCCGTTCGCGGGCGGACGTTATCTGATGCGTCTCCACAGTCACCGATCGCAGGCATGCCTTGCCCCCGACATGCTCGATCGCGAACCGGCGGGACGCGCCGATCATCATGTCCTCCGAGCCATACATGCCGATGATCGTGATCTCGAACTGGTGGATGGCGCGCCCTACCGTTGAGCCGGCGAAGGTCCGTTCGCCGGTCGCTTCGCGAACCGCATAGTCGAGGATACTTTCGAAGCTGCCCATATCGATGAGTTTTCCGGGACCTAGCGGTCCCTGGCGCGTCATATGCTTCCAGTCGGAAGGCCGCGCGGAATTCCTCAGGTCCTCGGCGTCGGAAATGAAGGTGCGGTAGTGGCCGGAAGAAGCTTCCAGGTCCACCACGACGCTTTGGATGAAGACCGCCCCTTCGCTCATGTTGGTGATGAAGCAGCGCGCGGACAAGGCACGGCCCTCGCCCCAGTTGATGATGAGCTTTGGTTTGCGCCGTCGCTGATGGCTGCGCCAGAAGATGTGCAGATACATGGACCAGATCACCAGCATGCCGATGCTGGCGCAGGCGGAGATCAAGGCAGCGTTGCTGACCAGCCATTCGTGCATGGCATTCGTGGAACCTCCTCTTGATCGTGGAGTAGCCACCGTTGCAACGGAACGTTACGGCCGCTTCGTTGGTTCCTATACATTGAGGCAGGCTCCCGGCCAGCGGGCCCCAAATCCTCAACCGAATTTCCGCAGCCATCTGAGAACGATCAGCTCGGTTCCGTCCAGCTGGCCGTTGGCCCTGAGACGCCCGGGGCGCAGGGAGCGAATATCGGCATCAAGCACGCCCCGCTCCCAATGGTCGATGACGCCCGGGTGGATATAGCATTTGCGGCAGACGGAGCGGGTGTTGCCGAGATGGCCGGCGACCGTATCGACAACCCGGTTCAGGATGCGCCTCGCCGCCGCTTTCGATGCCGGCGGCTCCTCGTCGGCCAGAAGCACGAAGGCGCGCACGGTACCAGCCCAGGTGCGAAAATGCTTGGACGTGAACTCCGCTCCCGTCGTCTCCTGGATATACGAATTGACGTCGTGAGAACTGATGCCGTGGCGTTCTCCCTGGTCATCCAGATACTGGAACAGTTGCTGGCCCGGCAGGTCCTGCGCACCCCGCACGACCTTGGCGATGCGCCTGTCCGTCAGCTTCAGGCGCCATTCCTTTCCCGCCTTGCCCTTGAACGCGAAACGGAGCGTCGATCCTCGAATTTCCACGTGCCGGTCGCGCAGGGTGGTGAGGCCGAAGCTCCGGTTGTCGCGCGCATAGGCGGCGTTGCCGACCCGGATCATGGTGTTGTCGAGAAGCCAGATCACCGATGCCAGGACCCGCTCGATCGACAGTTTGCGGCGACGCAGGTCCGCGTCGATTCGCCGGCGCAAAAGAGGCAGCGCCTCGGCGAATTCGACCAGGCTGGAGAACTTCATCTCGTCGCGGCAGGCGTACCATTGCGGATGATAGAGATATTGCTTGCGGCCGCGCTGGTCGCGGCCGGTAGCCTGCAGATGGCCGTCGGGGTCGGGCGAAATCCAGACATCCGACCACGCCGGCGGGATGGCAAGTCCACGGATACGCTCCATCGCGGCAGCGTCGCGCAGCGTTTTCCCGCCGGGCGTCAAATAGGAGAATCTGCCCGAATGCCGTTTCCGGCGAATGCCGGGCTGTTCGTCGCTGACATAAGTGAGCGAGGCCTCTCGCGCTGATTGTCGGGGCGTCGGAAACGCCGTGGAGTTGCCTTCGTCCAGCAACGTCAGCTCCGGGGTTGCTAGCTTTCGGCCTTCATGTTGCGTGCGAGTTCCAGGAGCTTTTTCCGGTCGTTGCCGTATTCTTCAATGAGCTCGCGGGCCTGCTTCGGCGACAGATCGGTATTTTCGGTCAGGAACCTCACATTCGGATTGTCGCCGCCGGGCGTGGGAAGATGCTCTTTGCTTTTGGCCATGGTGCTCTCCCGAATTGCTTCAACCTGACCGTCGTCGAGGACTTTGCGCGCGGCAGGTCAACCGACGAGGAAACGGCAAGCCGGAAGGTTGGTTCCTCCAAGCGTTGCCGCCTCCGGCCCGTGGAACCTTCGACGCCGGCCGAAATAAAGCGGAACCATCGGCTCCTGCCTTGGTTGGTCGTTATGACGCCCGGCAAGTGGGAGGCAGGAGATGCGCACCGCCAAGGAAGAATGGATCGCACAGCGAGCAGACGAGCTCTGGACCGCCGAAGGCCGCCGCCCCGAACGCGAACAGGCGTGCTGGGACAAGGCGGTTCAGGAATATGAGGCCGGCACGTCGGAAGCCCAACGAAGCCAGGTCCAGCCGGATCCGGCGACCGAGGGGGATGCCGGCGAAGCGCCCGTCCTGCCTCCGGGCGCGGCTGAGACCGAAGGCGGACCGGACGAGGCGTCCGGCGACCTGCCGGAAGAAAACGACGACAATCCCGACCAGGTGAGCGATGAGGCGCTGCCCGACGACGAGGAGGAAAAGGCCATGCGCCACGACCTCGGTGGAGCAGGCATTCGCTACGAACCTGAATAGATGGCCGGCTGCCGCCGGCGGCCAGAGAAGGATCGCGATATGGAATCCAGGATTCTCGGAGAAAATGCAGCGGAACGAACCTTCGTGCTCGTCCTCGACGAAGGCGAGGAGGCTTTCGGCGCGATCCAGAAATTCTGCACGAGCCAGCGCATTTCGGCCGCCTCCATCACCGCGATCGGTGCTTTCGCCAGCGCCAAGGTGGGATGGTTCGATTTCCAGTCGAAAACCTACCGCGAAATTCCCATCGCCGAACAATGCGAGGTCCTTAGCCTGATCGGCGACGTGGCCGCCGGTGACGACGGCCGATCCAGCCCCCACCTCCATGCCGTGCTCGGACTGCAAGACGGCGCGACGAAGGGAGGGCATTTCCTGAACGGGACCGTGCACCCGACGCTGGAAGTCGTCATACGCGAAACACCGGCCCATCTTCGGCGCCGCTTGCGCAAGAACCTCGGCATCGCCCTTATCGACCTTGGCGACTGACAGAAGCGCGTCCGGATCGAGAAAATCGGGCGCGCTTTACTTCGGCGTCTGTTGTTTCGGCACGGCTTCCGGAGGAATGACAGGCGTGGGTCCGACATCGGGTGCAGGCTCTTCGATCTGCTTGTCTCCGGTCTTGGGTGGAACGAGAACACCGTTGCAGCGGTCCAGCTTGCCCGACAGCGTCTTGTTTTCCCCGTTCTCCCGATCGGCGGCTTTGTCCTTGTCTTTCCCGGTCTGTTCGTTGGGCTGGGCCTGGCACGGGGAAGCCGGGCTCTGATCCGGCGTCTTGTCGGTGGCCTGGGCAATCGCCGAAGCACTTCCCGCGATGCAGGCCATCACGAGCGCTACGACGAAAGAAAGCCTGGGCACGCCCGGCCGGGAAAACCTGTCGACAGCCGGCAGTTCGGGCGGCACCTGTGGCGGCACTTCGCCTGGTTGCGGTCCGGGAACGGGATTAGGCGCCGGAGGGGGAACGCCGGGCGGCTCGGCGGGCTGGGGAAGATCGGGCGGAACAGGCGGTTGCGTCGGCTCCGGATCGGGAATCTCCGGTGCCGGACGCGGCGGGTCTGGAACAGGTGCGAGTACAATCATCTCAACTCTCTCGGACTCTAACCCCTGTGCACCCGATGTGTTCCCGTCAGGGCAGCAAAGAGCGGGACTGCGAGCGCAGCCAGCTGAATTACGGCAGGCACGGCCCCCTGCCCTGCTCGGTCCGCAAAAAATGGGGAACCAAGGTTGGGCGCCACGATTACCTTGGCGTCACCCTTTCAGAAAGGAGATCAAAGATGCCTACCGCAACAGGCCATACCGATGCCATTCCC
Organism: Aquamicrobium soli; assembly: GCF_042646345.1. NCBI lineage: Bacteria > Pseudomonadati > Pseudomonadota > Alphaproteobacteria > Hyphomicrobiales > Phyllobacteriaceae > Aquamicrobium > Aquamicrobium soli. Next base: position 94,349 of record NZ_JBHRTK010000002.1, on the reverse strand, counting down.
GCCAGCCGCGTCATCGGCACGGACGTTTACAACACCGCCGGCGAACACATCGGCGAAATCCAGGATGTCATGCTGGAGAAGACCTCGAACGGCATCATGTTCGCCGTGGTCGGATTCGGAGGCTTCCTTGGAATCGGCGAAAAATACCACGCGATTCCGTGGGCTTCGCTGGACTACGACACGGACAAACGGGGCTATGTCGTGCCGTACAGCAAGGAGGAACTGAGGGCGGCGCCGTCCTATTCGGTCAACGAGCTGACGGAAGACGACGGCATGAAGGTGCGCAACGCCTCGTACGACTATTACAAGGCGGATCCCTACTGGCAGTAGCAAACTGGAACCTGCGACGATAATCGCGAATTGGCGCTGCCTGCCGTCCCAAGCGCCCGATCGGCAGGCAGCGTCCACCGCAGGAAGCTGCCGTCGCCCTCCGTTCGCGAACCGCACCGCCCGTTCGCCGACTACCGGAATCCAACGGGAGCCACCGAGATGAGACAAGATATCGTGACGGGAGCGAAGTTTCCCGACTACATCCTTCCCGACCATACCAGGACGCCGCGGCGACTATCGGACCTGCAGGGCGACCAGTTCATGGTCATCATGCTGACGCGCGGATTCTTCTGCCCGAAGGATCGCCAGCAGATGCTGGAACTGGTGCGCTTCCACCCGCAACTCACCGTCGGCTACACCCAGGTCGTCACCATTACCACTGACGACTGGCACACCACCAATAACTACCGCCAACAGACCTCGGCGCCCTGGCCCTTCCTGTACGACGAGGAACGGATCGTGCAGAAGGACCTGGACATCAAGGAATACACCGATACCTCGCATGACGTGATGATCCCGCACACGATCGTGCTCGGGCGGAGCCTCGAGGTCGCCAAGGTCTATAACGGCTATTACTATTGGGGCCGCCCGTCGGTTGCCGAACTGCACGCCGAATTGCGGGAACTCGCCCGGCGAACCTACAGCGACTGGGACATCACCCGACCCGAGTTGCGGAAGAAATGGCAGGAAGGCGACAAGTCCGACTTCTATCCCTACGGCAAGAACTTCATTTCGATGGAAACGCTCATGCTGCAAACGGCCGGGGCGGTGGATCAGTATGCCGGCCGGGCGAAAGGACACTGAGGCTCGCGGCCGGTTCCTTCCCGATGCAGCTTAGCGCTTCAGGTTCGGCCTGATCGTTTCGACCTCTTCCCGCGTGTTGGTATCGGGGAGTTCGCTCGGCCCCTCCGCCTTGGGGGCGGGCTCGTGCGTATCCTTGGGAGGTTTGTCCTTCGGGTTGTCACCGGCCGGCTCGTGTTTGCCAGCATCTTTCCGTTTCAGTGATTCCGGCATCGCGCAATCTCCTTACTTCCCACGCCGAGCCACCGCCCATGTTGTGATGGAACGTTACGGGCGGCCGGTTGGTTCCTATCCTGAGGCCGACCCGGCGGTGGGCGTTGGAAACCGATGGGAGAGCACGATGAAAATCAGCACATGTATGACAAGGCAGGTCCAGGTGGCCGATCCGGAACAGTCGCTTCACCAAGCCGCGAAGATGATGGACGAACTCGATGCCGGAAGCATCCCCGTGGGTGAGAACGACCGCCTGGTGGGCATGATAACCGACCGCGACATCGTCATCCGCGCAGTGGCGTTGAGCAAAGGCCCCGACACCAGCATACGCGAGGTAATGAGCCCGGACGTCATGTATTGCTACGATGACGAAGAGGTCGAGGACGTCCTCGAGAACATGGGTGACCTGCAGGTGCGGCGGCTCCCGGTCCTCAATCGGGACAAGAGGCTCGTCGGCATCGTTTCGCTTGGCGACCTCGCGAGAAACGGCGAGACGATGGAAGCCGGACAGGCCTTGAGTGGCATCTCGCAGCCCGGCGGCGAGCATTCGCAAACCGCGCATTGACGCCGGTCCGAGGCAAACGGCGATGGCCGAAGGTCCCGATCCGGAGCAGCGGCGCCAGAACATCAGCGCGCAGAACGCACGCCAGGGCGAGATCATCCTGCGCACGCGGGCCCGGCGGATCATCTTCATCGCCGGGTTGGCCGGAGCCGTCGTTCTGGCTCTGCTCGTATCTTTTTTCGGCCATGGATGAACCGGCCTGTGCCAGCGAGACGGAGGGCATAGGCCGGGGCGCAGGTATCAGGAACCCTGTGGCCGCGATCCCGTTGTCACGATGAAGGAGGCTGAAATGGACACCCCTGAGTGGCAATTGGAAAAACGTTTCTGGCTCGAAGGCGCCCCGGTCTACGAAACTCATCTGCACGAAAACGCCCTGATGATATTCCCTGAAGCCGGCATCCTCGATCGCGCGGCCGTCATCGAAAGCCTCCAGGCGGCACCCCGCTGGGAAAGTGTCGAGATGAGCGAACAGCGCACCATCCGAGGCGGGGCGTTCACCGTGCTCGCCTATGCTTCGGAAGCTCGCCGTAGAGGCGACCCGCCATACAGGGCGTTCTGTTGCTCCTCCTATATCCGCACCGACGGCGGATGGCTGATGACAAGCCACCAGGAGACGCTCCGATGACCTGAATGATGCGAATGGAGGTCTCGAGATGGCTGACGACATCGAAGAAATGGCCGGGCCCGAACTGGAGCAGGTCAAGATCATACTCAACACGCTCTATCTGTGCATCGAATACGCCGTGAAGCATGTTGCCCAGCACGAGGGAGCGCAAGCCGCCTCCGATCTCAAGGCCAGTATGCTGAAGGCGCTGAAAAGCGGCGATATCGATATGGCCCTTTTGGAAAATGCGAGGACCTTCGATCTCGTTATCCCCAAGATCGAGCAGCTTCCCTGGGACGATCCGATCGCCGAGCGGCATCGCAGATAGGCGCTTTTTCGGGCATCGGTCCCACAACCGGCGACCCGTCCGCAGCCAAAAAGCACGCGCCGGTTGACAACCCTTGGCCTGCTGAAACATCCTGCCGGTCTTTGACTGGGAGGTAGCATGACCATTTCGATCAACCGACGCACCTTTTCCATCGGCGCGGGCGCTTTCGCTCTGGCGGCTGCCGGGCTTTCGCCGGCACGCGCGCAGCAGGCGTTCTTCCGCATCGGCACCGGCGGCACGTCGGGCACCTACTATCCGGTGGGCGGCCTGATCGCGAACGGCATTTCGGCAACGGGCCCGGCCGGCGTCGAAGGCCTTGTATCGACCGCAGTGTCCTCCAACGGGTCGGTCGCCAATATCAGCGCCATCTCGTCGGGCGCTTCCGAATCGGGTTTCACGCAGTCCGACGTCGCCTACTGGGCGCATTCGGGCACCGGCCTCTACGAGGGCAAGCCCAAGGTCGAGGACCTGCGCCTCATCGCGACGCTCTATCCCGAAACGATCCATCTGGTGGCGCGCGCCGACGCCGGCATCAAGACGGTGGCGGACTTGAAGGGCAAGCGCGTCTCGCTCGACGAACCCGGCTCCGGCACCATCGTCGACGCCCGCCTCGTGCTCGGCGCCTATGGCCTGACGGAAAAGGACGTGAAGCCCGAATACCTGAAACCCGGCCCGTCCGGCGAGCGGCTGCAGGACGGCGCCATGGACGCCTATTTCTTCGTCGGCGGCTATCCGACGGGCGCCATCGTCGAACTTGCCAGCACCAACAACATCACGCTGGTGCCGATCTCAGGCCCGGAAGCCGACAAGCTTCTGGCCGAGCAGAAGTTCTTCTCCACCGACACCGTGCCGGAAGGCACCTACAAGAACGTCGGCGAGACCAAGACCATTTCGGTCGCGGCCCAGTGGGTGACCAGCGCCAAGCAGCCGGACGACCTCGTCTACAAGATCGTCAAATCGCTCTACAGCGACGAGACCCAGAAGGCGCTGCAGGCCGGCCATGCCAAGGGCAAGCTGATCACGCTCGAAAACGCGACCACCAGCGCCGGCATTCCGTTCCACCCCGGCGCGGAGAAATATTACAAGGAAGTCGGCGCCCTGAAATAGGAGCCATCCGAACCGGCTGACAACGAAGAGGCGGAAGGCGTGCTTTCCGCCTCCTTTGTCTAAAGCGTCCAGGAACCACCTCCTGAAGCGTGGCAGGCGAATCTGAAGATCGCGACGTGCTTCGTGAGTCCCCGATACGGAACCGGCTATGAGCGACGACGACAAGATCAAACTTTCGGCCATGGAGTTCGACGAGGACAAGGCTCGCGAACTGGAAGAGAAATTCGACTCCGAAATCCGCTTCCGGCCGCTGATGCCGGCCGCCGGCTGGCTGGTCGGCTTCCTCCTGGTGGCGCTGTCGCTGTTCCACTACTACACGGCCGGCTTCGGCCTGCTGCAGGAAATGATGCATCGGGGCATCCACCTGTCGATGGTATTGGCGCTGGTCTTCCTCGTCTTCCCGCTGGTGAAGAAAGGGTATGACGAGCCAGCGCAATCCAGCCTGCTCAAGCCGCTCGGCATCCCGGTTTTCGACTGGCTGCTGGCGATCGCCGCCGTGGTCGCAGTCCTGCACGTGCCCCTGATCCCGCTCGACGATCTCGCCTTCCGCGTCGGCAATCCCACGACGACCGACGTGGTGCTCGGCGTCACCCTCATCCTGCTTCTGCTTGAGGCGACGCGCCGCTCCGTCGGCATCCCGCTCCCCATCATCTCGATCGTCTTCATGGCCTATGCGCTGTTCGGGCCATACATGCCGAGCATCCTGGTGCATCCGGGCGCGTCCGTCTCGCAACTCGTCGATCATCTCTACCTGACCACGCAAGGAATTTACGGCATCGCTCTCGGCGTCGTCGCCACCTACGTCTTCCACTTCGTGCTGTTCGGCGTCTTTGCCACCCGCATCGGCCTCGGCCAGCTTTTCCTCGATTGCGCCGCCTGGGTCGCCGGCCGCTACGCTGGCGGTCCCGCCAAGGTGTCGATCTTCGGCTCGGCGCTGTTCGGCATGATCTCCGGCTCGTCGGTCGCCAACACCGTCACCGTCGGCTCGCTGACCATCCCGGCGATGATCCGTCTCGGCTACAAGAAGCACTTCGCGGCGGCCGTGGAGGCGGCGTCCTCCACCGGCGGCCAGGTGACGCCGCCGATCATGGGGGCGGCCGCCTTCCTGATGATCGAGTTCCTCGAACTGCCCTACACGACCATCATCCTGGCAGCGATCGTACCCGCCTTCATGCACTTCTTCGGCGTCTTCATGCAGGTGCATTTCGAAGCCAAGCGCACCGGCCTGCGCGGCTTGCGGCCGGACGAGATGCCCGACGTGGTCGAAGCGCTGAAACGCGACTGGCCGACGATCATCCCGCTCGTCGTCCTGATCGGCGTGCTGCTTTCCGGCTACACGCCCTACCTGGCCGCCTTCTGGGGCATCACGCTGTGTATCGCCGTCGGCCTGCTCAATCCGCGCCGGCGCATGTCGGTCGCCGATATCGTGGTGTGCCTGCGCGACGGCGCCAAATACGCGCTGGCCGTCGGCGCGGCAGCGGCCACCGTCGGCATCGTCGTGGGCGTCGTCACGCTGACCGGCGTCGGCTTCAAGCTTTCCTACATCGTCACCTCGACGGCCGGACACCTGTCGCTCCTGTTCGGCACCTTCATCCCCGACGCGATCTTCTCGACGCAGGGGCTGACGCTGCTGTTCACCCTGCTCATGACCGGGGTCGTCTGCATCCTGATGGGTTGCGGCATTCCGACGACGGCCAACTACATCATCATGGTGACGATCGCCGCGCCGGCGCTGGTCATGCTCGGCACCGAGCCGATCGTCGCCCACTTCTTCGTCTTCTATTACGGATTGCTGGCCGACATCACTCCGCCGGTGGCGCTGGCGGCCTATGCCGCCGCCGGCATGGCCGGCTCCGACCCGTTCAAGACCGGCAACACCGCCTTCCGGCTCGGCCTCGGCAAGGCGCTGGTGCCGTTCGTCTTCGTCTTCTCGCCGTCGCTGCTTCTGGTGACGAAGGACTTCACCTGGTCGAATTTCTTCCTCGCCTTCTTCGGCTGCGTGCTCGGCATCACCTGCCTGGGAGCCGCCCTGTCGCGCTATCTGCTGGTGCGCACGCGACCATGGGAAAACGCGCTTCTGGTTCTCGCCGCCTTCCTGTTGGTGGCGCCCGAACTCTATTCGTCGCTACTCGGGCTTGCGCTTGTCATCCCGGTCGCCCTGCGGCACTGGAACGCGCGGAACACGGAAGAGGCACAGCCGGCCGCCTGACGAGCGCCGCGACATGCTCGTTGCTGGCGCTTGCAGTGATTCCGATGCCCAGCTCATCCGGGCAATCATGGAAGTATCCGCATAAGCCACATGTGGCGGTTCCCAGCACCGGAAAAGTTTCCGGCTGCGATTTTGCCGTTTCGCCTAAATGACTGGTTTTATTGGTATAATGAGTGTTGGCTGGGGAACCTGGATTCGAACCAGGACTAACGGAGTCAGAGTCCGTGGGTCTACCGTTAACCTATTCCCCAAGACGGCGCCGGTGTCCGGCGCATATGATAAAACGAGGTCGACCAAGGGCCGTTCGGCGGCGCGATCTCGTTTCTGGGCTGCCTTTTATCCGCCACCGCGAAATAGTCAAGCCTTGTGCGCCGACTTCTGTACGCGCGATGCCACTATCAACCACCTTCCCCGGCGCGCCCAGAAACCCGCGGAAATGTGCCGTACCCGCGCCCTGCAGCAGATCCTGCGTGGCAGGCGACTATCTTTTTGCGGCTGGCGCTCTTGGTGATCGCGCAAGGCGCTGCTAATCTGTTGCCAACGTAAGAAATAGATGCGCACGCTGCGTCGGCAAGGCCGGTTCGCGCGGCGCCGGAAGGAACGACAGTGGAAGACCGCGACTCCGGCGCAGGTGCGTCGGCGCCAGGCGTGTCGAGCGGTTTGCCGAAGCCTCCGGGCGGCGGAATTCCATCTGCGGCATCGCCTGCGGACCAGATTGCAGCCCCCTCGCCCGCAAACGGGTCGGCGGGCGAGCGCAATCACGAACCCAAGAAAAGGCGGCGGAAGCGAAAGCGAGGCCGGAAGGTTTTTGCGCGCGGCGAATCGCCTTCGGCGCGTGGGCCCGCCAATGAAGCCCCGGCAGCCAAGCTGGCCGAACACCCGGCGCCGGCAGCAGCCAAGGCGGTGCCCGGTCCCGCCCCTGGCCGACCCTCATCCGGCCGGCCGCCGGTGCCCGCACAGGAACTCCCGGTCTTTGCCGCGCTCGATCTCGGCACCAATAACTGCCGCCTGCTCGTCGCCGTGCCGACGCGCTACGGGCAGTTTCGCGTCATCGACGCCTTTTCGCGCATTGTACGGCTGGGCGAAGGCCTGTCGTCGAGCGGCAGGCTGGGGGACGCTGCGATGGACCGCGCCGTCGAGGCACTGAAGGTCTGCGGAGACAAGCTCGCGCACCGCAAGATCAAGCGGGCACGGCTGATCGCCACCGAGGCGTGCCGTTCGGCAGCGAACGGCGAAGCCTTCATCGGCCGAGTCAAGCGCGAGGCCGGCCTCGATCTCGAAGTCATCGACCGCCAGACGGAGGCGCGGCTCGCCGTGTCGGGATGCGGCTCGCTGATCGAGAGGGACACGCAAGGGGTGGTCCTGTTCGACATCGGCGGCGGTTCTTCCGAAATCGCGCTCATCGACCTGACCGGCCGCCGCTCGCCGCGGCTCGCCAACCACATCGTCTCCTGGACCTCGCTGCCGGTCGGCGTCGTCTCGCTGGCCGAACGCTTCGGCGGCCGCGCCGTTACCCGAGAAATCTTCGCCGCAATGGTCGACGATGTCGCCACCCATCTCAAGGCCTTCGAAGGACGCGACCGCCTGAAGCATGTCGTCGCCGGCTCGAAATTCCACCTGCTCGGCACGTCCGGCACGGTCACGACCCTTGCCGGCGTGCATCTCGACCTCGAGCGTTACGATCGCCGCCGCGTCGACGGGCTGTGGATGGACCGCGACAGCGTCGATGCCATGGTCGAGCGGCTGATCGGCTGGGATTTCCAGCAGCGCGTCGCCAATCCCTGCATCGGCGCCGACCGCGCCGACCTGGTGCTCGCCGGCTGCGCCATTCTCGAAGCGATCCGCGCCGTGTGGCCGGCCGAACGCCTCCGGGTCGCCGATCGCGGCCTGCGCGAGGGCATCTTGAGCGAACTGATGGCGGACGATGGCGCCTGGCGCAATCGCTGGCGGGGTGGCTACCGGCAATGACCAAGAAACCTGGAACCTCCACGTCGGCCGGCATGCGCGTCATGCGAACGCGCGTAAAGAAGAAGAGCGGCCTGAAGGAATCGTCGCGGCGCTGGCTGGAGCGTCACATGAACGATCCCTATGTCCAGCGCTCCAAGGCCGACGGCTACCGGTCGCGCGCGGCCTACAAGCTGATCGAGATCGACGACCGCTACCAGTTGCTCAAGCCCGGCATGAAGGTCATCGACCTCGGCGCGGCACCGGGCGGCTGGTGCCAGGTGGCGGCGGCGCGCACCGGCTCGACGGCGGAAAAGCCGCATGTCGTCGGCATCGACTATCTCGGCATGGATGCGGTTCCCGGCGCGGTCGTGCTGGAGATGGATTTCCTGGACGACGCGGCCCCTGCCCGGCTGATGGAAGCGCTCAGCGGCGAACCGGACGTGGTGCTGTCCGACATGGCGGCACCGACCACGGGACACCGGCGAACCGACCACCTGCGCACCGAGCATCTGTGCGAGGTCGCGGCCGACTTCGCCATTTCCGTCCTGAAGCCCGGCGGCCATTTCCTGTCGAAGACGTTCCAGGGCGGCACGGAGCACGAAGTGCTGGCGCTGCTGAAAAAGCACTTCCGTTCCGTGCATCACGTCAAGCCGCCGGCCTCGCGCGAGGAATCGGTCGAGCTTTACCTGCTGGCCAAGGATTTCAAGGGCCGCGCATCGTCGGACGCCGAGTAGCCGGATCAGTGCGAGGAGACGGCGGTTTCCGCCGCCGCACGCGAACCGTTGCGGTGCCCCGACACGGCGCTGCCGGCATCGGGCGCTAGGCGCACGAACCAGATCGCCGCCAGCGCCGATATCCCCGCCACGATGAAAAAGGCGATGTGGAAATCCGTCAGCGTCAGCGTACCGCCGTGGAAATGCGTTGATGTCTCCAGGATGCCGCCGGCGACCGCCACGCCAAGGGCGATGGAAAGCTGCTGTGCGACGGCGGCGATCGGTGTTGCCTTGCTGGTGTCCTCGGGCGAAATCTCGGCATAGGTCAGCGCGTTGATGCCGGTGAAGAACATCGAGCGCAGGAAGCCGCCGGCGAGAAGCACCGCGAGGATCAGCACATAGGGCGTCGCCGGCGTGAACAGGCCGTTGATGCCGACGGAAGCGGCCGAGATCAGCGACCCCAGGACCAGCACGTTGCGGAAGCCGCCGACCCGGAACACCCATGTCGTGACGAGCTTCATGCCGAGCGCCCCGATAGCCGACACGAAGGTGATCATGCCGGATTGGAACGGGGTCAACCCGAAGCCGATCTGGAGCATCAGCGGCAGCAGGAACGGCACCGCGCCGATACCGATGCGGAACAGCCCGCCGCCCAGCACGCTGGCTCGGAACGTCTGGTTGTCGAAGAGGTTGAGCGCCAGCAGCGGGTTAACGGCGCGGCGCGCATGAAACATGTAGGCCGCGCCCGACAGCAGGCCGACCACCGTGGTCACGATGCCGACATACGGCGGCAGCGCCGCCAGCCCCATGACGGAAAGGCCGAACACCACGCCCGACGCGGCGATCCCGCTCAGGACGAAGCCGGGAACGTCCAGCCGCGGCGTGACGGCCGACGGCGTCATCGGCAGGAACCGGGTGGCGAGCCAGATGCCGATGATGCCGATCGGCACGTTGATCAGGAAGATCCAGTGCCAGGAAAGGTAAGTGGTGATGAAGCCGCCGACCGGCGGGCCGACCAGCGGACCGACCAGCGCCGGTATGCTGAGCCACGACATCGCCGCCACCAGGTCCTTCTTCGGCGTGGCTCGTACCAGCACCAGCCTGCCCACCGGCGTCATCATCGCGCCGCCCATGCCCTGCAGGAAGCGCGCGACGACAAAGGCGGTCAGCGAGTTCGACAGCGCGCAGGCGACCGACCCTGCCATGAAGACGGCAATCGCGGTGCGGAAAATGTTCTTGGCGCCGAAACGGTCCGCCATCCAGCCGCTCACCGGAATGAAGATCGCCAGCGACACCAGATAGGCGGTCAGCGCCAGCTTCAGCGCGATCGGGCTGGTGTCTATGTCGACCGCGATCGCCGGCAAGGAGGTCGCAATGACGGTCGAGTCCATGTTTTCCATGAACAGGGCGACCGCGAGGACGAGCGGGACAATGCGGTCATTTACGGACATTTAATACCCGGATTTCATTGAGCTTTTAGACACGATGGCGTCTAATGTGCACATAAGCGCACATTGTCTGCACATACCCGAACGACTGCACCAATTATGAAACGACATCCTTGTTTCATAAATTTCACTATCTTATGAATGACATGTTTAGTGGCACAACCACCGGGGTATTGCATGGCGCGGGTGACGAAAAAACTGACCGACACATGGCTGAAGAGAGCCAATATCGGGAACGGGATTCATGGCGATGGCGGTGGTCTGTATCTGAGGGTGCAAGGGGCAAATCGGTCATGGGTCTACATCTACTCGCTCGACGGCAAGCGCCGCGAGATGGGCCTTGGTGCATACCCTGCTATCGGTCTCGCCGACGCGAGGGGGAAGGCCGAGGAGGCCAGAAAGGTGAGGGCCACAGGGGGCGATCCGATAACTGCTCGCGACGCCGCGAAGCTAGCTGAACAGGCCGAACGCACCCGCCTCGCCCGCGAACAAGAACGAGAGGCGTCCAATACGTTCCATAAAGCTGGCCTGCAATATATCTCCGTCAAGGAGCGTGGCTGGTCTCACGACATTGTGACGAAGTACAAGGGCTATCTGACCAACCACCTAACCAGTCTTGGCACCATGAGTTGCGGCGAAATCACGACCGGCGACATAGCAAAGGCGATCGAACCGACATGGGACACGCCGACAGGGCCATACCTGCGGTCCTTCGTTGAGCGCGTCCTTGATTTCGCGATGGTCAAGGGCCTCTGCCCTGAGCGCCTGAACCCTGCCCGCATCCAAGCCGTTCAGCAGGTGCTCCATGACCGCTCGCACACCACAAAACATCACGAGGCCATGCCCTTCCGTGAAGTGCCGGCTTTTGTGCAAGGTCTGCAAAGCCAGGGCACAATAGCGGCCAAGGCGCTGACGTTCTGCATCCTCACGGCGACACGCCAACTGGAAACGCGCGCGGCCGCATGGCGCGAGTTCGATGCCGATCTGACGCTTTGGACAATCCCGTCGACACGCTACAAGACGCGGGTCGAAGGTGGACACCGCGTTCCTATTGGCGAGCAGGCCCGCGCACTGTTGCTGAGCCTGCAATCAAACCGCGAACCCGACACGCTGGTCTTTCCGGGACGCTTGAAGGGTCGACCGCTATCGCAGCATCGGTTTCAGAGCTTATTGCCCGGCGATCTCAAACCGCACGGCTTCCGGACATCGTTCGTTGGTTGGGCAACCAAGGTCGGTGGGTTTAGCGACGACAACGCTCAGCGGTGCCTCGGCCATTTGATCGGCACCGCCGTCACCAGATCGTACGACCGCGACGACCGCTTGGACGAACGCCGGGTGATGCACGACGACTGGGCATCCTATCTGTTTGCAACAAACAGATAGAGACGCGAATTTTCACGGGGTTTCGCGCGCCGGCGACCCCTTTCATAAGGTTTGGTCATAATTCAGGGCAGGCTCGGTCCCGTGCGGAACCCAGAGGGGCGTTTTGACCCCGCGATGACCAACGACACGCCCCAGGTCACCAACGACGTTGCACGGGGTTAGCAGGGCGGTGTGACGGGCGTTAGCACTGTCGAGGTACGATCTCGACGCTGCCTTCGCTGACAGCATGCAGGAACCAGAGCCACAGGGGCGTCTGGCCGAGCGCGACCTGCCTTCCCTGCCGTCCCGCTCGCTGCCGATGCAGCGTGCCCTCTCCTGCCCCTTTCCGAACCGGAGCCACAGTGATGGATGGGGCTTGCCCTTCGCAGCTAGCCGGCAGTTCGGAATAGGGTCGCATCGAAAGGGCAACTGTCAGGACTGTCATATGAGGCATTCTCGGATCGTCCTAGCGGAGCAGGATCGAGTCGGGGCAGACTGTCAGAAGTGTCATATGCGCGTCATGACTCATAAAAAATGATCGACGTTTTTTCTTTATTTGCGCGAAAACGAGCGCCCCTGTTTTCTTCATATGACACTCTGACACTCGACCTGCATCCTCTAAACTCTTTTGCAACACGATCACGAAGTCTGCGACTTCTGCGCCCTCCGAATAGCGGTCGCCTCCTCGATTGCTTCACGTGCTGCGGCGCGCCTGGCCGTGACCGCCTGCGCCTTGGCCGCAAATCTCCTGTGGCACTCTGCATTGACGAACCACGCGAGCGAGTCCTTGCGGCCGGTGTTCTCGACTTGGTCAACCCAGCCGTACTGTTCAAGTTGTCTCATCGCCGCAATCAGCGACTCATGCGTCGAGTCCTTGCGCTGCACCCCGCGCTGAATGTCGCGGAGGCTCACGCGCGCCTTGCCGCTAGCGAGCAGAAACTCGGCCGTCGCCTCGACATCATCCTGCATGTCGGACGTTCCCATGACGTTCTTGTGGAAGGCGAGCAGGTGTTGAAGCAGGAACACCTTCATGAACTCCCAGACGTTGCGGGCAGTCTGTTCTGGGATCAGATGGCTGAACTGGCGCGGTCCATCTCCGACATGGGGAACCGTTGCGTTCTCGATCAGATGGAACAACAGCGCGAGGCGACCGAACACGCCATCCCACTTACCGATTGCAGTAGCTAGCTTGCTGTTGATGGTTTCTACCGCTTGCAATTTGGCCGTCCAGGCGCGGACTTCATCGAAAATTCGCTGCGCACCGTCTGAGAAGTGAACCGTCGCGGTCTCTATCGTACCGCCGTTGATGTCCACTCCTGTCAAATTGTACAGCGTACGGACGAGTACGTGGTAGTCCGCGAGGGCTGTGCCGCACGAAGGGGCGTCGCGACCTATGCCACCACTGCGGAGGATAACCGGGAACAGCCGCTGCATCGTGCCATCGTCCTCGGTCTCCTTGTATACCTTCTTGAGCACTTCGGGCTGAATGCCTCCGAGCATATTTACCGACAGGTACTCTACGAACTTATTCCCGCGCCCGACGCGGTCGAGGAAATACGATCCGCCGTTGTATGATTGCAGCCAAAATCCGCGATCTGCCGACGCTCCGCGACCGCCGCCCGAATAGCGATCCATCGCCCCGAACCACGAGCCAAGTTCGTCGCGACGGCACAGAACGCACTCCATGTTCTCATTGAGCACGTTCTGGAGTGCCTCGATCGTGGTGTCCTCAATGATACGCCGTCTGAGAATCGGAGGAGATACCTTTGTTTTCTCTTCTTTTTCGAGCATCTCGTATGCCTTGACCGCTTCTTTGTACCTATAGCGGTTGTCCGCCTCGATTTTGTCTAGCGGCGCTGACGCCTCTTTTATGATCGGCGACTTCTTGATCGAAGGATTGCCGACGAGCGCCAACCAAATGCGCGTCGACTCACGCCAGTGGTCGTGACGCTTCATCTTGATCTTTATCCGATCAGTGATCGCGGCCGCGCATACAGTCAGCGCTGACATGGCTAGTCCAGACTCGTCGCAGCCGATGATGTCGGCGCGTTCCCGCGCAAAGCTCTCAATGACAGGTGGCAGGAGACCCATTGGAAGTTCAGGCGGATCAAACATGGCCCAAGGGTCATGCGGAGATGGGTAGTCGAACCCGATCGGATTCTTGTTCGCGTCACGGATCAGGTAATCGGTTGCCGCAGCGGGTAGTGCGCTTGGATCAGCTTTTGGAAGGTCGGCGATTGTGCGGCTCGCGTCGGCAAGCGCCTTTTCCACTTTCACCTTTGCATCATAGGCGAGCGTCGTCGCCATGATGGAGTTAAGGCGCTCGCGTTCCTCGGGCGACACGTAGAGGGTAAACGGAATCGACTCCGTGTTGTCGCGCCTCGCATCACGAACCCAATACTCGAGCATTGACGCGCAGTTCTGTTTGGCCAGCCATTTCCCGTCGCGCTCGTACCGTTCGCGATTGTACCCGTTCTTGAAGCAGGGAGACTTGCGAATGATGCGGTCTATCTGCTTGGGGTCACCCGTGATCTTGTCGAGGTCACCAACGATCTTCATAAAGGTATCGGAGCGGTCGGCGAAATCGTTCTGGCTTGATAGAAGCATAAACGTCGAATGACGGCGGACCATCAGCGTCTGTATGACATCGGCGTCAGAAAGGTCTAACGCGCGCCCTAGAGAGGTTGTGGCAACCTGTGACCCTACACTTGCCACAGGTGGGGGCAGGTTCCAGCTATCGACAAGCGACTGACCGTTGCGGACGTCGTGTGTCGAGCCTGGCAATGCGTTTCCCGTGATCGCTATAAACTGGCGCGCATAGATTTCGAGGTTGAGTTGCTCGATCACGCCACCGACGCGGTCGTGCGGAAGTGTTGCCCTGTAGAACAGGTGCCTGCCCCCACCCTGAAGTGATCGCTCAGCGTAGGTGGGGTTCATGCCTAACGCGTCGGATGCGTATTCGGCGCCGAGCGCGACAGCTTCCTTGTCGTCATCAGCGTGGTCGTCGAAGTCGAGGCAGATGATGCCCGTATCGTCGAGCACGAGCCCGATCCCGAAACGACCCTGCTCGTCGGAACGCATTGCGGCAACGACCTGGTCGAACATGCCCCAGTATTCGCGGGCGTGCGCGTTGATCGCGTCGCCAAAGGGCTGCTGCCACCACACAGGGGTTTTGGTAATTTTGTTCCCGCGCTTGACGGGCTTCCATAGAATCCATTGCGGGATTATTCGCAATGCGGCGGGGATTCCCGCGAGGTTGGTTATTTTACCGGGACTCGGTAGTATTATATCGGACATGGACATGAACAGAACCCTTGCATTCGCAGTTAATACATGCGATATACAAGGAGCGTATACTTGCATATCGCGATTGATCCCGAACTAACCCCGGCAGAAATGTCGGGGTTATTCTTTTGACCGTTTCGGTTTGGATCAAACGCGGTGCTGCAAGAGCGCCGATTCCGTTGCTGCGCCACTAAGCTGCAAGAGCCATGCGCGGAAACGTAGGGCTATATTACGCTGCCGCCTGCTGGCTTGCAACCGTCGGCGCAACCAGCCGATAGCCGGTGTACCGCATTAGTGCCTCAAGTATGTCTTCAGGCGGGCGCGGATTGCTGTGGCAGACAACATTTCGCAGGCGAAAGTAATCAACACCAATCTCTCGCGCCAATAGAGAAACATTACCATCGCATTTAGCGAGTGCGGCTTGCCTCATTTCCTTAATCATTGTTATATTTCCTTGCAGTGCGTCGAATAACCATTTGACAAATACGTTAGCCACCATAATTTTACAATACATCGACAGAATTTATTTGATAACAAATTCCAGTTTAACTTGCTACAAAGAAAGTATATCTTGAAAGCGGCGATGATCTCCTACTCGAAAAATTTGAGAGAGGCTTCGATAAGACTCGGGATGATGCTTGGTGCTAGCGGTCGGTGACAGGGTTTTTAGGGGCGAGCAGGAATTCAAGTGCGTCGGGCATCAGTCATACGTCAGAAAGGACGGCAAGGAGACTGTTCTCCTCGTGCTAGAAAGTGCCTGCTGCTATTGCGGCACGAGCTTCACGCAGATCGTGAGCATGCGCGTTCGTTCGCAGGACCGACTGCGCCATCGCTGCAAGAAACATCGAAAGTTCAGGACAGACAACGATCCAGAGGGGCGCGTGCTGCTGCTGGCGCACCAACTTGTCAACGAGAAGTTCCCCGATGGTCGAGACGATCTCGGAACGTTGGTCGAGGTCTACACGCATCTCTGGCAGAGATTTCATTCCGGCGAAAGCCTCGATGCATGGTGTGAGAAACAATACTCAGAATATAAAACAAATTGAATTTGGTATGATTAGAACAGAAATAAAAATTTCCTTTACGGAAATGTTTGTCATGTGACAATATTTTCACATGACCACAAATCACGCCGACGAACAAATACCAACGCGACTGCGTGACCTCGCAGATGACTTGCGCAACCGCGTTCAGTCAGAGCCCGACATCAAGGCTATCTACCAAGGCATCGGCCTTTCGTATCACGGACTCTACCAGTTCGCGACAGGTCGCCGGACTACACCGTCAATCGATACGCTGCAGAAGCTCTGCGACTACTACGGCATTGCAATCAATGTCAGAGAACAAAACGGGAACGGTATAATATGAAAATGGAAGTAACTCTGACCTCTGCTTTTCTTGCGGGGATAGCTGAAGCTTCATCAGATTGGCGCGAGCGTCATCAAAAGGGCCGGACTTCTTACCCTCCGCGATCTGCTTGGAGACATTGACTGGCTGGCCATCCCAGCCGATGTACTGCTTGCCCTTCCAGAAGAGGTCGACCGATCCCTTGGACAGTTCCGCGATCTCGTTGGCATTTTTGAACCCACGTGACAGCAGACGGACCGCCGCCGAAGGGGAGATAGCGTGTCGCAGCGTCGATGCCGCCTCGCGCGCCGCAGTCCTGCCCGAAACAAGACCGCTCTTAACGAGATGTTTCTCGAACTCGCTGAGCTTAGTGAACTTTAGCATCGTCGTCTCCAAAGTAAAATTTAGCAAGCGTAATCACGGCCTTAGCATCGCGTCTGGATTACACGAGACAATTGGCAACCAGCCACGCTTCAAACTGTTGGATTGTCTTGATTTCTGAGACAGCTAAATGTGACTGCATGAGTCTTTCCGGAAATATTCACAATGCGACACGCGCACCGCCTCGTTACAGTGACCATACGAACACAGTAACTATATTTCCGTCAAACGATAAAACGTTTCCGTTCTTAATATTCTAAATTATTATACCCACCGATGCACATCACTACTAAGAACACCCGAATGTTGCACCCTGATTTTACTATATAGTTTGGCACATCGATGGTATATTTAGGTCTCGGCTCCGCTCCGATAGTGCCTTCCTGCACCCGTTCAGTTCAGAACGATCTGCCCGCACTTGCTCTGCGACACCCATCTTTTTTTTCTGCACGCTCACAACCCCTTAATCCAACCCGCCATCCGATCCAGCGCAGCGCCCAGCTTTGATCGAACTTGGCGTACGTCTTCTTCGTATGGGGAAATGCCACCGCGCTGCACAGCGCAACGCCTCCGTAACTCAGCGATATATTCTTCGTTCGCCTGTCGCCGCTGTTCCCGTATAATCTCGCGCTGGACGACCCACTCGCGCTGCTTTTCACGGAACGCGGCCCAACTATTTTGATCTTCGAGTGAATCCTTCTCGACTATCCGAAGGTTAAGCATCGCTATTCCTTCCCTGCGTCGGCGCGAGCGCCATCGGCTTCGCAGTATTCGGCGAGGGTTTCATCTGCCCGAGCAGGCGTTCCATGATCTCGGTAGCACTCTCGCGCCGAGGCTGGGGCTTCTTGCGATGTTCTGCGAGATCAATCAGCACGGCACCGCGATCTATGTCAGCGGGAAGCCGCGTTCGGGCGCTTGGGGTACCCGACGCACGTTTGTGTGCGGCGTCCGCGTGTACGGGTGCGGATGGGGCGTCTGCGCCCCCTTCTTTGGGCGTGTTGGTGATAGCGTTCGCTTTCGGAGGTAGGGGCGCGTCACACAACACCGGCACAGGGGGAAACTGTTCGGGCAACTCCGTCAGATGTGCAAACATGCGAACCCATCGTTCGGATGGAATTCTCCGCGCGCTGTCGACGCCTTCGGTGAGGAACTTCCCTGCCGGAATGGAAATCATATCGATGCCGGCAACACCCGCGTTCTCACCAATGCGAACGATCTCTCTGTCCGTAACTTGCCACAGATGAACGTTGGTGGGGGCACTATCGGCAGGAACGTCTCCGTACTGCTTTTTGAAAGCGTCGAGTTCCTTACGAAGGTCGAGCTTGGACATCATGCGCTCTCTGTGCTTTCAGGTGTTGCAACTCGGCACGCATCTTCTCGACCTCGGTCAGGTCAACGCGCTTCTTGAGCATGTCAACCAGCGCCTCCCCGTCCTCAAGCGAGCATGCGCCGCGCGCCGTTGCTGCGATCACCTCGTCCACGGCTTCGAAGACGGTCAGACCTTTCAGATTGCCGATGTCCACGTATCGGCCCGGCTTGCCCGCACCCCACGCGATAATGTTCTCGCAGGCGCGCACCTGCGCCGACGCGGCCTTTGGATCGTCCATCAAGACGGCCAGTGTAGTGATTGCGTTCTCCAAATAGTCGCGAGCATGTCGAGAGACTGTCGCTCGTGAGTTGGCTTGGCGCGTCGCCTCGGACGGTTCGTCATCCTGTGGCAGGTTGATCAGTGGAGGGGGTGGTGGAGGTATCGACATGACGGTTGCCTTTCGTGCGCACGTCACGCGACGATGAGTCACCACGTGCGGAAACGTCAACGGCAACTATTCGGCAACGGGGAGCCGCGATCAGTCCTCGCTGTAGGGGTCCTCAAGGTGGGCGCTTTGCTTCAGCCGCTTTGCCTCACGGACGGAGTCTTCAAATTCCTCGACCGTAATGTGCTCGAAGCCCTTGGCGACAGGCAACCCCGCATCGATTGCAAGGCGTGATTTGGACGGTTCGTTACGCGCCAACCGCTCGACCTGTTCCTTATCGTAGTAGTTCCTACCCCTATCCACGATGGGGGTAAGCTGCCCTTTGGCGATACGGTCCCGAAGCGAGTTCCGGTGTGTAAGGCCGAGCACAGCTAGGGTTTGTTTTGTCGAGAGCCTTTGCATGCCGTTTATTTGCGGCGCTCTCGGTGTTTCCGTCAAGGCGTGCGCTGCTTGCACCAGCGCCAGGCGTGCGCGATTTAGGGTTCAGTTTATGAACCGTAGCGGGACAACCCGCACATCTGCGCACACTGCAAGGGTTCTATCTGTTTTCCATGAACAGGGCGACCGCGAGGACGAGCGGGACAATGCGGTTCACGATCGGGTTCCAGATAAAGCGGGCATGCCCTTATCCCGGAACTGGAGCCACTTTCGGGAGACATGCAGCAAGGAATCGGCCGCCGATCGGGGGCGTATCGGCAAAAAATGCGGTTATCACGGCCGCGCGGCAATGTCGCCTGCGGTCCCCGTCACATTTGCGCGAAGAAGAAGTGCGCCCTACCCCACCCATTTCTCGTAGTCGGAAACCAGCAGGTGCAGCGGTGCCACGTCTTCCTCGACATCGGCAAAGCGGCCGATGGGCTCGCGGAAGATGTTGTCGGTAAGGTCGTCGTTGACCGTCGACACCTCGCCGATCAGCACGTCCTTGCCCTCGCCCCAGAAGGCGTGCCAGACGCCGGGCAGGAGTGTCACGCTCTCGCCGGGGTCGAGCTTCAGCAGCCCGCCCGCCGGCAGCTTGCGGATGGTGCCGTCGACCGGAACCGAGACTTCCGCCGTCGGGTCGATGCCGCCTTCGGCATCCGGCATGAACAGTTCCAGCACCAGCTTCCCGCCGCCGCGGTTGATGATGTCCTCGGCCTTGATGACGTGGCGGTGCATCGGCGACAACTGGTCCTTGCGCGAGATCATGATCTTTTCCGCATAGAGCATGCCGGAGCCTTTCTTCATGTCCTCGAAACGGCCGTTGCGCACGGTGAACAGGAATAGCCCGAGTTCACCGAACTTGCCCTGCCCGTAGTCGGTGATGTCCCAGCCCAGCCGCGACCTGAAGATGCCGGCGGAGCTTTCCCGCCGGGCTTTCATTTCTTCCGGGCTCCAATAGGCGAATGGCGGCATGATGTAGCCGAACGAGCGGATGAAGGCGTCGGCCTCGCGGATGATGGCGTTGATAGCGGAGCGTTTCATGACGGTGGCCTCCTGAGCCTGCATCATCATCGGATAGACGAATGCCGCGGCGCTGTCGATAAATCCGTGCCCGGCAAGGCTCACCGGCTGCCGAGGCGTGACACGAGACGGGATCGGAGCCATAACCGGCGCTGTCTTTCACGAGGGACGGCCATGCCTACGATCCACGATCTCGATACGCCCGCGGTCCTCATCGACGTGGACCGGGCTGAGGCCAATATCTCGCGCGCCCAGGCGCATGCCGACCGCCATGGGCAGAAACTGCGCCCCCACATCAAGACCCACAAGCTTCCCTATTGGGCAGGCAAGCAAATGGAGGCAGGCGCGGCCGGCATCACCTGCCAGAAGATCGGCGAGGCGCAAGTCATGGCCGACGCCGGGCTGACAGATATTTTCCTGCCCTACAACATTCTTGGCCGCGCCAAGCTGGAACGCCTGCTTGCCCTGCACCGGCGCGTCACCCTGTCCGTCACCGTCGACAACGCCGTCGCGCTCGACGGGCTGGCCGCCACCTTCAGCGATCCCGGCCGGCGGCTCGATGTGCTGGTCGAGTGCGATACCGGCATGGGCCGCTGCGGCGTCCAGGACGCCGGCGAGGCGGTGGCGCTGGCGCGCGGCATCGAGGCGGCGCGGGGCCTCAGCTTCGGCGGGCTGATGACCTATCCGGCGAACGGGCAACCCGAAAAGGCCGAAACCTTCCTGAGGGAAGCGCGCGACGCGCTTGCGGCATCGGGCCTCGATTGCCGGCGCATTTCCAGCGGCGGCACCCCCGACATGTGGCGGACGGGCAGCGACACCGTCGTCACCGAATATCGCCCCGGCACCTATATCTACATGGACCGGTCGCAGGTCCGGGACGGCGCGGCCACGCTGGACGATTGCGCGCTCACCGTACTGGCCACGGTAGTCAGCCATCCGACCGCGACACGCGCCATCGTCGATGCCGGCTCGAAGGCGCTGTCCAGCGACACGCTGGGGCTGTCCGACTTCGGCGAGGTGCAGGGCATGCCCGGCGCCACGGTCAGCGGGCTTAGCGAAGAACACGGCAAGCTGCTGTTGTCAGGCAGCGCCCGAGTGTCGGTCGGCGAGCGCGTGCGCCTTATCCCCAACCATTGCTGCGTCGTCGTGAACCTGTTCGACAAGGTGCACCTGATCTCGGGCGAGAAAGTGCTGGAAACGCTGCCGGTCGCGGCGCGCGGCCGCTCCGACTGACGACAGTCGTTCGCTGTATCGGGCGGCGCCTGCTACCGCTCGGCGCTGCGCGCCGCGATGCGCCGCATGGCGGCGACGCGCCGGCGCCAGATTTCCGTGCGCATCGCCATCAGGTGAAGCGTGAAGAAAAGCACGGTAAAGCCGAGCGCCATGACCAGCAGCGGCCACAAAAGGCTGGGGTCGATGGTCGGGCCGTCCAGCCGGAACACCGATGCCGGCTGATGTAGCGTATTCCACCAGTCGACCGAAAACTTGATGATCGGGACATTGATGAAGCCCACCAGCGTGATGACCGCGGCGGCCCAGGCGGAGCGCCCCGGATCGTCCAGCGCCCGGGTCAGCGCGATGATGCCGAGATACATGAGAAACAGCACGAACACGGAGGTAAGCCGCGCATCCCATACCCACCAGGTGCCCCACATCGGCTTTCCCCAGATGGAGCCGGTGATCAGCGCCAGCGCGGTAAAGACCGCGCCGATCGGAGCGGCGGACTTGAGCGCGACATCGGCCAGCGGATGGCGCCACACCAGTGTGCCCAGCGCCGAAACCGCCATCAGCGAGTAGCACATCATCGACAGCCACGCGAACGGCACGTGGATATACATGATGCGGACGGTGATGCCTTGCTGGTAATCCGCCGGCGCGGCAAAGCTCATATAGAGGCCGACCGCCAGGATGACCGCGGCGACGGCCGCCAGCCATGGCACCAACCGGTCGGCCAAGCCGACGAAAAACGTCGGATTGGCGAAATCGGTCCAGGTCGCGGGGCGCTCGCTTGTGTCGCTCATGCCCCGTTACATAGCCCGGAGGAACGGCGGCGGCAATCGATCGCCGGTGTCGCAGGCTGAAGTCCGGGAGACCGAAAAATCAGGCCGCGGCATCCTTCACCGCAGAGATGCGGCTCAGGCGGCGAACTTCCTCGTCGTTGAGCAGGCCGCCGGCGCGCAGCAGGGCGGCAAAGCGCCCGTTGCGCAGCGACAGTTCGGCAAAACCGCCCATCTCGACGATGCGGCCGTTATCCATGAACACCACCAGATCGGCATCCCGCACCGTGGTGAGGCGATGGGCGATGATGAAGGTGGTGCGGTGGCGCCGCAGTTCGTCGATGGCATCCTTGACGCGGTCTTCCGTTTCCACGTCGAGCGCGCTGGTCGCCTCGTCGAGCACCAGGATCGGCGCGTCCTTGAGCACCGCACGGGCAATGGCGATGCGCTGGCGCTCGCCGCCGGAAAGCTGCCCGCCACGTTCGCCGACCATCGTGTCGTAGCCGTCGGCCTTGGACAGGATGAAGTCCTGCGCGGCGGCAGCGGCGGCGGCGGCATGGATCTCGTCATAGCTGGCATCGGCGCGGCCGACGCGGATATTGTCCTCGATCGACCGGTTGAGCAGCCCGGCATCCTGGAACACGGTCGCGATCGAATGGCGCAGCGACTTGCGCGTCACCATGCGGGTGTCGATGCCGTCGATCAGGATGCGGCCGGAATCCGGGGTGAACACCCGCTGCAACAGGTTGATGACCGTGGTCTTGCCCGCGCCGGTCGGGCCGACGATGGCGATGGTCTGGCCGGCCTGGACCTCGAACGAGACATCGTGCACGCCCTGGCCCGACTTGCCGAACTCGAACGACACGTTGTCGAAGCGCACATGGCCGGTGACGGCGCCGAGGTCCCGCATGCCCTCGGGCTCGACGCCCTCGGCAGCGGCATCCTCCAGCCGGTAGAATTCTTCCAGCTTGGCCCGGTTGTCGGAAATCTGGTTCACGAAAGCCGAGATCTGGTCGAGCCGGGCAATCAACACCGTGGCGAAGCCGGTAAAGGCAACGACGTCACCGATGCGCAACTGGCCGTGGGTCACCAGATAGGCGCCGATCAGCAGCACCACCATCATCGAAATGGTCGAGGACAGCCGCTGCAGCGCGCTGGCGATCGCCCACCAGTCGAGCACGGGGTACTGAGCATTGAGAAGGTTGCGCACATGCTGGCGCAGCATCTCGGCTTCCAGCCCGATGCGGTTATAGCTCTGCAACACCGAGACGTTGCTGACGGCGTCGGTGACGTGGCCGAACACCTGATGGTAGTGGCGCTCGACATTGGCCTGGCCGGCCTTGGTCTTGCGCATCACCAGCCGGCCGACGGCGACATAGATCGCGCCCAGCACCAGGAGCACGGTCGCCATGCGCAGGTCGAGATGCAGCGCGGTCGGGACCAGCAGGCACAGCGCCACGGCCGCCGAAAGATGCTGGCGCATGAATTCGAGCCACAGGCTGAACAGCGCCTCGGTGGCGCGCAGCAGCGTGTGCAGCGCCGTGGAGGTGCCGCGCTGCTGGTGCCACGACAGCGGCATGGTGATCACGCGCTCGAAGGACTGGCACAACAGGTCGCCGCGCCGGGCATGCGCAAAGCGGTCGGCGCCGCGCGCCACCCATACGAAGGCGATGATGTTGAATGCGCCGAGGCCTGCCCACAGCACCAGTGTCGGCACGACGTCCTGCTTGTCCGACATGGCGTCGATGACGCGGCCGAACAGGATGGGCTCGAGAATGGTTATGATGGCCAGCGTGACATTGGCGGCGCAAATGAAGGCAACGCGCTTTCTGTCGGACGCAAGATAACCCAGTGCTCTCCAGTAGATTTGCAGAAGCGACACTTGCCTACTCCACCGAACTTATTGCACAGCGTTCTGTTGCAGCAGAGACCTATCGATTGACACCCCGCTTAACAATGGCCCGAACCCCCTTCTGTTCCGATTTCGCGAACAAAACATGACAACGGAAGGAAATTTGGCGTGATCGTCTAACGGATTGAGAAGAAAGCTAAAATGTCATCCCTGCGGCAAAATAAAGGCAGCGGTCGCCCGCTGCCTCAATTTTATGCAGTCGCCGTCAGGCCGGCATTCAGGCAGGTATTGTTACCGTAACCTCGATTGAAGCATTGGCCTTGAGGTCGAAGGAAAGACCCTTCTGCCGCACGCCCGCCTTCTCGATCGTCACCGCCCTGGCGGCCTTGTCGCGCACGACCTTTATCGTGCACTCGCCCTCCGGCATTTTGAGGATGGCCGAGTAGCCGTTCCAATGGCTTGGCAGGCGTGGTGAAACCTCGATGCGCTTGCCTTTCTTGCTGATGCCGAGGATGCCTTCCACCGCCGCGCGGTAGAGCCAGCCGGCCGAGCCGGTATACCAGGTCCAGCCGCCGCGCCCGCCCTTGTCCTCGCCGGCGTAGACGTCGGCGGCGACCACGTAAGGCTCGACGCGATAGCGCTCGGAAGCCTCTGCGTCCAAGGCGTGGTTGACCGGGTTCAGCATCGCAAAGCACCGGTACGCCTCGTCGAAAAGCCCCATTTCGGCCAGCGCGATGACAAACCAGGTCGCGGCATGGGTGTACTGGCCACCATTTTCGCGGACGCCGGGCGGATAGCTCTTGATGTAGCCCGGATCCTTCTGGGTTTTCGAGAAGGGCGGCGTAAACAGCTTCAGGATCTTGAGGTCGTCGTCGACGAGGAACTTTACCGCAGCCTCCATCGCGGTACGGGAACGCGCGGGATCGCCGTCGCCCGACAGCACGCTCCACGATTGGGCGATGGAGTCGATGCGGCATTCGTCGGAATTATGGGAACCGAGCGGCGTGCCGTCGTCGAAACTGCCGCGCCGGTACCACTGGCCGTCCCACGCCGAACTTTCGAGCGCGCGTTTCAGGGCGCGGGCGTGTTTTTCCCAAGCCTGCGCATGCTTGGTGTCGCCCTCGGCCTTGGCGATGGGCGCGAAGTCGCCCAGCGCCGCCAGCAGGAACCAGCCCAGCCAGACGCTTTCGCCCCGACCCTCCTCGCCGACACGGTTCATTCCGTCGTTCCAGTCGCCGCCGAGGATCAGCGGCAGGCCGCCCTCGCTGCTGCGCTGGATGGCGAGGTCGAGCGCACGGGCGCAATGCTCGTAGAGCGACGCGGTCTTCTGCGAAGCGATAGGCACGAAGAAGGAATCGTGTTCCCCCTCGGCCAGCGCCTGCCCCTCGATGAACGGCAGTTGCTGCTTCAGGATCGCCTTGTCGCCCGTCACAGCGATGTAGCGGGCGACGGCATGGGCGAGCCAGACGACGTCGTCCGAGATGATGGTGCGCACGCCGGCGCCGGTGCGCGGCAGCCACCAGTGCTGCACGTCGCCTTCGGCGAATTGCCGGCCGGCCGCGTTCAGAATCTGCTCGCGGCCGAGGTCCGGGTCATGCGCGAGCAGCGCCATCGTGTCCTGCAACTGGTCGCGGAAGCCGAACGCGCCGCTGGCCTGGTAGAAGGCCGAACGCGCCCGGACGCGGCAGGAAAGCGCCTGATAGGGCAGCCAGTGATTGACCATGGCGTCGAGCGCCTTGTCCGGCGTCTCGACCTGGATCGTATCGAGGAAGCCGCGCCACTGGCGCTCGTTGTCGGCAAGGCGCTGGTCGTAGTCGACCTTGGCGTGGCGCGCAATCAGCTCGCTCGCTTCCTCGGCGGAAGCCGCGTCGCCCATCAGCCACAGCATCGTCACGTCGCCGCCGGCCGGGATTTCGACATCGTGCGCCATCGCCGCGCAAGGGTCGTCGCCGGCCTCGATGCGGCCGGACAGGCTGGCCCCCTCGAGCACCGCGCGTGGCGCTTCGCTGCTGCCATGCCGGCCCAAAAACTCCTGCCGGTCCGCGCTGACCGATTGCGGCGGGCGGTCGCTGCCGAGGAAGGCAACGCGGTCGCCGAAATCGAGCCCGTACGGGTTTTGCGCCAGAAGCGCGCCCGTCGCCTCGTCGCGCGACGGGATGACGGTCGGCGCGGTCCGGGAGCGATGGCCGCCCAGCACCCACTCGGCATAGGCATAGACGCGCAGGCGCACCGCGGCGGTTCCGCTGTTGCGGACGCGCAGGCGCGAAACCTTCACCGGATCGACGGGATCGACGACATGGGTCAGGTCCATCTCCAGCGGTCCTCTCGCCGCCCGGAACGTCGAGAAGCCCTGCCCGTGCCAGGCCTCGTACGTTATCCCCGTATCGCGCACGACGGCTGCGATCGGCGAGAACGCCTCGCCGCTTACGAGATCGTGGATATAGATGCCTTCGCCGGGCCGGTTGGTCACCGGGTCGTTCGACCACGGCGTCAACTGGTAATCGCGGCTGTTGCGGCTCCAGGTAAAGGCGGCGCCCTCCGCCGAGGTATGGAAGCCGAACGAGGCGTTGGCGATCACGTTGATCCAGGGCTGCGGGGTCGTGTCCCGGCCGCTCAGCCGCACGACGTAATGGCGGCCATCGCCGTCGAAGCCGCCGAAGCCGTTCCAGTAGGCCAGTCCGGTGCCGTCGGCCGGTGCTGCCGGCACCGGGCTGGGCTCGACCGGAGCCGGCACCGAGGCGGGAACATCCTCGGAGGCAGCCGCCCCCTGCGGCACGAGCGCATCCCGCGCCTGCAGGCCAGCCGTCTCGGCGCGCTCGATCTGGTCGAAGATGGTGCCGTTGCGGGTATGCAGGACCACGCGCGCGACGGCGAGCAGGGTCTTGTAGGTGGTCTCGTCCATCAGGTCGCGGCGCACCGCGAAAATATGCTGGCGCGGACCGAGCTCCGTGCCGCGCGCACGGCTGTTTTCGCACAGCCTCTCGATCGACTGCTGCAGGTCCTGGACGTAGGACGAAGCCTGTTCGTTGACGATCACGAGATCGGCCATCATGCCGCGGGCGCGCATGTATTCCTGGAAGCGCAGCGCCTGGGCGACGATCTCGATATCGGCAATGTCGGCGATCCTGACCGCGAAGATCGGGTAGTCGCCCGAGATGCTGGTCGGCCACAGGCTGGACTGCTTGCCGAGCCCGGAAACGATCGTCTCCGCCGGAGCGCGCAGGAAGCCGTCCGGATAGATGAGGTAGCGCGCCAGCTTCTGGACATTGGCGGCGTCGGCGAGGCTGAGGCCGAGATGACGGGTCTGCACCTGCGAGCGGGTCCAGGCCAGCATGGCCTGTCGCGAAAAGCTCTCGGGATGGTCGAGCCGCGAAACCGTCTCCTCCATCTCCTTTCGGTCCGAGCCGACGATGGTCCAGAACGTCAGCGAAATCTTCTTCCTCGCCGGGACGCGCACGTGCCGCCGCAGCGAGGCGATCGGATCGAGCGTGAAACCCGCCTGCCCCGAAAGCGTCGCGCCCGGATCGAACGCAGCCGCGTTGGCGATGGTGCGCCCGCGCCCGATAAAGGCGCGCCGGTCCGTTTCCGCCTCGGTATCGCGGGCAAGGCCGGACGGAT
The DNA here is from genome assembly GCF_042646345.1 of Aquamicrobium soli. Taxonomy (NCBI): domain Bacteria; kingdom Pseudomonadati; phylum Pseudomonadota; class Alphaproteobacteria; order Hyphomicrobiales; family Phyllobacteriaceae; genus Aquamicrobium; species Aquamicrobium soli. The sequence continues at coordinate 67,051 of NZ_JBHRTK010000002.1, read as the reverse complement.
TGGTGACGAAATGGGCGGCTGCGACGCCCTGCTCATTGGGGTCGCGCTTGCGCCGGGTGGCGAAGATGACCCCGGTATTGGGAACGATCTCGGTCTCCACGAACATCTTCGAGAAGGCCGGATGGGCGTTGTCGGTAGCCTCTGGCGCGAGCGCCAGTTCGGCGAAGGACGTCACTTCGATGTGGCGGTCGGTCGGTCCGTCGTTGAAAAGCGTGACGCGGCGCCCCTCGCCGTTGCCTTCGGAAATGACGATGCACTCGACTTCCGAACGCAGCGTGCCGACCGTCTTCACGAAGCTCGCCTTGTCGTCCGAAAACTGGGTGTGCGCGGTTTCGCCTGGCACGCGCTTGGGCTCTACGGTGGTCGACCACCAGTCGCCGGTATCGGTGTCGCGCAGGAAGATGTAGGTGCCGAGCCGGTCCTCGGTCGGATCGGGCTGCCAGCGCGTGACCGCGACCTCGCCCCAGCGGCTGTAGCCGGAGCCGGTGGCGGTGAGCATGACGCAGTAGCGCCCGTTCGACATCAGGCTGGTCGAGCGCAGCGCCCACAGCGGGTCGAGGATGATGCGGGTGTCCGGGCTCTGCACCTCGGTTTCGCCCTTGGCCGTACGCTCGTCGGCCTCGGTGCGCACCGTCGCGGCGAGAATTTCGCGCGGCGCCTTCTCCTGCAAAAGAAGCTCGGCCGATTCGATCACCGGATCGCTGTGGAAACGGTCGCGCAGGCGGCCCTCGAAGATCGCGTCGGCGACGGCGGCGATCGACATGCCCGAGTGGTGCGCCATGTAGTTGCGCACCACCGCATGGTCGGCGCCTTCGGGCAGCCGTTGCGGCGTGAAATCCACCGCGTCGTGGTAGCCGTGCCGGCCGAGCGCGCCGATCTTCTTCAGGCGCTCCAGGTTGTCGACGGCCTCGCGCGGCATGAACTGCGCGGCCAGAACCGTCGCATAGGGCGCGATCACCGTATTCTGGCCGAGGCCGCGCTTTAGCCCGAGGCCCGGGACGCCGAAATTGGTGTACTGGTAGTTCAGCTCCCGGTCGCGCGCATTGTAGGCGGCCTCGGAAATACCCCACGGCACGTTCTTCGAATTGCCGTACTGGATCTGGCGCTTGATGATCAGCTTGCTGGTCTGGTTGAGGATGCTGCCCTGCGGCTCCTTCATCACCAGCGGCGGCATCAGATATTCGAACATCGAGCCGGACCAGGACATCAGCGCGCCCTGGAAGCCGATCTCCACCACCGGCCGCCCGAGGCGGAACCAGTGGTCGGTGGGCAGGTCGCCCTTGGCCACCGCGAACAGGCTGGTCAGCCGCGCCTCGGAGGCGAGCAGGTCGTAGCAGCTCTCGTCGAGCTGGTGTTCTTCCACCCGGTAGCCGATCGACAACAGCTTGCGTTCGGTGCGCAGAAGGAAGGAAAAGTCCATCTCGAAGGCGAAGCGGCGCGCGCGTTCCCGCAACTCGATAAGCTTGGTCCGCAGCGCGGCGATCGTCGCGTCGTCGCTGTGGGAATCCAGCACATGCGCCTCGCAGGTGGCCTCGAGCCGTGCCGCCCAGTCGGCGATGACGTCGCTGCGCACCGATGCCGCCTCGGTGTGGATGGCGACCGCAAGCTTGCGTATCTCGCCGGCCAGCACCGCGAGGTTGATGGTGCGGATCGAAGCCATCTCCGGCTGCTGCTTGATGGTGTAGACGGCCCGGCGCATGCCGTCGAGCCGGTCGGAAAGGCGTTGCCTCAGCGGCCGCAACTGCCGGCGGTCGTCCGGCAGTTCGTCCAGGCTCTCGTCCAGGATGGCGACGACGTCGAGGATGCCGTCGAAATCGGCTTGCAGGTGCACGGACGGCGCTTCCGCCCATTCGGCGCAGGTCGCTGCCACCGCGACGAGATGGCCGGCGAGGTTGCCGCTGTCGACGCTCGAAATATAGAGTGGATAAAGCGGCTTCAGCGAAACGGTGTCGTACCAGTTGAAGAGATGGCCGCGGCTGCGCGGCATGCTCTCGATGGTGGTCATGGTCGCTTCGATGCGCGCGACCGCGTCGGCGAGGCTGATCCAGCCGAAGTCGCGCGCGCTCACCACCGACAGCAGGTAGACGCCGATATTGGTCGGCGACGTGCGGTGGGCGATGACCGGCGCCGGCGTCTCCTGGAAATTGTCCGGCGGCAGATGGTTGTCTTCGGGGGTGACGAAGGTCTCGAAATAATGCCAGGTCCGGCGCGCGGCGATGCGCAGCGCCTGGATGTCGCGGGCCGAAATGCGCAGCCGGTCTTCGGTCTCGGCCGAGCGGCTGATGACCCAGGCGAAGGCCGGCGAGCCGATCCAGAACAGGGCGAAGAAGAAGGCGACGAACGCGCCGGTGGAATCGGCCAGGACAGGAATGGCAAGGCCGATGAGCCCGACGATGACCGCGCCGTGCATCAGCGCGTAGTAGGAGGCGAAATCGTTGCCGCCGCTCTTTTGCGCCTGCGAGGCGGTGCGCCATTCAAGCAGGTTCTTGCGGCTTATGAAAAGCCGGTAAAGCGTGCGGATGATCGCATCGCCCATCATCCAGGCGGTATGGGCCATCAGCACGATCTTGAGCGCGACCATGGCGGTGCCGAACGCCACATCGTGCACCAGCGCCGAAAAATGCCCGCGCGCCGTAGCGTCGCGGCTCTTGGGCAGGATCGAATTGACGATGTCGAAGGTGGGCGCCATGAACAGGCTGAGGATCAGCAGCGCCTGCCATTGGGCAGCCTGCGTGAAGGGCAGCAGCGTCCAGCCGGCAATTGCCGCCATGACCCAGAAGATCGGCGTCAGCGACCGGCGCAGATTGTCGATCATCTTCCAGCGCGACAGCGCCGGCACGCCCGAGCGGGGTCCGAAGATGAAGCCCAGCAACTGCCAGTCGCCGCGCGCCCAGCGATGCTGGCGCGAGGCGTCGACCGAATAGCGGGTCGGATAGTCCTCGACCAGTTCGACATCGGTCACCAGCGCCGAACGGGCAAGCGCCCCTTCGAGCAGGTCGTGGCTGAGGATGGTGTTTTCGGCGATGCGTTCGCGCAAGGCCGCCTCGAAGGCGTCGATGTGATAGAGCCCCTTGCCGGTGAAGGAACCGGCCTCGAAAAGGTCCTGGTAGAGGTCGGAGACGGCGAACACGTATGGATCGAGCCCGCGGTTGGCCGAAAAGACGCGCTGGAAGAACGACGCCTCGTCGCCCGAGGTAAGCGACGGCGTGATCCGCGGCTGCAGGATTGCGTAACCGGCCGTAATGGTGCGGCCGGCGGGATCGAAATGCGGGCGGTTGAGGGGATGGCAAAGCTTGCCGATCAGGCGGGTGACGGCGTCGCGCGTGGTGCGGGTGTCGGCATCGAGCGTCATCACGAAGACGACGTTCTCCGGCAGCGGCGCCTCGACCGGCATGAAGGTGGTGTCGCTGTCGCCGCGCAGAAGCAGGTTGAGTTCGTGCAGTTTGCCGCGCTTGCGCTCCCAGCCCATCCAGCACCCTTGCGAGGGGTTGTAGAGCCGGTGCCGGTGCAGCAGGTGGAAACGCGGCACGCCCCCTTCACTCGGGTAGCGCTCGTTCAGCCGGGCGATCTGCGCCTTGGCGAAGTCGAGGATCTCGATATCCGCCTGCTCGACCTCGTCGGCGCTGTCGGGCCAGTCGGACAGCAGGGCGAAATAGAGTTCGTCCGAGGTATTGGCGAGATGGTGGACCTCGATGTTGCGGATGTTCTCCTCGACATCGTCGCGCGAACCGATCAGCGACGGCACCACCACCAGCGTACGCGCGGATTCCGGCAGGCCGTCCTTGAACTCGTAGCCGACCAGTCTCGTGGGCTTGAGGAACAGGAGAACCACAGTTGTAAAGAAGCCGAGCGCGCCTTCGCTGGCCGGAATGGCGAAAAGCACCAGCATCAGCACGATGACCGGAAGCGGCAGGCCCAGCGTCTGCAGGGCGCCGCCGGTGAGGCCGAGCAGAAGCGCCGTCAGCGCGAATACCGGCAGCACGATGCCGATCCAGCCCGTTTTCTGGTAGGCGCGCCGCAGCCTCAGGAGCGGGCCGGAACGATAGGCGATCTCCCGTTCCAGTTCCTTGCGCCGCGGCCCGACCAGGAAGAACCCGACATCGGCCTGCGCGGCAGCCGCCAGTTCGGTCGCCTTCTCGGCCACGCGGTATTCCGAAAGGTTGGAACGGCGCGCCAGGTCCTCGATCGACTGGCGGTATTGATCTCGCGAGGTGAAATCGAGCGCGTTGAAATCCGTGCGTTCGCGCAAAAGCGCGTCGACGCGGCTTACCTCCTCGAACCAGTATGTCCAGTCGACGTCGTTGATGAGACGCAGGCCGCGAATGATGTTGCCCGTCGTGACGTTGCCGCTCGACAGCGTCTGGTGCTCGCGGATGATGATTTCCTCGGCGTCGGAACCGGACTGCTCCAGTTCCGCCTCCAGCCATTCGAGTGCCTTGCCGGCATTCTGCGAACCGTCGCGCAGCCGATAGAGAAGCTGGGTCGCAAAGGTGGTGTCGCGGGCATGTGCCCGGTGAGCGGAAAGGATCGCTCCGTCGTCGTCCGTCTTGGAGGCGAGCACCTGGTCGGCGACGTCGTTGGCCACCAGACGCATGTCGCGCGAGCGGTTTACCCGTACCGCCAGCCGGCGCAGGTTCTCCACCAGCACGAAGCGCAGCAGCGGCGGCAAGGCCCAGATCTCGCCGATCTTCATCGGCTCGATCGACTGGAAGCCTTCGACGAGGGCCTTGAACATCGACGCGGAGACAGAGCTGTCCGAATGCGCCACATAGGCCCACGCAAGGGCCAGCGCGCGCGGAATGCTGGTTCCGTCGGCCAGTTGCAGCGTCGGCAGCTGCCGGTAGAAGCGGCGCGGCAGGTCGCGCTTGATCTGGAAGATGGTTTCTTCGACCAGATAATTGTTGTCGAGCAGCCATTGCGCGGCCGGCGTCACCACCTCGCCCCTGCCCTGCGCTGCGTTGGTGGCGCGGTAGACTTCCAGTATCTTCTTGGCGTTGTCGCGCAGGCGCGCATGAAAATCGAACGGCGTCAGGTCCGCAAGGTCGCTGACGTCGCCGCCCGCAAGGCTTTCTCCCAACGCCCGCAGCCGCTCTTCGTCCATGAACGGCAGGCGGATCGGCTCATCCGCGTCGACCGGCATGCCACCGCCCCGTCCGGGCGCACCCGCCTCGGCGCCGCCTGGCTTTGCGGCATTTGTCTTTTCCGTTCGTGACAGGCGGGATTGTATGTTCATTCAAAATTCCATGAGCGCGACGCGTGGCGGCATCGTCATCGCGGCTGCAATTTCTAGACCTGATTCAACCTGCTGTGGTTGCATCGCAATAAAGACCGGGCGAACCCGACGACAATATCAGGCATGGCTTTGGCTACAACAGCCCGGCTTCGTTTTTTGTTCCGGCCCGGACCGATGGAAGGGCGAGGATTCGGGCAATTTCGTGAACGGCCGCCGCTGTCGGCCCGATATCTTGATCAGCGGCCATCGCCGCGCTTCCGGGCAGGCGTCGGCGGCGGTTGCCCAAAACCGAGCGGCCAAAAAAAGCGCGCCGTCGCGAAACGGCGCGCTTTCCTGAAACCCCGCGAAGAAATCAGATCGCCGCGGTGATGATCATCTCGACCTTGTATTCCGGCGCGGCGAGCTTGGCCTCTCCGGTGGCGCGGGCCGGCGTGTTGCCCTGCGGCACCCACTTATCCCATTCCGCGTTCATCTCGGCAAAGGTGCTCATGTCGGAGAGCCAGATGATGGCCTGGAGAATCTTGGTCTTGTCCGTGCCGGCCTTGGCCAGCAATTCGTCGATGGTGGCAAGAATGTCCTTGGTCTGCTGCCCGACCGAGCCGCCCGGATTGCCGACCTGGCCGGCGAGGTAGACGGTATTGCCGTGAATGTTGATATCGCTCATGCGCGGGCCAACATCGATACGACGAATGCTCATAGCGTTTCCTTTCAGATGAGGGTCGAGTCTGTTTAGGGATGAGCCGGCGATTGGGCAACCCCTGCGCCGGCGATCCACAAGGTTCCGTCGTGCCCGTGCGCAACCCGCATTTTTTACACGACCTCCGTTGACATATGTAATAACATCACATATCCGACCTTTCCGTCGGCCACGTTCCCAATGGTGGGAGCCGAGAGATTTCATTTCGAATGACCGAGACCTGCCTTGCCTTTCATGACCTGACCCTCGGCTACGCCAGCCGTGCGGCCGTTCATCATCTCGACGGCAAGGTGGACAAGGGGTCGCTGACGGCCGTGGTCGGATCGAACGGATCCGGGAAATCGACCCTGCTCAAGGGCATCGCCGGCGTGCTCAAACCCATGGCGGGCGGGATCGACCGGGCCGGCGGCGTGCGGATCGCCTACCTGCCGCAGCAATCCGAACTCGACCGGTCCTTCCCGGCGCGCGTCGTCGATCTGGTTTCGCTCGGCCTGTGGCCCCGGCGCGGCCTGCTTGGCCGGCATACGGCACAAGACAGGCAGGCGGTGAAAGAGGCGTTGCAGGCGGTAGGACTCGCCGGGTTCGAAACGCGCGCGCTCGACACGCTGTCGGGCGGCCAGTTGCAGCGTGCCCTGTTTGCCCGCGTCCTGGTGCAGGACGCCGACCTCATCCTGCTTGACGAGCCGTTCAACGCCATCGACGCCAGGACCGTGTCCGACCTGGTCCTGCTGATCAAGCGCTGGCATGGCGAGGGACGAACGATCCTTGTCGTCGTCCACGACCTCGACATGGTGCGGCAGAATTTTCCCGAAACGCTGCTGCTTGCCCGCCGCAAGGTGGCATGGGGCGACACGGCGGAAACCTTGCGGCCGGAAAACCTGCTGCGCGCCCGCCGTTTTCATGAAGCCTGGGAAGACGACGCCCCGTGGTGCGAGCCGGAGGAACACGACCACGCGCATCTCCACGATCCGGCCAAGACCGGCAGCGAGCGAAGGGCCGCCGAATGAGCACCCTGTTCGACCTGCTTATCGCTCCCTTCGCCGATTTCGGCTTCATGCAGCGCGCGCTCTTCGGCTCGCTGATGCTGTCGCTGGGCGCATGCCCGGTCGGCGTCTTCCTGATGCTGCGGCGCCTGAGCCTGGCGGGAGACGCCATGGCTCACGCGATCCTGCCGGGCGCGGCCGCCGGTTTCCTGATCTTCGGCCTCGATATCCTGCCCATGACCGTGGGCGGCCTGCTGGCGGGCGCCGTCGTTGCGCTCGGCGCCGGCGCCGTTTCCCGCTTCACCATCCAGCGGGAAGACGCCTCGATGGCGGCGTTCTACCTCATTTCGCTGGCGCTCGGCGTGCTTCTGGTGTCGCTGCGCGGCTCCAGCGTCGACCTCATGCACGTCCTGTTCGGCACGGTGCTGGCGCTCGACAACGAAGCGCTGGCGCTGATCGGCGGCATCGTTGCCGTCACGCTCGGCTGCCTTGCCCTGTTCTGGCGCGCGCTTGTCGCCGAGTGCCTCGACCCGCTGTTCCTGCGCTCGGTCAGCCGGCTGGGCAGCCCGGTGCATTTCGTCTTCCTCGGCCTCGTCGTGCTCAACCTCGTCGGCGGCTTCCAGGCGCTCGGCACACTGTTGTCGGTCGGGCTGATGATCCTGCCGGCTGCGGCGGCGCGATTCTGGGCCTCCCGGGTCGGCTCGATGTGCGTGGTGGCGGTGCTGATCGGTTTTGCCGCCTGCGTTTGCGGCCTGCTTCTGTCCTATCACGCCTCGCTGCCGTCCGGGCCGGCGATCATCCTGTCGGCGGGCGTCGTCTATCTGGCCTCGATCCTGCTCGGCACCCGCGGCATCGTACGCGCCCGCGTCGCCCATCGCCACAGGACCGCCTAATCCAATCAAGGAGATTGCCGATGTTGAAGACGATTCATGCCGCCCTCGCACTGAGCGTTATAACATTAACCGGCTTCGCGACCTTGCCGGCCTTCGCCAAGCCGCTGAAAGTGGTGGCCAGTTTCTCGATCATCGGCGACTTCGCGAAGAACGTCGGCGGCGGCCGGGTGGAAATCACCACGCTCGTCGGCCCCGATGGCGACGCCCATGTCTACGAACCGAAGCCCGCCGATGCGGTGGCCATGGCCAAGGCCGACGTCGTGCTGGTGAACGGGCTCAATTTCGAAGGTTTTTTGCAGCGGCTGGTTGACGCCAGCGCAACCGGGGCAGCGGTCGTGGAACTGACCAAGGGCATCGAGCCGATAGAGTTCAAGCCGGAATTCGCCGAAGAAGCGCAGGAAGAAAGCCATGAGGGGCACGCCCATGACGAGCATGAAGGGCACGATCACGGCCCGCTCGACCCCCATGCCTTTCAATCCGTCCCCAATGCCAAGGTCTACGTGAAAAACATCGCCGATGCCTTTTGCGCCGCCGATGCGCAAGGGTGCGCCGACTATCGCGCCAATGCCGACGCCTACAGCCGGAAACTCGATGCGCTGGACGGCGAAATCCGGGCGGCGATCGCCTCCATTCCGCAGGCCAAGCGGGTGGTCATCACCTCGCACGACGCATTCGGCTATTTCGAGCACGAATACGGCCTGACCTTCCTCGCCCCGCAGGGCGTCTCGACCGAAGCGGAGCCCTCCGCGGCCGATGTCGCCACGCTGGTGAAGCAGGCCAGGCAGGACAAGGCCGCCGCCCTTTTCGTTGAAAACATCACCAATCCGAAGCTGGTGGAAAGGATCGCCGCCGAGGCCGGTATCAAGGTCGGCGGCACGCTCTATTCCGACTCGCTGTCGCCTTCCGGCGGCCCGGCCGCGACCTATATCGACATGATGCGCAGCAACACCGCCGAGATCAAAGGCGCGATCCTCGGAAGCTGACGGCACAGAATCGCTTCCGCGCGGTTGCCGGCCGGCATCGGGAATGGCAGAACTGTCGCCGACGCAGGAACAAGGACAAGACCATGGACATTCGCGAGATCACCGGCAACTACTCGGTTTCCCCGCAGATCACCCCGGACGAAGCGGTGGCCATCAAAGCTGCCGGCTTCAAGAGCGTGATCTGCAACCGCCCCGACAACGAGCAGCCGGACCAGCCCTCGCACGACGCCGTCAAGGCGGCAGTCGAGGCGGCGGGGCTGACTTTCCGCTACATTCCCGTCATCAGCGGCCAGATGACCGCCCAGAACGTGGAGGACCAGGCAGCAGCCCTGGCGGAAATCGAGGGGCCGGTGCTCGCCTATTGCCGGTCCGGCACCCGCTGCACCAACCTTTTCGCCGCGATCCAGCAGGCCAAGGGCTGACCGCGCCGGCATCACGCACGCTCAAGGAGTTCAGCCGATGGACCTCGGTATCCGTGGAAAGAAAGCGATCGTCTGCGCGTCGAGCAAGGGGCTCGGCCGAGGCTGCGCCATGGCGCTGGCGGAAGCCGGATGCGACCTCGTCGTCAACGGCCGCAACGCCGACCTGCTGGCAAGGACGGCCGCCGAGCTTCGGGACCGCTACGGCGTCATGGTGACCGAGGTCGCCGGCGATGTCTCGCGGCCGGAGGTCCAGCGCGCCCTGCTCGCCGCCTGCCCGGAGCCGGATATTCTCGTCAACAACAATGGCGGCCCTCCCTTCCGCGACTTCCGCGAACTCGACCGGGAAAAAATCCTCCAGGGCGTGACCAACAACATGGTCACGCCGATCGAAGTGATCAAAGCCGTCATCGACGGCATGGCGGCGCGCGGCTTCGGCCGCATCGTCAACATCACGTCGCTGTCGGTCTATGTGCCGATTCCCGGCCTCGACCTGTCGTCGGGCGCCCGCGCCGGGCTGACGTCGTTCCTGGCCGGCGTGGCGCGCACCGTGATGGACCGCAACGTCACCATCAACAACCTTCTGCCCGGTAAGCTCGACACCGACCGTCTGCGCGGACCGCACGAGCCCGGCTCGGTGGAGGACCCGAAGGCGGCCGCCGCCCGCAAGGCCCGCATCAGCGCCGACGTTCCGGCCAGGCGCCTCGGCACGCCGGAGGAATTCGGCCAGATCTGCGCCTTCCTGTGCTCGGTCCACGCCGGCTATATGACCGGCCAGAACATCCCGGTGGACGGCGGCCTCTACGTCAGCGCTTTTTGACGGCCGGACCGTTGCCGGCTTCGAGTCGTTTCCACGGTTTCCGCTCTAAAACTTGAATGTAATTAAACTTTCAGGCCCTAACCTTGCCATGTGTGACTGTGCTATTTGTCGCCTCGAAAAATCGCGGCCTCATGGTAGAAAGGGCGCGAAGCAGTAAGCGGGGAGAGCGGCCATGGAAGGCGACAGTACGAAAGCGAAATGGGCCGACCTGGAGGAGGCCGCCCTTCACTTCCACCGTTACCCTACCCCCGGCAAGCTGGAAATCCAGGCCACCAAGGCCCTCGGCAACCAGCGCGACCTGGCGCTGGCCTACTCCCCCGGCGTCGCCGCTCCCTGTCTCGCCATCCAGGACGACCCGGCCACCGCCGCCGACTATACCGCCCGCGCCAACCTGGTCGGCGTCGTCTCCAACGGCACCGCCGTGCTCGGCCTCGGCAATATCGGCCCGCTCGCTTCCAAGCCGGTGATGGAAGGCAAGGCGGTGCTGTTCAAGAAATTCGCCGGCATCGACGTGTTCGACATCGAGATCGACGCCCCTGGCATCGACAACATGGTCCAGACGATCGCGGCGCTGGAGCCGACCTTCGGCGGCATCAACCTGGAGGACATCAAGGCGCCCGAATGCTTCGAGGTCGAGGAGCAGTTGAAGGCCCGCATGAGCATTCCGGTCTTCCACGACGACCAGCACGGCACCGCCATCATCGTCGCCGCCGCCATCCTGAACGGGCTCGAATTCGCCGGCAAGGCGATCGAGGACATCAAGGTGGTCACCTCGGGCGCCGGAGCCGCGGCCCTCGCCTGCCTCAACCTCCTGGTGCTGCTCGGCGTCAAGGTCGACAACATCTGGGTCACAGACCGCCACGGCGTCGCCTACAAGGGCCGCACTGAGGAGATGGACCGCTGGAAGGACCCTTACGTCAAGGATACCAACGCGCGCACGCTGAGCGACGTGCTGCCCGGCGCCGACGTGTTCCTGGGGCTGTCGGCCGCCGGCGTGCTGAAGCCAGAAATGCTGGCGCTGATGGCCGAAAAGCCGCTGATCCTGGCGCTGGCCAACCCCAATCCGGAGATCATGCCGGACGTGGCCCGCGCAGCGCGGCCCGACGCCATGATCTGCACCGGCCGCTCGGATTTTCCCAACCAGGTCAACAACGTGCTTTGCTTCCCCTATATCTTCCGGGGAGCGCTGGATTGCGGCGCAAGCGCCATCAACGAAGAGATGAAGATGGCGGCGGTGCGGGCCATCGCCGCCCTCGCTCGCGAGGAACCCTCGGACGTGGCCGCGCGCGCCTATTCCGGCGAGACGCCGATCTTCGGGCCTGAATTCCTCATCCCCTCGCCCTTCGACCCGCGCCTCATCCTGCGCATCGCGCCGGCCGTCGCCAAGGCCGCCCAGGAAACCGGCGTCGCCACGCGGCCGATCGCCGACATGACCGCCTACATGGACAAGCTGAACCGCTTCGTCTTCCGCACCGGGCTCGTCATGAAGCCGGTGTTCTCCACGGCCAAGGCGGCGGTTTCCAAGCGCGTCATCTATGCCGACGGCGAGGACGAGCGCGTGCTGCGCGCCGCGCAGGTGGTGCTCGAGGAAGGCATAGCCCAGCCGATCCTGATCGGGCGCCCGCATGTGGTCGAGGTCCGCCTCAAGCGCCATGGCCTCAGCATCCGGCCGGGGCGCGATTTCGAGCTGATCAACCCCGAGGACGATCCGCGCTACCGCCACTATGTCGACCTTTTCATCGAACTCGGCGGCCGGCGCGGTATCACGCAGGAAGCCGCCCGCACCATGGTGCGCACGCACACCACGGTGATCGCCGCGCTGGCGCTGAAGCGGGGCGACGCCGACGCCATGCTGTGCGGGCTGGAAGGACGCTTTGCCCGACACCTGCGCAACGTCGACCTGATCATCGGCCCGCGCGCCGGCGTCAAGGACCACGAACTGTCGACGCTTTCGATGCTGATTTCGCAGCGCGGCGTGCTGTTCTTGACCGACACCCATGTCTGCGTCGACCCGACCGCCGAGCAGATCGCCGAAATGACGGTGCTGGCGTCGGAGGAAATCAAGCGCTTCGGCATCGAGCCGAGGGCAGCGCTGCTGTCGCTGTCGGACTTCGGCTCGCGCGACACCCAAAGCGCCCTGAAAATGCGCCAGGCGGCCGCCATCCTCGCCAAAATCGCGCCGGACCTGCAATGCGACGGCGAAATGCACGCCGACACCGCCCTGTCGGAGCAGCTTCGCCAGCGCGTCTATCCGCATTCGCGCCTGAAGGGTGAAGCGAACCTGCTGGTCTTCCCCAGCCTTGACGCCGCCAACATCACTCTGACTGCGCTGCAGGCCACGCTGGACGCGTTGCATGTGGGGCCGATGCTGCTCGGCACCGACAAGCCGGCCCACATCCTGACGCCTTCGGTGACCTCGCGCGGCGTGGTCAACATGACGGCGCTGGCGGCGGTCGAGGCGATCCACAAGGCGCAGGCGTTGCAGCCGGCGGGCTGAGCCTCGGTCGCCCTAGGAAACGGTTAACCATAAGCGGGCTACGGTCGCACCGGCGCCCGCAGCGTGGGCGCGCAGGTTTCCAGGCGGCATGGAGGGCGGATGACAAGCGGGGCTGGCAGGCTGGCGGTTCGCGCCGTGCTGCTCGGCGCCGTCGCCCTTTCAAGCACCAGCGCGGCCGATGCAGCCTCGCGTCTCTGCCGTCAGCTTCAGGCAGAGCTGGCCGGCCTCAGCAGCGCCGGGCCGGCAAGCCCTGCCCGGCTCGGGAAATACGATTCAGCGATCGCCCGGCAAGGCAGGGAGATCGCCAAAGCGCGCAGCCGCGCGCAACGCGCCGGCTGCGGCTTTTCGATTTTCGGCGGCGACATCGCCACCTGCGCGGCGCTGAATTCCACCATCGAGCGCATGAACGCCAATCTCGACAGCCTGCGCAACAAGCGCTCCAGGCTTGCCAAGAGCGTCACCCGTGGCGAGCGGGCGCGCCTCTTCGCGGCACTTGAAAAGCATGGCTGCACGGACGCCAAGCCCGCCCGCAAACCGACCACTGCGGAAAAGATCGCACCGGCCGCGCCGGAGAACCGGGAAATCCTCGACGGCGCTCCCCTCTCGGACAACGCCGGCAGCGAGATCATCGAGAACAACTACCTTGCGCCCCTGATCGACTTGTCGCTCAATAAGGGCCCGCAGCCGCAAGGCGAGTTCCGCACATTATGCGTGCGCACCTGCGATGGCTATTTCTATCCGATGTCGAATGCCGCGACGCTGCGCGACTTCGAGCGCGACCAGAAGAATTGCGAGGTAAGCTGCCCGGGAACGCAGATGCGGGTCTTCTATATGCGCGGCATCGGCGACGATCCGGCCGAGATGACCTCCGCAGCCAGCGGCAAGCCCTACCGGGAATTGCCGACGGCGTTCCTCTACAAGAAGCCGACGCCGGCGGGCGCGCCGGCCTGCGGCTGCAACGCCCCGTCCGGTTATCAGGTGATCGGCAATGGCGCGGCCGCATCGGCCAGCCGGGAATCGCCAAGCATCATGTCGTTTGGCTCGCCCCCGGCAACTCGGCCAGCACAGTCGAGACCGACAGGCGGCGAAGCTGCCGGCACCCTGCCCGCACCCGCGCAGCCCCTGCCCGCCGACCGCAAGGTCAGGGTCGTCGCGCCAGCGTTCCTTCCCGCCCCAGAAGCGGCAACAGATCTGCGAGCTCCGGCCCCGACTCCAGGCCGGTAAGTGCCAGCCGCAGCGGCATGAACAGCGCCTTGCCCTTGCGCTCGGTCGCCTTCTTCACCGCATTCGTCCAGTCTTTCCAGACGGAAGCGCCCCACGGCCCCTCCGGCAGCAGATCAAAGGCCGTGCGCAGGAAGGCGATATCCTCATCGGAAAATTCCGGCTTTTCCTTCGGGCCATCGACAACGATACGCCACCACGCCTCCGCATCGCCCAGCCGGTCGAGGTTGCCGCGAACGGCCATCCAGAACGGCTCCGCGCGCTCGTCCGAAACGCCGAGCAGGAAAAGCCGGTCGCGGGCTTCCGAAAAAGGCATCCGATGCAGCAGCGCCCGATTGAGCACCAACAGCTCGTCGGGATCGAATTTCGACGCCGACTTCGAGGTCGCCGCCAGGTCGAAATGCTCGCCAAGCTCCGCCATCGTCGTTATGGCCTGCACGTTCTCGGAGGTGCCGACCAGAACGGCGAGCGAGGCGACGGCCATCGGCTCGATGCCGGAATCGCGCAGGCCCTCGATCGAGAGCGCACCGGTGCGCTTGGAAAGCCCCTCGCCCGAAACGGTGGTCAGAAGGTTGTGGTGGCCGAAAACCGGCGCTTCGGCGCCCAGCGCCCGGAAGATCGCCATCTGCACGCCGGTGTTGGTGACGTGGTCGTCACCCCGGATAACATGGGTAATCCCCATGTCGATATCGTCGACCACCGAGGGCAGCGTATAGAGATAGGTCCCGTCCTCGCGCACCAGCACCGGATCCGACAAGGAAGCGAGGTCGACGGTTTCCTCGCCGCGAACCAGATCGTTCCAGTGGATTTCGGTGCGCTGCGGCTCCTGCGGATCGCTGGCGAAGTTGGGGAGCAGGAAGCGCCAGTGCGGCTTGCGGCCGTCCGCTTCGAACTCGGCGACTTGCTCGGGCGAGAGCGCCAGCGCCTCGCGGCCGTAGACCGGCGGCAGTCCGCGCGTCCGGCGTATCTTGCGGCGAAGGTCGAGTTCCTCCGGCGTTTCGTAGCAGGGATAGAGAAGGCCTGCCGCTTTCAGCTTCTCGACAGCGGCATCATAGAGGTCGAAGCGCTTCGACTGGTATTCGGTCGCGTCCTGGAAAATTCCCAGCCAGTGCAGGTCGTAGAGCGTGCCGTCGGCGTATTCCTGCCGCGAGCGCGCGACGTCGGTATCGTCGAAGCGCTGGATGAAGCGGCCCTTGTTCTTTTGCGCGAAAAGCCAGTTGAAAAGCGCGGTGCGCGCGTTGCCGATATGGATGCGGCCGGTAGGCGACGGGGCGAAACGGACGGTGACGGTCATGTGCGGGGCCTAAAGGATGACACCGCTTTTTGCAACCATTCGCGCCCGTGCGCAACGCGTGGCTGGACCCGCCACGCACGGGCATCATGCCATCGAAGCGGCTAGTTGACGGACTCCTGCTGCGGCGCGGTTCCCGTCGCGTCCGCCGCCAGCGGCGCCTCGGCGCTCGCCAACTGGTCCGCGCACAGTTCCGCAGCACCGCTCACCGGCTTGTCCATCTTGGCGAAGGTCACCCATCCGCCATCGCTGACGAAGCTGTCGCGCTTCCAGGAATCGACCTTCTTGAACTCGGCCAGTTTCGCGGCCGCGTCCGGCGCCTTGAGGAAACGGTTGACGCATATGTTCGCGGCCAGCTGTGCCGCCGCATGCTGGCCCGCTGCCTGGGCCTGTTTCGCGGCGGTTCCTCCCGTCACCCAACCACCCCAGGAAAAGCCGACGATCATGGTCAGCACCGCGGCACCGACGCACGACCAGAACCAGATTGCTTTCGATGGTCGATAGGCGTTCCAGCTTTCTCCAACGGACATGGTTTTTCTCCCTTTGTGTTTATCCCTGGTGTTCGGAAACTACCGCGACGATCAATCACGATGTGACACACTCTATCACAAATCGTGATCCACGACACCCCTGCGGGCAACTTGCGGTTGGAGCGGTGGAAATCCGGTTCGCCCGGTGCGTGAATCGTCAATGAGAAAACGCGCCGCACACCGCGCATTTCCTCCTGATTCTTGTCGGGGAGTTTGAGCTAACGGGACAACCCTGCCCGCTTGCGCAGGCAGTATCAGCCGCGATCCCGGAAACGATTGGTGATCGGGTAGCGGCGGTCGCGCCCGAAATTCTTCCTGGTGATCTTCACGCCCGGCGCCGCCTGGCGCCGCTTGTATTCGGCGATGTAAAGCAGGTGCTCGACACGGCTGACGGTGGCGCGGTCATGGCCGCGCGCGACGATCTCGTCGACGCCCATCTCGTTTTCGACCAGGCATTCGAGAATGTCGTCCAGCACCGGATAAGGCGGCAGCGAATCCTGGTCGGTCTGGTTCTCGCGCAGTTCCGCCGACGGCGCCTTGTCGATGATGTTGACGGGAATGACCTCGCCCCCCGGCCCGAGCGCGCCGGACGGCACATGCGCGTTGCGCCAGCGCGACAGCGCATAGACCTGCATCTTGTAGAGGTCCTTGATCGGGTTGAAGCCGCCGTTCATGTCGCCGTAGAGCGTCGCGTAGCCCACCGACATTTCCGACTTGTTGCCGGTGGTCACCACCATCGAGCCGAACTTGTTGGAGATCGCCATCAGGATGGTGCCGCGCGCGCGCGATTGCAGGTTTTCTTCCGTGGTGTCGGCCTTGGTGCCCGCAAACAGCGGTTCGAGCACCCTGGTAAATCCTTCGACCGGCTCGGCGATCGGCACGATGTCGTAGCGGCAACCGAGCGCGCGGGCGCAATCCTCGGCGTCCTTCAGCGATTCCCGTGAGGTGTAGCGATAGGGCAGCATCACCGCATGCACCCGCTCCTCGCCCAGCGCATCGACGGCCAGGGTCGCGCAAATGGCGGAATCGATGCCGCCGGAAAGCCCCAGAACGACGTTCTTGAAGCCGTTCTTGTTGACGTAGTCACGCAGGCCCAGCATGCAGGCGCGGTAATCCGCCTCGCCGTTTTCCGGGATCGTCACCATCGGCCCCTGCGAACAGACCCAGCCGTCGGCGCCGCGCTTCCAGGTGCTGACGTCGACCGCCTCCTCGAACTGGCTCATCTGGAAAGCGAGCGACTTGTCGGCCTGGATGGCGAAGGAGGCGCCGTCGAACACCAGTTCGTCCTGCCCACCGAGTTGGTTGGCATAGACCAGCGGCAGGCCGGTTTCGATCACCTGCCTCAGCACGACTTGCTGGCGCGCATCCATCTTGCCGCGATAATAGGGCGAGCCGTTCGGCACCAGCAGGATCTCCGCGCCGGATTCGGCCAGGGTCTCGCAGACGCCCAAGTCACCCCAGATATCCTCGCAGACCGGGATGCCGAGGCGAACGCCGCGGAAATTCACCGGACCGGGCAAATCCGGCCCAGCCTGGAACACCCGCTTTTCATCGAACTCGCCGTAGTTGGGCAGGTCGACCTTGTAGCGCTCGGCGATGATCTTGCCGCCATCGGCGACGACGATCGAATTGTGCGTGCCGCTCTTGCGCCGGAGCGGCGTGCCGATGATGACGCCCGGACCGCCGTCGGCGGTTTCGGCGGCAAATTCCTCGATCGCCCGCTCGCAGGCTTTCAGGAAGGCCGGCTTCAGGATCAGGTCCTCGGGCGGATAACCGGAAATGAACAGTTCGGTGAACAGCACGATATCGGCGTGCTGGCGGGCCGCATCCGCCCTTGCCGCCCGCGCCATGGCCAGGTTGCCGGCAATGTCGCCCACCGTCGGGTTCAACTGGGCGACGGCGATGCGGATCGTATCGGGGGCAGCGGAATGAGAGCTCATGAACCGCCTCTTATCGCGCCCCGCTGCCGGGAGCAATGCGCATCGCGGGACGGTACCGGCAGCGATTGACCCGCAGCCTAGCCTGAATTCGGCTCCGGCAGGTTCGCCGGCCTGGGTTTTTCGTCGACAAGCCGGGCCTCGATCGCCGTCTCGATGGCGCGCTTCGCTTCGTCCTTCACCGAAGCGGTCTCGGCCAGCACGGCATCGACTTTCATGAAATCGAGCACGCGGAACCGCGAGACCGGCGGACGGATCAGGATATCGGGGCGGCATTGAGCGAGCTTGCTGGCGATGATCGACTGCATCATCAACTGCGTCGCGCCATACATCAGGTCCACGGTGGTCGGGCGCTTGCGCTCGGTGTCGGTGGGCGCGCCGACCACGTCGATGGCGATGGTGATGTCGGCCTCGTGGTCGATCAGGTCGAACGGCACCGGGTTGTAGATGCCGCCGTCGATCAGCACGCGGCCGTCGCGCACCACGGGCCGGAACATCGCCGGGATCGCGGCCGAGGCGGCCAGCGCAGAATGCAGGTCGCCGCCCTCGATCACCACCAGCCGGTGGCCGAAGAAGTCGGTCGCCGTCACCTTCAGCGGTATTTCCAGTTCCGCGAACGAGTCCGGCACGGCGTCCGGCAGGAAGGCGTTGAGGATGCGCTCGACATTGAACTGGCCGACGCGAAAGCCGCCCTCCATCATTTCGGCGATCGTGCCCGGGCGCGCGCGCCACATGCGGCTCGCGACCTCGGCGCGCCGCGTCAGGATGGAATGGGCGTGCTCGCGGATATCCCTGCCGGTAAGGCCGGCGGCCATGCCCGCGCCCATGATGGCGCCGATCGAGGAGCCGGCGATCGCCACCGGCCGGATACCCAGTTCATCCAGCGCCTCGATGACGTGGATATGCGCCAGCCCGCGCGCACCGCCGCCGCCGAAGGCGATGCCGAAGGTCGGGCTCATCCCTTGCCTCCGCCGGCATCCTTGTCCTTCAGGGCCGGCCCTACCACCATGATCGCCGGCTTGGCCGACAACAGCTTCGTCGCCACCGCCTTGACCTCGCCCAGCGTCACTGCACCGAGATAGTCGGTGCGGCGCTCCATGTAGTCGATGCCCAGCCCCTGGAGTTGCAATTCGAGCAGGGTGCCGGCAATGGCGCCGGAAGAATCGAGATTGTTGATGGCGTAGGAGCCGATGACGTATTTCTTCGCCGCCGCCAGTTCCTGCTCGGTGGGGCCGCCCTCGGCCATGCCCTTCACCACGTCCCGGATCACGCCCAGCGTCTCTTCCGCACGGTCGGAACGGGTCGCCGTGCCGATGACCAGCGACGAGGCGTGCTTGCGATTGACCAGCGCCGAATCCACGCCATAGGCGAGGCCGCGTTTTTCGCGAACCTCCTTGAACAGGCGCGAGGTGAACGTGCCGCCGCCGAGGATTTCGTTCATCAGGGCCGCCGCATAGAACTCAGGATCGGCACGCTTCATCCCCGGATAGGCCAGTTGCAGCGAGGTCTGCGGCTGGTCGTAGACGACTTGCATTTCCTCGCCGAGCCTTGGCTCGACATCGGCAACCGGCGTCAGCACCTGCTTTTCGGGAAGCGCGCCAAACAGGCGGCCGAGCTGCGTTTTCAGCGTTTCGGCATCGATGGCGCCGACCACCGCGACATGCAGGCCGTCGCGGGCGAACAGCGCCTTGTGGGCGGCATGCAGGTCCTGCGCCGTGATCGCGGCTAGGCTCTGCTGCGTCCCCTCATCGCGCCGCGAATAGGCATGTCCGGGATAAAGCGCCGTGGCCCATTTTTGTGCGGCCACCGTATTGGGGTCCCGCTCGCCGGCGACGATGCCCGCCACGACCTGGGCGCGGATGCGATCGATCGGCGCCTGGTCGAAGCGAGGCTCCTGGATGGCGAGCCTGAGCAGGTCGAGGGCCTCGTCCTTGTGGTCGGCGAGCATGCGCATGGTGCCGTAGATGCCGTCGCGCGTCTGCCGGAAACCCATCTCGGCGCCCGCATCGTCCAGCTTGATCTGGAAGGCCTCGCTGTCGAGGTCGCCGGCGCCTTCGTCGAACAGCCCGGTCATCAGGTTGGCGAGCCCCTCCTTGCCGGCCGGATCCTGCGAGCTTCCGCCGTCGAAAGCGAACTGGATGTTGATGATCGGCACCGAATAGTCTTCGACCAGCCATGCCGACACGCCGGAATTGGATTTGACCTCCTGGATGGTCACCGCCGCGCGCGCCATGATGGCCGGCAGCACGAGGAAAAGCATCGACAACAGGAGGGTGGCCGCCGGCATGGCAAAGCGTGTGCGCAGCAGGGTGAGGCTTGCCGTCATCTCAATTCTCCGCCCGCGGCTGCGGCAGCAGATAGCCGGTCGTCGCATGGTCCATGCCGAGATAGCGCGCAGCCACGGCCTTCACCTGGTCGGCACTGACCCGTCGGATACGCTCGGGCCATTCCTCCACGTCCGCCACCGTGCCGCCCGTCGCCAGCGTAGCGCCATAGATGTTCGCCATCGCCGCCTGCCGGTCACGGGCGAAGATCATCGAGCGGACGAGGCGGTCCTTCGCCTTCTCCAACTCGTCGGCGGTAACGCCGTCGGTGGCGATCCGCGAGACTTCCGCATTCGCCGCCGCTTCCACGTCCTCGAGCTTGGCGTCGCCGCGCGGCGCGCCATAGACGACGAAGCTGGTGTCGTCGAGCATGGTGCCCTGGAAGGATGCGCCGGCGCTGGCGGCGATGCCCTTCTTGACGACAAGCTGCTGGTAGAGCCGGCTGCGGCTGCCGCCACCCAGTATCTCCGACAGGAGGTCGAGCGCCTCGGCCTCGCCGTTCTTTTGCGAGTGATAGGACGGAACCACCCACTGCGTCGAAAAGCTCGGCACGCTGACGCGCGGGTCGCGCAATGTCACCGTGCGCGCGGTTTTCTGCTCCGGCTCGACGGGGCGGATGCGCGGCGGCAGGTCAGGCCCGCGCGCGAGCTTGCCGTAGGTCTGCTCGGCCAGTTGCTTGACCGTCTGCGCGTCGACATCGCCCGCCACCACCAGCACCGCGTTGTTCGGCGTGTAATAGTGATCGTAGAAGGCCTTCGCATCGGTACGGTTCAGTTGCTCTATCTCCTGTTTCCAGCCGATCACCGGGATGCGGTAGGGCTGGTTCTGGTAGAGCGTGGCGTTGACTTCCTCGTCCAGCAGCGCGTCGGGGCTGTTGTCGATGCGCGAGCGGCGCTCCTCCAGGATGACGTCGCGCTCGGTGGCGACCACCTCGTCGCTGAGGATCAGGTTGCGCATCCGGTCGGCTTCGTAGCCCATCATCTCGCCCAGCGCCTCGGGCGTAACCGTCTCGTAGAAGGCGGTGTAGTCATACGAGGTGAAGGCGTTGTTGGAGCCGCCGATGGCCGAGATCGCCGCATCGAACTCGCCGGCCTTGTGATTGGTCGTCCCCTTGAACATCAGGTGTTCGAAAAAATGGGCGATGCCGGATTTTCCCGGCGGCTCGTCGGCGCTGCCGGCCTTGTACCAGACCATGTGTGTGACGATCGGCGCGCGGCGGTCGGGTATGACGACGACTTCCATGCCGTTGTCGAGCCGGAAATCAGCCACCTCGGCGCTTCGGGGCGCAGTCTGCGGCAGGCTGTCGGCCAGCACCGGCCCCGCCAGGAAGAAGGCCATCGAAGCGGCAAGGGCGGGAAGGCGCAGCCAATCGACCTGAAGGTTCATCGTGACTCCGAAACGGTTCTGCGCGGCAACGATAGGGTCTTGGCGGCGGAAAGTGAATTGTTCGTCATCTGCCCGGCAAACAAGGCCGAAGTCAGGCCGCGCGGATATAGCGGATGATCGTCTCGCCATAGCCGCGCTCGTCCACCACCGTGAACCCCGGCCCCGGATCGAACGAGGCTGAAGCCGCTTCCTCGACCACGCACAGGGCATCGGCGGCAAGCCACCCGCCGGCGCTCGCGCAACGCAAGGCCCGCTCGCCCAAGCCCTTGCCATAGGGCGGGTCGGCAAAGACCAGGTCGAAGGGGGCAAGCGTACCCGCCTCGCCCAGCGCGGTCGCGTCGCGCCGGAAAATCTTCGAGCGCCCGGTCAAGCCGAAGGCCTCGACATTGGTGCGGATCAGGCCGCGTCCTTCCGTCGATTCCTCGATGAAAACGCCATAGGAAGCCCCGCGCGACAACGCTTCGAGGCCGAGCGCCCCGGTGCCGGCGAACAGGTCCAGCACGCGCGCACCCTCCAGCTTTTCCGCGAAGCGGTGCGCCAGGATATTGAAGACGGCTTCGCGGGTGCGGTCGGTGGTCGGGCGAATGGCTGAGGTTCGCGGCGTCGCCAGCGGGCGGCCGCGAAACTCACCGCCGACGATCCGCACCGCTTCCCCCCCGGCCCGGACCACGTGGACCATTACCACGCGGACCATCGCCACGCGGCCGTCCGTTATCCCCGCCGCCGTCGCGCTTTCCAGCCGGACGGTCATCATGGCCGCCGCGCTTTGCGAACGTCTTGCCGTGCCCTTCGGGCTTGTGCCCCTTCCGCTCAGGCGCACCGGCCTTTTCGGCTTCCGCCCGGCCCTTGCCCTGCGGACGCGCGCCCGGCGCCATCCAGACATTGGCCTTGCGCTGCCCCGGCGGCTCCATCGGCCGCTGCTCGCGCTCGCCCCGTTTGCCGCCCGGCTTGCCGGCGAACCCGCCGCGAACCGGTCGTTCGCCCCTTTCCGTCCTCTCGCCTCTCTCCGGCCGGGTCGACAGCTTGCCGAGCGCCTCGTCGCGGCTGTCCTCGCGCCGCCTGCGGCTCTTGATCAGCCCGCCCTCGCCGATCGGGCGGCGATCGCCTTCCCTCGCCGGCCTTGGCCTTTGCGGCTCCTCGGCATGGCGTTCGGTGCGCCGCACCGGCTTGTTGGAAAACGGCTTGGCGATCTCGGCATCGAAATTCGCCCCCGATTCTTCCACCAGCCGCTCGCCCAACTGGTCGCGCAGCATGCGGCCCTTGATCTCCAGCACATGCCCTTCCGGCAATTCGTTGAGCTGGAACGGACCGTAGGAGACACGGATCAGCCGCGTGACCTCGAGGCCGAGGGCGCCGAGGATATTCCTCACCTCGCGATTCTTGCCCTCGCGCAGCGCCAGCGTCAGCCAGGCATTGGACCCCTGCTCCCGGTCGAGCGTCGCTTCCACCGCACCGTAGAAAACGCCGTCGACGGCGATCCCTTCGCGCAGGCCCTCTAGCGCGCTTTCCTCCACCTTGCCGTGCACGCGCACCCGGTAGCGCCGCAGCCAGCCCGTGGCCGGCAGTTCGAGCACGCGGGCAAGGCCGCCGTCATTGGTGAGCAGCAGCAGGCCCTCTGTATTGATGTCCAGCCGGCCCACGGTCATCAGCCGCGGAAGGTCGGTCGGCAGGACATCGAAAACGGTCTTGCGCCCTTCCGGGTCGCGGTTGGTGGTGACCACGCCAGCGGGCTTGTGGAACAGGAACAGCCGCGTGCGCTCGATCGGCGGAATCTCCATGCCGTCGAGATGAATGATGTCGTTCGCCATGACGTTGAAGGCAGGCGAGGAAAGCACCTGGCCGTTGACCCGGACGCGGCCCGCGGCGATCAGTTCCTCGGCGTCGCGGCGCGAGGCAAGGCCGGCCCGCGCCAGCCGCTTGGCGATGCGCTCGCCGGTCTCCGGCTCTGCTGCTACAGGGCGCGGACGCGGCTTGAACCCGCCCGAGGCGTGCGGCTTTGCGCGGTCGCCGCCGCCATCTCGCTCGAAATCGCGCCGCGGCCGGTCAAAACGCCGCTCGGCGCGCTCGCCATCGGCCGCCATCGGTCGCTCGCCACGCGGCGCATACGGCTTGCGCGGCCCGTCGCGCTTGACGAAAGGCTTCTGTTCCGAACGCGGCCCCTTGCCGAACGACCGCTCGCCCCGGCGCGCCTCGTCGCCGTCACGGGGCTTGTATTCGCGCCTGAACTCGGAGCGCGGGCGCTCCCCTTCCCGGGCCTCGCGCGGGACGAAATCCCGCTTCGGCCGCTCGCCTTCGGCAGCCAGCGGGCGCTCGCCACGCGGCGCATAGGGCTTGCGCGGCCTGTCGCGCTTAGCAAAAGGCTTCTTGGCGCCGAAGGCCGGCTTGCCGCCGCCCCTGCCCTTCGGCTCGCTATCCGCGCCACGCCCACGCGGCCCCATCGGTTTCGGGCCACGCTTGCGCGGGTATTTCTTGTCGTCGTCGTCCATGGTGGCCTTTGCCCGTTGGCGCGCCTGCAGCCTATCGCGTGAAAAGGATTCTCGCGACAGGCTGTAGGCTTTTGCTTTTGCGCATGTCTTTGTCCCGAAACCGCTGCACACTTTCGGGAGACATGCTGTAGATAACAGGATCATGCCCCAGTGGCGAGGCAATAAGTGGCGAATGCAGCGATAAGGACCCCGGCATGAAGCGGCCCGATTTCATGGCGCTGGCGCTCGGCGAAGCGCAGGCGGCCGCCGCACGCGGCGAAGTTCCGGTCGGGGCCGTCATTGCCCTCGACGGGGCGACCGTGGCGGTGGCGGGAAACCGCACGCGCGAACTGCGCGACCCGACCGCCCACGCCGAAATGCTGGCGATCCGACACGCCTGCGAGGTCCTTTCCCAAGAAAGGCTGACGGGATGCGATCTCTACGTGACGCTGGAGCCCTGCACCATGTGCGCCGGAGCCATCTCGTTCGCGCGGTTGCGTCGCATCTACTTCGGAGCCGCCGACGAAAAGGGCGGCGCCGTGACCAGCGGCGTACGCTTTTTCGCCTCGCCGACTTGCCATCACGCCCCCGAAGTCTACCCGGGGCTGGCGGAAGTCGAATCGGCGGCCATGCTCAAGGCATTCTTCGAAGACCGCCGCTTACCTTGACGACCGGGCGTCAGCCCGGCCGGATTGCCCTTACCAGGGCAACCAGTCGAACAGGCCCTTGCTCTTGGTGGCTTCCGCCTTGAGACGGCGCTCCTTCTTGTATTCGTCCTCGCCCAGTTCGCCCTGCGGCGCGGTGGAGGCTGATACGCGGTAGGACAGCGGCGGCTCGCTCAGATATTTGCGGCTCGTCGGGTCGCCCTGCTTGCCTTCGGCCGTCCGGCGGGCGATTTCGGCACGCCGTGCGGCGGAATTGCCCAGCATGTTGCCGGGCGGTGGCGGATGGTCCGACCGCGATTCGGCAAGTGCCTGCTTCCAGGCCGCCTGGTCCACCTGCACGTCATCGACGATCTGTGCCTGGTAGGTCGGATCGCCCTGGTGAGCGGTCGCCTCGTCACGCAACCTCTTGCGGCGCTGCTCCGGCGATTCCGGCCATTGGTTGGAAGCCGTCTGCGTGATGCTGTCCTGCGGAGCCGGCAACGTTTCCCTCTGCCCGGGAGCAGGCTTCACCAAGGCGGCACGCGGCTTGTAGTCGATCCGGTCCTTCCTCTTGGGCGCGAACGAGAAAGCGTTGCCGATGTCATCCGCAAGCTGCGCGCTGGCGGTCTTGTCGGTGCCGTAGGTCGGCGAACTCACGCAACCCGTCAGCGCCAGTCCGGACACCACGAGCGGTGCCAGCAGCGCAATGCGCGCAGGGTGTCTTCCGGTCATGCCAAAAAGTCCCACTTCTACAAAACCTCTGATCGCTGCCGAACAAGGGCCAGCGCGTCCCTTTTCCGCTCACTGTACGGGGAATCCGGCGAGAATTTGTCTTCCGTCGTCCAGTGCTTTTACCTTAACCCCACGCCAAGGGCAACGCGCGCGCCATCGATGGCCGCGCGCGTCGTTATGTATCGTTCAAAGCCTGCCGAGCGCCTGCAACTCGTGCAGCACGGCGGCATCGCGGGCCGACACGTCCGGAAAGGCAGCATCGCGGCCGACATCGGCGGTATAGCGCCACGAGCGCGCGCACTTCACCAGGCCTCGGTCCTCCGCCTTCTCCACCACCACGGCGACGCCCTTCACGTCGTCGAGCGTGAAGGCGTCCGATGGCGCTTCGCCTTGCCGAAGGTCGAAGCCGCTGGTGATCGCCATCTCGGCCATGTCGACATCGGCAATCGCGGCTTCCAGCACCGGATCGTTCAGATAGACCACCGGCACCGCTTCCAGCGAGGAACCGATGATCTTGTGGGCGCGCGCGATTTCCAGCGCGCCGGTGACGACACGGCGAACCTGCCGCACGGCCCGCCACTTTTCCGCCAGCGCCTCGTTGCGCCACGCGGCGGGAATCTGTGGGAACTGCTCGAGATGCACCGATGCGGCCTGCGGGTAGCGATCGAGCCAGGCCTCTTCCATGGTGAAGGGCAGCATCGGCGCCAGCCACTTTGCCAGGCAGTCGAACAGGCGGCGCACCACCTCGACCGCCGCCTTGCGCTTCGTGCTCGAGGGGCCTTCGCAGTAGAGCGCATCCTTGCGGATGTCGAAGTAGAAGGCGGAAAGCTCGACCACCATGAAATCGAGCAACGCGCGGGTGATGCGCTTGAACTCGAAGGCATCGTAGCCCGTGCGCACCATCTCGTCGAGTTCGGCAAGCCGGTGCAGCATCAGCCGCTCCAGTTCCGGCATGTCGGCAAGCGCGACGCTCTCGCCGTCATCATGGGCGAGCGTTCCAAGCATCCAGCGCACGGTGTTGCGGAGCTTGCGGTAGGCGTCGATATTGGTCTGCAGCACGGTCTTGCCGAGCCGCTGGTCTTCCCAATAATCGGTCGTCATCACCCACAGGCGCAGGATATCGGCGCCGGACTGCTTCATCACGTCCTGCGGCACCACCGTGTTGCCGAGCGACTTCGACATCTTGCGGCCTTCCTCATCCATGGTGAAGCCGTGGGTGACGACCGTGTCGTAAGGCGCGCGACCGCGCGTGCCGCAGCTTTCGAGCAGCGAGGAATGGAACCAGCCGCGATGCTGGTCCGAACCTTCCAGATAGACGTCGGCCGGCCATTTGAGGTCGGGCCGGTCCTCCAGCGTGAAGGTATGGGACGAGCCGGAATCGAACCAAACGTCGAGGATGTCCTTGACCATCACCCACGGCTCGCCGGCCCGAGCCCCCAGGAAGCGCTCCCGCGCGCCCTCGGCGAACCAGGCGTCAGCCCCCTCCTTCTCGAAAGCCTCGGTGATGCGCGCGTTGACCGCCGGGTCCTTCAGGACGTTGCCGTCGGCATCGGCGAAGATGCAGATCGGCACGCCCCAGGCGCGCTGGCGCGACAGCACCCAGTCAGGCCGCTCCTCGATCATGGCGCGGATGCGGTTCTGGCCGGCGGCGGGCACGAAGCGGGTGTCGTCGATCGCCTTGAGCGAACGCGAGCGCAGCGTCGTCCCGTCGCCCAGTTCCTTGTCCATGTAGACGAACCATTGCGGCGTGTTGCGGAAGATGACCGGCTTCTTCGAGCGCCACGAATGCGGGTAGCTGTGCTTCAGGCGGCTGCGCGCGAACAGGGCGTTGCGCTTGATCAGTTCGTCGATCACCGCCTTGTTGGCATCGCCCTTCTTGCCGTTGTCGTCGATGACGCGCGCCGGTCCGCCCTCGCGATCCGGCCCGAAGCCCGGCGCGTCCTTGGTGAAGAAACCGGCGTCGTCCACGGTGAACGGGATCGCCGCATCGATGCCGCGTGCGCGCAACTGCTTGGCGGCGTCCATCCAGGCATCGAAGTCCTCGCGGCCGTGGCCGGGTGCGGTGTGCACGAAGCCGGTACCGGCATCGTCGGTGACGTGGTCGCCGGGCAGCATCGGGACGGCGAACCCGTAGCCGCCGGAAAGACCCTTGAGTGGGTGCGAAAGCGTAATGCTTTCAAGCTCGTCGGCCGAGACGCTACGAAGGCGGTTCAAGCTGATTTTCGCCTTGGCCGAACAGTCCTCGGCCAGTGCGTCGGCGAAGATCAGCTTTTCGCCGGGCTGCGGGCCGAAATCGTTCTCGGCCGCCGTCACCTCGTAGAGGCCGTAGGCGATGCGCGGCGACCAGGCGACGGCGCGGTTGCCGGGGATCGTCCAGGGCGTCGTCGTCCAGATGACGACATGCGTGCCGGCGAGGGATTCCGGACCGCTCGCCACCGGGAACTTCACCCAGATCGTGTCGCTCTCATAGTCGTGGTACTCGACCTCGGCCTCGGCCAGCGCCGTGCGCTCGACCACCGACCACATCACCGGCTTGGAGCCGCGATAAAGCTGGCCGGACATGGCGAACTTCAGCAGTTCGCCGGCGATGCGCGCCTCGGCATGGAAAGCCATCGTCGTATAGGGATTCTTGAAATCGCCGACGACGCCGAGCCGCTGAAACTCGGCGCCCTGCACGCCGATCCAGTGCGCGGCGAATTCGCGGCATTCCTTGCGGAACTCGTTGACCGGCACCTCGTCCTTGTTCTTGCCCTTGGCGCGATACTGCTCCTCGATCTTCCACTCGATCGGCAGGCCGTGGCAGTCCCAGCCGGGCACATAGTTGGAATCGAAGCCCCGCATCTGGAACGAGCGGGTGATGACGTCCTTGAGGATCTTGTTCAGCGCATGGCCGATATGGATGTTGCCGTTGGCGTAGGGCGGGCCGTCATGTAGCACATATTTGGCGCGGCCCTTGGCGTCCTCGCGCAACCGCGCGTAAAGGTCCATGTCCTGCCAGCGCTTGACCAGCAGCGGCTCCTTCTCGGGCAGGCCCGCGCGCATCGGAAACTCCGTCTGCGGCAGGTAAAGCGTCTTGGAATAGTCGATCTTCCCGGCGGTATCGTTCATCGGTCTGCCATATGCGTTGCCCGGCTTCATGCGGCCTGCGGCGTTGAACTATCATGATATGGAAAAAGCGCGAGGAATTTACGCGCAAAAGCCCGGCGGCTCCGGCGGCCTCAGGCCGCCTGAAACACCGGGCTGGTAATTCGTATCGCGAAGATGCAGCGCATAGCGGCGCTTCTAGCGGATCGAACGGCGGGAATAAAGCCACTCCCGGCGGATTTCGCTAAAGCGTGAAATCGAAGCGATAGGTCGCTGATACGCCGAACATGTACTGGTTGCGGTCGCCCCGCTCCTTGACCAGGCTGGAATCGGCGGCCGGCCCCATCAGGCGGGAATATTCGCCGAAGACGCTGGCCGTCACCGGGTCGGTCACCTTCCAGGTGACGGCGCCGCCGACACCGGCCGATTTCAGGCCGCCGCCCGGATTGT
This sequence comes from Aquamicrobium soli, assembly GCF_042646345.1. NCBI lineage: Bacteria > Pseudomonadati > Pseudomonadota > Alphaproteobacteria > Hyphomicrobiales > Phyllobacteriaceae > Aquamicrobium > Aquamicrobium soli. Next base: position 38,462 of record NZ_JBHRTK010000002.1, on the reverse strand, counting down.
AGCGGCTGAGTTGGGAGGCGACGGACTCGGCCGCGTTGACGCCGGAATAGGCATCGAAATAGCCCGCCGACGCCATCGAGAGACGCGGGCCGCCGGAAACGCGGATGTCCGGCGTGACGTCGTAGAAGGCATCGGCCGCGATGTCGGCGACGATGCCGTGGTGCGAGCGGATGCCTTGCCTGAGTTCGCCGCGAAGCCGCATCCAGTCCAGCGGATAAACCTCGATGAAGCCGCCGACCTCGCCACCCCAGCGCACCGGATCGAGCCCGCGCAAGGCATCGTCGCCATTGTCGCGGCCCCACAGGAACTTGCCCGTCAGGCCGGCACGCACGTCGCCGTCATCCACCAGCGCCAGCGAGATATTGTCGTTGCGGGAAGAAAAGCGGACCGCGTTGCCCGCCTTGCCCAGCGAAATGAGCGGCGAGGCGTTGAACAGATATTTCTTGCCGCCCTCGAAATCGGGCGCGACGATGCCGGCCACGCCCACGCTCAGATACCAGTCGCCGGAGAGCCCGCCGAAGGCGCCCTCGCCCGCCTTGGCCGAGAAAGGCAGAAGGAAAAGAGCGGCGGCAAGTGCCGCCGAGAAAGAGTTCACCGAGCGCATTGCTACTCCATACCATGCTGCAACCTGCGGTCGGCCGGACCATGCTGCGCCTACGGTAAAATTTGATTTAAATTGGTAACGACTTCCCGCTTTCCGCACCGGCCGGCCAAGCCGCGCCGCTGGACGAAAGCACGGGCTGCGTCTATCGTTTCTGCAAGCGGTACGGGTGTTTAGGCAACAGGAGGTTGAAATGACACTCAGTGGCGACGCGTTGAGAGAGGTCGTGGACCAGACAAGGGCGAAATGGGGCTGGTTCGTTGCGCTGGGCGTCCTGCTTCTGCTGTTCGGCATCATCGCATTCGGCAACCTGTTCGTTGCGACGGTCGCCTCGGTCTACCTCGTCGGCTGGATGATGCTGTTTGCCGGCGTGGTCGAGATCATCCACGCTTTCGGCGTTAAGACGTGGGGACGCTTCTTCTACTGGCTACTGTCCGGCCTCCTCTATGCGGTCGCAGGCTTCTTCGCCTTCTACAATCCGCTGCTCGCCTCGGCCGTGCTGACCTTCCTGCTCGCGGTGGCCCTCATCGCCGCCGGCGTGCTGCGCATCTGGGTCGGTTTCCAGCAGAAGGGGTCGAGCGGCTGGGGCTGGGTCGTGGCGGCCGGCGTCATCACCCTGCTCGCCGGCGTCCTGATTGCCCTGCGCTGGCCGGTGAACAGCCTATGGGTCCTGGGCCTGTTCCTGGCCATCGACCTGATCTTCCAGGGCTGGGCGTTCATCGCCCTCGGCATGGCTCTGAAAAAGGCGTGAGCCGTTAAAAGGCGACCTGGCGGTCGAGGTCCGAAAGCGGCCTGACGCCGGCCAGCAGCGCTCTCGCCTCGCTTTCGTCGCGTTTCATCTGCGCGACGAGAGCGTCGAGCCCGTCGAACTTTTCTTCTCCGCGCAGATAGCCGAAGAACGACACGTCGCAGACTTCGCCGTAGAGATCGCCGGAGAAGTCGAACAGGAACGTCTCCAGCAGCGGCACCCCGTCTTCGTCGACCGTCGGCCGGCGCCCGTAACTCGCCACGCCGTCGTAGAGCGTGCCGTCGGCCCGCCGGAACCGCACCGCATAGATGCCCTCCTTCAGCGTGACCTCTGGGGACAGCTTCATGTTGGCGGTGGGAAAGCCCAGCTTGCGGCCAAGCTTCTGGCCGCCGATGACCTCACCTTCGACCGTGAAGCGGTAGCCGAGAAGGGCCGCTGCCTCCGCCGGCTCGCCATTGTCGAGCAGTGCGCGCACGCGGCTCGAAGACACCACGTTGGCACCCTCGTCCCGGAAGGCATCGACCAGGGTGACGCCGAAGCCGTGGCGCTTGCCCGCTTCCATCAGGTAGGCGGGGCCGCCCTGCCGGTCCTTGCCGAAGTGGAAATTGAAACCGGTCACCGCATGGCAGATGCCGAGATTGCGATCCAGGATGTCGGTCACGAACGTCTCGGCCGAAAGGCTGGCGAAGTCGCGCGTGAAGGGCTGCACGACCAGCGCGGAAAAGCCGAGGAACGAAAGCAGCTTCGCCTTAACCGGGGGCGGCGTGAGGACGAAAAGCGGCATTTCCGGCCGGAACACCTTTCGCGGATGCGGCTCGAAGGTCAGCGCCAGGGCTGGCACGCCGCGCTTGCGTGCCTCCTCCAGGGCGCGGCCGAGAACGGCCTGGTGCCCACGGTGCACGCCGTCGAAATTGCCGATCGCCACCACGCCGCCGCGCAATGGCTCAGGCAGCGGCTCGGCCCCCGAAATATGCTCGCAGAAGGTTGCCATCGCGAGCCTTACCGCAATCTCGGCATGGTCGCGACCGGACGGTAGCCGTGCCGGCCAAGGAAGGCCGCCATCAGCGCCGCATCCGGCTCGTGCGGCTCGCCATGCTCGCGCGCGTGGATACCGCCGGAAATGTAGAGCGCGTCGAAACCGTTGTCGGAAGCGCCCTTGATGTCGGTCATGACCCCGTCGCCGATGCAAAGGATCTCGACCCGCGCCACGTCGCGGCCAAGCACGGAAGCCGCCGCCTTCAGCGCCGCCTCGTAGATCGGCGCATGCGGCTTGCCGGCGATCAGCGTGCGCCCGCCAAGCTGGGCGAAGTCGCGCGCCAGCGCGCCGGCGCACCAGACGATCTTTTCGCCGCGCTCGACCACCACGTCGGGGTTGGCGCAGATGAACGGCAGGTTGCGGGCGCGAAGCCGCATCAACTGCTCTGCATAGTCTTCCGGCGTCTCGGTGTCGTCGTCGAACAGGCCGGTGCATACCACCGCGTCGGCCTCGAATTCCTCCACCAGTTCGACATCGAGCCCGTCGAAGATCGGGTGGTCGCGATAGGGGCCGATATGGAAAATCCGGCGCGGACCGTCCACGATCAGGTCGCGCGTCACGTCACCGGAGGTGACGATGCGGTCCCATGCACCGGAAGGCACGCCCAGCGCATCGAGTTGACCCTCGACACCGCCATGCGGTCGCGGCGAATTGGTGAGCAGGACCACCGCGATCCCCCGGTCCCGCGCCGCAGACAGGGCGCGTGCCGGCTCGGCAAAGGCCGTTTCGCCGTTATGGAGAACGCCCCAGACGTCGCAGAAGAGCACCGGGTAGCGGCCGTCCAGTTCAGAGAGCGAGGCAATCGTATCGGGTAAATGCACCATGCCAATCCGGGGTCAGGCTTCTTGAACCCGGCCGCAGGCGGCCGGCCCGCCCGGATTAGCCGAACCGCCTCGCCCTGTCATCCGCTTTCACGCGGTCGGGACGCACGAAACGCTACATCGGCCGGCGGACACGCTCGCCGCCCACCGGTTCGACCAGCTTGCGGTAGAGATGCCACGTCGCATGGCCGAGGATAGGAATGACCACGGCAAGCCCGGCAAACAGCGGTATGGAGCCGACCACCAGCAACAGGGCGACGATGATGCCCCAGGCGGCCATCGGCAACGGGTTCATGAGTACGGCGCGCGCCGAGGTCTCGATGGCGGCCACCGCGCCGACATCACGGTCGAGCAGCAGCGGAAAGGCGATCACGGTCGTGGCCAGCGCGATGATGGCGAAAACCAGCCCGGCCGCGTTACCGGCGACGATCAGCGTCCAGCCGCGGCTGGTGGTCAGCACGTCCTCAAGGAAGCTGCCGATCGAGGCCGGCGGCTGCGCGCCGAACAGGCTCGTATAGATCGACTGCGCGGTGTAGAGCCACACTAGGAACAGCGCCACCAGCATGGCGCCGATCAAAAGGATCGATGGCAGCGCCGGCGAATGGCGCACGTCCAGCGCATGGGTCCAGCGACTGTCGAGCCCAAGTTCCCGCCGCCGGCTGATCTCGTAGAGGCCGATCGCGGCCAGCGGGCCGAGCAGCGCAAAGCCGGCCATCAGCGGATAGGCGAGATGGATCGCATTGCCGCCCGTCGTCCACCGGGCGAGGATGACGCCGACGATGGGATAGATCAGGCACAGGAAGACGTAATGCGAGGGCTTGGCCCAGAAATCCTCGAATCCGAGCCGCAACACGTCGCCCAAATCCGCCAGGTCGATCCGCCGCACCGTGGGTTGCGCAAGGCTTCCGTGCGCATCCGCCATGACATGGAAACTGGCCATAACCTTTCTCCCTTGCTGTCGGGGACGGTCACCGCCGGGATGGCCGCCCATGGCTGCCACTGTAGAAGTCGTGCCGAAAGTATAGCCAATGATGGTCGCCTTGTCGCCGTTTTGCCCGTAGCCTCGCAGAGGTTTGAACACACCTCGCTGGCGTGTTTGTTCGGCGCCTGCCCGGCAAAAGCCATGATCGCGGTTATTTCAGGCAGCCATGAGCCTCATCGAATCTGAAAACCTCCCCGCCCCGACACGCCCCCTCGATACGCTCGACCGCAGAACCGTGCTGGTGGCCGGCACGCTGGCGCTGCTGTCGGGGCTGGCCGGCTGCGGCACCGTGCGAACGACGGGAAGCGGCGCGGGAGCATCGGCGTCGGCGGCCAGCCTCGTCGCCGGCATTCGCCGGGCAAACGGGCTCGGCCAGCTAACGCCCGACACGCAACTCGAGCGCGCGGCTCTCCAGCAGGCGGGCTACATGGCGGGTGCCGGCCGCATGGTTCACACCACCGGCTGGGGCAAGGATTTCTCCTCGCGCGTCAAGGGCAACGGCATCGAAGGGGCGGCCGCCGAAAACATCGCCGAAGGCCGGATGGACCTGATGAGGCTTTTCGACATGTGGATGCACTCCCCGCCCCACCGCCGGAACCTGCTCGACCCGCGCTTCACCCGCTTCGGCCTTGCCTATGCCGGCAATGGCGAAAAAGCCGATTGGCGCTACTGGGCGCTGGTGCTGGGAAAATAGGCGGCCCTATTCCATGGCGGCCGGCGCGGAGTCGCCAGCCGGTGCGTATTTCGGCCGCCGCAGCAGGAAGACAAGCGGCAAGGCCAGCAGCGTGACCAGCATCATCAGCTTGAAGTCGTCGACATAGGAGATCATCAGCGCCTGGATGTTGACCAGGCCGTCGATCTGCGCCAGCGCGGCCGGATCGCCGCTCGCGGCCGCCGGAGAAGCCGCCCACAAATTGGGGTCGAACGGGTTGATGAAGGCCGACAGTTCGGCGTGGTTGATCTGCGTGTTGCGCACCAGCATCGCCGACACGATGGAGATGCCGATCGACGAGCCGATATTGCGCACCAGCGAAAACAGCGCCGTCGCGTCGGTGCGGTAGCGCGCCTCCAGCGTGGCGAAGGCAACGGTCGACAACGGCACGAACACCAGCCCGAGGCCGAGGCCCTGCACGACGCCCGACGAGATGATCAGCCAACTGTCCATCTGTGGCGAGAAGCCCGCCATCGTGTAGAGCGACTGCGCGGTCAGGATCAGGCCGACGACGACCAGGATCCGCGCGTCCATCCTGTGGACGATACGGCCGACGACCAGCATCGAGATCATCGTGCCGACACCGCGCGGCGCCATCACCACGCCTACGGTGATCGTCGGATAGCCGAAGATCGTCGACAGCATCGGCGGCAGCAGCGCAAGGCTCGCCAGCAGGATGACGCCGATGACGAAGATGAACACCAGCCCGGTCGCGAAATTGCGGTCGAGGAAGATGCGCGGGTCGATGAACGGCGCCCTGGACGTGAGCATATGGACGATGAACACCCAGAAACCGGTGATCGCGAGGCCAAGCTCGATCCATATCTCGGCGGAGGAGAACCAGTCCATTTCGCCGCCGCGGTCGAGCATGAGTTGCAGCGCCCCTACCCCCAGCGACAGCATGGCGAAGCCGAAGAAGTCGAAGCCGCGCAGGCGCCGCTCGATGCTGGGCAGGTAGGCCGCCATGCCGAGGAAGGCGGCGATGCCGATCGGCAGGTTGATGAAGAACACCCAGCGCCAGTTGAAGCTTTCGGTCAGCCAGCCGCCGAGCGTCGGCCCGATGATCGGCCCGACCATGATGCCGGCGCCCCAGATCGCCATCGCCTGGCCGTGGCGCTCCCGCGGGTTGATGTCGAGGAGGAAGGTCTGCGACAGCGGCACGATCGCCGCGCCGAACACGCCCTGCAACAGGCGGAACAGCACCATCTCGTTGAGGCTGGTGGCGATGCCGCACAGCATGGAGAAGATGACGAAGCCGACGACAGAACCGAGGAACAGTTCCTTGCGCCCGAAGCGGTCCGCCAGCCAGCCGGTGACCGGCGTCATGATCGCGGCCGCGACGATATAGGAGGTCAGCACCCAGTTGATGGTATCGGTCGAGGCACCGAGGTCGCCGACCATCGAGGGCAGCGCCACGTTGGCGATCGTGGTGTCGAGCACCTGCATCACCGTCGCCAGCATGATCGACAGCGTGATCAGGCCGCGATGCGGCACCTCGCGATGGGTTTCAACCTGGCTCATGGCAGCGCCAATCTAAGGTCGTCTAAAAGGCAGCGGCCGCTTTACTCGGCAGCGGCCGCATGGCTGAAGAAATGCGGAAAGCCGCGCGAAACGCCGGTATCGACGGTCACGGTCGCGCTCATGCCGGTGCGCAGCGCAAGCTTCGCATCCGGATCGGTGAGCTGCAGCCGCACGGGGATACGCTGCGTGACCTTGACCCAGTTGCCGGTGGCGTTCTGGGCCGGCAGCAGCGAGAACTCAGCACCGGTACCCGCGCCCACCGCCTGCACCGTGGCCTCGAACGTCTTGTCGGGATAGGTGTCGAGAACGACGTCCGCCTTCTGGCCGGGCTTCATGTGGGTAAGCTGCGTTTCCTTGAAGTTGGCGTCGATCCAGGTGTCATCGGTCTCCACCAGCGAAAACAGCGGCGTCCCGACGCCGACGAACTGGCCGACCTTGAAGGACGACGCCTGCGCGATGATGCCGTCGGCCGGTGCCTGCACCGTGGTCTGCTCCAGGTCGTAGGCAGCCTTGTCGCGGGCCGCCAGCGCCGCCAGCACGGTCGGGTGCTTGTCCGTCTCTATGTCGGGGTTGCCGCCCAGCGCCGCCTTGGCGCTCTCGATGCCCTGCTTGGCCACGGCCAGTTGCTGCTTGGCCTTGTCGAGGTCGTTGCGCGCCTCATCGAGCGAGGACTTCGTATTGATGCCCTTGTTGGCGAGATCCGCGGCACGGTCGTATTGCGACTGCGAGTAATCGACTTCGCTCGCCGCCGAACGCTCCTGCGCCATCGCCTGGTTGTAGGCGGCACGCAGTTGCTCCACGTTGAGACGCGCGGCGGCAACGGCGGCGTCGGCCTGCGCCAGCGCGATTCGGTAGGGCTGCGGGTCGATGGCAAAGAGCAGGTCACCCTTCTTCACCACCTGGTTTTCCGCGATATCGGCGGTGACCACGCGCCCCGCCGTATCGGACGAGATCGTGATGCGGGCCTGCCGCAGATTGGCGTTCTCGGTTTCCTCGTAGCGGCCGCCGGTCACATAGACATAGGTGCCGACCGCCGCGAGCGCGAGCGGCAACGCCACCATCAGCGCAAAGCGGCCGCCACGGCGAGCCTTCTTTCTCGGCGCGGGCTCCGGCTTCTCGGCAAGCGCCACCGAAACCGGCGCGGTCGGCTTGGCAGGGCTTTCCATCTCGAGCGTGGTCACATTCTCGTCGATCTTCGTTACGGCGTTCATGATGCTGCGCTTTCTGCAGTTTTGACGGTCGGACAAGACGATGTTTCGCCGTCCGAAAGGTTTTCGATTATGGTCGACAGCCCCTTGACCAGAATGCCGCGCTCCTCCTGCGACAGGCCGGCAAGCGCCTCGGCATAGACTTCGCCGGCCAGGCTCTTCACCTGCGCATAGGCGTCACTTGCCTTGGCCGTCGGAAAGATCATGCGGACCCGCCGGTCGGAGGAATCGGCACGCCGCTCGATCCAGCCCAGCCCTTCCATGCGGTCCAGTAGCCGCGAGACGCTGATCGGCTCGATTTCGAGCAGTTCTGCCAGCCGAGCCTGGGCGACGCCCTCTTCCTTCACGACGCGAACCAGCAGCCGCCATTGGGCCGAGGAAAGGCCGTGGCCGCTTGCCCGCGCCTCGAAGCGCCGACGCATCAGCCGTGCCGCGTCGTGAACCAGAAAACCGAGCCTGTCCGTGCCGTTCGTAACCATGAGCGGCATATATAATAAGCATGCTTATCAATCAAGATGCTGCGCTGCATCAAAATGCACAAAACCGTGTATCCGCCACGGGCACGGCGCACGCCACCCACCGTCATTGAGGAAGCGCATCGCGACGACGCGCAAACATTCGCCGCCACGATGCCGCGGCTCCTTGACTCTGCAGCGCCTTCTGCTTATTTCACCGGCACGTTAGCACTCACCACTAGCGAGTGCTAACTTCGGTCCGGGCCTCACCCGGACGGAGGAACCAATCAACATTCCCACTGAGGACGTAAAAATGGCAAAGTCGAAATTCCGGCCGCTGCATGACCGCGTGGTGGTTCGCAGGGTCGAGTCCGAGGAAAAGACCGCTGGCGGCATCATCATCCCCGACACGGCCAAGGAAAAGCCGCAGGAAGGCGAAATCATCGCTGTCGGCTCCGGCGCGCGCGACGAGAGCGGCAAGCTGATCCCGCTGGACGTCAAGGCCGGCGACCGCATCCTGTTCGGCAAGTGGTCGGGCACCGAAGTCAAGCTCAATGGCGAAGACCTTCTGATCATGAAGGAATCCGACATCATGGGCATCATCGGCTGATCCTTTTTCAACCGCACCATCAACTGAATTTCGGGCCTGGAGCCCAGGAGCACAATAATGGCTGCTAAAGACGTAAAATTCTCCCGTGATGCCCGCGAGCGCATGCTGCGCGGCGTCAACATCCTCGCCGACGCGGTGAAGGTGACACTTGGCCCGAAGGGCCGCAACGTCGTCATCGACAAGTCGTTCGGCGCCCCGCGCATCACCAAGGACGGCGTTTCGGTCGCCAAGGAGATCGAGCTGGAAGACAAGTTCGAGAACATGGGCGCCCAGCTCGTTCGCGAAGTCGCTTCCAAGACCAACGACAAGGCCGGTGACGGCACCACCACCGCGACCGTTCTCGCCCAGGCCATCGTCCAGGAAGGCCACAAGGCGGTTGCCGCCGGCATGAACCCGATGGACCTGAAGCGCGGCATCGATCTCGCTGTCTCGGAAGTCGTGGCCGAGCTCGTCAAGAAGGCCAAGAAGATCAAGACCTCCGAGGAAGTCGCCCAGGTCGGCACCATTTCGGCCAACGGCGAAGAAGAAATCGGTGAAATGATCGCCAAGGCGATGCAGAAGGTCGGCAACGAGGGTGTCATCACCGTCGAGGAAGCCAAGACCGCCGAGACCGAGCTGGAAGTCGTCGAAGGCATGCAGTTCGACCGCGGCTACCTCTCGCCCTACTTCGTTACCAACCCCGACAAGATGGTTGCCGAGCTCGAGGACGCCTACATCCTCCTGCACGAGAAGAAGCTCTCCAACCTGCAGGCCATGCTGCCGGTGCTCGAGGCCGTCGTCCAGACCTCCAAGCCGCTGCTGATCGTGGCCGAGGACGTCGAAGGCGAGGCGCTCGCCACGCTGGTCGTCAACAAGCTGCGTGGCGGTCTCAAGATCGCCGCCGTCAAGGCTCCGGGCTTCGGCGACCGCCGCAAGGCCATGCTGGAAGACATCGCCATCCTCACCGGTGGCCAGGTCATCTCCGAAGACCTCGGCATCAAGCTTGAGAACGTGACGCTCGCCATGCTCGGCCGCGCCAAGAAGGTGCGCATCGAGAAGGAGAACACCACGATCGTCGACGGCGCCGGCAAGAAGGCCGAGATCCAGGGCCGCGTCGCCCAGATCAAGCAGCAGATCGAGGAGACCACCTCCGACTACGACCGCGAAAAGCTCCAAGAGCGTCTGGCCAAGCTCGCCGGTGGCGTTGCCGTCATCCGCGTCGGCGGCTCGACCGAAGTCGAGGTCAAGGAGAAGAAGGACCGCGTTGACGACGCGCTGAACGCCACCCGCGCTGCGGTGGAAGAAGGCATCGTGGCTGGCGGCGGCGTCGCCCTGCTGCGCGGCGTGTCGGCCATCAAGGCCACCGGCGCCAACTCGGACCAGGCTGCCGGCATCAACATCGTGCGCAAGGCGCTGCAGGCTCCGGCCCGCCAGATCGCGTCCAACGCCGGTGCGGAAGCTTCGATCATCGTCGGCAAGATCCTCGAGAACAAGAGCGCGACCTACGGCTACAACGCGGCCAAGGACGAGTACGGCGACCTGATCGCCCTCGGCATCGTCGACCCGGTCAAGGTCGTTCGTACCGCCCTGCAGGACGCCGCTTCGGTTGCCGGCCTGCTGGTCACCACCGAGGCCATGATCGCCGACGCTCCGAAGAAGGATAGCCCGATGCCGGCTATGCCCGGCGGTGGCATGGGCGGAATGGGCGGCATGGACTTCTGATCCAGCCGATCTTTTCACAGAAAGGGCGCCTTCGGGCGCCCTTTTTGTTGTCGGTGGAAAACGCCGCCGGCAAGGTCCAGAAGGCCCATGGCGATGTCAAGAACGACATCAGGACGGCGCTCTAACCCAGTACTTCCAAACGAAAATACGGATAACAAAAAGCCCCGCGCTACCCAGGCGGGGCTTTTTCATGCGGAGCGTATCCGACTGTCGGTCGACTAGATGACCGTATCCGTCCAGCCCACGATTTCCCGCGCGGTCTCGCCGAAGGCCCGGTCCAGCGCGTCGATATAGGCCTGGTTGCCACCGCCCGACACCGGAACCGACGCCGTGAAATCGCGCGCGGCGCGCACCTCGCCGTTGCGGTCGTTGAGGATGCGCACGAACAGGTCGACGTCGGCCCGCTCGCCGCCGGCGACGCGCACTTCGAACGAGCGGATTTCGACGATGATCTGGTAGTCGATCGCCAGTCCCTCGCCCGGCTTGCCGACGCCGGCGAAACTGCCGGAGCGCTGAAATGTCTCGGCGAGCCTTGCCTGCACGATCAGCGGCAGGCGGTCGGCCCATTGCGCGCCCTTGAGGTACTGGATGGCGCGCGCCGACGACTTGATGACGATGTTCTGGCCATCGAGGGCCTTCAGCGCCGACGGCTCGGCGATCAGGATCTGGCGCCGGCTATGCGGCCTGGCCGGCACCGAAGGCGCCGACAGTTCAAACGTGTCCAGCGGCGGCGGTCCGCCGCCGGGCAGCGCGGCGCACCCCGAGATGGACAGCACCAGCAACGCTGCCCCCGTATGAAGACCGAACAGTTTCACCGGCTTTCCCCGCTTTCGATCCTGCTTCCCTGAACTGGCCGACGCCCGTATCCTCTCAACGCCGCGCCCGTCCGTCATACTGGCGCACTTCCCCCGCCCCGCCCGACAGGATTTTCTGCGGGTTGCGGCTGAGGTCGGTGACGGCCTCCTCTATGCGATTGATGGAGCGGCGGCTGTCCTGCACCAGCGCCTCGACATTCTGCAGGCCCTTGCCGGAAAACCGCGCCAGATTGTCGGTGATGGTGCCGAGGCGCGCGTTGAGCGTGTCGGCCACCTGCTTGAAGGATTTCAGCGTGGCGCGCGCGTCGGCCATGACGCCGTTCGCCTCGCCCGATCCCAATAGCTTGTCCACCTTTTCCAGGATGCCGTCGACGCGTACCGAGGCATTGTTGAGGCGCGCCGTCAGCTTATGGGCATCGCGGATGGTCTGGTCGATGTCGTCGGAGCGGTCGGCGAACTTGTTCGTCACCGTGGCGATGTCGGCGGCCGCCTTATTGGCGTTCTCGCTGGCCTTTTGGATGTTGGCCAGTGCCTCACGCACGTCCTTGGGGTCGACGCCGTCGAGGATGCCGTTCACCTTGGCCAGCGTGCCCTGCGTGCTCTGGGCAAAGGTATTGATGGAGCCGATGGCGGTGTCGGCATTGCGCACCACCTTGTCGAACTGGCCGCTGGTTTCCTTGAGGTTGCCGGTGACCTTGTTGATGTTGGAGACGATCTCCTTGACCTGCTCCTTGTCGACCGCGCTGAGCAGGCCTTCCGCCGCTTTCAGAGTACCGTCGAGCTTGCCCGAAACGCCCTGCAACTCGGTGGAAAGCGCGCTCACGCTTTCCAGGAACTTGTCGATACCGTCGGAATTCTTGGCCAGCGCGTCGGAAAAGGTCTGCACATTCTGGACGGTCTGCGTCAGCGGGCCGCGAACGTCCTTGGTGAAGCCTTCGAGCTCGGAGAGCACCTTGTCGGCACGGCCGAAAATGTCCTGTGCGGTCTGCAGCAGGTTGGTCACCGCCGACGGGTTGGCGACGATCTCGGGAACCTTGCCCTCCGCCTCGGCCTGGTCGAGCAGGTTGACCTCGGCGGGGTTGCCGCCTTTCAGCTCGATGTTGGCCTGGCCGGTCAGCCCGGCGAGGCCGATGTCGGCCTTGGTCGATTTCGTGATCGGAGTCGTACGATCGACTTCCGCATCGGCGATGGCCGCCGTCGGGTTGCTGACGTCGATGTAGACGCGCCGCACGTCGCCCACCTTGACGCCGTTGAACAGCACGAAGCTGCCGCGGCCAAGGCCGGAGGCCGAACCCGGGATGCGCACGCGCAACAGCACCGTCTCGCCCCTGTCGCCGATCGCCGCCGTCCAGTAGACGAACGCGAACGCCGCCAGGATGGCCGCCAGGGTGAATATCCCCACGATGACGTAGTTGGCTCTGGTTTCCATTGCCCTACTTATGGTTGTTCCCGCGCGGCAAGATCAAGCTGCCGGGCACGTTTTCCGCGGAAATAGGATTTTACCCACGGCTCGTCGCTTTTCATCATGTCCTCGATGGTGCCCTCCACCAGCACTTTCTTGTTTCCGAGAACAGCGATGCGGTCGCAGGCGGTAAACAGCGAATCGAGGTCATGGGTGACCATGTAGACCGTCAGGTCCATGGTGTCGCGCAGCTTGACCACCAGTTCGTCGAACTCGGCGGCGCTGATCGGGTCGAGCCCCGATGTCGGCTCGTCGAGGAACACGATGTCGGGATCAAGCGCCAGCGCGCGTGCCAGTGCGGCGCGCTTTACCATGCCGCCCGACAGTTCCGACGGGTATTTGCGCGCCGCATCCGGCGGCAGGCCGACCAGCTCGATCTTGAGCATGGCCAGTTCGTTCATCAGCTTCTTGGGCAGGTCCAGGTACTCGCGCATCGGCACCTGCACGTTTTCCAGCACGGTCAGCGCCGAAAACAGCGCACCATGCTGGAACAGCACGCCGAGCCGCATGTCGATCCGCAGACGCTCGACATCGCTCGCCTGCTCCACATCGACGCCGAACAGGCGGATGGTGCCCGACTGCTTCCTGTTGAGGCCGAGGATGGTTCGCAGCAGCACGGACTTGCCCGCGCCGGAAGCCCCGACGAAACCGAGGATTTCGCCGCGCCTGATGTCGAGCGACAAATGATCGAGAATGATCTTGCCGGAAAAACCGACCGTGATATCGCGCGCAGACAGGACGATGTCCTGCTGGTCCTGGTCCCTCGCTGCCTCGGTTGCCGGCATCGCGCTCAAAACCCGACCGCTGCGTAGAACATGGCGAAAAGGCCATCGAGGATGATGACGACGAAGATCGACTTCACCACTGAGGCGGTGACGTGCTCGCCCAGCGATTCGGCGCTGCCGCCCACCTTCATGCCCTCGACGGAAGCGATGATGCCGATGATCATCGCCATGAACGGCGCCTTGATCAGGCCGGCGAAGATCGTGCTGGTGTCGATGGCGGCGCGCAACCTGTCGAGGAAGGCGGCCGGCGGGATATCGGAATAGAGATAGGCCGCGAAGATGCCGCCGCCGAGTGCTGCGAAATTGGCGACGATGGTGAGGCAGGGCAGCGCGATCACCAGCGCGACGAGGCGCGGGAACACCAGCACGCCGATCGGGTTGAGGCCGATGACCTTGAGCGCGTCGACCTCCTCGCGCATCTTCATCGAGCCGATCTCGGCGGTGATCGCGCTGCCGGAACGGCCGGCGATCATGATCGCCGTCATCAGCACGCCCATCTCGCGCAGCACCAGCACGCCGACGAGGTCGACGACGAAGATGTCGGCGCCGAAATAGCTCAACTGGTAGGCGCCCTGCTGGGCGACGATGGCGCCGACGATGGCCGACATCAGCACCACCACGGGGATCGCGCCGACCCCCATGCGGTCGATCTGGTTGAAGATCGCGGCCGGATTGACGGCATGGCCGCGGCCGAGCTTCATCTGCGCGCCGCGGATCGTGGCGCCCAGGATGTTCATGCCGGACAGGAAGTCGTCGCGCATCTCGTAGACGCGCCGTCCCACCGCCTCCAGCGCGCGGATGACGATATTCGGCACGGGTTCCGGCCCGCTGTCCTTCTCGCGCCGGCCCGCCTCGCCGACGGCGTCGAGCAGGATCGAGGTGATCTTGCTTTCGCCCTCGATTCGGACCTCCCCGCCGCCCTTCCTGAAGGCGCCGGCCAGCCGGTCGATCAGCCAGGCGCCGGCCGTGTCGATCTTCTCGATACCGGAAAGATCGAGAGAAAGCGCACCGGACCCGCCGCGCTTTTCGAGCTTGCGCATATCGGCATCGACCAGCGCAATGGTGCGCGTCGTCCATGTTCCGGACAGGCCGCAGGCGAGCACGCCGTCCTTCTCCGCCACCGCGATACGCGGCTGGTGGTTGGCGGCGGCGCTGCCGGTCGTGCTTGCGTCCCGTTTGCCGATGGTCAACATGGCCCCTTGTTTAGCCCGGCGAATCGGGGCTGTCGATTTGGCGACGGTGCTGTTGTCGCATGGCCGGAGAAGAAAAACATGGCGCGTGTCATTTCGGTCGAAGCGCAATCCTTTCCGATCGCGGGCGTCTTCACCATTTCCCGCGGCTCGAAAACCGAAGCCGAGGTTATCACCTGCACGATCCGCGAAGGAGATAATTCGGGGCGCGGCGAATGCGTTCCCTACCGGCGCTATGGCGAAACCATGGAGGGTGTGCAGGCGCAGCTCGCCGCCATGCGCACAGCGGTGGAGGAAGGCATCGACCGCGTCACCCTGGTCGAAGCCATGCCGGCGGGCGCGGCCCGCAACGCCATCGATTGCGCGCTGTGGGACCTGGAAGCCAAGACCAGCGGCATCCCGGCATCGGTCCGGCTCGGGACGTCTCCCGGCCCGCTCGAAACCGCCTACACGCTGTCGCTCGGCGAGCCCGGCGCGATGGCCGCGCAGGCACGTGATAACGCCTCCCGACCGCTGCTCAAGGTCAAGCTCGGCGGCACCGGCGACGACATCGCCCGCATCCGCGCGGTGCGGCAGGCAGCCCCTGGAAGCCGGCTCATCCTCGATGCCAACGAAGGCTGGACGGACGAAAACATCGTCGCCAACATGCAGGTGGCAGCCGAACTCGGCGTCGCCCTCATCGAGCAGCCGCTGCCGGCCGGCAAGGACGGGATCTTGCGCAGGATTCCCCGCCCGGTACCGATCTGCGCCGACGAAAGCGTGCATGTGGCGGCCGATCTGCCCGGGCTCACCGGCCTCTACGACGCCGTCAACATCAAGCTCGACAAGTCCGGCGGGCTCACCGCCGCGCTGGCGCTGCGCGACGAGGCGCGCCGGCTTGGCTTCGGCATCATGGTCGGCTGCATGGTCGGCACGTCGCTGGCCATGGCGCCGGCGGTGCTGCTGGCGCAGGGCGCGGATTATGTCGATCTCGACGGCCCGCTGCTCTTGGCGCGCGACCGCACGCCGGGACTCATCTACAAGGGATCGCTCGTCTCGCCGCCTGTGCCGGCGCTGTGGGGTTGAGCGCGTCTAGGCTGCTGCGATCGCCAGCGCATGGCCGCGCGCGTTCTCGCGCAAGGCGTCGAGGTGGATCGACCTGACCAGCCCGGCCAGGTCGCCCTCGGCCGCCTGCCCGCCCAGTTCCTTCAGCATCAGCCAGCTCACTTCCTGGACGCCGGCCGTGCGCTTGCCGTTGGCGACCTCGCGCCAGATTTTCAACGCGCGCAGGATGATGGCGTGCGTGGCGGTGGCGAGGCCGGCGCTGCGCAACAGCGCATGCAGCGCCACGTCCTGCCCCGAGGCAAGCAGCGCCCTCACCCGCTGTTCCGACTGCCGCGTCAGCGCCACCAGCGCCGAGCCGAAGAAATCGACCTTGCCGTGGGCGACGGCGCGGATGATGAAGCTGGCGGTCAGGTCGCCGCGCAGGCGCAGATGCTCGATCAGCGCGGCATGCTCGTCCACGCGCACATTCTCGATCAGCGTCAGCGACGCCTTCACGCAGGCGTCGCGCATGATCCGCTCGGCCCGGGCGGCGCCCATCAGCGCCAGTACCAGCGGAGAGTTCTTCAGCGTCTCGCCGAGCTTGACCAGCAGCATATGCCGGCAATCGGCTGGCAGCCGCGGATCGGCGACCAGCGCCTCGCGCAAGGCCGGCACATGGCCGTGGCGCTCGGCCATGCGGCGGAAGCTGAGCGAGGCGATCGCTGCATCACTGTTGGCGAGCAGGGCCGCGCACGCCTCCTCGTCGCCGATCTCGGCAATCGCCGCCGCCAGCGCCATGGAAACGGCCGGGCGGCCGGCGATCAGCACCTGCGTTGCCTTCTGGCTGGTGGCGACACGGTCGATCAGGTCGGCATCGGTCAGGAGCGGCGAACGCGCCAGGACGAAGGCCGCCACTTCCGGCTGGTCGGAAGCGAGCGCCGCGATCACCTGCACCGGCGCGTGATGGCTCATCGACAGGGCCTCCGCCATGGCCTGGCGAACCTTGGAAGACGGATCGTCGAGCAGCAGCGTCAGCGCCGCTTCCGCCGCGCAGCGATCCTCGAAAGGTAGATCGGCGCCGACATAGGCATGGGCAAGGGCGCTCGCCGCCGCCGCCCGCTCCGAGACCCGCGCGGTGTCTATCCATCTCAGGAAATGCGAAACGATCGTCATGCCCACGCCACCTAGCCAAACCCCGGGGAGACGCTAGGCGCAAAACATTTACAAACGGTTCACCATATCCGTTAAGAGATGGGCTTGGCCAAGCTTGCGGCTTGCCGAGGCCGGGCCTATCAAGCGGAGAGAAGGAGACCGACCATGGCTGGGCTTTATCTGGAAGACTTCGTCATCGGCCACACTTTCCGCCACCCGTTGCGCAAGACGGTCACCGAGAGCGACAACATGCTGTTTTCGGTCATGACGCTGAACCCGCAGCCGCTGCACATCGACTTCGACTTCGCGGCGAAGACCGAGTGGGGGAAGCCGCTGGTCAACTCGCTGTTCACGCTCGGGCTGATGATCGGCATTTCGGTCAACGACATCACGGTCGGCACCACGCTCGCCAATCTCGGCATGAAGGAAACCGTCTTCCCGCATCCGGTCTTCCATGGCGACACCATCCGCGTCGAAACGACGGTAATTTCGGCGCGCGAATCGAAGTCGAAACCCGACCGCGGCATCGTCGAATTCGAGCACCGCGCCTATAACCAGGACGACGCGCTGGTGGCCAAATGCACGCGCCAGGCGATGATGCTGAAGAAGCCCGCCTGATGCGCTCGCTGCTGTTCGTCCCCGGCGATTCGGAAAAGAAGCTGGCAAAAGGCTTTGCCTGCGGCGCGGACGTGCTCATCGTCGACCTGGAGGACTCGGTTTCCCTGCAGAACAAGGCAGAGGCCCGCACGATCGCGGCAGGCTTTCTTGCCGCGCTGGAGCGCGAGCCGCGGACCACGCTCTACATACGCGTCAACGACCTTTCCACCGGCCTTACCGACGACGACCTTGCTGCCCTGATGCCGGCCCGCCCGGATGGCATCATGCTGCCGAAGTCGAGCGGAGGGCAGGATGTCCAGCAGCTTGCGGTAAAGCTGAGGGTATATGAGGCCGAAAACGGCATCGACGACGGCCACACGAAAATCCTCCCGATCATCACCGAGACGGCCCGGGGCGTTTTCGCCGCCGCCACCTATGCGGGCGCGAGCGAGCGGCTTGCGGGTCTGACCTGGGGCGCGGAAGACCTCTCGGCCGCCATCGGCGCCAGCACCGCGCGCGGCGAAGACGGTCGCTACACCGAGGTTTTCCGCCTCGCCCGTTCCACGACCATTCTCGCCGCCTCGGCGGCGGAAACGGCCGCGATCGACACGGTGTTCACGGATTTCCGCGACATGGATGCCCTGAAGGCCGAATGCCTGGAAGCCGAGCGCGACGGCTTCACCGGCAAGATGGCGATCCACCCGGCACAGGTGCCGGTCATCAACGCCGCCTTCACGCCCTCGGCCGAAGCCATAGCCCACTCGGCCGCGATCATCGAAGCCTTCGCGGCGGCGGGCAACCCGGGCGTCGTCGGCATTGGCGGCAAGATGGTGGACCGCCCACACCTGAGGCTCGCCGAACGGCTCCTGGCGCGGGCGAAGGCGGCCGGCGTCTACCCGGCGAAAGGCCCCGAATAGTCGGCGTAGAGCGTGGCCGGATCGGGGCGCTGCCGCTGCGGCGGCACGTCGTTGTAGGTGCCGATATGGACGAAGCCGACCACCCGCTCCTGCGGCGAAAGCCCGAGGATCGCCCTGCCCTCCGGCACGTCCGAATACCAGTTGGTGATCATGTTGGTGCCGTAGCCAAGCGCATTGGCCGCCAGGATAAGGCTCATCGCCGCCAGTCCGCCCGACAAAAACATCTCCCATTGCGGGATCTTGGCGCTTTCCTTCGGGCTGGAGACGACGCCGATGACCAGCGGCGCGCGCGAAAAGCGCGTCAGTTCCTGCTCGTGGCGGGCGTCCGGCAAGGGGCCTTCGCGCTGTTCGGCCAGGGCGGCCAATTTCTTGCCGACCTCGATCTGCGCCTCGCCCCGGTAGAGGATGAAGCGCCAGGGCGCGAGCCTGCCATGGTCGGGCACGCGGGAAGCAACCTCGATCATGGTGGCGATCTCGTCGTCGCCTGGCCCCGGCGCGCGCAGTTCCGCGATCGGCACGGAGCGCCTGGCCAACAGGAAATCGATGATCGGCGACGTCATATATTCAAAACCTCTGCTGATTGTTGGGGCCGAAGCGGGCTTGGCCGGCTTCGGCCGTGGCGCGAATGCGCTGGCGAATTAGCCTTGAAATTGCCACCGCCTTGGGCTTCAACGCAAGCATGATTGAGGGGATTTCTCGCCTTCTGCCGATCGTGCTCGGCGCGGCCATGGCCGCGGCCGGCGGTTTTGCCGCGCAAGCGCAGGACCATGACGGACTCGACAAGCTGAAGCTGCCGGGGCTTTCCGGCTATGCCAACCCGACGCACCAGGGGCCGCTGGCGACAGGCAACGGCGAAATCACGCTCAGCGCCCAACTGACCGACAAGGGCGCCGACATCACGCGCGGCATGGTGTGGCGGGTCTTCCGGCCTACGCCCGACCAAAGCGGCAAGCTGCCGCTTGTCGCCTCCGCCCATGGCGGCGTCGCCAAATTCGACCTCGAGCCGGGCAGCTATCTCGTCCACGCCGCCTATGGCCGGGCCGGCGCCACCAAGCGCATCACGGTTGGCCGCGAATCGCGGCGCGAGACACTGGTGCTCGATGCCGGCGGTCTCGAGCTCGACGCGATCCTTTCCGGCGGCGCGCGCATCCCGCGCGAAAAACTGCGCTTCTCGATCTATGAAGGCCATTCGTCGACCGGCGACGACAACGGCAACCTGATCGTCCCCAATGTCCGGCCCCAGACGGTCGTGCGGCTGAACGCCGGCACCTATCACGTCGTTTCCAACTATGGCGGGGTCAACGCCGTCATCCGTTCCGACATCCGCGTCGAGGCCGGGAAGCTGACCGAGGCGACCGTCGAGCACCACGCGGCCGAAGTGACGCTGAAGCTCGTTCGCGAAGCGGGCGGCGAAGCCATCGCCGACACCTCGTGGTCGGTTCTCAACGGCTCCGGCGACCCGATCAAGGAATCGGTCGGCGCGTTCGCGCCGATGGTGCTGGCCGAGGGCGACTACACCGTCGTCGCCAAGAACCGCGACCGCATGTACCAGCGCGATTTTACCGTGCAGGCGGGAAAGAACGAGGAAGTCGAGGTCATCGCCTCGGAAGACACGGCCATCGACCCCGAGGAAGGGGCCGACTAACGGCCGCAGAACAAGCGCGAACGGGAACGAAAAACGGCGGCCGCTTCATACGGCCGCCGTTTTTGTGAGCCTTGTCAGGCCGAAGCCTGGCGCTGCAGGTCCGGCGGCACGGCTTCTTCGCGAAGCGCGCCGATCGCCTCGGCAAGGCCGAGCGAATGCTGGTCGCGCGAGCCCAGCCGGCGGATGTTCACCGTCTCTTCTTCGGCCTCGCGCCTGCCGCAGACGAGCAGGACCGGCACCTTGGCCAGCGAATGCTCGCGGACCTTGTAGTTGATCTTCTCGTTGCGCAGGTCCGCTTCGGCCGACAGGCCCGCCGCCTTCAGCTTGCGCACCACCTCCATCGCGTAGTCGTCGGCGTCCGAGGTGATGGTGGCGACCACCACCTGCAGCGGCGCGAACCACAGCGGCATCTGGCCGGCATGGCTCTCGATCAGGATGCCGAGGAAGCGCTCCAGCGAACCGCAAATGGCGCGGTGCACCATCACCGGCTGCTTCTTTTCCGAATCCGAGCCGATATAGAAGGCGCCGAAACGCTCCGGCAGGTTGAAGTCGACCTGCGTGGTGCCGCACTGCCACTCGCGGCCGATGGCGTCGCGCAGCGTGTACTCGAACTTCGGCCCATAGAACGTGCCCTCGCCTTCGTTGATGCCGGTCTTGATGCGATTGTCCTCGCGCGCCATGCGGGCGAGCGCACGCCGCAGGATATCCTCGGCGTGGTCCCAGGCCGCATCGGTGCCAACGCGCTTCTCCGGCCGCGTCGCCAGCTTCACCACCACTTCCTCGAAGCCGAAGTCCTTGTAGACCGACATCATCAGGTCGTTGATCTTGAGGATTTCCGCCTCAAGCTGGTCCTCGGTGCAGAAGATGTGCGCATCGTCCTGCGTGAACGCGCGGACACGCATGAGACCGTGCAAGGCACCGGAAGCCTCGTAGCGGTGGACGTTGCCGAATTCCGCAAGGCGGATAGGTAGATCGCGGTAGGACTTCAAGCCATGCTTGAAGATCTGCACGTGACCCGGGCAGTTCATCGGCTTCAGCGCGAAGATGCGCTGGTCGGCTTCCGGGTCATCGGGATGGGTGAAGGCGTGCGCCGACTTCACCGCGAACATGTTCTCCTGATACCAGCCCCAGTGGCCGGACGTCTCCCACAGGCTCTTGTCGAGCACCTGCGGGGCGTTGACCTCCTGATAGTCGTCGCCGAGGCGGCGGCGCATATAGGCGATCAGGTTCTGGAACATCTTCCAGCCCTTGGCGTGCCAGAAGACGACGCCCGGCCCTTCTTCCTGGAAATGGAACAGGTCCATCTCGCGGCCAAGCCGGCGATGGTCGCGCTTCTCGGCCTCTTCCAGCATGTGCAGATACTGGTCGAGCTGTTCCTGGTTGGCCCAGGCGGTGCCGTAGATGCGCGTCAGCATCGGATTGTTGCTGTCGCCGCGCCAATAGGCGCCGGCCACCTTCATCAGCTTGAAGGCGTTGCCGATCTGGCCGGTAGAGGCCATGTGCGGGCCGCGGCACAGGTCGAACCAGTCGCCCTGATGATAGATCTTGAGGTCCTGGTCCTCCGGGATCGCCTCGACCAGTTCGACCTTGTAGGCCTCGCTCTTGTCGCGAAACACCTGCTTGGCCTTGTCGCGCGACCATACTTCCTTGGTGAACGGCTTGTTGCGCTGGATGATCTCGCGCATCTTCTTCTCGATCACCGGGAAATCTTCGGGCGTGAACGGCTCGTTGCGGGCGAAGTCGTAATAGAAGCCGTTCTCGATCACCGGGCCGATGGTGACCTGCGTTCCCGGCCACAATTCCTGCACCGCCTCGGCCAGCACGTGCGCGCTGTCATGGCGGATCAGTTCCAGCGCGCGCGGGTCGTCGCGGGTGACGATCTCGACCTTGCCGGATTGCTGCAACGGGTCGGAAAGATCGCGCAGCTCGCCATCGAAGGTGTAGGCGACGGCTTTCTTGGCCAGCGACTTGGAAATGGATTCGGCAAGGGCGGCGCCGGTCATGGCGGCGTCGTATTCGCGCACCGAGCCATCGGGAAATGTGAGGGAAACGTTCGACATCTTCTTCTCCTGTCCAGTCCCGCAAACGAGCGCGGGTGGGTTCGACGCGGCGCCACACGCGCCGCTGCCGGTCTGATAGTGTCAGTTCATGCCGGAGTAAAGGCGCGCGCAGGCATCGCCACGCCAAAGCCCTGCCTCAGGGCGCTTCCACGGTGATGCAGTCGAGCTTTCTCTGCTTGAGCACGGAACAGGCCCAAGCGGCGGCCTCGCTGTCCGCGAAGCCTTCGAAGCGGGCGCGATAGAGCGTCTTGCCGCCGCGCCTGGTCGGCTCCACCTGCGCTACGGCGTCGGCATGAAGGGAACGGACCAGGCCGCTCGCCCTGTCCAGCAGCGCGCGCGCCGCACCCTCAGTCGGCAGGGCGGCGATCTGGATGCTCCAGGCCGAAAAGGCCGGCACGGCAAAGCCGCCGTCGCCCTGCTCGATCGGCGCTTCTTCGGCCATCGCAAGCTCGACGGCCGACCGGGGCGTCGGCAGCGGCACCCGCGCGGCAATCGGCGGCGACGCCTTGGCCTTGGTCTTGCGGAAACGGTCGAGCAGGGCCGCCATGCGGTTATCGCGCTGGCGCGCCGTCTTGCCGCCAAGCACCGCCCCGATCAGATGGCCGCCGTTGACGTTGAGCGAACTCACCAGATTGAAACCGGCAGCGCTCGTGTAGCCGGTCTTGATGCCGTCGACGCCGTCATAGCGGTACATGAGGTTGTTGTGGCCCCGCCGCCGCTTGCCGCGAAAGACGAAGGAGCGCTGCGAGAACAGCCGGTATTCCTTCGGAAAATCACGCTGCAGGGCAAGCCCGAGCAAGGCCATGTCGCGTGCCGTGGTCGTCTGCCTGCGTCCGTCGGTCAGGCCGGACGGGTTGGTGAAAACCGTATGCTTCAGCCCCAGTCTCTTGCCCTTGCGCGTCATCAGCCGGCCGAAGGCGGCTTCGGAGCCGGCCAGGTGCTCGCCGATGGCCGCTGCCGCGTCGTTGGCGGAAACGACGATCATGCCGTTCACCGCCTCCCTGACGGTGATGGAACTGCCGGGCTTGACCCAGAGCTTGGTCGGAATCTTGCGGGACGCGTTGCGCGACACCACGATCCGGTCGTTCCAGTGCAGGCGGCCGTCGCGGATCGCCTCGAACACCAGATAGATGGTCATCATCTTGGCGAGCGAGGCCGGCGGCTGGACGCGGCGGCCACCGTCCTCCCCAACGAAGACGCCCCTGTCGGCATCGAGCACTGCCCACGAGGTCTTGGCCATGGCTGCGCCGGCGCTGAGCACCACCGCCCCCGCCACGGCCAATGCGGCCAAGCCGCGACGGAGCCGCCTGCGCGCACAACCAACCAGCATCCACCTCTCCCCGATCGAAATCCGCTTATGGGAAAACAAAAATCTGCCGAAACCGCAAAACGGACGCGGCTTCCGGCCCCACTATGGTAACGGTTCGCTAATAAAAAATGAGCGCAATATTAACGATTGCCGCCGGCCCTGCGGCCGATCTCGCGGTAGCGCCAGGGCGTGAACCAACGATAGCGCGGCGAAAGCACCTCGGCGACGTTGTCGATGCCGCTGGTGCCGCCGGGGCCGCAGCGTGCCACCCGGAACAGGCCCATCCAGCCGCCGGCCCACAGCCCATGCCTCGCGATCGCCTCATAGGCATATTCCGAACAGGTCGGCATGTGCCGGCAGGAATTGCCGACGAAGCCGGACAAGGTCAGTTGATAAAGCCGCACCAGGGCCGTGCCGAGCACCCTGCCCGGCGTCTTGCGCCAGGGACCGCCCCAGTTGCGGGAATAAGCCTTGTGCCGGTGCTGGTAGTGTTCGTTCATGACGCCTCCGCCACATCATAAGCCCTTCGCAGCCGCCATGCGAGGCCGCCTTCACCGTCAAATTTTATCGAACAGTGAGTGCTGTTCGTTCAGTTTGAACATCAGCGCCGCCGATCCTATCTTGCTCGTCAAACAGTTCGGCGCGTCACAGGAATCATCCGGCGAAGCGCCCTCACGCGACCGGCTCGACCGGAAACCCGCGGAACGAGAATGACCATGACCAAAGCAATTGAATTCGGGATGGACACCTTTGGCGACGTCACGGTCGATGCCGACGGCAAGCTGCTGTCGCAGGCGCAAGTCATCCGCAACGTCGTGGACGAAGCCATCCTCGCGGACGAGACCGGCGTCGATTTCATCGGCGTCGGCGAGCACCACCGCTCCGATTTCGCGGTTTCGGCGCCCGAGGTCGTGCTGGCAGGCATCGCGACGCGCACGAAACGCATCAAGCTGGGCTCGGCCGTCACCGTGCTGTCTTCCGACGATCCGATCCGGGTGTTCGAGCGGTTCTCGACCGTCAACGCGCTGTCGAACGGGCGCGCCGAAGTCATCCTCGGCCGCGGCTCCTTCACGGAGTCCTTCCCGCTGTTCGGCTACAAGCTCAACGACTACGAGGTCCTGTTCAACGAAAAGCTCGACCTGTTCGCCGCGCTGCTGGAAAACGGCCCGGTGGACTGGGAAGGCCAGCTGCGGCCGCCGCTCAAGGGGGTCACCGTGCATCCCGAGATCGAGCATGGCCGGCTGAGCGCCTGGATTGGGGTCGGCGGCAGCCCGGAATCGGTCGTGCGCTCGGTCCACTACAAGATCCCGATGACGCTCGCCATCATCAGCGGCGACCCGAAGCGCTTCCTGCCCTTCGTCGAGCTCTACGGCAGGGCGCAACAGCAGATGGGCACCGGCCCGATGCCGCTCGGCGTGCATTCGCCCGGCTACGTGGCCGAAACCGACGAACAGGCGCGCGAGGAACTGTGGCCGGGCTACAAGGCCATGCACGACCGCATCGGGCGCGAACGCGGCTGGCCGGAGACGACCAAGGACAGCTTCATCCGCGAGATCGAGCACGGCTCGACCTATGCCGGCTCGCCGGAAACGGTGGCGAAGAAGATCGCCGCGACCGTGCGCGCGCTGGGCAACGACCGCTTCGACCTGAAATATTCGTCTGGCACCACGAGCCACGAGAAGATGATGAAGAGCATCGAACTCTACGGCACCAAGGTCATCCCGATGGTGCGCGACATGCTCTCGCAAAAGGAAAAAGCGGCTTGAAGCCGATCCGACAAAGCCGGGAGGCGGCTCAGGCCGCCTCTTCGGCCTGCCTCTTCTCGATCTGGTCGAGACAGTCCACCACCGCGTCGAAGGTCAGCATGGTGGACGCGTGGCGCGCCTTGTAGTCGCGCACCGGTTCCAGATATTTCAGGTCCGCGAACCGGCCTTCCGGCGGCGGCCCGTTTTCCTTCAGCATCTTCTGCATGGTCTGTCGCACCGCGCGCAATTCCTCGGCGCTCGCGCCGATCACATGCCGCGCCATGATCGAGGACGACGCCTGCCCCAGCGCGCATGCCTTCACATCGTGGGCAAAGTCGGTGACGACGCCGTTTTCCATCGAAAGGTCGACCGTGACGGTAGAGCCGCAAAGCTTGGAGTGCGCCTTCGCCGTCGCGTCGGGGTGTTCGAGCCGGCCGATGCGTTCGATATTGCCGGCAAACCCGAGAATTTTCGCATTATAGATGTCGTCGATCACGATCCCGCGCTCCCGCGCCGCCGGATGAGCAGCGATTGCCGCTTGCACATCTTTCATTCGCGACGCCGATCTCTATATAATGCTCATGGTCCGGGAACGACAAGGCAAACGCAGCGTCTATTGACCGGAACCATGTCACGCCGCTTTCGGGCCCATTTCAGGAGATCCGTAAAGGCTGTGGTCCGTTCAACTCGTCCCTCCACCGAGGGGGACTACGGGAGACACCTTCTATGGATGCCGTAATCAAGAAATTCTCGTCGCAGACCGACAAGCCCGAAACCCACGACAAGGGCCGGCCGAGCCAGGCCGAGGTGGAAGCCGCGGTGCGCGTGCTGCTGCGCTGGACCGGCGACAATCCGGACCGCGAAGGCCTGCTCGACACGCCCAAGCGCGTCGCCAAGGCCTATCGCGAAATGTTCTCCGGCTACCACATGGACCCCGCCGAGGAACTTGGCCGCACCTTCGAGGAGGTGGCGGGCTACAACGACCTCGTCATCGTCAAGGACATCGAGTTCCATTCGCACTGCGAGCACCACATGGTGCCGATCATCGGCAAGGCGCACGTCGGCTACCTGCCCGACGGCAAGGTCGTCGGCCTGTCGAAGATCATCCGCGTGGTCGAAATCTTCGCTCATCGCCTGCAGACGCAGGAAGCCATGACCGCGCAGATCGCCGGCGTCATCCAGGACGTGCTGAAACCGCGCGGCGTCGCCGTCATCCTGGAGGCCGAGCATATGTGCATCGCCATGCGCGGCATCCGCAAGCAGGGTTCGACGACGCTGACCTCCACCTTTACGGGCGTGCTCAAGGACAACCCGGAAGAACAGGCGCGCTTCATCAACCTCGTTCGCGGCGCCAAATAGACCAGCCAGGAGAAGGGCCGGCGATGACGGTACTGAATTTCCCCCCGGCCCCGAAGGACAAGAGCGAACTGGAGCAAGGCAGCGTCTTTTCGCCGCGCTTCGACGCCAATGGCCTCGTCACGGCCGTCGTCACCGACGCCGCCGACGGCATGCTCCTGATGGTCGCCCACATGAACGCCGAGGCGCTGGCGCTGACACTGGAAACCGGCGTCGCGCACTATTGGTCGCGCTCGCGCAAGGCGCTGTGGAAGAAGGGCGAAACCTCCGGCAACGTGCAGGAAGTCGTATCCGTGCTCACGGATTGTGACCAGGATGCCGTCTGGCTGCGCGTGAATGTGTTGGGCCACGACGCAACCTGCCATACCGGGCGGCGTTCCTGCTTCTACCGGACGGTGGAAATGGCCGATGGCCAGGCCAAGCTTACCATGGACGGCGCAAAGCCGCTGTTCGACCCGCAAAAGACGTATCGAAGCATCTAGCCGACAGTCTGGTGCAACCTGAACCAATGTTCACTGTTTCGACACGCCAACGATGCTAGGGTGAACATGGGACAAGGAGATCGTGATGCTCGACTGGGCGTCATTGCGCAGTAAACCAGACCTGAAGGAGGCCAACGGCCCCGCCTCGGCCGGAGGCGTCGCCGTTACCCGCAGAGCCGGAAAAACCGGAATAGCCCTGGCGCTGGGCGGCGGCTGCGCGCGCGGCTGGTCGCATATCGGCGTCCTGCGCGCCATGGACGAAGCCGGCATCGAGATATCGATGATCGCCGGCACCTCGATCGGCGCACTCGTCGGCGGCTGCTATCTCGCCGGCAAGCTCGACCAGCTCGAGGAATTCGCCCGCAGCCTGACCAAAAGGCGCATTTTCGGCCTGCTCGACCTCAATCTGCGCGGCAACGGCCTGTTCGGCGGCATGAAACTCGACGCACGCCTGCGCGATCGCCTCGACGGCACGCTGATCGAGGACCTGCCCAAACCCTTCGTCGCCGTCGCCTCCGAAATCCGCACCGGCCACGAGATCTGGCTGACCAGCGGCTCGCTGGTTACCGCCATGCGCGCCTCCTATGCGCTGCCCGGCGTGTTCGAGCCGGTGACCTGCAACGGCCGCACCCTGGTGGACGGCGCGCTGGTCGATCCGGTGCCGGTTCCGGTCTGCCGCGCGTACGAGCAGCCGCTGGTCGTCGCCGTCAACCTGGCCTACGACAATTTCGGCCGCTCGGCGGTGATCCGGCACAATGCCGGAGAACTGGCCGTGGCGAACATGGCGCCGGCCTCGCCGCGCGCGCAAAGCGAAGCGGAAGCCAAGGAAAGCCGCCTCGGCATCACCGGCGTGATGGTCGATGCCTTCAACATCATCCAGGACCGCATTTCACGGGCAAGGCTCGCCGGCGACCCGCCCGATCTGTCGCTCTACCCGAAGCTCGGCCATATCGGCATGACCGAATTCCACCGCGCCAGCGAAGCGATCCAGATCGGCTACGAGACCACCATGGTGCAGATCGCCGAGCTCGAACGGCTCCAGGCGACGCTCTGACCTTCAGGCAAGCGCCGCGTCGATGATGCGCAACTGCACGGTGCGGCTGCCGTTCCAGTAGTTTCCCGACAGGGATCCGGCGACGTGGACCAGTTGGCCACGGTTGCCGAGCAGGAAATCGCCCAGCGCGGTATCGGCCGCCCGGAACGCGATCGCCTGTACGCGCCCGCCGCTCTGCGATTGCAGTTCGACGCGAATGTGGTTCGTCCCGACCAGGCGCGCATCGGCCAGCCGGTGGCGCGGCAGCACGAAAACCGGCGCCACATGGCCGGCCCCGAACGGCCCGGCCTTTTCGAGCGAATCGAGCAGGTCGAGCGTCGCCCCCTCGGCCGCGAGCGCCGCGTCTATCGACAGCGCCTCCTCGCCCTGGAGACGAAAAACGTCTTCGGCGGCGTGCTCCTCGAAGAACGCCCGCAGCGCGCCGAGCTTGTCCCGCTCCACGGTGATGCCGGCCGCCATGGCGTGGCCGCCGCCCTTGACCAGCAGTCCGGCCTCGGCGGCCGCGCGCACCAGTCGGCCGAGATCGAAACCGGTGATCGAGCGGCCCGACCCGGTACCGGTGCCGTTGGCATTGAAGTGAACCGCGAAGGCCGGCCGGCGCGCGTGGTCCTTCAGCCGCGAGGCCAGAAGGCCGACGATGCCCGGATGCCAGCGGTCGCTGGCGGTGACGAGCACGGCGGGGCCGGCACCCCCGGCGATTTCGGCATCGGCCTCGGCGCGCGCCTCGGCCAGCATCTCCTGCTCCATCGCCTGCCGCTCCTGGTTCAGGCGGTCGAGCGTCTCGGCGATGGTGCGCGCCTCGACCGGATCGTCGGTGGCCAGCAGCCGGCTGCCCAGCGCCGCATCGCCGATGCGCCCGCCGGCATTGATGCGCGGCCCGATCAGGAAGGCGAGATGGAAGGGACTGACCGGTTCACCGATGCGCGCCACCTGCGTCAACGCGGCCAGGCCGACGTTGCGTTGCTGGCGCACCACCTGCAAGCCCTTGACGACAAAGGCGCGGTTGACGCCGGTAAGCGGCACCACGTCGCAGACCGTGCCGAGCGCGACCAGGTCGAGCAGGGCAAGCAGGTCTGGCCGGGGCGCGTCGGGCAATCGCTCGCGCAGGCTTTTTGCCGTCTGCACCAGCGTCAGGAACACCACGCCGGCCGCGCACAGATGGCCCTGCCCGGAAAGGTCGTCCTCGCGGTTCGGGTTGACGACGGCGCTCGCCGCTGCCGGCAGCGCGCCGCCGACCTGATGATGGTCGAGCACGACGACATCGGTCCCCGCCGCCTTCGCCGCATCGATGGAAGCGGCGCTGTTGGTGCCGCAATCGACCGTGACGATCAGGCCGGCCCCGCGCGAGACGAGTTCGCGCATCGCGTCGGGATTAGGCCCGTAGCCCTCGAAGATACGATCGGGAATGTAGATTTCCGACTGGATGCCGAAATGGTCGAGAAACCGCTTCATAAGCGCCGAGGACGCGGCCCCGTCGACATCGTAGTCGCCGAAGATCGCCACCCTTTCTCCGGCGACGACCGCATCGGCGATCCGCGACGCCGCCTTCTCCATGTCGGTCAGCGAGGTCGGATCGGGCAAGAGGTCGCGGATGGTCGGGTCGAGAAACCGCTCAGCCCCCGCGGCATCGACGCCGCGCCCGGCCAGCACCCGCGCCACCACGTCGGGAACGCCGAGCGCCTGCGCGATGGCCAGCGCGCCCATGTCCTGCCGCTCGGTCAGCCGGTGTTGCCAGGAAACACCGGTGGCCGAGCGCCGCACATCGAGAAAATACCGCTTGTCGCCTCCCACGCCGGCAGGCCGCCCATGAATCGTCATGCCCTACAATAGGCGACGCTCTCCCGGGAAGGTACTGGAATTTGCCGCCCTGATCGGTTGGCGGATCAATACCAGCGCCGGTCGTGCGAATTGGACGCCTGCCCGGCGAGCATTCCCAGGACAAAGCCGAGGACGCCGCCGAGAACCAGCGCCGAGGAAACGGTGCCAGGGTTTTCCTGGACGGCTTCTGAAACCGTCTGTGCCCTGTTGCGCAGTTGCTGCGCGGCCCTCGATGCGCTGTCGGAAGCGCTGCTGACCCAGCCCGAAGCTTCCTCCGAGACTTCCTCGGCCCGCGCCGCCAGGGCCTTGTTGATCTTGTTCATCTCCCGGCGAAGCTCGGCGATCTGCTTCTTCATGGCTTCCTGGACATCGTCGGCCTTGGGGGTGTCGACCATTTAGAATTCCTTTCCTTGTCTCATCATCGCGAAAACGGCGACTGCCTGCTTTGGTTCCACCCGGCGAGGGATCAGAAAACAGCCAGGTATTTCAGCAAGGAAATGATACCGATCACGATAACGACGATCTGCACGATCTGGCGTGTACGCCCGTCCAAGGGCAACCGTTGCACGAGGTAAAGAACCAGAATGATGACGAGAAACGTGATCAGAACGCTGATCAAAAGACTTGCGGCCATTTATCCCTCACTTGAATGATACTTCAAACAAGGGAGATAACGGCATTCCCGGGCCGAAAGTTCCACAGCAGGGGCACGGCCGTGCCCTGCAATCCACTTCACCGCCCAGAAATGAGCTTCATCAGCCGGCCCGCTCGATACGGATGACCTGCGGCTTCGAAGTCAGGTGACCGTCCCTGGTTACGTTGTCGACGGCCTTGCGCACCGCCTGCTCCGTAGTTTCATGCGTGACCAGGATGACGGTCTTCTGCTGGGCGGCGCCCAGCCCGTCGGCATGCTGGACGATCGATTCCAGCGAGATGTCGTTCTCGGCCATGCGCTTGGCGATCGCCGCGAAGACGCCGATGCGGTCATGCACGGTCAGCCGGATGAAATAGCCGCCGGCATGCGCGCGCATCTGCGCTTTCTTGTAGGGCACCAGCTCCTTCGCCGGCCGGCCGAAGACGGGTCCGTGCTGGAAGCCGGGGCGGCTCTTGGCGATGTCGGCGATGTCGCCGATGACGGCCGACGCGGTGGCGTTGCCCCCTGCCCCCGGCCCCGACAGCAGCAGTTCGCCCAGAATGTCGGTCTCTATCGCGACCGCGTTGGTCACGCCGTTGACCTGCGCGATGACGGAAGCGGTCGGCACCATCGTCGGATGCACGCGCTGCTCGATGCCGCTGTCGGTGCGCTGGGCGACGCCGAGCAGCTTGATCCGGTAACCGAGTTCGCCCGCGGCCCGGATGTCGGCCTGCGTGATGTTGGAGATGCCTTCCAGATAGATGCTGTCGGCGGCGATCTTCGTGCCGAAGGCAAGGCTGGTCAGGATGGAGAGCTTGTGGGCGGTGTCGTTGCCTTCGATGTCGAAGGTCGGATCGGCCTCGGCATAGCCGAGCCGCTGCGCGTCCTTGAGACAGTCCTCGAAGGAAAGGCCCTCGGCCTCCATGCGGGTGAGGATATAGTTGCAGGTGCCGTTGAGGATGCCGAACACGCGCGAAATGCTGTTGCCGGCCATCGCCTCGCGCATCGTCTTGATGACCGGGATGCCGCCGGCCACCGCCGCCTCGTAGTTCAGCAGCACGCCCTTCTTCTCGGCGATCTCGGCCAGCGCCACGCCATGCTTGGCAAGCAGCGCCTTGTTGGCGGTCACCACATGCCGCCCGGCTTCCAGCGCCGCCTTGACGCAGGCCCGCGCCGGGCCTTCGTCGCCGCCGATCAGTTCCACGAAAACGTCGATGCCGTCGGCCTGGGCAAGCTTTACCGGATCGTCGAACCAGCTGGCAGTGCCAAGATCGATGCCACGCTCGCGCCTGGGATCGCGGGCCGATACGGCGACCACCTCGATGGCGCGGCCGCACTGGCGGGCAAGTTCCGCCGCCTTGTCGTGCAGGACGCGCACCACCGAGGCCCCGACCGTGCCCAATCCGGCAATTCCAACACGCAATGCTTCGGCCATGACTGGCGGCGTCCCCTATTCGAATTCGGCAAAATGCGGCAAGGCTGGCTCAGCGATGAGCGGAAAGCGGCACCACATTGTCGGTTGGCTTGGCGCTCGTCGACAGGAAGCGCTTGATGTTGCGCGCGGCCTGGCGGATGCGATGCTCGTTCTCGACCAGCGCCACGCGCACGAAATCGTCCCCGTATTCGCCAAAGCCCACGCCCGGCGCCACCGCCACGTCGGCATGCTCGATCAGGAGCTTGGAGAATTCCAGCGAGCCGAGATGGCGGAATGCCTCCGGGATCGGCGCCCAGGCGAACATCGAGGCCGCCGGCGCCGGAATGGCCCAGCCGGCGCGGCCGAACGCATCGACCATGACGTCGCGGCGCTTGTGGTAGACCTCGCGTACCTCGGCGATGTCGGAGCCATCGCCGTTCAGCGCAGCGGTAGCGGCGACCTGGATCGGCGTGAAGGCGCCGTAGTCGAGATAGGACTTTACCCGGGTCAGCGCCGAGATCAGCCGCTCGTTGCCGACGGCAAAGCCCATGCGCCAGCCCGGCATGGAAAAGGTCTTCGACATCGAGGTGAATTCGACCGCGACATCCATCGCGCCCGGCACCTCGAGCACGGACGGCGGCGGGTTGCCGTCGAAATAGATCTCGGAATAGGCAAGGTCGGAAAGGATGATGAGGTCGTTCTTCTTCGCGAAGGCCACCACGTCCTTGTAGAAGTCGAGCGAGGCGACCAGCGCCGTCGGATTCGACGGATAGTTGAGGATCAGCGCCAGCGGCTTCGGGATCGAATGCTTGACGCCTCGCTCCAGCGCCGGGATGAAGCCGTCGTCGGGCTCGACCTGCATGGAGCGGATGACGCCGCCCGACATGATGAAGCCGAAGGCATGGATCGGATAGGTCGGGTTCGGGCACAGCACCACGTCGCCCGGCGCGGTGATCGCCTGCGCCATGTTGGCGAAGCCTTCCTTCGAGCCGAGGGTGGCCACCACCTGGGTGTCGGGATTGAGTTTCACGCCGAACCGGCGGGCATAGTAATTGGCTTGGGCCTTGCGCAGGCCGGGAATGCCGCGCGAGGAGGAATAGCGGTGCGTGCGTGGGTCGCGCACGACCTCGCACAGCTTGTCGACGATGGCCTTGGGCGTCGGCAGGTCGGGATTGCCCATGCCGAGGTCGACGATGTCGGCCCCA
Organism: Aquamicrobium soli; assembly: GCF_042646345.1. Classification (NCBI taxonomy): domain Bacteria; kingdom Pseudomonadati; phylum Pseudomonadota; class Alphaproteobacteria; order Hyphomicrobiales; family Phyllobacteriaceae; genus Aquamicrobium; species Aquamicrobium soli. The sequence goes on along the minus strand of NZ_JBHRTK010000002.1, from coordinate 5,404 downwards.
CGTGCCCGCGCGGCTGCCTTCAGCCGGTTGACCTGTTCGAAAACGTAAGGCGGCAGGCGGCGAACCTTGTGAAATTCTTCCATGACGAATCCCGGCAGCAGACGTCGAGCGAAACAGGCGGAACCCAGCGTTCCGACCTGTCGCGGGCTATAGACTCATTTGCAGGTCGGGTCGAGTGCGGGATCGCACTTGCCTTCGATTTGCTTGAGCGCGTCGCCGGCGTGATTCCTGGCCAGTTTGTCCAGCGCGGCCGCGTCCGCCGCCTCCGTCGTCACGCCCGGCGAAGCCGCCGCCCGGTCCCGCACGGCCTTAAGCTCCTTGAGCTTGGCGTCCCTCTCGGCATCCGTGAACTGTTGCGCCGCGACTTCCGGCTTGATGTTCAGGTTGGGATAGGTCCCGGTGTCGCGCGCGCCCTGCGCCACGGGAACCGCCTCGCCGGCCGCGCTGCCGCCGCCGCAACCGGCGACCGCCAGCCCCGCCGCCAGCACGGCCGCGGTGACCGCGACGCGGCAAAATCCGGCGCCTGAAAAGAGGGCATTCCCCGTACGAATGGTCATATTGTTTCCCTGGCGATCAAGGTAGTGCGTATTGGACCGGGCTTGCCGTCCCGTGATAACATGGCAACATCAGCGACGGGAGGAAACACTTAATCCTATGGGAAAGGCAAGCGACCCGCACAAGACGCCCGACGCCGAAATCCCGTCCGTCGACCAGTATGTGGTGAAGGACCCGGAAAGCTTCGCGCTCAACGTGGCGCGCATGGTCGAGCAGGCCGGCAAGGCCGCCTCCGCCTGGGCCCAACCGCGCGAGCGCGGCGAAGTGCGCGACCATGTCGCCGAACCGGCGGCCGACATGGTCAAGACGTTCTCCAAGCTCACCGAATACTGGCTTTCCGATCCGCAGCGCGCGCTCGAAGCGCAGACGCGTCTTTTCGCCGGCTACATGGGCGTGTGGGCGAACGCCGTGCAGCGCGCCAGCGGCAATGACCAGCCCGACGACGCGGTCCAGCCCGAGCGCGGCGACAAGCGGTTCCTGGACCCCGAATGGGGCCGCAACGCGTTCTTCGATTTCCTGAAGCAGACTTATCTCGTCACCTCGCGCTGGGCTGCCGATCTGGTCGAACACGCCGAAGGCCTGGACGAGCATACCCGCCACAAGGCCGGCTTCTACGTCAAACAGGTCTCGAACGCCATCTCGCCGTCGAACTTCATTCTCACCAATCCCGAGCTGTTTCGCGAGACGGTGGCCTCGAACGGCGAAAACCTGGTGCGTGGCATGAAGATGCTGGCCGAGGACATCGCCGCCGGCAAGGGCGACCTCAAGCTGCGGCAGGCCGACAGCGCGACCTTCGAAATCGGCCGCAATCTCGCCGTGACGCCCGGCAAGGTGGTGGGGCGCAGCGACGTCGCCGAAATCATCCAGTACACCCCCGCGACCGAAACGGTGCTGAAGCGGCCGCTGCTGATCTGTCCGCCATGGATCAACAAGTTCTACATCCTCGACCTCAACCCGCAGAAATCCTTCATCCGCTGGGCGATCGAGCAGGGCCATACGGTGTTCGTCATCTCGTGGATCAACCCCGACGAGCGCCATGGCGCCAAGGATTGGGAGGCCTATATCCGCGAGGGCCTGCAATATGGCCTCGACATCGTGGAGACGGCTACCGGCGAGCACGAGGTCAATGCCATAGGCTACTGCGTCGGCGGCACGCTGCTGGCGGCGGCGCTGGCGCTGCTGGCGCAGGAAGGCGACCACCGCATCCGCTCGGCCACCCTGTTCACGACCCAAGTCGACTTCACCTATGCCGGCGACCTCAAAGTGTTCGTCGACGAGGACCAGGTGGCCGCCGTCGAGCGGTCGATGAACGAAAAGGGCTATCTCGACGGCACCAAGATGGCGACGGCCTTCAACATGCTGCGCTCCGGCGACCTGATCTGGCCCTATGTCGTCAACAACTACATGCGCGGCAAGGACCCCCTGCCCTTCGACCTGCTTTACTGGAACGCCGATTCCACCCGCATGGCCGCCGCCAACCACTCCTTCTACCTGCGCAACTGCTATCTCGAGAACAACCTGTCGCAAGGCCGGATGGAACTGGGCGGCCGTACCGTGTCGCTCGCGGACGTCACCATCCCCATCTACAACCTCTCCACCCGGGAAGACCACATCGCCCCGGCACGCTCGGTCTTTCTCGGCAGCCGGTTTTTCGGCGGCGACGTCGAGTTCGTGATGGCCGGCTCCGGCCATATCGCCGGCGTCGTGAACCCGCCGGCAGCGGGCAAATACCAGCACTTCACCGGCGGCAAGCCCGTCGGCGAATTCCAGGACTGGGTCGCGAAAGCGCAGGAAAACCCCGGCTCCTGGTGGCCGCACTGGCAAAACTGGATCGAACGCCAGGACAACCGGCGCGTTGCCGCACGCATGCCAGGCGACAACCTGACAGTTCTCGGCGACGCGCCGGGAAGCTACGTGAAGGTGCGCGTGTAACATTCTGTAATGTGCGGTGAGTTGACGGGTCGCCAAAAGCTGGCGAAAGGTAGCGTCAATACACGGGCGGCCCGAATCTGCGCGTTTTTGCGAATTTATTTCGGGGGTTGCCTGTTTGACACAGGTCTGGCTTCCGGTTTTTGGAGCCTGGCGTTTCCGACGGGCATCGCTTCAACGGCCGACGACTAGGCATGGCGCCGACAGTGAGGGGAACTGTAGTTTGAAACCAGCAGGATCGCGCCTTGCGAAGGGGAAGGGCCGCGCCGTTCTGGCCGCGCTTTTTTCCGTGCTCCTGGCCTCCTGCACCTCCACCAGCATGACCGAGATGTCCACCGGCATGCCAGGCTACGCGGCGAATGCGCCGACAGCCGCCGCGTCCGAGGCCTCGCCCGACGCCGTCGCCTCTTCCGAAGCGCCCGCCGCAACCAGCGAACAAACCCTCATGACGGCCGAAGGCAATACCGAATTGCCGGCCGAAGTCGCTTACCTGCCCACGCCCAGCCCCGGCGCCGGCTTCATGGTCGCCGAAGCGGCCGGAGCCGACACCATTGCAGGCAGCACGCCGGCGCCCTTGCAGGCCGGCGCGCAGCAACCGGCCGCCCAGACCGCCGCCGCGGCGTCCGCGCCGCAGCCCGAGGCTACGCAGCCGTCGGCCGCCTCGAACGATACCGCGCTTGCCGCCGCCAGCGAGACGCCAAAGCCGCAGCCGCAGGCTTACGCCGCACCGAAGAAGAAGGGGTTCCTCGCCTCGCTGTTCGGAGGCTCGCGCACGGAAGCGCCCGCTCCTGCCGTGGTCGAGATCAACCCGGCGCGAGAGGCGGTGAAGCCGGTCCTGGCTTCCGTCGAGGTCAGCGAGAAGCCGCTCATCGTTGATGCCAACGAAATAAACCGCGCCTCGATCAACGGCTCGTTGCCCGGCGTGCGCCAGACGGCCCTGTTCGAGATCAGGCGCAAGTCCGGCATCGACGACGAAAGCGACGTCGACCTGCATGAAGACGAAGGCGCCGGTCTCTATCAGGTAGCGTCCGCCGCCGGGCTGGCGCGACTGGCGCCCAACGGCCTGCTGAAGCAGACCGAAAGCGTCGACGTCGCCTGCCTGAAACCGTCGCTGGTTCGCGTCCTCAAGATGATCGAGGCCCGCTACGGCAAGAAGATGATCGTCACCTCCGGCTTCCGCGACCCGAATCGCAACCGCCGCGCCAATGGTGCGCGCAACTCCCTGCACATGTACTGCGCGGCAGCCGACGTCCAGATCCCCGGCGTGAGCAAATGGGAACTGGCGAGCTACGTGCGCTCCATGCCCGGACGTGGCGGCGTCGGCACCTACTGCCACACCGAATCGGTGCATATCGACGTCGGCCCCGAGCGCGACTGGAACTGGCGCTGCCGTCGCCGCAAATAGCTTTTATCGCACGCAAAGCAGGCAATGCCGCCGCTGACCGGCCCTGTTACGGCCGGGAACGGCTGGTCTTTGCAAGCGCGGCGCCTGGCTGTGGAAAAAAGTTGCATGAAGCGCGGCAGACGGGTTGCCCGTTTGCATTCGCCCCACTATAAGCCGCTGCAACTGAGCGCGCCCATCGTCTAGCGGTCAGGACACCGCCCTTTCACGGCGGCGACACGGGTTCGAGTCCCGTTGGGCGTACCAGTCTTTCCATGGACTCACGAATGCCGGGCGTTGCAGAAGTTTCTGCCAACGGCTCGCTTGTGCGCGATCTCGTCTCTTGCGGCTTTGGCGACCAGCGCTGGCCTTGCTTGCCTGCGCGGCATTTTCACCGCCCGACCGATCCCTGCCCGTCAGAAGCCGGCAGGCGCTGACCGTTGCAGGGTGGGCTTGCCGCCCTTGAGCCGATAGATGGCCAGGCGCCGCTCGACACGGCCGTCCGGCCCGAAGCGGAAGACGCCGGTGGCGCCGGCGAAACCGGCCGAGCCGCGCAGGGCGTCGGCCGATATGGTCTGGCCGCCCTTCGTCCGGGCAAGGCCCGCGGCGACGGCGACGGCATCGAAGCCATACGCCGCTTCAAGCGACAGCGGCCGCCCGTAGGCCTGCTCGAAACGCTTTGAAATCCGCTTCAGCGACGTCTGGTCAATCAGCGCCAGCAGCGAACCCTCCAGCGCCGGCTCGCCATAGCTGCCGCTTGGCCAGGCGTGGCTGCCCAAGAACGGAACCTGCGCACCCAACCCGCCGCGCTGCCGCAGCGCCGGTGCCACGACGCTCGGCGCCTCCGCGCCAAGCAGCAGCATCGCCTGGGTCTCCCCAAGCTTTTCCAGGCTTTTCTGACCCGCGCTGGAACCGGGATCGGTCACGATCCCCAGCAGTTGCGCCCCGCCCTTCGTCATGCCGGCGCGCAAGCGCTGCTCCTGCGCCTTGCTCAACGGGCGTGTCGCCACCACCATGACCTTCGACTGGCCCTGGCCTGCGGCATAGGTCGCGGCCTCCAGCGCCGCATCGATCTCGTCCGAGACGATGGCCACGCTTCCCGGCTGGGGCTCGCTGCCCAGAAGCACGACGGCCGGATTGGCGGCCACGCCCTTGAAGGCCTTGCCGAGCGACGGCGAGCCGATGAGAAACCGCGTATCCGCGGCCAGCTGCCCCTTCACCTGGGCAGCGGTATCGCCCGGTTTTCCGCGAAGGTCATGTACCGTCAGCGCCAGGGTGCCGCCGCCGAGCGCCTTCGCCGCCAGCAGGGCGCCATCGCGATAGTCATCCGCGGCCCCGCCCATGCCGGCATCCATGAACAAGGCGATCTGCGCGCCCTGCCCCGCGCTCGGCGGGTCGACAGGCGTCGAGGCGTCCGCAGGCGGCGCTACGCTTTCGAGCGCCCCCGAGGGGCTCGACGACTGGCAGCCGGAAAAAACCGCAAGCGCCGTCAACAGCGCAAAGACAGTGCCCGCACGACCGAAGAGCGCCCCCATGCGG
>NZ_JBHRTK010000001.1:0-430626 GCF_042646345.1 Aquamicrobium soli | reverse complement strand
TCCATACTGACAGTCAGCTACGGCATCAAAATTACCGCAAGGCGGCCGCCCTCGGAGGCGTACTCAGCTTCGCCACTTCCTTACGCAGCCGGTCGATCTCCTGCTGCTCAGGCTTCATCTGTCCGTGGCCAGGAAACGCATGCTGCGGACCGCAGCTAGCCTCCCGAGCCCACTTGCGCAACACGTTCTCATCGAGGTCCAGATCGCAGGCGGCTTGAGCCACCGAAACATCCCGATCCTTTACCAGCCTCACCGCCTCAAGCTTGAACTCGCGGCTGAACTTCCGTCTCTGCATTCCCACTCTCCAGTTCCGTCAAATACCTCATCTCGGTGTCCACGAAACCGGCAGCAGGCCATCCAGCAGCGCTTTCCCCACTGGTGTGTTTCCGGGTTGGCGGCCATTCAGCCCGGCGCCATACTCTTCAATAAGGATATTACTCGCATCAGGATGGGGACCAGGACGATAAGCACGCTGATCGGAAACAGAAATCCTGCCAGAGGCAATAGCATCTTGAAGGGCAGTGCGTTGGCCTTCTCTTCGGCTCGTATCATACGCTTGTCACGCATTTCCTGGCTAAACACCCTAAGCGTCTTGGTGACACTCGCCCCAAGCTCTTCCGATTGTCTGAACAGCGTTGCGAGTGCCTGAGCCTCTTCTATACGAAGTCGTTTGGAAAAGAGGGCGAGCGCATCTCTGAGGCGCCGCCCTCCTCGCATTTCGAGCATCATGATTGCCAGATGTAGGCCGAAATCCTTACTCGTGGATTTGAGGAACTCTTTCGATACCCTGTCGATGGCCGCTTCTACGCTCATGCCGGCGTCAACGCAGACAATCAGCATATCCATGAAATCGGGAAAGAGACGACGGTAGATCACTTCACACTTGTTACCACGCATCTCCAACACGACGGCGCATAAGAAGAAGGCGAATCCCGCCGGAAACAGACCGTATATGAGTAGAGAGAGCCGTGACAATTCGGGGAAAAAGTAACTCGCGCCGAATACGACCGAGCTGAATACGGCCAGGCTCACCAGCACGCGAATAAGCTGGAAAACGCGAACCGCATTGGGCGAAAAGTAGCCAGCGCATATCAGGCGGTTTTGTAGAGAATTGGGGTCTTTGTCGCTGCGCACCACCGCGAAATAATTGCGAAGCAGTTCGGCCTCGGTTATCGGCAAGCCCCTGAGGTCGGTTATCGGGAGTTCCTCTACCGAGGCGTCGGAGGTGGCTTGTGTCAAGCGCGCACGTACCTCACGCCGTGAAGCGACGTAGTTGAATGTCAGGACGCTGGCAATCAGGACCGACGCGAATGTGGCGAGAAGGATGGATATTTCGTTCACTGTGGTTCCTAGTAATCGAAATTTACGAGTTTACGCAGGATTGCCATACCGATCAGCATAAGTGCCGCCGCGCTCATGAGGAACATGTTCCCATATCCGCTTTGCCAAAGCGGCTCGAAATAATCGGGCTTCAGCAGCTTCAGCATGCCGTAGAGGCCAAATGGGAACAGCAACATGAACCATGATGTCATTCTGCCCTCGGCTGAGATCGCCTTGATCTTTGCCTTCAGCATGGTTCGCCGGCGGACCATGTCCGCCAAGTTCGCCAGGATTTCCGCCAGGTTGCCACCTGCCCCGCGCTGCACCGTAAGCGAGATCGCCAAAAGGTTGATTTCCTCCGCGCCAACGCGGGTGGCCATGTTGCGGGTCGCCGTGTCGATGTCGGTCCCATAGGTCAGTTCATCCGACATCATCCCGAACTCCGAGCCAATAGGATCGGGCATTTCTCGCGCGACCAACGCGATGGAAACCGGCAGCGGATGCCCGGCAGCCAGGCTGCGGACGATCACGTCAAGGGCTTCGGGAAGTTGAGTGATGAAGCGCCTGATGCGCTGCTGCCTCCTGCGGGCAACCAGCGCAACCCACGCAAGCGCGGTGCCGGAAACCGCACCCACGGCCGAGATCGCCAAGCCGGGACCCAAAGGCATGGCAAGCATGAAGAGCACCACGCACACAGCCGTCGAATAGAAGGCCGCACGTCCCAGTTCAAGGCGCAGGCCAGACTGAGAAACGTAGCGTTTGATGGTATTGGTCGCTGAGTGTTTCAAGCCATAGTCAAGGCCGCGCTCCTTCAGCATCTGGCGGTAAACGACAGTCCGATCGGAATCTCCTTTCAGCAGGCTCATTCGATAATTAATAGACTTCTGTTTCTCCATCGAGGTTCGCAGAAACCGCAACAGCGCATCCACCGCGATCAGGACCGCGACGAACACCGCGAAATAGATGAAGAGCGTCTGCATCGGCTCAGCTCAATCTTCTGCTCGGGTCGAAAATCTCGTCAGGTAACTGCAAGCCAAACTCTGCGACTTGCTCAAGGAAGCGCGGGCGAATGCCCGTCGCGATGAACTGCCCGCGCACCTTGCCACCTTCGTCCACGCCGAGTTTGCGGAACGCCATGATTTCCTGCATCTGGATCACCTCGTTCTCCATGCCGGTGACCTCGGAAATCGAAACCAGCTTGCGCGAGCCATCGTGTAGCCGCTCGACCTGCACTATCAGGTCGATGGCAGACGCGACCTGTTGGCGGATGCTTATCTGGGACATCGGCATCCCCGCCATGCCAATCATCTGTTCCAGACGCGAGAGCGCGTCGCGCGGCGTATTCGCGTGGATCGTGCACATGGACCCTTCGTGGCCAGTGTTCATGGCCTGGAGCATGTCGAAGGCTTCTTCACTACGCACTTCGCCGATGATTATGCGATCGGGGCGCATACGCAGGGCATTCTTGAGCAATTCGCGCTGGCGGACCTCGTTACGCCCGTCAAGGGTCGGGGGCTTGGTCTCGAGACGACATACGTGCTTTTGCTGGAGCTGCAGTTCGGCAGCGTCCTCGATGGTGATCAACCGTTCCCTGCCTGAAATCTGCGACGAAAGTGCATTAAGCATCGTCGTCTTACCGGACCCCGTGCCGCCCGAGACAATGATGGATTTCCGCCCCTTCACAGCTGCTGTCAAAAGCAGGCGCATGCCGTTGGCCATCGAATTGCCGGAAACCAGCCGTTCAAGCGTATAGGGACGTTTCGAAAACTTGCGGATGGATACCATCGGGCCGTCGATCGCCACCGGGCGTACGGCGGCGTTGACGCGAGAGCCGTCGTGAAGGCGGGCATCCACCAGAGGCGAAGATTCGTCGACTCGCCGCCCCACCGCCGACACGATCTTGGTGATGATGCGCATCAGGTGGTCTTCGTCCTTGAACTGGATGTCGGTCTCTTCCAACTGCCCCGCGCGTTCGATGAAGACCTGATCGTAGCTGTTGACCAGGATGTCGGCGATCGTGTCGTCCTTCAGAAGCGGTTCGAGGGGACCCAACCCGAGCATCTCGTTGGTCGTGTCGAGGATAAGCGCGTCCAGTTCGCGCGAACTCATCGGCAGGTTCCGGTCACGTACATATTCGCGTACGAGCGGCCTGATTTCCTCGACCAGTTCCTCGCCGTCCATCGTGTCGAGGAAACTCAGGTTGACCCGGTCGAGCAGAAACCGGTGAAGAGCGACGCGCTGCTCGACCATCTCCCGCTTCAACTGGTCTGTGGCTCCGACCGGAGCGCCCGGCTCGGTCGCGGTCTCTTGCGGTTGCGGGCTTTCGGCTGCCGCCAGCAACGACTGCAGCGGGTTCTCCGCAGAAGCTGCCGAAACCGCATTCGGCCGGAAGAAGCGTCGGAAAGCGCCATTCTCACTCATCAGACACAGAGCCTTTCATGTAGCTACGCCCGAACGATCACTTTTGTGCCGATAGGCACACGCGGATAAAGGTACAGGATATCGGCGTTGGTCATGCGAAAGCAGCCGGATGTGACGTAGCCGCCGATCGCGGCCGCGTCATTGGTTCCATGGATCCGGAACAGCGTGTCATGGCCGGACCGGTAGAGATACAGCGCCCTGGCCCCTAGTGGATTGAATGGCCCTGGAGGGACCATATCCGGGAGTTCGGGCTGCCGCCGCCGCATCTCAGCCGGCGGCGTCCAGGACGGCCATTCGGATTTCGCGCCAACCGTGACGATCCCGGTCCAAGCGAAGCCGGGCCGGCCGATGCCGATGGCATAGCGCTCGACGGACCCGGCGTCGCGAACCACGTCGAGGGTTCGCCCGCCGTTCGAGATAAGGATTGTGCCAGACTTCTCGCGTGTCGTCAGGTTTACGATCCGTCTGGTCGAGGGACCGTGGCTGCGCGGAACCTTGGCCGCTTGCGAAGACGACGCCCCGAACAGGAATGTGGCCGCACCGGAAAGCCCAATGCGGAACATGTACCGCCGAGGAACCGGATGACTAGCTTTCATAGGGCGACTTGCGCCGCTGCGCGCACCTCGTCCGCGACCTGCTTAATGCGGCCACAAAAAGCCGATCGCTGGTTGACGTCAATCGGCAGCACGCCGCGATTGAGCGCTTCTGTTAGCACCTGGAATTCGTGGGGCAGCACCGTCACCGGTGTCTGGCCGAAAATATGAACGATGTCCTTTTTCTTTATGCCCGGGTTGAAGAGACCACCGTGAACCTTATTGATGACGACGGCGACATCCCTCCCATCGCCGCGGGTCTCGGACACGCGCCGGACGAGATCCTTAGCCCGCTGCAAAGACGGGATTGAATTGGTCGTCACGATAACGACGCGGTTTACCGCGGCAAGCACCTGTTGCGTCCATTTCGCCTCGCACGAAGTAAGATCGACAACGGTGTGGTCGTGCTGGAAAGCGACGATGTCGAGCATGCGCAAAACGATTTCCGCGCCCTGGGTATGGGTCATCAGCGCGGGGCTTTCATGAGAGAAAATGGAAAAACCCGCGTGATGCTTTCGCTTGATGATGTCGATGAACTCCAGGTCGATACGGTCGGGCCGCCCCAGAACCTCAGTCAGGTCGTAATTGCTGTCCGAATTCAGGTAAGCCGATACAGCCGCCCGGGAGAAATCGAGATCGAATAGGGCCGCGCTTGGTTGGCTGCGTTTGTGTGCCCGGCTCAGATAATAGGCGAGCATTATCGAAACGCATGTGCCACCGGAACCACCTCCGCATGGTAGCACTGCGTAAACACGGTTGCCGTTGGCCTTCAGGCGTTGGGTGACGGAATTTACAGTATCGATCAGAGCACGCGTCTGCAGCGGCTTGGGCAACCAATCGGTCCCGTCCAACCTGATGAGTTGACGCATGCGCTCGGTCGGCAGTTCGCTCGAGATGAAAATGACCGGCGATCGTCCAAGTTTTCCACGAAATTCGGCAAAGCGGGGATCATCCAGGATGGCACCGTTGGCTATGTCTACGATGGCGGCGTCAAAACCATCCGTCTCGATCGTCTTGCGGCTCAGTAGAGGCTCAAGCGGCTCGATAACGGTGTCATAGGCCGCCAATGAAGAAAAGACACCCTCCATGACCCGGATCGCGTCGGGGTCGCGTGAACAGATAAGGATGCGGGAGCGGCCACTTGCTCCGGGATTGGCATTCATGCAGCACCCAGCTTTAACATCATGGACATTGTACAGGCGGAGAGGCTAGCGGCGAGTTCCGAAGGTCCTCGGACGTGGCGGTGACTGTAAACGGAGGAAACGATATGCCGGCGGTGTTGAGCAGTGCGCCAACCACTGGCAGATCGGTGGCAGTGCGTACAACATCCATTCGAACGGTCACGACAGCCCCTTCCGGGCGGCCGTTATACCCTAGACCGCTACGCTGATAGGTTACGCGAATCTGGTTGTTCTGGATGCCGAAGCGCGAAAGGTTTAGACGCGTAATCTGCGCCGCGTCGCAGGCCTGATTTGTCCCTGCGCCGCAACTGGCCGAAATTCCGTCGGCACTTACCGGTTGACCGGCGGCGGTAGGATCCGAGCTAGAGGCGAATATGCAGCCAAAATTCGGGATGACCGGCTGCGACACAACGAGCTTGCGCACTCCGAGTTGCATAGCTTTGGCTGCCGTGTTCCATTGGTAGACGACGTAGCCGAATTCGACGCAGACACTGATAGCTAACACGACGATCGGGAACACGATCAGCCCTTCGGTGAGCGCGACACCTGAATCCGAGCGCCCGAAAACCCGAGTAGATCGCATCACCATCCGATCCGCCTCTGATTGTTGTTTATCGTAATGATAATCGGTCCGACGCCTAGCCAGCCGAACAGGGACGAGTTCGCCAGTTGATGCGTACTGGCTGCGGAGATTACGCCGCCGATCCCGCCCGGGTTAGTGAATTCGATCGGTGAGGTCGCGGCATCCCAGTTGGGCACCCGCAAGGCCCCTGTCCCGCTCGAATTGCCGTAGTAGGCCAGATTCCGCGCAGTCGTATCACAGCCGCTGGTGTGCCTGCAGCGAGCCATATACCGTGCTGCGTCACGCAATCCAGTCTCCATTTGCTGGCGCTGCCAGAACAGTGAGCCAAACTCCAGTACCGCAACCGCCAGGAAGGTAAGAAACGGAACGGCGATGAGCGCTTCGGTCATGGCCACTCCTTCGTCGTCATGAAGGAAGACGCGCAGGTCAAAATCGAGGCTTGCGGGCAGCTTCATCGTACCAGTTCCGCCTCCTCGTGCAGGAAGTTCTCGACCGTACCCATCCCGCCGGCGCCGGAAACGTCGACGACTTCAAGGGAGATATATTTGTTGCTGCCGTTGGTGACCATCGGCTTCGTGAGGAACATGCGGGCGAAAGCTTCGGCCTCGATGGGGACACGCCCATTCATATCCGCTTGATGTTCGTTGCAATTGACGATCGCAGCAAAAATGGTCCGCCTGTCACCGTAGACATCGGCTTCGGATGGATAGTCATCGAGATTGTAGTTGCCATAGCACTGGCTCGGCGGAACGCCTTTTTCACCGCCTGGTGCCGCATCCTGCAGAAGTGTCGGATTGGCGAGCTCGTAGCGGTAGACGTCGTAGCGCGACGGCTTGGGTGCTGCGGTCGTAGCCTCCGGGGGCCTGCTGGTCATTGGGATCGTCGGTGGCGATGCTCCACTGTGCGAGACGCGCCAATAGCTTGTCAGGTCCCAATCTCCACTTGATGAGATCGATCCGCCGCCCAACGAAGTTGTTCCGGTACCGTTAGGCAAGGGCATGGCATCGTTGGGATTGGCTTCGGGTTCATATTTCGAACAACTCGGGCTTTTTTTATTATTGCCGTAGTCCTGGCCCATGCGCACGTTGCGAGCGGGACGATAAAGTGGATTGTTAGCGCTACCGCCCATTGACCCGCCATAAATACCGAAGCGCGTGCCAAGGCCTTGGTCAGCGGGGCCGATATTGCCCCCGGGCTCGGTGCTCAGCGTTTTACGCGAATAGCATTCGCCGGGCGAATTGGTCGCCAATGCGTCGCGTAGAAAGTCGCCGCCGTTGCCATTGACGGCGAGATAGCCGAAGTTACCGGGACCGGCCGTTTGCGATCCGCGCAGCGACATGGTGAGCTGTCGCGCATACAGATTGCCGTCTCTGAAATTTGTATGGATGTCGGGATTGCTCATACCTTCGAACGGATTGCAGATGAAGACTGGCGTCACGTCGCAAGCAGCGGCAGTGTAGGTTGCCACTGCTTCCGTCCGGACTGGCACGTCATCGCGACCAAGGCCCGGAACGATGAACATCGTACGCACGTTCATTTCGCTGGAAATGACCCGGACATAGGCCGCACGGTTAGAGGCCTCAGCAGCCGAAAGCCCCGCCTTCTCGACATCGCAAAGCGCTGCTTTGCCGTCTGCTGTAACGCAATTACTGGCGAGGATCGGGTCGTCGTCAGAAGCCGGTATGCCTTCCATGAATTGCACGGTGACGTTACCGGCCCCGGTAGTAGCGTTGTAGCTGACGGGCGTGTTTTTGGAGCCCATGCTGAAGCGGTTGCCGCCATTCGCAAAGGAGGCTGTGTTGCCGACCATAGCCGCGATCGCCGCGCGAGCCCGCGGAATGGCGTCATCACGACCGTTGAGCTCACGCGCACCAGCAAGCGCCATGGCATCGACCGCGTCTTGCAAATCGGTGTGAAGGTTCGTAACGCGTGAGGCATCGATGACCCAAGCGGCTACACCGATGATTAGCGGCAGCGCGATAAGCGTCAGTGTCAGCGCATAGCCCTGCTCCTCCCCGAGGAAGCTTTGCTCCGCCCGTTTCAGTTTCTCTTTACAGTGTGCTCCATCCTTTCGCATTGTTCGACCCCTTCGCGGCTTCGCGGCGCCGCTGCCGCCTCTTGCCTTGGCCGATAGGTTTTATTGGGCCGGTTCGGTGCCCGGCATGTTGTTGGTTATCGAAATTGCGGGGCCGCTGGCTGAATCGGTGCAAGTCACCACCTGCTGATCACAGGGCTCGATATACCGCTTGTAGGCCTGCTGTACCTTGGCGCCGTCAACTCGGATATTGGTATTTTTGGCGTCCGGCGGAAACGACTTGATTGTATGAATACCGAGATTGGCCTCCATGGCGTCGCCAGCGCCGAGCGTGATAGAATCACGGTGATTCATATAGTCGGCACAGCCGCCAAGCAGCATCGCAGCCAGCAAGACCAGCAGGCTATTTCTTGGAAACGACGCCATCATGGAAATCCAGATCGATGAGATGGCCGTAAGGGCCTTTGATACCAACGCCGTCACGGAAACTGCGGATCATGTCCTTGTCGACTTCCAGCATGCCGAGCGCGAACAACTCGACATCGTTTGAAGGTCGAGTGTTGTCGAGCGGGCTGTGAAGCTTTTCGCCGGGTTCGGCCGGCCGTACTAGATGCGGCGTGACGACGATGACGAGGTCCGTCTGTCGCTTCTGATAACTTGTAGAACGGAAGAGCGCACCGAGCACCGGTAGTTGCCCGAGCCAGGGCAATTGCTCAACATCGCGCTCGTTGACAGCTTGTAACATGCCCGCCATGGCGAAGCTCTGACCATCCCGCAATTCCAGCACGGATTCGGCTGTGCGCGAAGTAAATGCGGGAAACCCGTTCACATTGAGCGAGCGGTCAATTTCACTAACTTCCGACCTCAGCCTTATATTGATCTTCGAGCGGTCCAGAACGGTCGGCAGGAATTCCAGCATTACACCATAGGGGCGATATTTGTAGGTTATGGAGCCACCGAGCCCGACCTCGGACGGAACGGGCACTTCGCCGCCCACATTGAATTTCGCCGCCTCGCCGCTGACGGTAGTGAGGTTTGGTTGCGCCAAGCGGCGGGCAAGGCCCTTTTGTTCCAGGGCGTCGATGATGACGTCTACCTTCACGCCAGCCCCCTCGAGAACTTGCGCTACCAGTGTGCCGAACGGAACGCCATTGTTCAGCAGACGGGAGCCATCCTGAGCATTGCTCAGAAATGTCTGGGCCTGACCGGCATTGTTGGCATTGACCGACAGACCGGTGCCTGTCCCCAGCAGTGAAGTACCTCCTTGGACACGCCACTTGATGCCAAGATCTCGTCCGGCGCGCCGCGACGCTTCGATAATGCGGACTTCAAGCGAGACCTGCTGAGCATCTGCAACCGCAATCGAATTGATCACCTTTGTTCCGTTGCCGGAGAACTGTTCTGCGGCTTGTAAGGCCCTTGCCTGTTCCGTGGCGCTCGCGACCGTCCCGGAAAGACGAATATTTTCGTTCGAGTTGCTGACGCGGATGTTGCCGCCCGGTACAGCCGCGCGGACCGCATCCGAGACGTCGCTGAAGTCCTGCCGCACACGCACGTCGATAATGCCGAGAAGTTCCTTGTTCTCGTTGAAGATCGAGACATTGGTGATACCGGCTTTGTTGCCCTGAACGTAAAAGGAGCGATCGTTCAATGGCACGACATCGGCGATGTCGGTTCTGGCGATGACGAGATCGGAATAAGGAATATTGGTAAGTACGGTCAGGGTGGTGCCCGGTCGCAACGAAGCGTTGCGCACCGTACCCTGGCCGAGCGCTAGCTGAAGGTCCTGGGCGACAGCGCTCCCCGCAGGCAACGCCGCCGCTATCGCGGCACCCATCACGAGACGAGCCGCAAGAACGGTCAGCCGGTTCTTCAAGATGGACTTCAAAGAGAAAACCCCTCGCCAACACGGGCGCTTACGGTATAGATCGTTAGTTTGTAGCCTTTACCTGGTATTCCTGGCGTTCTGCATTCCTGTAGACACCTACCCCCACGGTTACCGACCGAGACGGTTCTATGGCAACGGTTGCCGGCGCTGCATCTAGTAACGACTTCGGATCGTCCATCTTTTGCTTCAGCTGATTAAGACGTTCGTCAAAATCTCCGACCTTCTGGTCAACAGTTTCTCCCACTTTTCTTACCAGATGCTCAACATCGGCGATACGTTCTTCGCGATCCGTCTGTTTTTTGGCATCGTCCAGCGCTGCGGCCGCCATGCTCCCGCCAAGATCGGCGAGGCTTATCGCCGGCACCGGCTCAACCTCGGCAGAGCCGACATTGCGCAGCGCCAGCGATAGCGTGCCGATAGTGGCGGCGAGCGTCAGCTTCTGCGCTTCCGCGGTGGATACTTCGAGAGTCACGGATTTGGAAACGGCGGGCTTGTCTGAGCGGTCGTCGGCGAGTTGGTCCACCGCCAACACCTTGACGCCCTGTAGGAGAACATCGGTCACGCCGTCCTTGCGCGCGTCGCCCTGCGCCTCGACTTGGCGTGTCAGCATAATGTCCACGCGGTCACCCGGCAGGACGAAACCGGCGACCCCCAGCACGTCGTTGACCCGGATGGAGACGGCCTTCATGCCGGGCGCAAGCGCCGCCGACAAGGTGGCCCGCTGGCCGGGACCGGTGATCTTGGTGGCAAGAACGGGTTCCGATTGTTCGATCGCGGACATCACGTAGCGCGGCTTGGAGGAATCGCCCGTTAGTTCCTCAACGGTATGGAAGGCGCCTTCCGGAATGGTATCGGCTGGCCAGTCGATGACCTTGAGGCTCATTGGTTCGATGATCTGGCCAAAGCGCAGGGGCTGCATGGCAACGACGATAGTGTTCTTCGCCTTCGTTGCGTCCGGGCGCACGTTCGCAGCGAACGCCGTAGCCTGGTCGCGCAGGTAGCCGCGCACACCAAGCACCGCGGCGCCTGCGAGCACCACTGACAGAACCAAACTTGCGATCGTCGAGAATTTCATCGCCCGCCCCGGATGCGTGGCGACCGGTTGCCCGGCCGCCATCTGTAGCTCTTCGTATGCGCCCGACTAAGCTGCTGGCGGAGGATTCAGATTGTCACCCCACCAAGTCTCCCAGCCTGCCCACGCTGTGGCCAAGTTTCCTCCTGCCAGCCCGACGGCAGTGACTACACCCCCCACCAGCAGCGCTAGTAAGATGAGATATTCCGTTAGCGCTACGCCATCTTCTTCAGCGGCAAAAGCGCGGATGCTTTCCAATCCCATTTTCATTTCACACTCCCCTTCGTTACTCACAACCGCGGCGAGCCCGTCATTCAACCCCGCCGATGGCTTACTTAATAAATCGTTAATATAGGCAACGTCAACATGGGCAGCTACCTCGATCAAGGCATTGTTTCAGAACTGGTTAATAACGGCGCCTACCTCTTCTGGACAATACCGGCATGGATAAGACATAATGCTGATATCTTTGGAGATTTTATATGCTCTACGTTGTCAGAAGGCCGATGGTCGTTAATCCGGATGGTTGACACCGATAAAAGATATCATATACTCGCGTATATCTAGCGCTCGCCATGGCCTTCTGTTGCAAATTTGCTTCTGACCCTTAAAAATTGTAAGGAACGTGAAACGTGACCGCTCCCGTTTTCTTTCGGTGGGAATGTCCGGGCCATAAATACGATCAGTATTGGACTGTGCGACACATACGACGATGGCACAAACACTCCTCGGATCGCTTCCGTCGATCGCCGCGCTGCTTTTTTTCTTGCACGCGGCATGGGTCGATTTCCTCACATGGAAGATTTCCAACCGCACGGTGCTGACCCTCGTCGGCTGGTTCGCCGTTCATGCGGCCGTAGTGCTGGCCCTGGGAGCGTCAGAGGGGTTCGGGCTGTTCCTGCCTGGTTCCCTTGCCGCGGGTGGGTTGCTGCTGGTGACCGGCTTCGTTTTGTGGAAGCTGCGCTTGTTCGGTGCGGGCGATGCCAAGCTGATGTTTCCTGTAGGGCTGTTCCTTGGCTGGCCTCATTTGCTGCCTTACGCAATCTGGCTCGCGATCTTTGCCCTGATCGCGCTTCTGGCGCTGAAACTGCCGCTTCCCGCCGGCGCCAGCATGACGATGGCGGGCATGCGGATCGACGAAATCAGGCGAAGCGGTAAGGTGCCCTATGCGGTCATCATGGTCGCGGCGCTCATCGCGACGATTATGCCCGAGTACATGGAAATGTTTTCAGGTCGATGAGAATTATCGAAACGGTCCGCGAAGAGGTCAGGCCGGCTTGATAAAGTGCAACTGCGCGCGCAATCGCGAAATCATCGCCCGGTGCGTTCCGAAGCAGACACATGCAAGAGCCAACAGCATAAGACCGATCACCGGGTCGAGGCGCGAAAAGTCGGGCATCAGCCAGTTGCCGATGTTGGCCGTAGCTGCCGTGGACACAGTGAAGACCCGTTCATCGCGCATGCCAACGAGCACGGCCAGCAGGGCCACGTGAAACAACACGAAGCGCGTGCGAACCCAGTGATCATTGTGCCGGCTGGCCAGCGTGAGGCAGGCGGCAGCCATCAGCATTCCCAATGCAAGGAATGCCGCGAAAGCGTTTGCCGGAAGAAAGATGCCAATCTCGCGGTTGAGCGGGGCGAGCATGAGATAGGCTTGCCAAGCCAGGGCATTGTTGGGATAGGCACCGATCGCTAGCCGGGCAAGCACGAAAAATGCGAGCCCCGCAAACACCAGCGCCGGCACGATCTCGAAAAGGGCGAATGCCTTGCGCATGACCTGCTCCATGCGATGAAGGCACACTATGTCATTCGGATGCTAACGAAGGCTTAACAATTGGGGTCAGCGAACCTTCTGGTAGGTCGTGCTGCCGTCCGGGTTGATGATGCGGCGGAATGCAGCCGAGGGCGTCTGGAGCGCGGAAGAGAGGGCGGCAGGCGCCGTCGTTTCCGCCACGTCGCCGTTCATGCGCGGCACGCTGCGCCGGACCGGACTCGGCGGCAGTTGCACGTCGTCGCTGCCGTCTTGCCCTTGCCACGCCATGGCGTTCATCCGCATTTGAAGCTGGTCGGCAACAGCCTTAACATCAGCGGATGCATCGCGGGCGGTCTTCGCTGTGTGTTCAACCTCGCTTCGCACATTATAGATTGCATCGTTGGTCTTGCCGATCAGCGATTGTATCCCGGAATTGAAATTATCGAGACGATTCGTGATGCGGCTTTCGAATTTTTCCAGGTGCTCCAATCGCTCCGCAATCTGGCGCGACTCTGAAAGGCCGCGCGATATCTGCACAGACACGGCCATCAGCACCACGACCAGCACCAGAAGCAGTGCACCAACGCCGGACAGGATCCATGTTGCCCTATGGATGCGGTTGAGATGCTGTTGCAGGATCATTCCGCGTTCAGACTTGAGCCGCGTCCGCTCGTCTCTTGCTTTGGCCTCGTCCTCTTCATGTCTGGTCGGCGCGGCTTCGGCGCGGATAATCGGCGCCGCCTCAATGAATTCGCGCGAGAGGCCGATCTGGTTCAAGCCGGGTCGTCCTTACTCCGCTTCACGAAGGAGGCGCTGTTGCGAAGCAATTCGATATTGTTGGCGGTGGTCTCGTTCGCGGGGTCGATCTCGTAAGCCCGAAGGAAGAACGTGCGGGCCTTCTTGAGGTCGCCGCGCAACAGATAGGAATAGCCCCGATTGTTGAGATACTCGATCCGGTCGGGGATCATCTTGGCGAGTTTGCCGTAACCGATGTCGGCATTATCGAACCGGCCGATATGGTCGGCGGCGGCGGCATAGCCGAGCCAGGCCTGCGGGTCCTTCGGATAGACGTCGACAGCCCGCTTGAAGGTCGCATACGACTTGCCGTAGTTGCCTTCCTTAAACTGGACCTTTCCCTTGCTGATCAGTTCGTCAGTCGGATAATAGGATACCTCAGATAAGTCCTCCACCGACGCGGCGCTATCACCAAAGCTGGACATATCCGCTGTTTTGCCGCCGGACTGGCAGCCGGCCACCACAAGCGCCAACACCACCAAAGCTGAGCTGCCAAATCTCGAAAACAACGACAGAGCCCCCCAACAATTTCTTTTTCTATGCCATAAAAGGAGTTTCTAAAAAAGAAACCTTGCATGCCGGCTACCGCCACGAAGCGCGATTGCCACATTATGTTGCAAGTTTGTCATACGCTTTCTAGACTTCGCCCCTGCTGCCTCAACAATGGCGGCGGACCAAGGGGGTATCTATGGTATCTGCGGCGGAGCGACCGGGCGATGTCCAGGAGGTGGGCGAGGCTTTGCGCCCACCGGTTCTACCGGAAGATACCGGCGTCGAGCAGGAGATACTCCAAAGACTTCTCGCCAAGACACTTCACGTGCATGGGACGATGACGACCAGCGCACTAGTGCGCGAGATGAAGTTGCCGGCGACGGTGGTCAATGCGTTGTTGAAGGAGTTGCAAAAGCTTCTCATTGTCGAGGCCAAGGGGATGGCCGGTAGTGATATGCGCGCCGAAATACGCTTCGCGCTGGGCGGGCGCGGGCACGAGTTCGCGCTGGACGCGATGGCGCAGTCACAGTATGTCGGTCCGGCGCCGGTCAGCTTGGAAAGCTTCATTGCGCAGATCGGAAGGCAGTCCATACGCCGAGACCGGCTGTCGCGGCAGCAGATAGTAGACAGCCTGTCGCACTTGGTGTTGCCACCCTATCTCGTCGACCTGCTCGGCCCGGCCTTCAATTCGGCCCGCTCGATCCTGCTCTACGGCGAGCCCGGTAACGGAAAAACCAGCATTGCAGAGGCCGTCGGCCGCGCCTTTACCGGAACGATTCACGTGCCCTATTGCTTTACTGTGGGTGGACAGATCGTCAACTTTTTCGACCCCACTATCCACACGGCGATTGAAGTGGAACAGCCGGGAACATCACCTTCCAGGAGCGCGGTCGATCCCCGCTGGCAACTGTGCCGCCGTCCGTTCGTCATCACCGGCGGCGAACTGACCCTCGACATGCTCGATCTGTCATTCAATCCTGTGACCCACTTCTATGAGGCTCCCGTTCATTTCAAGGCTGCCGGGGGCGTGTTCGTAGTGGATGATTTTGGCCGGCAGCGCACCGACCCCCAGTCGGTGCTTAACCGCTGGATCGTTCCGCTTGAGCGCGGCTTCGACCAGTTGACACTCAACACCGGCAAGAAATTCAGTGTTCCGTTCGACCAACTGGTGATCTTCTCGACCAATATCGAGCCGAGCGTACTCGCCGACGCCGGCGGTCTGCGAAGGCTCTACTATAAAATCCGAATCCCCAGCCCGACCGCCAACGACTACAAAAAGATATTTTTTGACGTCGCCGATAGACAGGGTGTCGAAATCGAGCCGAACCTGTTCGAGTTATTCTATGATAGCCATTATGGTCACACTGAAGTAGCCCCAGCAGGCCATCATCCGAAGTATCTGATCGACTTCGTGGAATCAGTTTGCCATTTTCGTGGGAGCGCGCCAGCCGCGGACTCAGACCTACTAGAGGCTGGGTGGCGAAACCTGCACGGGTCGGCAGCGCCCTAATACGCGCCTTTATATGGGCGAGTGATACCAGGTCCTTCAACTGTCCTCACGGGATGGCCACGTCTACGCTAGCTTAACTCGCGTGCTTAAGACTGGCGCCTACCACGATTTCAAGCATCATTCGTTGGCGCCGAAGGCACACAGGGAATACAAGGCGGACGTCGAATTCGATATGGCCAACGTCCTGAATGTCAACAATCGTGGAGCCGAAGCCCGCTTTGCGCAGAAGGGACCTCGGTTTTTGGGTCAAGAAGGGCAACCCGGTCAGCCCTTTTCTCGATCGTTCCCTTCCCGTACACATGGTTCTTTATGCGTCACCGTTGATGCGACGAGCAAACCGGTACTTGTAAGGTCCTGTGTTATCAGCGGCAGGGCGTACTTGGCAGCTGGTCGATCCAGACCAGCCGTCTGTAATGCCGACGCAGCTAACCCTGCGCGAGGAAGGGCGGGCCGATATCTTGGACTGGGCCTGTTTCCTTCAAGGTATATAGGCCTCTATCGAGCCGGACAAACAACTCGCTATTGCCGCCAGGATTTCCCGCCCGATGTTTTGGCAAAAAGGTATTGAAGGCATGCGGGCTAAGTTCGGGCATCGCGGCATGAAGATCAGCTGCCCTAAATTGAGAAGGTATAGACCCACTCTCTATCGCGCTGCGAATAGCCTTGTAAAGACTCCCTTCACCGGTTGACATTCCAACGCTCAACCTCGTTTTGAAACCGACGTCAGCAGGATAGTAGCGCATCTCGTCGCTTCCAGCACTATCACCGGAGCTCCCGCGCCGGCTCCTAGTGCCAGGACCGGTCCGATTGTGCCGCTGACTGTCCACAAATACAGCCGATGGCAAAACCTACAGCGCCAAAGAGCAGCGCCGCTGTAGTTATGGTGCCAGAGTTCTCGCGAACCGTGTCGCGTGTCGCGTGGGCCGGCGCGCTGACGCGATCCTTTGTCTGGCCGATAAGGCTCTCATCTTCCGATCGCGCGACTTTATCGGGGCCCATTGCGATGTGCTTGGCCATTGGCGTGCTCCGGGCTGGATCGGTCCAAAGCAACATCCGATCGATGATTTTGTTCCCGGCGATCGTTGTGTTGACGCCGAAGGCCGCCGCCCTGCGGCGTGGATGACAGCCCACTTTGGCCCGTAGACGGGCGTCGTCAGCTGGCCTTCGGCTTCCTGGCCCGCTTCGCGGGAGCCGCTGCGGGTTCGGCCTTCGGCTTGCGGCCAAGTCCCATCTTCTTTGCCAGTTCCGAGCGGGCCGCGGCATATCCGGGAGCGACCATGGGGTAGTCGGCCGGGAGGTTCCACTTTGCGCGATAATCCTCGGGCGACAGGCCGTGATGGGTCATCAGGTGGCGCTTGAGCGACTTGAACCGCAGGCCGTCCTCAAGGCAGACGATGTGGTCGTCGCGCACGGAGCGCTTCGGGTTGACGGCAGGGGCCTGGGCGTCGACTTCGGCCTTGACCGGGCTTGCCAGCCCCGAGATCGCGGCGCTGATGCTGGCGATGAGCAAAGGCAGTTCCGCTGCCGGAACCGGGTTGTTGGAAACATACGCAGAGACGATGCCCGCGGTCAGTTGCAGATAGCTTTCAGAATATTCTGTCACTTCGCTCATGCGGGTGCCCTCTGGTTTCGCGCTTGCTGCGTTTGAAACTCTTAACAGTTCTTCTTGCAGACTCATCAGCTGCTCTGCTGAAAATGTTATGCGTCTCCCTGTCATCGTACAGAGCTTCAGCCGCTTACCAAGCTTGGCCACGGCACGCGGTGTCAGTCCTATAGTCTGGGCGGCCTCCGCCAATGTGTGGACGCGAGTTAGCTTGGGCTGGTGTCTCATTTGTTGCACGCGCTACCATGAGGTGATTTGTTGCAGTCCCTAAAACTGGGTAAAATGCACCCCGCTTAATCAAGGACATCTTTTCGATGTGGCGGCTGACCGTAGGACAGGTTTCCTGTCGTAGGGTGATTCCAAATTCTTTTCTTCTCACCCGCCCTACAATACCGCCTCTGTTGGTCGTATACCGAAGTGATTTTGCAACCCCGGCGAGAATTTCATCCCCATCGTCGTGCTACACAGCTCATTTATGCGGCTAAAATTGTCAGCGTCCTCGAGAAGAAGTGTATGACCTCTCCTTCGGCACGGCTCTGGGCCAGGTGATCAATAGAGGCCTCCCGATTAAAATTCCTGTGACGGGATCACAGGTCGGCTGACGGCGTTTTGTAACCCCCATAACGATGCGTTTCCTCGTGGCCGCGTCGATGCCGAAGATCACGGGCTTGGGCCGGAACGGCTACTCGGGTTCGACGCTTGCCTAACCTTCATTGGACAGTGGCAACGACACGGCGCGATTCCGCCTCCCGCGGCCCCCGGTCCGGCACCGTACCGCAAGGCGCTTCGCCGATCCTAGCACCTCCGCTACCTGGCCGCCACGCGGGTTTTCTTCGACGATCACTCAAGCTGATCGCGAAAGAGGATCTTGCGCGCTGTTTCGACGCCGCCGGTCCCTAGCTGGCAACGACCGTATGCTGACGGTCCCCCCCCTTAGGGGATCAGGGTCGTCCGCTCTACGAGCTATCGGACCTGCCGGCAGCGGATTTTCAAGGACATCGAACATTTGCTCGTGGCCTATGAGAGCCGCTACGGCACGCAGATCGAGATGGTGACCGCCGCCGATCTTTTCGCCGCCCGGCTAGACGGGATGTTGTAGCGGTGAAGTATATTCTCGCATGGTCAGGAAATGGTCATCGCTGGGCATCACCCTTGGCCTCAATGTCGTAGCCTAAGCTAGCCGGCGCGTTGAATTTCTCGGCACCTTTTTCCTGGCCTGAGGCCTCAGCGCCTATTTGCGTGGGGGTAGCCGTGGTGATTTGCTGGCCAATGCTCTTCTCGCTCCAAAGGCCGTCAAGGCACTGCTAGCGGCTGGAGACACTGCGACATTGGAGTCGCATGTTGTGCCAAACTGCATACTCGCAGCAGCTCACGAAATAAACCTCGGCTAGGGCGATCGCCGCCGTTCGGAACCAGGCTCCATCATTGCCGTTCTGCTGGCAGTGACACAGGAGGCGCCGATGCTGCGCGGCAACAAGCTAAAATCCAACGACGAGCAAGAATGCAAGGCCGATCGCGCGGCCGAAGGCGACGAGAAGCGCGGCGTGTCGGACAGGGAAACCGAGCGCACACCCGGGGCGACCGTCAACGAGGATGATGGCGGCGACAGGAAGGCGGGCGGCCCCGACTGCAACAAGCTCACACATCGTCCCGCCGCGCACAAGGGTGGGGAAAATGGCGGCGGGATTGTAACTCCCCGGTCCGTTGTCAATCGCTCCGCCTCGGTAAACAAGGCTGCTGTGGCTCGCAAGCGCAATGCCGAAGCCTTCCGGGTCATCTCTAATTTCGCCGCACAGAAAAACGTGGCGGCCGCTGGCGGGGCCGCCATTGGCGCGTTCGAAAGCGCAACGGTTGGACGGTCCGGCTTCCTGTTCAGAAGCTACCGCATGATCCCGGTTGCCGCGCAGTGCGAAGTGTTGAATGCGATCGGCGACATCGCGGGGGGCGACGATGGCATGCCGAGCCTGTACCTGCATGGGGGGCTATCGGACAATCTCACCCGCGGCGGCTACCTGCTCAATGGCATCCTGGGGCCGACGCCCGAAGTGATGGTGGCGGGGACGTGGGCGCTCCGTCGGCGAAAAAAGAAGGCAGGGCTTCGCATCGCCCTAACTAATCTGTAGCGGGGAGGTACCGTCATGCCGTCCACGGTGATCGAGAGGAGCACATATGATCCAGCGACACGGACGATGAGCGTTTGGTTCCGAACGAGCGGCCGACGCTACGATTACGAAGACGTTCCGCCGGAGACTTACGCCGCCTATCGATCGTCCTTTTCCAAGGGCCGCTACTTCAACAGGTTCATCCGCGATCGATTTCGACATCGAAGGATAGCGGAGGCGCAATAGTTGCTTTGCCACCTTACTTCGCGCATTTCCACTCGTGGTGTGATTTGAGTGAGACTAACCCCAAGGAGAGTTTCCATGGACCACAGCATGGCAACGATCGCCGAAGCCCACGCGCGGGCGACGACAGTGCGCAGGCACCCGCTGTAATCGAAGACCAGTGACACATCGGCAAAGAACGTCGGGCTGGCGAAATCCCGCGATGCCGATCGGAACCTAGGCCGCGAGTGCGAACGCACATGGCGCCGGGGCCTATCAACGATCAAGGCGAGTTGGGACGTCGGCGCCGATTAGGCGCAGCGTCGTCTGCTTGAGCCGCAGACGCGTTACATGCTCGAAGGCCAGCTGCTCCGGCCAACCCGTTCAGCGTCTCGCTCGTGAATGCGTTCAACTTCCGGCAAGATGAAGGTCTTCGTCAGGTGGAGCTTCTGCTCTGCCTGCGGCTCCCGTATCGCCTCCTTTCCACGACAACCCGAAAACATGCTGGGTTCCCTCGGTTATGCCGCAATGGGGATCATGCCAAGTACGGATTGCGGATTGGCAGGCTGGAGTGCATAAACCGCTGCCCTGGTCAGAGCAGTTTGACTAGGGTCGCCCGGAATCCGCAGTCGACGAACACGCATCCGACAATCCCGGTTAATCCTCGGTAATTTCGATCCAGACCGGGGCGTGATCGCTCGACTTTTCCCAACTGCGTGTTTTTCTGTCGACCTCGGCTGCGACCAGGCGGTCGGCTAGCGCCGGACTGAGCAGGAAATGGTCGATGCGCAGTCCCGAATCGCGAGCGAATGCGTTCCGGAAATACTTCCAGAAGGTGTAGATGCGCTCGCCGGGGTGGAGCGCCCGCAACGCGTCGGTCCAGCCTTGGTCGAGAAGGCGTTGATAAGCCTCGCGGACTTCCGGACGAAATAGAGCGTCATCACACCATCGTTCGGGGGCATAAACATCGAGTTCGGTCGGCATAACATTGTAGTCGCCGACCAGCGCTACCGATACGTGGGCCTTCAGGAGTTCGGCAGCGTAGGCTTCGAGGCGTTCGAACCACCGGAGCTTATAGTCGAACTTCGGGCCCGGAGCCGGATTGCCGTTGGGCAGGTAGAGACAGCCTACCAGGATTCCGCGGGCGGCCGCTTCGATATAGCGGCTGTGGCTATCGTCGAGATAGCCTGGCAATCCTCGTCGCGTTTCGATCGGGGTCTTTCCCCTGGCAAGGATCGCCACACCGTTCCAGCTTTTCTGGCCGTGCCAGATCGCGCCGTACCCGGCCCTTTCGATTTCCCGGATAGGAAACCGCTCGTCGGGGGATTTAAGCTCCTGCAGGCAGACGATGTCGGGACACCCGGATTCGAGCCAGCGTAAGAGAACCGACAGACGGCCGTTCACGCCGTTGATGTTGAAGCTTGCGATCTTCATCGCGGGACACTGCTGGTGTCGATCACCGCTCACCTCGGTTGCTGCTCAGGCAACGCCTTTGCCGCCCGTGACGCCGTAGACCTCGCCGTTAATGAAGCTCGCTTCCTGCGAAGCCAGCAGGACGTAGACGGGCGCAAGCTCCGCCGGCTGGGCGGGCCGACCGAAATCGCTGTCCTTGCCAAAATTCTCCACCTTCTCGCCGGGTTGGCCGCCACTGGGCTGCAGTGCAGTCCAGACCGGTCCTGGCGCGACGACGTTGGCGCGGATCCCTTTCTCGATTAGCTGCTTGGCGAGCGCCTTGGTGTAGGCGACGATTCCGGCCTTGGTGGTCGCGTAGTCGAGGAGGAACGGTGACGGGTGATAGGCCTGGATCGACGCGGTGGTGATGACGGCGGCGCCTGGCTGAAGGTACGGAACAGCCGCCTGCGCGATCCAGTGCAAGGCATAAAGATTGATCTTCATCGTGCGGTCGAAGTCTTCGGTTGACAGTTCCTCGATCTTTTCGCGATACTGCTGTCTGCCGGCATTGACGACGAGAATGTCGAGGCCGCCGAGTTGCGAAACGGCTTCCTTGACCATCGCACGGCACCAAGTCTCCTCTTGAATGTCGCCAGCCAGCGCGACGGCCTTGCGCCCCTCCGCTTCGATCAGCCCGATAACCTGCTTGGCATCTGCTTCCTCTTCCGGAAGATACGAGATTGCGACGTCGGCGCCTTCCCGCGCGAAGGCGATCGACGCTGCCCGACCGATGCCGGAATCGCCGCCAGTGACGAGCGCCTTGCGGCCTTTAAGCCGACCTGAGCCGTGATAGCTTTCCTCACCGTGGTCCGGCACCGGCTCCATTTTTTGAGCGAGGCCCGGCATTTCCTGCGGCTGCCGAGGGAAAGGCGGCGCCGGGTAGAGTTTGCGCGGATTCTGCAATCGGGTCGAACTGGCCACGGCCGTGTCTCCTTCTGGTCTCGAAGTTCGCTGGGACGAAGCAATGCGACAGGGATGCCGCCCGCGAACACCCGAAACGTGACTGCAGAATCTTTGTTCCGCACAGACGATCGGATGTTGGGATCGAACCGATCGGGA
Organism: Aquamicrobium soli; assembly: GCF_042646345.1. Lineage (NCBI taxonomy): Bacteria > Pseudomonadati > Pseudomonadota > Alphaproteobacteria > Hyphomicrobiales > Phyllobacteriaceae > Aquamicrobium > Aquamicrobium soli. Next base: position 408,545 of record NZ_JBHRTK010000001.1, on the reverse strand, counting down.
ACCAACTCCTTGCCGGTCAGCTTCTTGAGGAGGGGCTAGCGTGCGAGGATCCCATGAAAATTGCGACCGTAGATTTATGGACCGTCGTTCGCTCTGCGGTTTCGGGGTTTTTCGATGACAACGCGCTCAGCCATGCGGCAGCAATGGCGTTTTATGCCGCAACATCACTGGCTCCCATCCTTTTGATTATTCTCGGTATCGCAGGATTCGCCACCGGGAGGGACGCCGCGGAAATCGCAATATCCGCCCAGCTGACGGGCTTGCTTGGGCCTCGCGGAGCCGATCTTTTGAAAGCGACGGTCGAGAACGCATCCGCGCACAAGGGAATGCTGGCTTCGATTGTCGCGGTCGTCACGTTGCTCGTCGGGGCATCCGGGGTATTCGGGGAGATGCAGTCCACGCTCAATCTCATCTGGAAAGTCCGGCCGCAAAAAACCTCCCTGTTCAGCCTGGCCAGGACCCGGATCGCAAGCCTTGGGCTGGTGGCCTCGCTTGGCTTTTTGCTTCTGGTATCCCTGGCTGCCAGCGCAGCGATTTCGGCCGTCGGCAACGTGATCACCTCCAAGCTTCCCTTCGGAGAATTCATGCTGTCGGCGGCGAACACATTGGTCTCGCTCATTCTGGTCGCCCTGCTTTTTGGCGCCATCTTCAAAATTCTCCCGGATCGCGCGCTTTCCTGGCGTGACGTGCGGTTCGGTGCGGCCGTGACGGCGGTTCTCTTCACGGTCGGCAAGTCTCTCATCGGTTGGTATCTGGGAACCAGCGCAATCGCATCGTCCTACGGCGCTGCGGGGAGCCTCATCGTCCTCCTGCTATGGGTGTTCTATTCCTCGGCTATATTCCTGTTTGGCGCCGAGATCACGCGCGCCGCTGCCGTCCGGTTCGGTAGCCGCCGCGATCTGATGCCCGTCGAGGTTGGCGAACGACGTCCCGGCCTTTCCCGCGTGGAAAGCTCGCCCTTGCGCCCGCTCGGCATCATCGCGTTGGTCGCAGGAATTGCATCGCTGGCGACGTTGGCTTTTCTTCCTCGACGTCATCGACGCCGAAGCAGATGACCGGAGCCGATCGAAATATGACGCGCTCCAAGAAACGTCCTAACGGCACGCGTGGCAAAGCGGTTGATGGCTGAAAGCTATCGTCAGCCGCCACGTTTGGATCGTTGGTCCGTGCAACGGCGTTTTCATCCCGATTCCGCCGATCGCCGCATTTTCGCGACGCGATTCAAGTCCGCACAAAGCCGCCGTCTGCCGTACGACTGGCCGCATGAGGACGGAACGCCGGGATCATGCTATCGCCACATCCCGCGCATCTTCGTCTTGAGGTCTATCCGCACCTCGGGCTGCGGCAGCCTACCGGGTTCGGCCAACGGAGGCGGCCAGGAAATGTGCTCGAAGCGGTCAAGGATGTGATCGGGAATGAATCGCGTGCGTGACGCATAGACGTGGCGATCGCCGCGCGCCGACTGCCCGTTGACATAGAAGCGCTGCGGCGTGACCAGATGCAGCGTGTCCTTCGCGCGGGTCATGGCGACGTAAAGCAGCCGACGTTCCTCTTCGAGATCGTCACGTTCGCCGACCGCAAGATCGATCGGAATGCATCCGTCAACGGCGTTAAGCACAAATACTTTCGTCCATTCCTGTCCCTTGGCTGAATGGATCGTGGATAGGATCAGATAGTCTTCATCGAGGTGCGGCGGGCCTGCCTCTCCGCTCGTGGCGTCCGGTGGGTCCAGTGTGAGGTCGGTTAGAAAACGTTCGCGCGACGGGTGGCCGCCCGCGATCTGTTCGAGCTGCAGGAGATCGGCGCGACGCGCGGCGGCATCTTCATGCAGACGTTCAAGATGCGGTTCGTACCATAATCGCGCACGCTCGAAATCCGCTGGCCATGCCGACCGGCCGCGCAGTGCCGAGAAAAGTTCGACAAACGCAGGCCAGTCCTCTTCCGCCCTTGTCGGCACCTTGAAGAATTGAAGCCCGAGGATGGGATCGAGCGCTCGCTCCATCGCCTCAACCGCAGCACCTGCGGCCGACGGTCCGATGCCAGGCAAAAGCTGCATCACGCGAAAGCCGGCCACCCGATCGCGCGGATTCTCCGCAAAGCGCAAAAGCGCGAGCAGGTCTTTCACATGTGCGGCGTCCAGGAACTTTAGGCCGCCGAACTTGATGAAAGGGATATTGCGGCGTGTCAGCTCGACTTCCAGAGGGCCGGAATGATGCGAGGCTCGGAAAAGAACTGCCTGTGCACGAAGCGCTGTGCCGCTTTCCCGCTCCTCCAGCACCCTGTTGCAAATATAGTTGGCCTGCGCGGCATCGTCTCGCACCGTCACCAGCAGCGGCCTTTCCGCCGAACGCCGCTCGGTCCAGAGGTTCTTGCTGAAGCGGTCGGCAGCTTCGCCGATGACCGCGTTCGCCGCTTCGAGCACGGTGTTCGTCGAGCGGTAGTTACGGTCGAGCGTAACGATGCGGGCCGGTTCGGGAAACAGGTTCGGAAAATCGAGAATATTGCGTACCTCCGCTGCGCGGAAGGAGTAGATCGACTGCGCATCATCGCCAACGACGGTCAGACCCCGTCCATCGGGCTTGAGCGCCGCCAGGATGGCGGCTTGCAGCCGGTTGGTATCCTGGTACTCGTCGACGAGGATATGATCGAAACGCGAGCGCAGCTGTTCCGCGATTACCGGTTCCTCGCACATGTGCGCCCACCACAACAAAAGGTCGTCGTAATCGAGGACATTCTGTGCCTGCTTGGCTTCGACATAGGTGCTGAACAGAGTTTTCAATTCCTCGACCCACCCCCCGCACCAGGGGAAGGATTTGGCGAGAACAGCTTCCAGTTCGGCCTGCGCGTTGACCGTCCGCGAATAGATCGCCAGGCACGTGCCCTTCGCAGGAAATCTGCTCTCGGTCCTGGACAGTCCCAACTCGTGCCTCACAAAGCTCATGAGATCGGCGGAGTCTTCGCGATCGTGAATCGTGAAGGCAGCGTCGAGACCGATTTCCAGAGCGTGGTCACGAAGAAGCCGCGCGCCGACCGCGTGGAACGTGCCCGCCCAGGTGAGCCCCTCGGTCATGACCGAAGCCTTGTCGCCGAGCACCTTGGCCGCAATGCGCTCGACGCGGCGCGTCATCTCCGAGGCGGCCCGGCGCGAAAACGTCATCAACAGGATACGTCGGGGATCAGCGCCCTTCACGATCAGATGGGCTACCCGATGAGCCAAGGTGTTGGTCTTGCCCGACCCCGCACCAGCGATGATCAGCAGCGGCTCGCCAGCCGAACCTTCGCCATGCACCACGGCGGACCGTTGCGCAGCGTTGAGCTCGGCAAGATAGTCGTCTGGCGCCGCTGCGGCCACGGCCGAATCAAGGACAGAGAGGTTCATTGCACGAATGAAACGTGTTTCCGTTTCGTTCGCAACAAGGATCGGGGAGGTGGCGGTCCATCCGATGAATGCTCGAGATCAAACATGCATGTAACACGAGCGATTCAGATCACGACCACAGGAACGGTCCTGATACTTAGGATGGGGAATAGGTGAAGTAAGATCCGCGAGGGTCCGACAGATCGGCGATTTGACGGACAGGGTTTCAGGCCATTTGCTTTGAACGGCGAGTGTCGGCGAACAGGAAGACGCCACGATGGAGGACAAACGCACAACCAGCGCGGGCGACGCTCCCAGGCAGGGCGGGCTATCTCCTTCGCATCGCAGAGTCCTGAACGTCGCCAGGGAGGTTTTTACGCCTCGGGCGAACAGCGGGACAATCCGGAATTGCTTAGTAAGCCGGGCGTCGGCGGCAGGACGGGGACGTCGTGCCGCTGCGACTACGAGGCACGAGCGCTTCGCTTGCGGTCGGCATTGCTGTCGCTGACCGCCAAACGGCTCCGTGAACCTCCCCCATCCAAACCGCTCCGGCTGCCGCCGCGCGGCAACTCAGAGCCCGAGATACGCCTTGCGCACAACGGGATCGTCGATCAGCGCCCGGGCGTCGCCGCTGTGGACGATCGAGCCCGTCTCCATGACATAGCCGCGGTCGGCGCCCGACAGCGCCAGGTGGATGTCCTGCTCGACAAGCAACACGGTAACGCCTTCGTCGCGGATGGTGGCCAACACTTCCATCAACTGTTCCACCACCACCGGAGCCAGCCCGAGGCTCATCTCATCGATCATCAAAAGTTGCGGCCGCGCCATCAGGCCCCGCGCCATGGCGCACATCTGCTGCTCGCCGCCCGACATCGAGCCGGCCAATTGGTTCTGGCGCTCGCCGAGGCGCGGAAAGAGGCCGTACATGCGCTCCAGATCGCCGGCGATCGCTGCCTTGTCGGCACGCCGGTAAGCGCCCATCAAAAGGTTGTCCTTCACCGTCATGCGGTCGAAGAGCTGGCGGCCTTCCGGCACCTGCACGAGGCCGACGCCGAACGCCTCGTCCGGCGTCATCGGGGCGAGGTCGCTGCCGAGGAAGGTCACCTTGCCGGTGCAGGCGATGACGCGTGACAGCGCGCGCAGCAGCGTCGTCTTGCCGGCGCCGTTGGAACCGACCAGGGCGACGATCTCGGCGCGGCGGACCTCCAGCGAAACGCCCTTCAGCACCGGCATTTCGCCATAGCCGGCACCGAGTCCGTCGACGGTCAGAAGCGGCTCGCCTGCCCGCGCCGGTTTCGCTGCCGCGCTCATGCCCGCCTCCGTCCGAGATAGGCTTCCACCACCCGTGCGTCGGACAGCACCGCGTCGGGATCGCCGTCGGCAATCTTCTCGCCGTGGTGCAGCACCAGCAGGCGGTCGGACAGGCTCTTGATCGCCTTGATGACGTGCTCGATGACGAAGATGGAAATACCGCGTTCGCGCACCCGCTTCAGCACCTCGATCACCTCGTTGATCTCGACGAGGTTCAAGCCTGCCATCACCTCATCGCAGAGCAGTACCTTCGGCTGCATGGCGAGCGCCTTGGCGAGTTCCAGCCGCTTGCGGCTCGGACCGCCAAGCTCGTCGGCGCGCTGGTCGGCGAATTTAGCGAGGCCGACGAATTCGAGCTGCGCGCACGCCAATTCGCGGGCCCTGGCGAGATCGGATTCGCCGCCGCCATGGCCGAACAGGGCTCCGACCGCGACGTTGTCGAGCACCGACAGCCCGGGAAACGGTCGCATGATCTGGAAGGTGCGGCCGATACCCAGCCTTGCGCGCTGGTAGGCCGGCAGCTTCGTGATTGTGCGGCCCTCGAAGGCGATATCGCCGGCGGTCGGGGCCAACGTGCCGGAAATCAGGCTAACCAGCGTCGTCTTGCCCGCGCCGTTGGGACCGATGACGCCGAGGATCTCACCCTTGTTCAGGGTGAAGGAGACATTGTTGACGGCAACGAGGCCCGCGAAACGGCGCGTCACATTCGTGATTTCAAGGGCGGGCGAGGTTTCGAGAACGGTGCTCATACGCGGTGCGCCTTCAGGTTCTCGATAAAATAGCGCCAGCCCGTCCTGCGGAAACGGCGCACCAGGTCGGCGACGCCGCGAGGCATGAAGATGACTGCCACCACCACGACGAGACCAAAGAACAAGCCGGCAAAGCTGGTGATCTCGCTGGAGAGCAGTTCCGACAAAGAGGAGAGGACAAACGCGCCGAGCACCGGGCCCAGCACCGTGCCCGGACCGCCGAACACCGCCATGATAATCATCTTGACGTTGAGGCTAATGTCAAAGGCGCTGGCCGGGTCGAGGAAGGTGATCCAATAGGCGTGGATGCCGCCGGCAAGCGCGGAAAATACGCCCGAAAGCGCGAAGGCCAGAACCTTGTAGAGCGTGGTGTTGACGCCCATGACAGCCGCGCCCTCCTCGTTCTCGCGGATGGCGATGAGGCCGAAACCGAAGCGACTTCGCGTCAGCCAGAACACCGTCGCGGTCGCCGCCACCAGAAGGGCGAGCGACAGTTCATAGAACAGCCGGTCGTCATTCAGCGGCGGCAGCACCAGGCCGATGTTCTGGCCGGCGATGGAGAGGTTGGAGACGATGGCGATCATCACCTGCGCCAGCGCCAGCGTGGCGATCGCGAAATAGTGTCCTTTCAGCCGCAGCACAGGCAGGCCGAGCAGGAAGGCGAAGGCAACGGCCAGCACCACGCCGAAGGCCATGCCTACCGCGAACGGCAGTTCCCACTGCACCATGGCGATGGCAACGCCGTAGCTGCCGAGCCCATAGAAAACCGAGTTGCCGAAGGAGGCATAACCGGTATAGCCGCCGATGATGTTCCAGCCCTGCGCCAGCACGGCCAAGAGCAGCGCGTTGATGCCGAACTGCACCAGCACGTCCGAGCCGAACCACGGCACGGCGGCGAGCACGACGAGCCCCGCAGCGAGCAAAATCCAGTGCAGTCCCTTCATGCTGTCTTCCCCAGCAGGCCGCTCGGCCGGAATATCAGCACCAGGACCAGCACGCCGAAGCTCGCGACGTCGCCGAAGGTGGCACCGACATAGAGAACCGTCAGGGACTCGATGATGCCCAATACCAGTCCGCCGACGAGCACGCCGAGGGGATTGTCGAGGCCGCCGATGATGGCAATGGCGAAGGACTTCGCCGTCAGCGTTGCGCCGATATAGGGATCGATCTGCGAGACCGTGCCGTAGAGCCCGCCGGCGGCCCCCGCCAGCCCGATGCCGATGCCGAAGGTTATCGCGTAGAGATGGCGCGGCTCGACGCCGTAGAGCCGCGCCGCGACAAGGTTCTGCGCGGTGGCGCGGATGGCACGGCCAAGCCTGCTGTGGAGCAGGAACAGCCACATGCCCACCGTCAACGCGACGGCGACCCCGAAGGCCATCAGCCGTGCGACCGGCACCACCACCGGGCCGAGTGCGATGCTTGAGCCGGCGTAAGAGGGGTTGATGGTACGGAAGTCGGCCGAGAAGGCAAGCTGCGCCAGATAGGTCAGCACCACTTCAAGGCCGAAAGTAATGAGCAGGGTGTTGAACATCGGCGCCCTGACGATGAGGTTGAGCATGCCGCGTTGCAACACGTAGCCGAGGCCGAACATCACAACGGCGGTGATCGGCAGGCCGAGGAAAGGGTCGATGCCGAGATAGTTGTAGAGGTGCCAGGACAGGTAGCCCCCCAGCATGATGAAGGCGCCGTGCGCTAGATTGACGATGTTGAGCACGCCCCACACCAGTGCCAGCCCCAGTGCCATAACGGCATAAAGCCCCCCCAAAAGCACCCCGTTGACCAGTATTTGCGCCAGCAGATCCACGTGCCGTTCTCCTCTTTGCGATCAAGTCCTACGTGAAGCAACGGTGCACGAGACCCCACAAGCGCCGCTTTGCGCACCGGCACCGCCCATCCCTCCGGACGGCACCGTCATCGTCCCAGCCGTCAGCGCGCGTTCCACGCAGGCATCGGATACTTCGGCTGCTCGATGAAGCCTTTGGCGCCGTAGACGGCGGCGACCTTGTCTTCCTGTACCTGGATCACCGTCTGCGGCAGATCGATCTGGCCGTTCTCGGCGAAGGCGATCTTGCCGTAGAGGCTGTCGAAGTTCAGCTTGGCGATGGCGTCGCGCACCGCCTTGGGATCGAGCGTGCCGGCCGCCTCGACAGCCTGCACCAGCGCCTCGACGTCGGCCGCGCCGGAAGCCGCGTGATAGTCAGGTTCATAGCCGAACTTGGCCTTGTAGGCTTCCGCAAAGGCGGCCGCGTCACCAAACCATTTGTCCTTCAGGTCCGCCGAGGGCAGCCAGGCGCTCATGCCGAAGGCATAGTCCGCGTCCTTACCAAGCGCCTTGCGAAAGTCCTCGCTTGGGACGCCGACGGTGAAGGAATAGAGCTTCGGCGCAACGGCCAGGCTCTTGGCCTGCCTCACGAAGTTGAGAATCTCCGTCTCGTGGCCGGCGACCAGCACGGCGTCGACATTGGCGCTCTTGATCTGCGAGAGCAGCGAGTTGAAATCGCTGGCGTTCGAAGTGTAGCGCTCGTCAAGCGCGACGGTGAAGCCGGCGTCCTCGAGCAGCGGCCGTGTGCCCTCGGCGACGGAGACGTCGAAGGCGTCGTCGGCATAAAGCAGCGCTACCGATTTCGGCGCGGGATCGAGTTCCTTCATCATTTTGATGGTCGAACCGAAATAGTTGCTCGCCGGCGCCAGCGTGCCGAAGATGTATTTGAATTTGCGCGAGAATATCTGGTCGGAGGCGCCTCCGCCCTGCACCATCGGCACCTGGTATTTTTCCGAGACGGCGGAATCGGCCAGCGCGAAATTGCTCGCGAACGGCCCGAGCAGCAGGTTCACCTTGTCCTGCGAGACAAGCTGCGTGTACTGGCGGACCGACAGGTTCACATCCGACTGGTTGTCATAGAGCTTAAGCGCCAGCTTATACTGCTTGTCGCCGACCTTGACGCCGCCCGCCTCGTTGATCTTGTCGATCGTGAACTGGTAGGCGTCCTTGTAGTAGCGGCCGGTGTTGGCGACCGGGCCGGTCAGCTGCACCGAGGCGCCAAGCACAAGGTCCTCTGCCATTGCCGGAGCGCTGGAAAGGGCGATCGCCCCGAAAACTGCGCCGGCGAGCCGCATGGTCATGTTCGACATCTTCTTCTCCCTGTTCGTCGACTACGAAATATATCGTACTTCGATCTAAGTCTACCGGGGTTGAGCCTTCTTAATGGCTACCCGGCGCATGACGGGTGACCGCGACAGAGACTGGTCGGCAAACGTTTCGATCGCCGTGACCAGAACGGCAGATTGCTCGGCCTCCCTCGGAAGGACACCTGCCAAGCATTTTCGAACCCGTCGACCAATTTCAGTCCGATGGCGCGGGCACGCTTGAAGAAGTTGGGCCAGCCGAGCGCAGGAAACTCGTCCAGCACCACAGCAGCCGGGAAGTGGGATCCATCCGCCTCATTAAGCCGAACGAATCGAGCCGCTCGGCTATCTCGCCGACCTTCTCGCCAGGATCGTCAGGGCGAGCTACTCATCGACAGAGGCGAACATACGGTCTTATTTGCGACAGTGATTGTGACGTCATGCTTCCCTGTACTATGGCAGGGCTCGTCCCCATATGGTGGAATCGGCATGGCACGCCCGAGCATCCCTCGGACGCGCGGTGTAGCGCGCGCCAACTCGCCGGCATCTGACACATACGGTCTTGCCAGAAGTGCGCAAGCCGCGAACTTAAACGGAACGGTCAATCATCCTGGTTTGCGAACCACCACCGACTAGGTGCCCGCGCGCCGTCGAGTTCCCAACTGGCAGCGAGTTTCTGCTCATGCGCAACATTAGCCCTGCGCGCGTAGACGAAGTTTGAGAACATCGGAATGATAGTTCCGCCATCGTCTCGAGCAATGGAGCACATTTCCTCGTACATCTCGGCCCGCTTCCCTTCTTCAAGCTCCGACTTCGCTCGAAGAAGCAGTTTGTCAAATTGTGGATTTTCCCAGTGGCTTTCATTCCACGGTGCTCCGGACTTGTAGGCTTCCGTGAAAATTACGTCGGCAGTTGGTCGAGCCCCCCAAGAGGCGACGCAGAATGGCTTTTTCATCCAGACTTCCGAGTAATAGCCGTCGGCGGGTTGACGATCGACAGTAAGATTTATGCCGGCCTTCAAGGCATGTTGCTGATACAGCGAGCAGAGGTCGACGGCGCCAGGGAAAAGTGAATCGGAGACGCTGATCGCGACCGACAGGTTCTCCATGCCTGCTTTCTTAAGGAGCGACCGTGCTCGATCCGGATCATATTGAATTTGGGGAATTTTAGATGGCCAGAATGGCTGCGTTGGCGAAAGATGAAAATCGTTGCCGATTGTGGCGTTTCCTCGCATGACTCGTTGAATGATATCTTCCCGGTCAATCGCGGATTTCAAAGCATTTCTTACGTCTAAATTATTGAAAGGCGCCGTATCACACAGCATCGGCATCGTAATTGGCGAAGCGCTTGGTACGTTATCGATCTTGATGCCCGGATTGCGGGCCAGGAAATCCAGAGTCTTCAAGCTAACCGATGAGACCACATCAACTTCACCGGCAATCAAGGCGCTTTGACGGGCAGCGTCGTCATTGAGAACAATCATCTCGACTGTATCGAAATATGCGCCTTTAAGGTGCCATTGGTCGTGACGGCTGAGCTTCCAGCGGACCCCGAATTGGCCATCGTTGAGCTTATAAGGTCCCGATCCGTCACCGCTTTGCCAATCTATCGTGCCGTCGTCGTTGGCCGGGCACACGGCCAAGTGATAGTCAGTCATCAGCCAAGGCCAATCTGCGGTTCCAGCACCCAGCTTGAATATCACGATGTCGTCTCCATCAGCGACGACATCAACGGCCTGGCGTATGAGGCCTCGTGCTGCCGAAGTGGATTTTTCATTCCGATGGTAGTTCATGGACGCAACCACATCGCCAGCCGCGACCTTTCGGCCGCTGTGGAAATACGCCTTCGGATTCAGCTTGAATGCCCACTCGGTGGCATCCTTGTTGGGAGACCATTCGGTTGCCAGATCGGGTCCGAGAGTTCCATCTGGTTCGATCAGCGTCAGGTAACTGCGGTGCTGATGCGCGAGGTAAACCATCTGACGGGTAGCATATGTACCAGGGTCGTGGGAATCGGACGTATTGCCATCGTGGATGCCGACGCGGAAATTGCCACCGCGAACGGGGGCCGCCTGCGCTGCCTTTGTCCATAAGCTAGAGCCCGCGATTGCTGAAAGTCCCATGGCGGCCGTGAATTCCATGAACCAGCGACGAGAAATTCGTCCGTTGGTCGCGTCTTCGATAGCTAGATCGATCATTTTCTCCGTTCGGCAGTCGGTCATTTCGGTTCCCCTTGTTTCAGCTACATCAGGTCATAGGTCTGCATTCATTCGTTCATCAGCGCAGGGTCGAAGGGATAGGAAGTCAGGTTCTCGAAGCCTGTCTCGGTAACGAGGACCTGGTCCTCGAGCTTGATCGAGAAGTTACCGTCCTCAGGGGAGACGAGAGCCTCGACGCAGATGACCATGCCGGCCTCGATGGCATAGTCGTACGAGCCGTCCACCCAGCGATCGGGATAGCTCATTTGTGGCCACTCGTCACAAAGACCGGCGCCGTGCATTTTGGTGCCGTACTTCTGCTTCTGGAACGGTGGATCGAGATGATGTCCGCCGAAGACCAATTCCTTGAAACTGACGCCAGGCTTCAGCAACTCCATGTTCGTCATGAGGTGCTCATGCGCATGGCGCATCGCGTAGATCATTTCGTTCGACGGCTTTTCGTGGCCTATCCACCAAGTGCGGGAAAGGTCGACGCACATGCCGTAGGAGCCGATGAGATCCGTGTCGAAAGCGACGATTTCGTCTTCCTGTACTATGCGTTGCCCGCATTCCTGGAACCACGGATTGGTGCGCGGGCCAGATGTCAGCAGCCGAGTCTCGATCCATTCGCCGCCACGCCGGATGTTCTCGGCATGCAGCACTGCCCAAATGTCGTCTTCGGACATATTGCCCTTTGGCACGCCCTCTCTAGCCGCGCGTTCCATGGCTGCCACGGACTTCTGGCAGGCGTCGACCGCACAGCGCATTGCGAGAATTTCGTCCGCGTTTTTTACCGCGCGTGCTTTCTCGGTGAGTTCTTCGCCCGGGAATATCTCAAATCCCTGGGCCTCCAGGCTTCTCAGGCCATGCATCATTATCTTGTCGATTGCCAAGCGCTTGTTTTGGCCAGAATGACTCTCGATCAACTCCCTTACTTCGTTTGCAAAGACATCGGCAGCCTCGTCGACTTTGTCTCCGCGGTCGAAGTAGAACATGCTCGCGCCGCTTCTCTGCTCTTTTACGAGCGGATTGAACTCACTAAGGAATGTTGCGTTCTTGTAATCCCAGATAACCATGTAGCCATCCGCGCAGATTAGGACGGCACGAAACGGATTATGGCTGTTCCACAACTGCATGTTGGTGCTGTCAGTGGCGTATCGGATGTTCAGGGGATCGAAGAGTAGCAGTGCGCCGTAGTCCCTCGCCTGGATGAATTGAACAAGACGCTTCCACCGATGCTCGCGCATGCGGGGTAGGTCGGGCAGCTCAAGACCAGCCTCGGTCCATTCGTTGAAGGCTAGGACGGTGGGGCCAATCTCGACCCGATCCATGTTGTTCGAGGAACCGTCCGCCAGCGTTCGGCCGCGCAAAGGATCGATTTTTCGAATGTCGCGATAGTACATTTCCATGCTGGTAGCCTCTCGGGAGAAGGTCGACCTTCGCGAAGGTCTGAACAGATGCCGGCGTCGGCGTTGTCGGTTATCGAAGGAGTTCGTCTTCGAACGGAAATTCGGAAAGAAGCTCGATGCCGTTCTCCGTTACGAGAATCTGCTGCTCAAGCTTAACCCCCTCAACTCCATTATCTTCGCCAATGTAACTCTCGACACACAGCGTCATTCTGGGAAGAACTATCCCATCATATCCAGCGCTTGGGAAGTCACCCCGGTGATACATATATGGATATTCGCCCGTCATCCCTATTCCGTGGATAGAGACGTAGTATCTATTTTTGTAATACTTTTCTGGGATGTCCCACGCCTTGTTGGCATAGTCGCGGAAGGAAAGCCCAGGCTTCAGAATGCCCATGTTGTGGTGGACCTGTTCGTAGGCCACTTTATAGAGGGTCTTTTGAGCTTCGGACGGCCTACCGGGGCCTGAATGGAAAGTGCGCGAAAAGTCCGCGTAGTATCCGTAGCAGCCGACCACGTCGGTATCCAAGGCGATCAGCTCGTTTTCTCCGATGACGGCAGCGCTTGTCTCCTGAAACCAGGGATTGGTTCTCTGCCCTGCGCTCAACAATCGCGTCTCGAAGTAGTCGCCGTTCTGCGCGATGACCGATTGATGCAGAACGGACCACAGCTCGACTTCGCTTAGGCCTGGTCGGATAGCCTCCCTAAGCTTGCCGACCCCAATTTCGGTTGCACGAAGTGCAGCGACCACACATTTCATTTCCTCGGTTGATTTGATGCAACGCGCCATCTCGACAGGCTCCTGGGCGTCGACGATCCGTAGTCCCTGGTCGCGCAGTGCGATGGCGACCCCGGCATTGAGGCGCTCCAGTCCGACCGTTGCACCTTTGCCGACCAATTCCGCTAAGAGATCGGCCATTTCCGCCGCCCACGTTTTTTCGCTCTCCGCGATTCGAGGGCCCGCCGCCACGAAACTTACCGTCTTCGCAGGCCTCACCTCGTCAATCGTGGGATACCCGCACACCAGATGTTCGCATCCAGCGAATTCAAACAATATCGACTTGTCGGTGGTGAGGATCAGGTAGCGCGACGGGCTGTTCCGCATCGTGAAGACCTGCATGTTCCTCGTGCCGGTCGCATACCTGATGTTGACCGAATCGCAGAGGATGAGCGCATCGATCCCGCGCGCCTTCATCTCGCGGCGAATGCTCTCCTGTCGATAGAGCTGCACCGCGCGCATGTCGATGTCGCCGCCTTCCGGCTCGCGGTCGAGTTGTCTTAGTGAAGGAAGATCGCTGCGTTCTGCGTGCCAATCGAATTCCGGCATAGGAAACCTCCCATAGGTGCGTGGGCCAAATACTTGCAGAAAGGCCGACTGTCACATACGGTGTAAATTCTCGCCCTATTGGATAACCGCGGGTTATGAAATTATATCGGCAATCGTTGCCGCCGCTCGAGGCCCTGCTCTTTTTTGAGAGCGCTGCCCGTTATCGGAATTTCACGCGGGCGGCATCGGAGCTCTACGTCTCCCAAGCTGCGGTATCCAAGCGGATCAAGCAGTTGGAGGACTGGTTGGGTGTAACGCTGTTCGAGCGCTATGGCAGAATGCTCGAGCTAACTGAGAGCGGCATTCAGCTGTCTGAAAAAGTCGCTATGGGCCTCGATTATCTCGAATCATCCCTGCTTTCGACGCGGGGACTTAGCAGAACGTCGATCAGGATCGCTGCGAACAGCGCCGTCAGTACCTGTTGGCTATCTCCACGCATCAAAGCCTTCGGCCTACATCAGTCGCCCTGCGCCGTAGATTTGTTTACGTCTGATCGAACCGGTGATCTCTTCTCTCCGGAACACGATCTGGCGGTCCTGTATATGAAGAAGCCGTTGCCGGGCTGGGAAATGCATATGATAGGAGCGGAGGAGTTGTTCCCGGTCGCGGCCCCCTCTGTCGCGGCGCAACTAACCGAGGCAGGCGAGGCGTCGTTTCAGGAGCCATGGCCGGATAGCGGACTCTCGCTACTGGATTATGAGAGGAATGCGCCTGACTGGGTGAATTGGGAGCGATGGGGCGAGCGCTTGGGTATCCTGGGGATTTCTCGCTGGCCGAGATTGGTTTGCGACTCCTGGTCTCTTTCCATCGGCAAGGCGTTGCGAGGGGAAGGTGTCGCGTTGGGCAGTATGCTTCTACTCGAAGAAGAGTTGCGACACGGAAAACTTGTGCAGATCGGCACGAAATCCCTGAAGACCGGATATGCTTACTATCTTTCATATCGCACTGAGAAAAAGATCAATAGCGATATGCGGACAATAATTTCGTTCCTCCTGCGCGATACGAGAGAGCACGTCGGCTAGGTGATCGGATCAATTCCGGACAGTCACAAAGGCTGCAGTCGAAACCCTAGCGCCGGACGATACCAAGACCGGTTTGTAGGTAGAAGTCGCGGTTTCTCCTGCACACACCACGTCGGACACGGACGTGACCTAGTTCAGTCGCATAGGGCGTTGCCAAATACCGAGCAAAATCCCGCCTGCGCCGGCCATTTTTTCGTTTGAACGCCTGGTCTTGCTTGGAGAAGTTAAAGTCGAATAGAAGCCAGCGACGTCACGTCCGCGTTCTTCGTCCGAGATCGCGATTGGTATGCGGCATCGTATTCTCGACGAGGATGTCTTGTCGGCGGGCAAGGGCCGAAAAAACGTTACGGGCGTCGTCGGCAGTTGTCCTTTCTGCCAGAGCGTCACGGCACGTAGCGACGACAGCCTCCCAAGCATCATCGCGTTCGCAGGAGGGTCGATCTTCCAGGTATGCTAGTGCGGCTTTAGCGCTCCGAATTTTGCACGGGAAACCGAGCCCGACCAAGATCGTTACGGGCGTGTCGAATGCGGCGTTGCTCATATGAAATTCATCCCTTGGAAGCCTTCGGTGCCGGTAGGTGGCGCCGAGGAACGCGCGTCTAACGCTTTGGTTCCGAGGAATTCTAAGATGGGCCACCCCCCTTCACGCATGCCGGCAGGGTCATCTCAGGGCCAACACCAGTTCGCCTGGAGAGTTACGATTGACAGTGGGTCGCACATCTCGGGTCGATTTTTATCACGGAGTTTTTTTCACCGTCGGCTTTGCCGCTGTGCGACGACTCGCGCATTGCCTATTCCGATGGCGCGCACTTTCATACTGGCAGTGGAGGTTCGACACGCCTGATACCTGGCCGCAGAACGGGGCTGCGACCGGAACTGTTCGCGTGGATGGTGCTCTGTTTCTTCGCGCGACTTGTCGGCGCCTCGCTCCAATCCTGGACGAAAGACGCCGGTTGGAAAAATGGTTGCCGGCGACGGCCGAGGCAACTCCTGCGGCTCAAAATTGACCGCAAATTAAACGGCTCCCGTACCCTGGCCCTGCAAGTGTTGAGATCGGAGAGATGAGTCACCGTCTCCGATCTTTCAATTGTTCTTATCGGCAACGTGCTGTGTAGATTTGCCCGCGGCTATTGCGATACTCGCAATATCCGTTGCGCAGGTTTCGAACCAGCAGGCCACCAAGGGCGCCTGCGCCGGCGCCGATCAAGGCGCCTTTGCCTCCACCGGCGACTCCCCCGATGACGGCACCTGCGGCAGTGCCAACGCTGACGTCTCTTTCTGTCGTAGTGCATCCGCTCAGCGCGACGACGGCCGTGAACGCAATTATCAACTTCCGCATGTGCTTTGTTCCTTTCCTTCGCTGAGCGCTCGGCAGCTTCAGCCGAAAATCCACGAGCGCGCGAAAGGAAGTCGTTGCGGGGCAAATTGGTTCCCTCGCGTCGGAAATGGCAGGGCGCGAGCAACTTTGCCTATCAAGCCCTCCCAGCGCCCACCGACACAGGGTGGCTGCCGCACCGCATCTGCCGGCCTTTTCGCTCGGGAGGAACTGTTCTTTGCCGCTCACGTTAGTCTTCGCGGTGGGCAACGAACAAGGAGAAATAGATGAAAAAAGTTCTGATCGCTCTTGGCATCGCCTCGTTGATTGCTTCGCCGGCCGTCGCGCAGACTGCTACCACGCCGGAGACGAACACCCAGAAACCAGCGACAACCACCGATACACAAGCGCCAGCTGAGGCACCGGCGGCCACCACGACCTCGACCGAAACCTTTGTCACCGCCCAGCCGACGGACGTTCTGAGCAGCAACTTGGTCGGTTTGAACATCACCAATGCCAACGACGAGGACGTCGGCGAGATCAAGGACATTGTGATTTCCGGCGACAAGTTGGCCGGCTACATCGTTTCCGTTGGCGGTTTTCTTGGCATGGGTGAGCGCTACGTAGTGGTTGCGCCCTCAGCTATTCAGATCACCTATGCTGAGAATGACAAGAAGTGGGCGGCCAAAATGGAGACCACCAAGGACCAGCTGAAAGCAGCGCCCGAATTCAAGTACGAAGGTCGTTGGGCGAAGTAACCTAACTGGCCGGCGGATGACAACCCGCCGGCCTTTCCGAGGCCTAGCGAGATTGAACTTACGGGTTCGCCGACCCACGCTTATAGGTCTTCGACCATCGCATTCCTCACCTCACGGCCTGTGTGTCGCGGGCCGATCAGGTTTGAAAGATCAAAGCCTTGGCGGCGCCCTTCGTCGAGGTATTCCGCTTTCGTGGCTTCCGCTAGCTGTGGCTGCCGCGAAAGAATCCAGAGGTATCTGCGATGTGGCGTACCGATCAACGCCACGCTGTATTCCGAATCGATCTTAAGAACCCAATAGTCGCCTGTGGTGAACGGTATCCAGTTGCCCTCTGCGGCCGAGATACTTGTTGAGGTCAAGGTAGGGAATGGCGATTACGTCGGTCATTCAGGCCTCTCCGTGGAGAGACGTAACGCGATCCGGAAAGGCCGGTTCCGGTGGAAATTTGGCGTGCCCCGGGCCATGGCCCAAGCAACAAGGCATAACGCCGGAAGCGCTACTCTATGGTAGATCGTACGTCGTGATCAACGGCAGGACACCGTACCTGGCGCGCAGCTGGGCTCGAGCGAGGGCTAGTCGTCTTATCGACATCGGGTAGCTGGCGAATATTTGTTTCAGCGTCGCCGAGATTTGGAAATGGCCGCAATCTGAGCAGGTGATTTCCGAATAATCGCCAGCCGTAGATGCACTCAGCTTGGCCTTCCTGTGACAAACTGGACAACTAAGAGCATACTTGGCCATTCTGCGTCCCCTGTTTTGGCGAGGTAACCACACATGACGCTGACCTACAAGCGGCAGCACTTTGTCACCGACTACCGGGTCGGACTTCGCCCTACGAGGTTTTTACAATGCGCATAGTTGCCACAGAACTGCCCTAAACCGGTCCGATTTCATCGAACGGGGGCGTTGCAGGAGAACTCCGATGAGATTGAAAACCCACCTTGCCGCGTTGGCGTGCCTTGGTCTGTTAGCTGGCGGCGCATCGCTAGGCCATATCGACGGATTCAGCTTAGCTTCCACCGCTCATGCTAAAGGCGGCGGCAACGGCAATGGTGGTGGCCACGGCAATGGTGGGCATGGCGGCTCCGACCATGGTCGATCTTCCGGAGACCATGGCGGGTCGACGGACGCGCACGACAAATCCCTGTCGCATGTAACCACGGCTTCCGTATCGGAAAATGAATCCGGTGCTGGGTTGCTCGGGGCGTTGAACGCCGCTCATGCCTCGGCAACCGCGCGGCAGCATGCTTCGCCCACTTCAGCGGTTGGCAAGATTGCGACCTACGAAAAGAGCCGCGTAGCGGCGCAGGCAATTCAGGACCCCGCCGCTCAAGAGCAAGCTCTGGCCGACGCAGCGACCCAACTGGCGCAGGAATTTGGAAAAACCGAATTGACCGCGGCCGAGATCGATCAGATCAACGCGTTGCTGGACGCGAGGCAGTAAATTCATTTGACGGCTCGGCGATCTCTCAAAACCGGGAGGTCTCCGACCTGACTGCCGGAGCGCCTTTTGCTACTGGCTCTCGTTTCGGCAAAACAGAAGGCCGGGTGTCTATTCGGCGGGCGTCAGACGCCTGCCGCAACCAGGTCTCCATCTCGCCGCTTTATCAGGATCCAGCCGATCTTCGCCATCCCGAGCAAAGGAACAGCGTGACCCGTCCGAACAGATTCAGATGGGCATGAGCCGGCATGGCTAAATGGTCCTGCGAGATGTCCATTTCGATGCCCCAGAGCATACCGACGAGCACCAGCAACACAGCGGCTGGAAAGCACATGGATGAAGCTTTCATGAAATCCGAGGCGAAGTTGGGCATCTCCCGCCCCCGCAGTGGCGCGGCAACGAAGGTCGACCGCAAGCATGCCAAACCGAGGAGCAGATCCCTATACCAGGCATACCGACGATCGGTATCGGAGGTGCTGGCCCACGGCGACCCTGCTCGCCTTGGGCGTCGTGCCGGAGATGGAGTAGAGTCGATACCGGGTTAGCTACTCGTATCAGAGTTGCGGAGTTGCCCAATAACCTCTATCTGGGCCGCCGATAGAACCAGCATTGAATGAGGGCCGGTGATGAACAACCCAACGGAAAAGAACGAGTCTCATTTAGAACTGACCGCGGGCATCGTCTCTGCGTATGTTTCCAACAACCCGGTTCCGGCAGCGGAACTGCCTTTGCTCATCGCCAGCATCAGCGCCGCGATCTCGGGGCTGGCAAGCCCGGTCAAGGCCGAAGTCGACGCCCAGGCCCCTGCCGTCAACCCGAAGCGCTCCGTGCGCGACGACCACATCGTCTGCCTTGAGGACGGCCTGCGGTTCAAGTCGCTCAAGCGCCACCTGATGACCCATCACGGCCTGTCGCCCGAGGATTATCGCGCAAAGTGGAACCTCCCGGCCGACTACCCCATGGTCGCTCCCGGATATGCCGCGGCCCGCTCGGAACTGGCAAAGAAGATGGGACTTGGCCGCAAGCCCAAGGCCGAACCCGCGGCGACTCCCGCGAAGCGCGGCAGGAAGCCGAAGGCCGGGTAAAAAATAATAGCCCGCCACCCCTTGGGAGGGCGCGACAGGCCTTAGAGGACACCGTGTCACCTATCGCGTCCTGCCTCGCGATTTCTCACAAGGTGGGATGGGGCGCCCGAGCTTCTTTTTGCCTGATCTTGCGCCTGACCTCCTCGAGCGCCACCCCTAGAAGCGCGTCGACTTCTAAAAGTTCGGCGCGTGCTTCGCAGGCAGCGATATACCGGCGTAGTTGCTCGATGGTGCTGCGAACGTGCTGCATAGTGGTTCCTTTCGAGCCAAACACCGCGCATCAAAGTCCGCTCCGGTCAAGAATATTGTGATCGAAGGCCAAGTTTACCGAGCGAGACGCGTTGAGCGCGGGGTTCGAGTTTGCCGCTTCTTCTTGGACGGTTCCGCCGGGTGCGCTTTTTCGTGGGCCAGCCGTGATTGGCGCAGTCGTGCTGTTTTGGCCTCACGAGCTGCTTTTTCGCTTTCGGTAATTTGCGTCGCCACGGTGGTGGTAACGTCGCTCTTCTTTTCCCCGCTGGTAAGCCTCGGCTTGAAAACGCCGTCCGGAATCTTTCTCATCGATCGTCCTTCCAAAAAACGAAAAAGGCCGGGTTTCCCCGACCTTCCCCTATTCGCCTTCATGGTCAGTGCCAGTACATCCGTGGTCAAAGACCAGAGGCGAGAGTTAAGCCGCCTGAAGGTTTTCGGCCGCGTTCTTGCCGTTGCGGTTGTCCTTCACGACCTCGAACGAAAGCTTCTGACCCTCGACGATGGTGCGCATGCCGGCACGTTCCACGGCAGAGATGTGGACGAAGACGTCCATGCTGCCGTCTTCCGGCGTGATGAAGCCAAAGCCCTTGGTCGAGTTGAAGAACTTTACGGTACCTGTGGTCATGACGATTCCTTTCAATCGGCATAGAAATTCGCCGCCCGGCCGAACGCCAAACGTCGTAGTCTTCGAAATTGAGAGGAAGGTCGGTGAGCGCCAAGGCGCAAAACAAGCTAACAAGCAAAGTCGATTACAGGACCATAGCGAACGATTGTGTTCGACACAAGGCCGATCTTGAAACGACAAAAAGCCGCCCCCGCGAACCGGACCGGGTGTTACCGGTTTCGTCGGTGGCGCCCTCAGCGAATGGTCGTCGCCTGATCTGAACCGGATAATAGCTTGGCGGCCAAGGCGAGTGACCGCACTCGCAGGTCGAGACGGCCTCGCTGTTGATGCCCTGTCTTTCCGATAGCGCGCAGCGGGCGCCCTTCACTTCGACCCAGCAAGGAATTTTCGCGTGGAACGATGCTGGCTCTTGCTCGTTCGATCAGATCAGAAAGGAGACAGCCATGCCAGATGACAAGCGCTTCGAAAGAGACCCCGCCGAAGGATCACGCGATACCGCGGAGCAGCAGTTGAAGCAGGGTACTGCAGGTGAACAACAAGCTGAAAGAGAAGCCCGTGAAGGTGCATCGTTCCCGGGTTTCGGTGACCGTCCGGATGGGAGCGGCAGCTTGGGGGATGGCGAAGACGCAAAGGCGGAGCCACCTACTTCCGAGGCGCAAGCCTCTCCGCGTGAAACGGCTAGCCCCGATATGGAAAAGCTCGGCGCTGGTCCGGCTATTGCCGAACACTCCAAGGACGCTCAAGCATCGAGCGCAGGAAGACAGCCAGGTACCAGCGCGAAGGAATGATCTAGCACACGAAGGCTAGCGGCTTTCCAGGCACTAGCAAAAACGCGCCTGACCTAGGCGGGTGGTCGCCTGCGCTCGCCTCGGCCACGAGACTACAGGGCCGTTACTGGAAACGTGATTTCTGATTTCGAGTTTCACCGGTTACTCTTTTTCCATCAACGCAGCAGGAGAACGACGATGAAGACATTCCTCGCATTCGCCGCAGCATTCGCACTCTCGGTAAAGGCCGCTTAAGCGGATTGTGCTTCCCACTCGAATGTTTCGACCTCGGTGGACACGCAAACAAAAACAGCTAGCGTGAGCGACGCTGACATGTCATCGACAACGACCACGCCGACGGTCAAGAAACACGCGCCCCAGAAGACCGAATAGACGCTAACTCGGCTAGGAGCGCTAGGCTTCTGGGCTCTGGCGCTCAGCACCTCTCGATGGCGCGCCTGCTCAGCCCCTGCGGGCCATCCAGCGCGACTGCCGCTGTCTTACATTTCGATACGCGGATTCGGCATTATTGGCATCATTCTCGACCAGTTCGGGCGTATTTAAGGATCGCGGCCGCAACAGCTTTAAACATTTGATTTACGCGACGGCGGTACTACGCGAGAGGCCGATTTTGTTGCAGAAAGTCCGGGTTTCCGGGCCTGCTTCGGCGTTGGCTGGCAGGCTGCCCACTGATCGAGCAGCCGCCGACCCTTCCCGTCGTCGACATAGTCTCCCGCAGATCACTTCTTCGGAGCGGGATATCGCCTTGCTCGAAGGTCGGTACGGCACTTAGCTGCCGTTGATACCCTGGTTAAAGTGCTGGCTCCCGCGTTCGCAGTCTGATGAGTCGGCCAAAGTGAGCGCACCTCGACGGCCGACGCTTGCCGACATCCATATTCGCGATTGTGTCCGCGGCCTTGACGAAGCGAGCCTTCACGATCAGGGGTCACATCCGCAAGCGGGCCGCGTAGGCAACGTCCACAGACAGTTCCGTGATATGGTTTGTCGTGCGGCTCGCCCGCCCGATCCGACTGGGTCTCGACACCCCCGGGTTCGTCGCGAAACCCCAGCCGTCGGCACCGGATTTGGTTCGCAGGCACCGTCGCATAGATGGCAAGGCGGAAGGCGCGGCCTCCGTGCGGGCTTTGGACACTTTTTCCGGGTGCCGACAAGCTCGGTCTGAGCCTCGGTTTGCATCTCCTTGGGAACAATTCGCTGCCGTCGTCCGTTCGCCCGCAAAGGAGAAACGACCATGAACGAAGTGAAGCGGCTTGAAAACGAGACAGTTATCGATGAGACGAGCGCCCCGGGCGTGCCAGCGCAGCGAAAGGGCAAGACACCGCGCGAGGAACCGGCGCCTGTTGTACCCGAGACCAGCGGAGCGCCTGGGCCAGGACCCGACACTAGCCGCAGCCCCGTTGCCAACCGCAAACAGGAAGGACCGCGGGAAGCCGGCGCTACGCCGAGGCCGACAGACAAGCCAATCGTAGGCGGCGACCGAGGATAGCGATTCTCCCGCTACAGGTAGATCGGTGATCCGGTTCTGGCAGGTCCGGCATGGGGACGAGACTAGCCTTCGAACAGAAGTTCCCATGCCATGCAAAACGAATGATGCCTTCCCCAAATAGTTTGATCTTCTACCCTGCAAAATGTGGTGATTACCGCTAAACGGATTTCGATCGTGTCCGCGAAATTTCAAGAAATTCCCCGCTAGCATTTCCCCTGCCACGCGACATAAACGCGACAGGAAAGCATCGTCGATGGAACCGCTCTCGTTCGACGATCGAATCCCACTTCGCCAAAGGTTGAAACTATCGTGCCGACGCGCCCCGCGAGAGGGAATTTTCGATCTCGGTTCCGCGTTGCTTGACTTGTCAAATGGCAGCGATATGCCATATATATGCCAAATGGAGGTCCGCCATGCTACTGCAGCGCGTTGTCGCCACCCCTGCCAATACCGCAAGCCCGACCATCTCCGATGACGAGGCCGATGCCTTGGCGCGCACCACCGTCAACCTATTCAAGGCGTGGGGTCTGACTGACGCGGAAGCATGCAGTCTGCTCGGCGGCATGTCCGCTCGTACATGGGCACGCTGGAAGGACGGCGCGCACGGGAGGATCGACCGCGATCTCCGGGCGAGGATGGCCCACCTGATGGGCATCCATAAGGGCCTGCGCTACCTCTTCAAGGAGCCGGCCCGCGGATATGCCTGGATCAGAAAAGCAAATTCGGCGTTTGGGGACCTGTCTGCGCTGCAGCTGATGCTGCGCGGCGAGATCTCGGACCTCGCTGCGCTCCGCGAGTGGCTCGACGCGGAGCGTGGAGCATGGTGAGCGGACTGGCGGTGCGCCGCCGGGTCCAATGGCCACAAACCTACCGCATTATCCGGTCCATCCACCCTCCGGTCGACCTTTTCGAAGACATCGGCGATCCTAAGGACTGGGAGGCGCTCGTGTCGGTCGAGGCAAAGACTAATCCGCGCGTCAGGCTCGAGGTCGGCGACCTCGGCAAGGTCCCTGCTCACCGGCGTGTCACAGGACCCGGCGCAAGCTACGTCATGGCTCCCTTCGTTCACTGTTCGCCGCTCAGGCCAGGAAGGTTCTCGGACGGGACCTACGGCATCTACTATGCCGGCGAGAGCGAGGAGGTGGCGCTCGCCGAGACCATCCATCATCACGAGAGGTTCATGGCTGCCACCCATGAGGATGCCGGCTGGACTTCGGACTTCAGGGTCCTCATTGGGAGCGTGGATCGCGACCTGGACGACGTGAACGCCGTTCCCGGAGTCCTGCACCCGAGCGACTATGTCCTTTCGCAGGCCGAAGCGCGCGGACTTCGGGCGGCTGGAAGCGACGGACTGACGTGGAACAGCGTTCGGATGCCTGGCGGAAGCTGTGTCGGGGCCTTCTGGCCGGATGTCGTGAGTATCCCGAAGCAGGGACGGCACTACTGCTACCATTGGAACGGCTCGCGCGTGGACTTCGTCCGCCGGTATGACACGGGCGCCGTGCTTGCGGTGTCCTGAGGCCTGGTGCGCACCTTCACCGCGCGTAGTCACGAATCTGCTGACACCCCCGCCTCGCATAGGCGCCTGCGTAAAGGCGGATGCTACGATCCGCCCTGGGGTTTCTCGTTCGTCCGAGGATTAAACTTCCGGCGGCGGTTGCTACCGAATAGGGCTTCTTTTCGTCGGAGTCTCGGTTTTCAAAGATGCTGGAGTGCCACTCATCCAACCCAGCCCGAGGGGTTCACTCCAATCCCGGGTCAGCTCTCGGCGGAAATCAACACCTCGCATTTTGCGTCAAAAATAGTTGAATGACCGGAACCCCGTGTCGCTCCTCATGTTTCGCAACCGACCATACGGGGAACATCCTGATGAGCACGAGCACCTTCAGCCGCCGCCAGTTTCTTACCGCAGGGGCAGTATCGATCGCCTTGGGAGTTGAGACCGCCTCCGCCCGCGAGATCAGAGGGGGCGTAGACGATCCATGGATGCCGCATCAGGCCGACGCGCCTGACCCGCTGCAAGCAATCGAATACAAGTTTTTTACGCCGGACGAGGTCTTGTTCGTCGAAGCAGTGACCGAACGCCTGATCCCGCAGGACGATCTCGGCCCGGGAGCGAAAGCATGCGGTGTGCCGCTGTTCATCGACCATCAGCTCGCCGGCGCCTATGGACGCGCCGAAAGCTGGTACATGCAGGGACCTTGGGCGAAAGGCCAGGATACACAAGGCTATCAATCGCGCATGAGCCCGGCGGAGCTCTACCGCGCTGCCATCAAGGCGATCGAAGAGCATGTCGGCTCGATCCAGACCGGCAAGCGCTTCGCCGATCTGGCGGCTCAGGCACAGGACGAAATCATCTCCGAATTGGAGAAAGGCAAACTCGACCTGGGTGGTGTTGACGCAAAAACCTTCTTCCAGACGCTCTGGCTGAACACCAAGGAAGGGATGTTCTGCGACCCGATCTACGGCGGCAACAAGGACATGGCCGGACGGAAGATGCTCGGCTTTCCGGGCGCTCGTTACAACTATCTCGATTGGGTCGACCGGCATGGAGAACGCTACGACCAGCCGCCCGTCGGCATTCGCGGGCGCCCCGCGTGGAACGGTCAGGGCTGAGCCGATGGCGCGCAAGCTTCCCTCTACGGACGTCTTGCTTGTCGGCTTCGGCTGGACCGGCGCGATCATGGCGCAGGAACTTACCGAGGCGGGCCTTGATGTACTGGCGCTGGAACGAGGCGGCTGGCGCGATACCGGGACCGATTTCGCTCCCTCGTTCATCCAGGACGAACTGCGGTACCGCTATCACGGCCACCTGTTCGAGCAGACCGGCCGGGAAACGCTGACGTTCCGCAACACCGCCGACCAGACGGCGCTGCCGATGCGCAAGCTCGGGTCCTTCCTGCCCGGTACCGGGGTCGGCGGCTCGATCGTCCACTGGAACGGGCAAGCTTGGCGGTTTCTGCCCTACGACTTCGAAATCCGCAGCCGCACGGTCGCTCGCTACGGCGAGGTGATGGTTCCGCAGGACATGACCCTCCAGGACTGGGGCGTCACCTATGACGAGCTCGAACCCCATTACATGCGCTGGGAAGAGATCAGCGGGATCGCAGGACAGGCAGGCAACGTCAACGGACAGAAGCAGGTGGGAGGCAATCCGTTTGAAGGGCGGCGCTCCAAGCCTTACCCGACGCCGCCGATGAAGCAGACCTACGGGCCGACGCTGTTTGGAGAGGCGGCAGCCTCGCTCGGTTGCACCCGTTTCCCTGTCCGTCAGGAAACATGTCCCAGGCCTACACCAATCCGCTCGGGGTCTCGATGGCGCCCTGCACCTATTGCGGGTTCTGCGAGAAATTCGGTTGCGGAAATTATTCCAAGGCGAGCGCGCAGACGACGATCCTTCCGGTCCTGATGCAGAAGAAAAGCTTCACGCTGCGAACCGAAAGCGAGGTGACGAAGATCAACGTCGACGCTTCGGGCAAGCGTGCGACAGGCGTTACCTATGTCGACGCCCATGGCGAAGAGTTCGAGCAACCGGCTGAGCTGGTAGTTGTGTGCGCCTACATCACGCACAACGTGCATCTGCTCATGACATCGGGCATCGGCACCATGTACGACCCCGCGACGGGACAGGGCACGCTGGGCAAGAACTACTGCTACCAGCTTACCCCCTCGGTCAATATCTTCTTCGACGACAAACTGCTCAATCCGTTCGTCGGCGCGGGCGCGCTAGGCATGGTGGTGGACGACTGGAACGGCGACAATTTCGATCACACCGGATTGGGTTTCATCCATGGCGGCTACATCGCCGCCTACATGACCACGGGCAGGCCGATCGAAACGGAACTTCTCCCCGAAGGCACGCCGAAATGGGGGGCTAAGTGGAAAAAGGCCTTCGTCGAGAACTACCTCACTTCCATGTCGGTCTCTCTCATGGGAGCGGTGATGCCCAACAAGGCCAACTATCTCGACCTCGATCCAACCTATCGCGACGTCTACGGCCGGCCGTTGATGCGCATGACCTACGATTTCAAGCAGAACGAATTAAAGATGCAGGACTTCACCGTGGGAAAGATGGTGGAGATCGCGCAGGCGATGAAGCCCCGCGAGATCAAGAAGTCGCTGCGCGGGCCTCACTACGACATCGATCCGTATCAGTCGACGCACAACACGGGCGGCGCGATCATGGGGGTCAATCCACGCGAAAGCGTGGTGAACCGCTACCTCCAGCATTGGGATGTGCCGAACCTGTTTGTCGTCGGCGCCAGCGCCTTCGCGCACAACAGCGGCTACAACCCGACCGGGACGGTCAGCGCCCTGGCGCTATGGTCTGCACAGGCGATACGGGATCAATACCTTAAACATCCCGGACCGTTGGTGTCGGCATGAGAAGGCGCGCGCTCCTTGGCCTGGCAGCCGCTACCGCGCTGGTCGGGATCGGCGCGTTCGCCTTCGGACCACTCGCTCGAGCGCAGATCGGTGATTTCACCAGGCAGGAGCATGGCCGCTACCTCGTGGCCGCCGGAGACTGCATCGCCTGTCACACCGCGGACGGCGGCAAGCCTTTCGCCGGAGACAGGCCGATCGAAACGCCTTCGGCACGATCTACTCGGCCAACCTCACCCCGGACCCGGAAACCGGCATCGGCGCATGGACGGAAGATCAATTCTACCGGGCCATGCACGAGGGCAGGAACGCAAACGGCGACCGACTCTATCCCGCTTTCCCCTATCCCTGGTTCACAAAGGTGACGCGTGCAGACGTCAACGACATAAGGGCGTATCTGCGCACCCTCGAGCCTGTGCGCTCCGTGCCCACGGAAAACAAATTCCCCTGGCCGCTCGACCATCGGCTGTCGATGATTGGCTGGAACGGACTTTTCTTCGAACCGGGCGAATTCAAGCCCGATCCGAAGCAGAGTGCCGAATGGAGCCGCGGCGCCTATCTCGTCGAAGGCCTCGGTCATTGCGGCGCGTGCCATTCGCCGAAGAATATCCTCGGCGCCACGAAAACGTCGGAAGCCTATCAGGGCAGCGAAATTCAGAACTGGTTCGCACCCAACCTCACCGGCAACAGGCGATCGGGCCTGGGATCCTGGAGTGCCGAGGACATCGTCGCCTTCCTGAAGACAGGCCATAACGCCCGGACCACGGCCTATGGGCCCATGGGGGAGGTCGTCCGGGAATCCACGTCAAAGATGACGGACCAGGATCTCAAGGCGATTGCGACCTTCCTCAAGGCGCTTCCGGCATCGACGTCGGACACGCCCGACGCCCCCGACCGGAATGTCATGGCTACCGGTGGAGCGATTTACCGCGATGTGTGCTCGGCCTGCCATCAACTTGGTGGTGAAGGCGTAAAGGGCATCTTCCCCTCGCTGAGGGGGGATGCGGTCGTACAGTCCGACCAGCCGCTCACCCTGCTGCGGATCATCCTCAACGGAGGCCGCGCGGCATCTCCGTCGAACCACCCCAGTTCCCTGACCATGCCCTCCTTCGACTGGAAACTTTCGGACGATCAGGTCGCCGCCCTTGCCACCTATGTCCGCAACGAGTGGGGAAACAGAGCCGGTCCCGTCAGCGCCAGCGACGTGAGCGACCTGCGCGGCAAGATTCAGTCCGTGACGAGTGACTACTAGCTCCAGGCGGCTCCCTGAAATCGGCCTCCGGCTTGGCGCCCAGTGGAGGCGTCTGCCGCGATCAAGCGTGGCTACAATCGATCACAGAATGTGTCTGGTCGGAACCAAAGCCGGCCGGCGCTGTTAGCTCGTATCGCACGCAGGTGCACGACAACGAGGAACACTTCCATGAGAACCAAATTAGTGCTGGCCTCGCTGGCCGGAGCGACAGCCATTGCCTTTTCTTTCCCGGCATTGAGCGCCGATACCGCACAGGACTTCGTCAACAAGGCCGCAGTCGGCGGGATGTTCGAAGTTCAATCTAGCAAGCTCGCGGAGAGCGCGGCGGCGGACGACAACGTCAAGGGGTTCGCGCGCATGATGGTCACCGACCACACCGCAGCCAATAAGAAGCTGGAGACCATCGCCGGTGAACAGAAGCTCAACGTACCGAAAGCCTTGGACGCCGAGCACCAAGCCACGCTGGACAAACTCAACGGCGCCAAGGGCGAGAGTTTCGACCAGGCTTATGTCCCGGCGCAAAGCGACGCTCATGACGAGGCGGTTTCGCTGTTCGAAAATTACTCCCGCGACGGCGACAACGCTCAACTGAAGGCGTTTGCCGCCGAGACCTTGCCAACGCTTAAGATGCATCAGGAAAAGATCCAGACGATCGCCAAAATCATGGAGGGTCAGACAACAACGGGCTCGACCGAGGGCGCTGCCCCGGTTTCCGGGGCGAACAGCTTCACTGAAGCGCAGGCCAAGGACCGGATCGAGAATGCCGGCTACTCCGGTGTGTCGGGACTTGCCAAAGACGACAACGGTGTCTGGCGCGGCCAGGCTACAAAGGATGGCAAGGCCGTTTCCGTTGCGCTCGATTACCAGGGCCACGTCACCTCCCAGTCTGAATGACCGAAACAGGAGACTTGCAAATGAAAACCCTAAGCGCGCTATATGACGACTACGACGATGCCCAGGACGCCGTGGGCGAGCTTGAAGCATCAGGCGTTCCCAGTTCCGATGTCAGCATCGTCGCGAATGATTCCAGGAACCGGTCCAGGGACGACGGTCCGTCCGAAGCTGCCGAAGACGCGGGCGCAGGCGCCGGCATCGGGGCGGTGGTCGGCGGTGCCGGCGGCCTGCTGGCGGGCCTTGGCGTGATGGCCATTCCTGGAATCGGGCCGGTGGTCGCGGCGGGATGGCTAGCCGCGACGGCTGCGGGAGCAGTAGCGGGCGCTGCCGTCGGCGGTGCGGCAGGCGGTATCATCGGGGCACTCACGGACTCCGGGGTTCCCGAGCGGGACGCGCATGTCTACGCCGAAGGGATCCGTCGCGGTGGCACGCTGGTGACGGCGCGCGTCAGCGACGAACTTGCGCCGGAAGCCGAGCGAATACTTGGCCAGTCCACTTCGGTGGATCTCGACCGGCGCCGCCGGGACTACGAAGCAGACGGATGGACGGCGTTCGATCCAGCCGCGCCCGCCTATGCACCGGAAGAAGCCAGAAGGGCCCCATGACGCCTCCCGCCGGGAAAGCCGACTTCGGCATCAGCGAGGGGCTCATGTCGTCCTTTCTACTGCCACTGTCGACGTCTCCCATGGAGGCAAGGACCGCCGGCGAGATTCCATCAGCCGGCGGTCCGTGGCAATTCGAACCCAAATGGGACGGATTCCGCTGCCTGATCTTCAAGGACGGGAGTACCGTCGAGCTTCGGGCAAAATCAGGAAAGTCCCTTAGTCGTTTCTTTCCCGAGACGGTCGGGATGTTCCGCGTGGCCGAAGCGCCCAGCTTTGTCCTCGACAGCGAACTGGTCATAGAGGTCGGTTCGCAGAACTCTTTCGATTCCCTTCAGATGCGATTGCACCCAGCCGAGAGCCGCATACGCAGGCTCTCCGTGGAGACGCCGGCGACGGCGATTCTATTCGACGCGCTGGCTTTGACCGAGGATCCGTGTCTCTTCGAAAAGCCTCTTTCCGAACGGCGCCTGGCCCTGGAGGGCCTGTGGAGACGGCTGGGGAGCGATGGCA
This sequence comes from Aquamicrobium soli, assembly GCF_042646345.1. NCBI lineage: Bacteria > Pseudomonadati > Pseudomonadota > Alphaproteobacteria > Hyphomicrobiales > Phyllobacteriaceae > Aquamicrobium > Aquamicrobium soli. The sequence goes on along the minus strand of NZ_JBHRTK010000001.1, from coordinate 378,655 downwards.
TGCGGCTTTCACCGCAGACGCGGAATCGTGACGTCGCCGTGTCCTGGCTGGCGGATCGGTCAGGAAGAACCGACGGCATCGTGGCGAAGCTGCTCGACGAGCCTTATCGCCCCCGAGAAAGGGCTATGGTCAAGGTCAAGCGGTTGCGCAGCGCCGACTGCGTCGTGGGCGGGTTTCGATATCTGAACGACAGGGCCGAAGTGGGCTCGCTGCTGCTCGGGCTCTATGACGAACGAGGGCTGCTCGATCATGTCGGCTTTACCTCGACCATCGCCAATGGGGAGCGCGCCGCGCTGACGCGGAAACTGGAGGCGCTGAAGGCGCCGGGCGGGTTCACCGGTCGCGCTCCTGGAGGCCCCAGCCGGTGGAGCACGGAGCGCTCGGGCGACTGGCAATCCGTCAGGCCTGAACTCGTCGTCGAAGTGCGCTACGATCATGTGACGGGTGATCGCTTCAGGCACGGGACCAGGCTGTTGCGCTGGCGGCCCGACAAGTCGCCGAAGCAATGTACCTTCGACCAGCTTTCCTGAGCGATCGAACATCGCGGGAGCCCCAGCATGCAAGGCGATCTTTTCGGAAGGAAGGACGATCTGCCTGAGGGATTCCGTTATCAGGCAGAGGTGGTCACGGCAGACGAGGAAGCGGAACTCCTCGGTCACCTGCAGGCGTTGCCCTTCCAGCCTTTCGACTTCCATGGGCATCTCGCCAACCGGCAGGTAGTGTCGTTCGGGCTGCGCTACGATTACGAGCGCCGGGTCGTGGTCGAAGCAAGCGAGATTCCGCGCTTTCTCATTCCCCTGCGCGAGAAGGTGGCCGAATTCGCCGGGCGGCCAGCGACCGCCTTCGCGCAGATATTGATCAACGAATACCGCGAGGGCGCGGGGATCGGCTGGCATCGGGACAAACCGCATTTCGAGGAGATCGCCGGGGTTTCCCTGCTGGCCCCGTGCAGCTTTCGGCTGCGCCGCAGGAACGGTACGAAATGGGAGAGGAAGACAATCGTCGTCGAGCCGAAATCGGCCTATCTCATGGCAGGGCCGTCACGGAACGAATGGGAGCATAACATACCGCCCGTCGCGGCGCACCGCTATTCGATAACGCTGCGCACGCTGCGCGAGGGATGACGGCACGGACAGCTTGGAAACCCGCAACCGAACCCTTTCCTAACCGGAGCCACGGTCTTTTTCCGGGGAGCGGTCGCCCTTCTGCTTGAGCGCATCGCCCAGATCGCTTTTTTCGGGGTCTTGATTGTTTTCTCCGGCTGCATCCCGATCCTGGTCGGGGTCATCCTTCGCCGGCAGATAGCCGCGGGGCCGGTTTTCCTCCGGGCCTTCCCATCTCGGCGACTGGTCGATCGTGCCGGGTGCGCCGTCTTTCGGTTTCTGGCTCATGGTAATCTCCTATGTTAGGATGGTTGGCCCCCTTATGCCGCCTTGCTCTTTTTCGATGACTTGCCCCTCTTCCTGGGCACGAGCCCTTCTGCCGTCAGGCTCTTCTTCAGAATGTCGGCAAGGTTGACGACGTTTTCGGGCTTGGGCGGCGCCTTGGGCTTGGGAAGTTCCTTGCCCTTGCGCTTGGCGTCGATCAATTCGGCCAGTGCTTCCTCGTACCTGTCCTCGAACCTCGACGGATCGAACGTCGTGAGTTTCTTGTCGATGAGCATTGAGGCCACATCAATCAGCTCCTGATCCTGCTTGCCACCCGGAATGCCCTTGAAGATATCTCCCACCTGGGTCACCTGGTTGTAGGGCCGCATCCACGTCAGAAGCATCCCTTTCCCGTAGGGTTGGATCACGACCTCATGGCCATGCTGGTACATGACCACGCAGGACCGTGCAGCCATCTTCGTCTTCTCCATCGCCTCGCGCAGAACGGTGAAAGCCTCCGTCGAGGGCTTGTCCGCAGGCAAGAGATAGTACGGCTTTTCCAGATAGCGGGTGTCGATGTCGCTGATCGGAACGAATTCATCGACGTCGAGCGTGTGCTCCGAGGTAAGCTTCAGCGCCTTGATCTCCTGAGAGTCGATCGCGATGAAGTTGTCCTTATCGGCCTCCCAGCCTTTTTGCTGCTGGTCGGGGGGGACCTGCTCACTGGTTTGCTCGTCGACATAGACGCTGCGGACTTTGTTCCCGGTCCAGCGGTTCAGGATGTTGAAATGAATCTTCTCGGCCTCGGTGACTACACCAACGATCTTGACGCCGCATGATACCGATCCGACCCTGAGAAAACCCGTCCAAGCAGCACGAGGGGCAGCCATCACCAACTCCTTTGCTGAAGGACCGAACGGATAGAAGGGCTATTCGTTCCTGACGGATTGATGCCGTCCAGCGACATCGTTCGTGGTGGCTCGTCGCTGCCGCAAAAGGTTGCGGAACAATTCAGGACCGGGCGGGTTGGTGAAGACCGCCGGCAGTCTCGCGGCCGATGCCTGGACGACGCGGCCGGCGTTTCCAATCTCACGCAAGGGGACACCGATCATGGCAAACGGTGACAAGAAGCATTTCGGCAAGGGATCGCAGGGAAAAGGATCGGGGTCAGGCGCGATGACCGACCTTGATGACCTTACGACGGGTGAGAACGACATCCTGTCGAACCGGGACAAGAAACAGCATTCCAAAGAGCGCGGACAGGACGGCAACGCCATCAAGACAGAGCAGAGACAGGACCACGCTGCAAACCGTCGTCCATAGGAGATCGAGCAATGCCATACCTTAACGAGAGAATGCAGTCCTGCGTCGACGAATGCCTGCGCTGCTATTCCGTGTGCCTCTCGACCGCCATGAACCATTGCCTGGAGGTCGGCGGCAAACATGTGGAAAAGAACCATTTCACGCTGATGATGGCCTGTTGCGAGATGTGCCGGACGGCGGCTCACTTCATGCTGCTGGGCTCACCCCATCACCGGCACACCTGCCGCGAATGCGCCGAAATCTGCACCGAATGCGCAGACGATTGCGAGCGGATCGGCGACATGCAGGAATGCGTGGAGGCCTGCCGCCGCTGTGCCGAAAGCTGCCGGCAGATGGCCGCCTGACATGCCAAACACAGCGGACATTCTCGTAGAAAACCTCATCGCCTGGAACGTAAAGCTCGTGTTTGGCCTCCCCGGTGATGGCATCAACGGCATTGTCGAAGCGCTCCGGACACGCCAGGACCGGATTCGCTTCGTCCAGGTGCGCCACGAGGAATCGGCAGCGTTCATGGCGTCGGCCTACGCCAAGTGGACCGGCGAGTTCGGTGTATGCCTGGCGACCTCCGGTCCCGGCGGCACGCACCTGCTCACAGGCCTCTATGACGCGAAGCTCGATCAGTCGCCGGTGCTCGCCATCACCGGCATGCAGTTCCATGACCTGATCGAGACTTTCACGCAGCAGGACGTCGATCTCACCCGCGCCTTCAACGACGTCGCCATATTCAACGTGCAGGTGTCGGACGCCGCGCACATGGAAAGCGTGGCCAGCCTTGCGTGCCGCTCCGCTCTCGCCGCCCGTGGCGTCGCCCATATCTCGGTTGCGAGCGACGTGCAGGAAATGCAGAAGGAAAAGACTGAACGCTCGCGGCGCAACCGGCCAGGCCACGCACCCGACCGCTGGTTCGAAGGAAGCAAGCTGCCTGCCTCCTCCGAACTCGACAAGGCGGCGGCCATCCTGAACGAAGCGTCGAGGGTCGCCATCCTCGCTGGACGCGGCGCATTGCATGCACGCGCAGAACTCGAGCGAACCGCGGAGCTGCTCGGCGCTCCTATCGCGAAAGCCTTGTTGGGCAAGGCGGTCCTGCCGGACGATCATCCCTATACGACAGGCGGCATAGGCATTCTCGGCACATTGCCGTCGCAGGAGATCATGGAAACCTGCGATACTTTGCTCATTGTCGGCTCAACGTTTCCCTATATCGAATATTATCCGAAGCCCAACCAAGCCCGTTGCGTCCAGATCGACAGGAATGCCCAGCGCATCGGCCTGCGCTGCCCTGTCGAAGCCGCCTCGTCGGCGATGCAGCTGTCTCGCTCGAGCTTCTCAGTCAAAAGCTGGAAGCGAAAGCCGACCGCTCGTTTCTCGACCGGGCCCGCCAGGGCATGCAGCGCTGGCGCGAAATGATGCAGATTTCCGAAGCCAGGGACGACGTCCCCCTGAAGCCCCAGCGGGTCGTCAGGGCGTTCGGCGATCGCATGCCGGAGGGTGCGATACTTGCGACGGATTCCGGCCAGAACACCGAACTGGCCGCGCGCCACATAGGCATTAAGCAGGGTCAGGAGTTCGCGGTTTCCGGCGCGCTCGCCTCAATGGCGTGCGGACTTCCTTATGCCATCGCGGCCGGCATCGCCTTCCCGGGCAGGCCGATTTTCGCGGTCGTGGGCGACGGAGGCCTCGCAATGCAGCTCGGGGAATTCTCGACCGCCGTCCGCTACCGGATTCCGTTGAAGGTGCTGGTCATCAAGAACGGCATGCTCAACCAGATTGTCTGGGAGCAGATGATGTTCCTCGGCAATCCCCAGTTCGGCTGCGAACTGCAGCCGATCGATTTCGCAATGGCAGCGGAAGCCATGGGCGGCATCGGCTTTAGCGTCACGCGCCCGGAGGAGATCGACGGTGTACTGGATGCCGCGTTCGCCACGGAGGGGCCGGTGATCATCGAAGCGGTCGTCGACGCCTACGAACCGATGATGCCGCCCCGGATGCCCGGCGAATACCGGAGGAACATGCGGCAGGCCCTCCCGAAAACTCCGGGACACAGGCAGATCGAAGCAAGTTTGCGGGATGAGCCGCTGAAGACCATGATGGGATAGCCGCCGTGGGCACTGTCAGTCCGTTTTCCGAACCCGTTGCCCCCACAACGCCCGCGCGAACAGGCCCCGCCGGCGCTTGCGCGGGACCAGATCGACGTCGCTGACCAGCCTGGCGCCGCCCTTGCGCCGCTCCAGCGTAACCTTGCGGGTGTGGAAGGCCTCCAGTTCGGCGCGGTGCGCCACGCTGATGACGGTGACTTCCGGCAACTCATGGATGATCGTCGCCATCATCTTGTCCTGGCTTTTCTCGTCCAACGCCGAGGTGGCCTCGTCCAGCACGGCGATATCGGGACGGTGTAGCAGCAGCCGCGCAAAGGCGATTCGTTGCTTTTCACCGCCCGACAGGGTCTGGTCCCAAGGCGCATCCTCTTCGATCCGGCCGGTGAGATAGCCGAGGTCCACCTTGTCGAGCGCGGCTTTTATCTGCTCGGGGGCCCAGTCCTCGGCAGCGCCCGGATAGGCTACCGCCCGGCGCAGCGTGCCCGAAGGCATGTAAGGGCGTTGCGGCAGCATGAACAGCCGCTTGCCGGGATGGAAATTGACACTGCCGCTTCCCCATGGCCATAGACCGGCAACGGCCCGCAACAGCGTGCTCTTGCCGGAACCGGAGTCCCCGGATACCAGCACCCGCTCGCCAGGCCCGATCGCCACTTCGGTTTCCCTGACCACCGCGGTGCCATCGTCGAGAGTCACCGACAGGTCGTCGAGGGAGAGCATCGCCCCCCCTTTGGTCTCGCCCCGCTGGATGCGGCCGAGGTCGTTGCTCTGTTCGGCGCGTTCCAGCACATCGATCGACATCATCAGCGAAGCGACGCGATGCGCGGAGGCGTTCCAGTCGGCAAGGCGGGGGTAGTTGTCGACCAACCAGCCGAAGGCGCCCTGCACGATGGCGAACGCGGACGCAGCCTGCATCACCTGCCCGAGGGTCATGCTGCCCTCGAGGAATTTCGGCGCGCAGAGCAGCACCGGTACGACCGGCGCAAACAGGCTCGAGCCCTGCGAAACAAGGGCCGTGCGCATATGCTGGCCGATCAGCTGCGTCCATCGTTTCAATACATCGCCGAAAGTCCTGTCGATGCCGCTTTCCTCTTCTTCCTCGCCGCCGAGCAAGGCAATGCTCTCGCCATTTTCGCGAACACGGGTCAGCACGTAGCGGAATTCGGCTTCCGCCTGGTTCTTCTCCTCGGATAGCCGCACGAAATGGCGGCCGATGACGAACATCGACGTCGAGGTGATCGCGGCATAGACAATGGCGGTGACCACGAGGAAGCCGGGGATGGTGACGGTCGAGCCGCCAATCGTGAGGTGGAACGCCCCGCCAATCGTCCATAGCACCACGATGAAGGTTGCGGCCGACAGGAAGGCGGAAATGACGCCGGCCATGAAATCGACGGGCGCTTCGGTGGCGATGCGTAGATCCTCCGAGAGGCGGGCTTCGGGATTCTGGTGGTCGCCCTTCACGAGGTTGAGCTGATAGTAGCGGCCATGGGCGAGCCAGCGCCCGATGATGGCGGTCGTAAGCCAGGACCGCCAGCGGCGTTGCATAGTCATGCGCAGATAGACCTGGGCAACGACCAGGCTGATGCTGCCGGCGACCAGCGGCAGGAAGACGGCGCTGAGGAAATACACTGTATGGGCATCGCGCTTCTCGATGGCGTCGAAGATCGCGCGGTTCCAGACGTTGATCCCGTACTGGAAGCCGACATTTACCCCGATCAGGACCAGAAGCCCGATCGTGAGCGGCCAGGCGAGCTTGTCGCCGTGCCTGCTCCAGTATGCGCGCCCGCTGATCCAGAAACGCCTCAGAAGATACTTCTTGCGCGCCTGCTCGGCTTCGGCGCGCGTCAACTCGGGATCGGGTTCGGCTGCCTCCGGTGGTGGCGCGGCCTTGCCCACGACCTCGGATGCGGCAGCGGAGGGCCTTCCGCTCGGCTTTCTCTCCTGCAAATTTTCGGACTGTGGCTTCTGTTGACGCGTCTTCTTCCGACGCGGTTTCTGAGCGGTTTGCGACCTGGCGCCACGGACCGGCTTCGCTTTGGATTTCGCGTCGGACATACGGCCGACAACGGCCTAAAATTCAAAAGGTTTCACCGCATCGCCCGAAACGGGAACATGGGCTTCATGGACGTTGGCCGGCACAGGCCTTGAGCAGATAAGATTGAACTCTTTGGCTACCCGGACGAATGCAAGCCTGGCTTGGCGATGGTTGCCTGTCTCCCGCATCGCGTATTCGCAGGCGTCACAGGCTGCGTGGTAAAGTGGTCCTTTCGGACCTATCCATTTGTATCGAAGCAAAATCTCTGCCTCGGCCGTGCAGGTTACACAACACCTGCTGCCAATCCAGATAACGACAGGTTGAGCCCACCATCCACGTACGGTCATGGCCCCCAAACGCGGGATCGCCCGCCAGGTTCCCTGGCGTTCATCCCGCATGTCGGACGAATGTCGCGCCGGCCGCACGGCGACATCGCAACCGAGGTTTCAACGTCGCTGCCATGTCGATAGGGGGTACGGCAGGCGGAACTTTCGTCCCCGCTGGACGTTGGCTTTCGATCCGTCACACAACCGGCAAAGCGACCGTTCCGGCAAGTCATGCCGCAAGTCTTTCCAAGAAGCGCCGATGGCATTGCCCGCTTCGTGCTCGGGGGCTTGCTGGCCGTGTTCGTGCTCATAACGGTAATGGGAACCGCATTCCTTCGCTCCACTTTCCTGACAGGCGTCGGGCAGGCCGTGGCTCAGCCCGTCCCCTTCAGCCACAAGCATCATGTCGGCCAGCTCGGTCTCGACTGCCGCTATTGCCATAACGGCGTCGAGACTTCCTCGGCGGCAGGCTTGCCGGCGACGGAGGTCTGCATGACCTGCCATTCGCAGCTTTTCACCAACGCCGCGATGTTGGCGCCGGTTCGTGCCAGCCTGGCGAGCGGCACACCGCTGCACTGGCAGCGCGTCAATTCCGTGCCGGACTTCGTCTATTTCAATCACGCGATCCACGTCGACAAGGGCGTGGCCTGCGAGACCTGCCATGGCGAGGTCGATGAGATGCCGCTGATGGCGCGAGCCGAACCACTGTCGATGGAATGGTGCCTCGGTTGCCATCGCGATCCCGGACCCAACCTGCGGCCGCCGCAGGATGTCTTCCGGATGCACTGGAAACCGCCGTCGGACATCGCCGACATCCGGCGGCGGCTCATCACTATGCTCAACATCCATCCCGAAACGATGACCGATTGTTATGTCTGCCACCGATGACCGCCCGGCCGCCGGCCTTGACCGGCGAACGCTGCTCAAGCTGATGGGCGCCTCTCTGGCGCTCGCGAACCTTGCAGCCTGCACGAAGCCGCAGGAAATCGTGCCTTATGTCGACCAGCCCGAAAACCTAATCCCCGGCCGGCCGCTCTTTTATGCCACCACCTTGTCGGACAGCGGTTACGGCCTCGGCGCGATCGTCGAAAGCCATGAGGGGCGGCCGACCAAGATCGAAGGCAATCCGGACCATCCGGCTTCCCTGGGCGCCACCGACGCAGTCATGCAGGCCGCTGTCCATTCGCTGTTCGACCCGGAACGCTCGCGCACCCCGCTGAAGAACGGCGAACCCGCCAGCTATGGCGACTTTCTCAGGGACATGTCGGGCCTTTCCGCTGCTCTCGGTGCATCCAAGGGCACGGGCACGGCCGTGTTGATCGAGGCCACCACCTCGCCGACCATGAAGGCTCAGCTTCAGGCCTTGCGGAAGCGATTTCCGGCGCTGCACATCTACCGGCATGATCCGCTCGTCACGCCATCCAGCGAAGACGCGACGCGTGCTGTGTTCGGCAAGGCGCTGGTGCCTGTCTACCGTCTCGACCGTGCCGATGCGATGTTGTCGCTGGATGCCGACTTCCTCGGCGAAGGGCCGGGCCGTCTCGCCTATGCGCATGATTTCGCCGCCCGCCGCCGGGTGCGCAAGGTCGGTGACGGGATGAGCCGCCTCTATGCCGTGGAATCGACGCCGACGATCACCGGCGCCGCCGCGGACCATCGCAAGGCGGTCAGGCCAAGCGAAATGGACGGGGTCGCTGCGGCGGCGAATGCAGCGCTGGCCGAAGAAGGCGCCCTGCCCTCGGCCGTCGACCCCGGCTGGCTGGAAGCGTCCATCCGCGATCTGCAGGCGGCCGGGCGTAACGCGCTGGTCGTCCCCGGTCCGCAGCAGAGTTCGTTCGTCCACGCCGTGGCGCTTGCGGCCAATGCCCGGCTCGGCGCGCTCGGCAACACAGTGCACTTGATCGAAGCGCCACATGACCAGCCGGTCGACGGTGATCTGGCGGAACTTTGCCATTCGATCACCTCCGGCGAAACGGATACGGTGATCGTGCTTGCCGCCAATCCACTGCACACCACGCCCGCCGGCCTCGACGTTCACGCCGCATTCTCCCGTCTGAAACTTCTTGTCCATTGGGGAGTCTATCGGGATGAGACAGCGGCGCTGGCCCATTGGCATATCCCGGCCGCCCACGATCTCGAAAGCTGGAGTGATCGGCGCGCTTTCGATGGGACCGTATCGCTGGTGCAACCGCTAATCCTACCGTTGTTTGGCGGCAGGACCGTCCATGAAATTCTTGCAGCCATCGGCGGAACCTTCGACCAGAGCGCGCTTGCGCTGCTACGTGCCGCATGGGTCGACAGGCTTGACGAGACGGGTTGGAAAAAGGCGCTGCAGGACGGCGTGATCGCCGGGACAGCGACAAGCCCGGCCGATGTTTCCAGCCTCGCCACCGACCTCGGCGGCCTGAAGCCGCGCTCAGTCGCCAGGGGACTGGAAATCCGCTTCGTTGCCGATCCTTTCCTGCGCGACGGCCGCCACGCCAACTCCTCCTGGCTGCAGGAATTGCCGCGCCCACTCACCAAGATCGTCTGGGGCAACGCAGCCTTGATGTCGCCTTCCGAAGCCGCGCGCCAAGGCGTCGAAAGCGGACGAGTGGTCAACGTGGCTCGCGCCGGTTTTGATGTCGATGCGCCGGTCTGGATCGTGCCCGGCCATCCTGACGGCTCCGTGACGCTGTCCCTCGGCTTCGGGCGTAAATCCGGCGAAGTTGCCGGCATGGCAAAAGGCTACGACGCCTTCCGGTTGCGAACCGCCGACACGCCCTGGTTTGCCGAAGGCGTGGAACTGACCCGGCGCGACCACGTCGAGCCGCCCGTCACCACGCAACATCATCACGCCATGGAAGGTCGCCATCTGGTGCGTCACGCCTCGCTTGGGGAATTCCGCAACGATCCACGCATCGCGCGTGGCGGCCTACCCCCTGCGCGGTCGGAGTCGCTCTACCCGGACTGGCCCTACGACGAAGAAGCCTGGGGCATGTCGATCGACCTTTCGGCCTGCATCGGCTGCATGGCCTGCGTGGCCGCCTGCCAGGCGGAAAACAACATCGCCACCGTTGGCCCGCAACAGTGCGAACTCGGCCATGAGATGCATTGGCTGCGCGTCGATCGCTATTACGAAGGGCTGGCAGACGATCCACAGACCGTCTTCCAGCCGGTTCCCTGCATGCACTGCGAAAAGGCGCCCTGCGAAATCGTCTGCCCCGTGAACGCGACGGTTCACACCCATGACGGGCTGAATGCACAGGTTTACAATCGCTGCATCGGCACCCGCTACTGTTCGCAGAACTGCCCCTACAAGGTGCGGCGGTTCAACTTCCTGCAGTATCGCTCCTTCGACAAGGAGGAGGCCGGACCGGAGCAGGCGGCACGCAACCCCGACGTTTCGGTGCGCTCGCGCGGGGTGATGGAAAAATGCACCTATTGCGTCCAGCGCATCAGCGAAAAGCGCATCCAGGCCCAGATCGAAAACCGCCAGATTGCTGACGGCGAGGTCGTCACCGCCTGTCAGCAGGCCTGCCCGACGCAGGCGATCACGTTTGGCGACGTCAACAAGAAGGCCTCGAAGGTGGCGCAGGAAAAGGCCGCGCCTCACAGCTATGCGCTGCTTGAAGAACTGAACACGCGGCCGCGCACCACTTATCTCGGCAAGGTCAGCAACCCGGACGTCGGCCTTGCCCCGGGCAAGGCGGAAGAGGCCGGCGATGGCTGAGGCGATCCAGGCGAAAACGGCCCCCCCGCCGGTGCTCAGCGGTCGCCATGATTTCCCGGAGATCAGCGGCCGCATCGCCTCCATCGTGTTGCAGGGGCGGCTGCCGCGCTACTTCTGGCTCGCCTTCTTCCTGTGTTTTCTGCTGGCGCTGCTGTTCCTCTATTCCATCACCTACCTGATCTCGGTCGGCATCGGCAGCATCGGCGTCGACATCCCCGTCGCCTGGGGCACGATGATCTCCTCCTTCGTCTGGTGGATCGGCATCGGCCATGCCGGCACGCTGATCTCGGCGGTCCTGCTCCTTTTGCGCCAACCGTGGCGCGCCTCCATCAACCGCTTCGCCGAGGCGATGACGCTGTTTGCGGTCGCGATGGCCGGGCTGTACCCGATCCTGCATCTCGGCCGGCCTTGGTTCTTCTACTGGCTGCTGCCGCTGCCCAATACGCATATGCACTGGCCGCAATGGCGCAGCCCGCTGGTGTGGGACTTCGCGGCCATCACCACCTATGCCACGGTCTCGCTGCTGTTCTGGTACATGGGCCTGCTGCCCGACCTCGCCGTGCTGCGCGATCGGGCGAAATCGCGGGCCAGCCAGTTATTCTACGGCATCCTGGCGCTCGGCTGGCGCGGCTCGGCATTCCACTGGGCCCGTTACGATACCAGCTACTACCTACTTGCCGCGCTCGCCACGCCGCTGGTCGTGTCGGTGCATTCCATCGTTGCGCTGGATTTCACCTTCGCCATCATCCCCGGCTACCATTCGACGATCTTCCCGCCCTATTTCGTCGCCGGCGCGCTGCTGTCGGGCTTTGCTATGGTGCTGACCATAGCCATCCCGCTGCGCTGGGCATTCTCGGTCGAGGACCTGATCACGCTGCGCCACATGGACAATGCCGGCAAGCTGATGATGGCGGCCGGCATGGTCGTCACCTACGGCTATGCCTCGGAGGCCTTCTTCGCCTGGTATTCCGGACAGACCTACGACCGCACCATGATGGTGGAGCGTGCCGTCGGTCCCTATGCGCCGCTGTTCTGGACGATGCTGGCCTGCAATGTCGGCGCCCTCCAGCTTCTATGGTTTCGCCGCATCCGGCTCAATATGAAGCTGCTGTTCGCGATCGCGGTCGTCATCAACATCGGCATGTGGATCGAGCGCTACGTCATCGTCGTCACCGGGCCAAGCCGTGATTTCCTGCCCTCCTCCTGGGGTGAACAGTCACTGACATGGCTGGACTACGGCATCGCATTCGGCTCCATCGGCACGTTCTTCGCCCTCGTCTTCCTGTTCGTGCGCATCTTGCCAGCCATCACCATCTTCGAGGTGGAGGAACTGGCCGAGAAGAAAGGCGCCTCCGCATGAGCCTCTATGGTGTCATGGCGGCTTTTGCCGACCCACAGGCCCTGCTCGAGGCCGCACACGCCATGCGCGCCCGCGGCTACAGCCGCATGGACGGCTTCTCGCCCTTCCAGGTAGAAGGCCTTGCCGAGGTACTCGGCGCCAGGAAATCGCGGCTTCCCCTCCTGGTGCTGGCCGGCGCAATTGCCGGCGCGGTCCTTGCCTACGGGTTGATTCTCTATTCCGTGGAGGTGGATTATCCCGTCAATGTCGGCGGCAGGCCGCTGCATTCCTGGCCGGCCTTTGTCATTATCGCCTTCGAGGCGGCCATTTTGGGCGCAGCGCTGGCAGGTTTCCTCGGTATGCTGGTGGCCAACGGCCTGCCACGCTACTACCATCCCGTCTTCAATGCCAAGAGCTTCACCTACGCGCAGGGCGGCAAGTTCTTCCTGCTCGTCGAAGCCGCCGATCCGAAATTCCGCAAGGGCGTCACCAAGGGCCAGTTGACCCGTCTCGGCGCGGAAACGGTCGAGGAGGTGGAGGCATGATGCGGCTCGGCGCGCTTCTCCTGCTTGTCCTTTGCGGCCTCGCCGGCTGCGAGCAGGACATGGCCGACCAGCCGCGCTACAACCCGCAAGCCGCGTCAAGCCAGTTCCGGGACGGCGCGTCGGCGCGCAGGCCGGTCGAAGGCACGGTGGCGCGCGGCGCCGATCTCGCGCCGGCACCTCAGGCCTTCCCCTACCCTGTCACGATGAAACTGCTGGAGCGCGGACGACAACGCTTCGATATCTTTTGCTCGCCCTGCCACGGCCGAACCGGCGACGGCAACGGCATGGTCGTGCAACGCGGCTTTCCCGCGCCGCCAAGCTACCATCAGGATGCGCTGCGGCAGGCGTCCGACCGGCATCTTTACGACGTGATCGCCGATGGCTACGGCGCCATGTATTCCTACGCCGCGCGGGTGCCGCCCGCCGACCGCTGGACCATCGTAGCCTATATCCGCGCACTGCAATATTCGCGTCATGCCCCGGAGACCGATCTGCCGCAGCCACTGCGCACGAAGCTGGAGGCTATGCCGTGATGCGCTTCGCCGCCGCAGACCGTCCTCGCCTCGTGCCGCTCCGCATTGCAGCTGTAGGCCTGTTGCTTTGCGCCATAGCCCTGTTCCTGGTCCCTGGCGCTGTGTTCGCAGGATGGCTGGCGACAACGTTGTTCGTACTCGGATTTCCGCTCGGCGCCATGTCCGTCCTGATGATCCATGGGCTGACTGGCGGGCGCTGGGGCGTGGTCATGCGTGCGCCTTTACGTGCGATAGTCGCCACGCTGCCGCTTGCGCTGGCCCTGCTTCTGCCGCTGCTTTTCCGGCCGGACCTTATTTTCCCCTGGGCCGCACCAGACCCGGCGGGTCTGCCGGACACGGTGCGGCTGAAACTCGCCTATCTCAACCTGCCGTTCTTCCTGCTCCGCTTCGTGGTCTATGCGGCCGCGTGGCTTATTCTCGCTTGGCTGGTCCTCAAAGGCACCGACGAGAAAAGCAGGCTCGACGGCAAAACGTCGGCGCTCGGCCTGGTCATTCACGCTTTCGCCATCGCCGTCTTCTCCACCGACTGGATGCTTTCGCTGGAGCCCGACTTCACTTCTACAATCTACGCACTGTTGGAGGCATCCGCCCAGATCGTCGGCGCTTCCGCGCTTGCTCTGTTCGTCCTTGCCGTCACGCGCTCGATCGAAGCACTGCCCGGTGGCGACAGCCGAACGGCGCTCGGCGAGGATGTCGCCAACATGCTGTTCGGTTTCATGCTCACCTGGGCCTACCTCGCCTTCATGCAATGGGTGATCATCTGGGCCGGCGACCTGCCGGACGACATTCGCTGGTACATGCTACGCAGCGAGAACGGCTGGCAACATCTGCTCCTGCTGCTCGTCCTTGTGCACTTCGTGGCGCCATTCGCCGGCTTCCTCATTCGTGACGTGAAGCGCAGCCATCGCGGCCTGCTATGGCTGGCCGCCGCGCTGCTTGCCGGCCATTTCGCCGACGTTGCCTGGCGCATCCGGCCGCCGCTTGCCGACGATGCCGCCGTCTGGCCCGACCTTGCCGCTTTTGCCGCCGTAGGCGGTTTATGGCTGGGCGGCTTCCTGTTCGCACGCGCTCATCCGCAAACCCTGTTTCTGTTGCGACGGAGGGCCGTCGATGGCTGAAGCCGTACGCCATCCGGAAACGCGCGATGTCTGGCCGCGAGCGCTGCTGATGTTCGCGGTCGGCCTGCTGGCCTTCATCGGTCTGGCGCTCGTCGCGCTGAAGCTTATCTTTGCCACCGCGCCCTATCCTGAATTGCTTGGCGCAGCCGACAGGGGCAATGCCGCGAGCCCTGCCTTGCAGCGTTTCCCGGAAGCCGATCTCGCCGCCTTTCGCGCGATAGAGGACAGCGAGCTTGCAAAACTCGGCTGGGAGGATCGCGCCAACGGCATCGCCCGCATCCCGATAGACGATGCGATGCGGATGGTCGCTGAACATGGCCTGCCCCGCTGGAGCGTCCAGGCCGACGATTGCGGTCCGGTGGCGCAGGCCGCACCTCGCGCGCCCCAATCGCAGGATTGCCTCACGGCAACGCCCCCGAGCAAGGAGCCGCAGCCATGACGCGGCTTTGCCTCCTAATTCTGGCGCTTTTCTCGGCGACCAGTGCGGGTGCGGCCGAAAGGCCCGCTTTCGACCCTCGGATTGGCGCACATCTGGACCTTGCCAGGACTTTCCGCGACGCATCCGGTGCACGGTCCACCTTGTCCGAGATACTTGACGGAAGGCCGGCTCTGGTTGTCTTCGGTTACGACAAGTGCCCGAACCTGTGTGGCCTCACCCAGCAGGCGGTCGCCTCCGATCTGAGAAAGACCGGGCTTTCCCCCTCAGCCTACCGGGCTCTGTTCGTTTCGATTGATCCCGGCGAAACGAGCGAAGACGCCGCAACCGCCCGCGCCGAAGTCGCGACCGCCACCGACGCGGCGGACCTGTCTGCCTGGCGTTTTCTTACCAGCGCCGACGGCAGCGGCGCCGCACTTGCCACCCAAGCCGGCATTGGCTTCGACAGGCGCCCGCGCATTAACCAGTACGTGCATCCGATCGCCGTCCTGGCGCTGACTCCGGACGGGCGCATTTCCCGAGTGCTGCCGGCGCTGACCTTCGAGCCGCGCGATCTGCGGCTTGCCTTGGTCGAGGCTTCAGCCGGCCGGCTCGGCTCCATCGCCGATCACGTCTTCCTGTTCTGTGCCGGCTTTGACGCCACCAAGGGCCAGTACACACCGGCGATATGGGCAGCGGTGAAGATCGGCGCCGTCGCGACCGCGCTGGCGCTGGCGGCCATGCTTGTCCTGCTTCAGCGCGGAAGACGGACATGAGTTTCGGCATCCCCTTCGCCCCGCCGGAAGCGTCCGCGCTTTCTAGCAAGGTCGACATACTGTTCTACGCCCTGCTTGCCTTTGCCGGCGCGCTCGGCCTGTTTCTCACCTGCCTCGTCATCTTCTACGCGGTGAAATATCGCGCCGGTTCGCCCGCCGATCGTACCGGCGCGCGCGGCCGCAGCCTGCCGCTGGAAATCGGCTGGACGACGGCAAGCCTCGTCATCGCCTTCGCTTTCTTCGGCTGGGGTGCTGCTCTTTTCGTCGGCCGCGACCGGCCGCCCGCCGGGGCGCTGGAAATCGCCGGCCTGGGCAAGCAATGGATGTGGTCCTTCCGCCATCCGGGCGGCCAGCGCGAGATCAACGAACTGCACGTGCCGGTCGGCAAGCCCGTGCTGGTCTCGCTGGCCTCGCAGGACGTGATCCATTCCTTTTTCGTGCCGGCCTTCCGCATCAAGCAGGATGCCGTTCCCGGCCGCACCACTCATGTCTGGTTCACCGCCACCAGGCCCGGCCGCTACCACCTGTTCTGCGCGCAATATTGCGGCACTCAGCATTCGGAAATGGGCGGCTGGGTAACGGTGATGGAACCGCAGGACTATGCCGCGTGGCTCTCGCGCCAAGGGGAAAGCGAGACGCTTGCGGCCGACGGCGAGAAGCTGTTCCGGGCGCTCGGCTGTTCGGGCTGCCACGGCAATTCCATCACCGTGCGGGCGCCCAGCCTTGAGGGCATCTACGGCCGGCCGGTGGCGCTGAGCGACAAGCGCACGGTCATGGCCGACGAACGCTACCTGCGCGACTCCATCCTTCAGCCCGGCAAGGAGGTCGTCGGCGGCTATGCGCCGATTATGCCAAGCTTCGACGGCCTGATCGACGAAGGCGAATTGCAGATGCTGCTCGCTTATCTGAAGTCGCTCTCGCCGGCGGGGGCGACCCAGACCGGCACGACGCAACCGGAGATGACGCAATGAGCGGCCAGCCGATCCCCACGACCAGCTATCTCCAAGAAGGCGCCGGCCCGCGCGCGTGGTTCACCACCACCGATCACAAACGCATCGCCTGGCTCTATTTCATCTCGCTGACGGTCTTCTTCTTCCTTGGCGGGGCCTTCGCCGTGATGATGCGCATCGAGCTTGTGACACCGGCGGGCGATCTCGTTTCCGACGACGTCTACAATCGGCTGTTCACCCTGCACGGCATCATCATGGTGTGGTTCTTCCTGGTGCCGTCGATCCCGGCCACGCTCGGCAATTTCCTTTTGCCGCTGATGATCGGCGCGCGCGACCTCGCCTTCCCGCGCCTCAACCTGGCGAGCTGGTACGTATTCATCTTCGGCAGCCTGTTCGCGCTGGCGGCCGTGGTTGGCGGCGGCGTCGATACCGGCTGGACCTTCTACACGCCGCTCTCCACCCTCTATGCCAACGGCTATGTCTCGACGGCGGCGCTCGGGGTGTTCATCGTCGGGTTCTCCACCATCATGACCGGCATCAACTTCATCGTCACCGTACACAAGCTGCGCGCACCGGGCCTGACATGGTTCCGCCTGCCGATCTTCGTTTGGACACTCTACGCCACCAGCCTCGTCATGGTGCTGGCGACGCCGGTGCTCGCTGCCTCGCTGATCCTGATCGTGCTGGAGCGTGTGTTCGGTATCGGCATTTTCAACCCCGATCTCGGCGGCGACCCGTTGCTGTTTCAGCACCTGTTCTGGTTCTATTCGCACCCGGCTGTCTACATCATGATCCTGCCCGGCATGGGCGTGGTGTCGGAGGTGCTGCCCTGCTTCAGCCGTCGCCCGCTGTTCGGCTACAAGGCGGTTGCCCTGTCGTCGATGGCGATCGCGGTATTCGGCTTCCTCGTCTGGGGCCACCACATGTTCGTCTCCGGCCAGTCGACCTATGCGGGGCTGGTGTTCTCGTTCCTGTCTTTCTGCGTCGCCATTCCTTCTGCGATAAAAGTGTTCAACTGGAGCCTGACGCTACGCAAGGGCGAGATCAGCTTCGAGACGCCCATGCTCTATGCGCTGTTCTTCCTGGCGCTGTTCACCTTCGGCGGGCTGGCCGGCCTGTTTCTGGCGGCGCTGGCCGTGGACGTCCATGTTCACGACACCTATTTTGTCATCGCGCATTTCCATTACATCATGGTCGGCGGCATGGTGACGGCCTACATGGCGGGCCTGCATTTCTGGTGGCCCAAGATCACCGGCCGCATGTACTCCGAAATCTGGGGGCGCGTCGCGGCAGCCGCCATGTTCATCGGCTTCAACCTCACCTTCTTCCCGCAGTATGTGCTGGGCTACGATGGCATGCCGCGCCGCTACCATACCTACCCGCCGGAGTTTCAGTTCTGGAACGTGTTGTCGTCTGCCGGCGCGGTCGTGCTCGCCGTCGGCTACCTGCTGCCGCTCCTCTACCTCGGGCGTTCACTGTTTCGGGGTAAATCCGCGCCCGACAATCCCTGGAGCGCCACCGGCCTGGAATGGCAGACAGCCTCGCCGCCCCCGCCGCACAATTTCGAGCGCATGCCGCAGGTCAGCCGCCCTGCCTACGACTACCCGATGAAGGGGCTGGAGCACGAGCGCTACAGTCCGCACAGGGAGGGTGCGTCATGAAGGCGGGAATCGAAAGCATCGCCTTCGACACGCCGGAGCGCGAGCAGCGGGCCGATACCTTCGGTATGTGGATCTTCATAGGTTCCGAGGCCATGCTGTTCGGAGCAGTGCTGCTGGTCTTTTTCCTGGCGCGGCTCACCTACGCAGAAACGTTCGCCGCAGCCTCAAAACATCTGTCGCTGCCGCTCGGGACGCTCAACACCGCCGTGCTTCTGACCTCCAGCCTTGCCATGGCGCTCGCTCGCTTCTTCTGCGCAGAGCAGCGATGGCGCGCCGCTATCTTGTCCCTGGCTGCGACCGGACTGCTCGGCATGGTCTTCCTGGTTATTAAGGCAAGCGAATATGCGAAGGAATTCGCCGAAGGCATCGCGCCGGTGCTGGGCGCTCCGTTCACCTATGCCGGCCCTGATCCGACGCATGCTCAGTTCTTCTTTGGGCTCTATTTCGCCATGACCGGGCTCCATGCGCTGCATCTGATTGGCGGCATCGCCGCCGTCGCGACCCTCCTTCTGTCCTGGCGGGGGGCGGCACCAGCCAACCGGGTCCGGCGCGTACAGGGCGTCGGACTTTATTGGCATTTCGTCGACATCGTCTGGGTATTCCTGTTTCCTGCGCTCTACCTCATCGACAGGACGGCCTGAGCATGAGCGAACTACGCAAGATCGCCTTTGCCTACGCCGGCCTGCTTGCCTTGCTGGCGCTGACGGTAGCCTCGTCCTTCTTGTCGCTCCACGGGCTGAACGCCTCGGTCAACATGGCGATCGGCGCTGCCAAGGCAGCGCTGATCGCGCTCGTTTTCATGCACATGGGGCGCGAGGAAGCACTGGTGCGGCTGGTCGCTGCAGCCGTGGCCGTCTGGCTCATCATCCTGACAGCGCTGACCCTGATCGCGTGATCTCAGAGCGGAGCTTTCGTCGTACCTCAGCGGTTATCAGCCGAAAGGCGGAACATACTCGGGAGTGCGCGAGGGCAAGTTCAAGCGGGGAAACGGCAAAGGCTCATTTCCGCGCCGCCTGTTTCGGAATGGCTTTGAGGGAATGACATGGGTAGTTGCGGTATCTGGAGCAGGTTTTTCGGCGCCTTATCCTTGCCTTGCCGAGCCGGCTCGTGCGACTGGGCCTGACAGGGAGCAATCGAACTTCCTCGCGCTTGCGGCGCAGCTCGCGGCTTTCCGCGCTGTCACGGCGCCTTTCACGGAGAATTGATCTTTTCACGGTGAGATCTTCGAGAGTCATCTGCCCTTAGATATGATTTCGCAGCTTCATCGCATCTCAATGGTGAGGGACCGTGGATTCTAAGTATCGCTTTCGATATTTTCTTGGAAATGCCGTGTCTGACCGCAAATTCGGTGATTTGCTCGCGAGTTGGATTGTGCGAACCGACGCTCATGTGTGCCCCTTGTCACTCCTCCGGCGGTAACTGCGGGTCGATAAAATTGTTCCTATTTGAACGGCTCTGCTTGGGAAAATGGTCTCACAAAGAGCTCTGGTGTTGATTGCCGCGGCAGGCCGGACATGGTGTGTGCGCTCGCGGTAGCGTGCGAACGGCAGGGCGACCGGCGGACAAGAATCCCGCCTGCCAAATTGGCGCAAGCTTTCGTGTAGGACTCAGGCTTCGAGGGTCGTTATCTTATTCGCACTGTCGCCGCGGACCGCCATCATAAGGCTGGTATGTGTTGTCTTCGGGCCGATAGGAGCGGTACCGTTCGAAGCAGGATTGGATGTGCTGTGAGCTCAGCGCCCCCATCACCTCATCGGAGACCGAAGTAGGGATAGACGTAGCAGAGGCATCGACGACCTCGGGGTCACCCCCACGAGAATACGGCGAAATGCACTTACGCCTCACGCCGCTATAGGCGTTGTAGCTGTCATCTGTCGGGTCGTAGGAGCGGTAGCGCTGTAGACACCATTCGGAGTGTGCAGTGTTCATCGAGGCTTTGGGAGCGTTCTCGGTCGAGACGGAAGCAGTTGCTCCTGGATCGATCGAGGCGGCGTTGGACGGCGCCTTCGTCTCCACTGGTTGCGGTCCGAGACGTGCAGGAAGGCGCTCCAGGTCTGTCGGCGCCGCCTGTACTCTGACCGCCTTGCTGGTCCACAGAGCCCCGGCATTCATGTCTGCCCTGTGGACCGGGACCGGTTTGGCGTTCACAAAGAAGACCGCCGTCAAGGCACCGCCGGCGAAGATGGCGAGAGTCAGACAGAAACCGGCAAGCATTGCGACCAATTGTTTCATCTGAGCCTCCATCTATCGATTGAAAGATAGAATGCAGGGCGCTCGGTGCAGGTTCCAACAAAGCGATATTTAGCCGCCCTGGCGACAGTCGCCTATCACCACTCGGGGCAATACGAGGCACCCCGCGTGCGCGATCGGCGGCGTCGCGTGGGCGTGGCGACTCACATCACGCAGCGCCCTGCTCATATTTGTCCAACGCCGTCCGAAGCTGCGTGGTGCAGCGTGACCTGAGCACGCAATCCAGGATACTGAGATCGCTTAGTAGCTCGACGGGATCACGTCCTCGGGCGGCTGCCAGTGCATTTTTGAGCCAGGTGCTCACGTTGGAACGGGACAACAGCCAATCGATCTGCTCGTCAGTCTCTATCAGCGCTGGGTTCTCAAGTCTCATTTCCTACTCCATTTTTACGCGCATTGTGCGTGCCGTAGACCGGATATGTTCAGTCGCGCCTGTGCACCGTTACCTTGGCGCCAATTCCAACGCCGCTTCGCAACGGGCATGCTCGAAGGCGTCGATCCAGCCACCGCGGCCCGCATAGCGCCAAGCCAAACGCCCCGTGTCATCGAGCGCGAAGAGGTGGAGCCAGCGGTTGTCAAACAGTTGGCGGACGTCGGGGTGGCGTGCCAGCACCTTGGTGATCGCTTCGCACGGGGCCTCGATCACGACTGACATGCGCAGCGGCTCATGTACAAAATTCTCGCCATCGTGAACGGACTGCCAAGGCACTCCGCCACGCAAAAGACCGCCATTGCCCTCGACGACCCCCATCCCGCCGGTGATGTTGTGCAACAGCTTATTTCCTGCGCCGAAAACCTGTGGCGCAACGGTCGACCCGTAATATTGCAGGCTGATCCAACTCGCGACGATCACTGGCGCAGTCATGATCAGTTCAAGGACTTTAAAGTCCTCGTCTTCGCGCCAGACATAATTGTGCAGAAAGACGCGACCTTGCAGATTCCGCCCTGACGTGCGGCTACGCGGCGCAGCGATGAACGCCTGACAGCCGGTCAATCCCCACTCCGGCCGCACCTCGGCCCAATCCCTGGCCCGATGGGCAAGAGCGGTCGCAGGTGGCCTTCTTGGCAGGCGAAGTGCGCGCTCGGTTCGCGTCAGCGCGCCGGCCGCCGAGAACCAGCGCTTCAGTTGTTCGATATCCTCGGCATGAGTGGCAAAGTGCTGGTCATCCTCGTAGAGCATGACGGTATCGGTGGTGGTATCGTGCAGCGCCGCCAGAAAAAACGTGTCATCCGGGACTGGAATGCCACGTTTGGCGAGACCGGCGCGTACCGCAGCATCGTTGAGCACGCCTGCAAGCAAGCGGGCATTGACATCCCCGGAAAAGCCGCCGCAGGCGCCACAATGAAGCATGCTGGCGTGCGGATTGTTGACGACGCTCGCACCGTGGCCGGCGATCACCACCAGCCGTGCAAAGTCATGGGTCAGCGACATGCTGCGCAGCACTTTCTCCGCCATGGCGACGCGGGACGCTGGTGCCAGCGGGGGATCGAAACGCGGTGCCGGATCGCTCGGGAGTTTGATCTTCGCAAAGCCAAGCCCGTTGCGCAAAAGCTTGCTCACATAGACTGGACCCATGGCTTCGACAAAGGCGAAGGAGGAAACGGCGGCCAGTCTGAAGCGACCCCAGGCACGGGCTGCCCGTTCGCCAAGCCGCGCCGCTTCATCCAGCTTGGCCATAGCGGCGCTGCCGTCGCACGAACGCGTGTTTGATGCCGGAGCCAGTTGCGGCGGCAAGCGGTTCTCTTCAATGTCGGAAGCAAAACGGCGGTGGGAAACACCAAATCCGAAGAAACCGGCAAATCCAAGCGTGCGGATACCGGGGTCGAAACTTTCCAGCGCGCGGCGGAACACTTCGGATCGCACGTCGATGCAAAAGGCCATCTGCAACTTGGCGCGTCCGCTGGGGGGCCGTGTCTGTCCTGCCGCGAGAACCGCCGCAAGCCGCCTCTGGGCGCCATGCTCGGCCGCTTCCTGCAAGACGGAATCCAAGATGTCGTCAGCTGACGGTGCGATCTCCTCTGCATAGAGCTTTCTTGTTTCGCGCCACTTGTCTTCGATCGACGAGACATATTGGCAGAAAATCGCCTTTTCCCAGACGAGGCGGATCGCCAGAAGATCAATCAAGGTGCGATCGCTGTTGTCGCGAAGTTCCGCCTGCCACAGGCGGTAGCGCCCGATCTGCGCCCAGCCGCCGAGGCTCATCAGCAGCCGGTGGAAGTAAATCTCGAGAGCTGTGTCGGATAGACCCAGATATCCGGCGCAATCGAGGATCGCCTGCTCCGCCGTTTCGGGGAGATGCGCCGCAAATGCGGCAAAGCGCTTGAGGCCGGCGATTTCCGGCGAAAGATCAAACCTGGCGCTGTCACGCCAACTGTCATATGCGCCACGCCCCTTGGGTGCTGCCCAAAGCGCCTGAGCCATATCGAAATAATCGGCGGCCCAATGGCTTATGCGCTCCGTCAAAAAGCCAGGCCAGTCGGTTCCCGATGCTTCAGCTGCAAGTTCAGCAACCGCTGGCAGCGGTGTTGGACATGGGGGCTCTGCCCGAAGCCCCACATCGAGATCCGCGCGCGCCTTCGGCGCACCGGGAGCCGACGCGCCGGCGAGCGCCGCGGCGAGGTCGATATCATCGATTTCACCGGACCGGATGCGCGCGGCGTACCAGCTTCGCGGCATGGTGATCCGCATGCCGGCAACGCGGCCGAGACGGGAGGCAGCCATTTCGAGGGAGCCGCCCGTCTGGCCAAGAAAAGGATTGACCGTTACGCTCGAATCCAGCGGCCACAGCGGTGGAACCTGACGGGCCGCGCGCCACGCCGCCTCGATAGTCCTGCCGGAGGCAGGAATGCGATGAGCGTCGATCCTGTTCAGCATCGATATCCCCTGCACTGTGCGTTCGTCATAGCGAGACGCGGGCCGGCCAGCCGCCGAGCAGTCGGTCCAGGACCGCATTCAGATAAAAGCCGTTGGCAAGATGCACGCGCAGTCCGGCAGCGGCCGGATGACTGGACCACAGCGGCAACAGGGCCTGGGCAATCGCGACCGCCCCGAAGCTTAGGGCGGCCAGAAACATCAATGTCCATTCAAGCCGGCCGGGCAGCGGCGTTGCCGGCAAAGTCCCGCGCGTCAGCCACTCAGCCGCCGTCTGCAGCATAAAATATCCGACCGCCGCGGCGATGGCGTAGCTCGCCGTCTTTCGAGTCAGCACGCGAGGCGCGGTATCGGCCAGCCCTTGGGCCAGCAGATAGGCGACGCCGAAAATCAGGATTGCGCCGAGGGCAAGCGACTGCGGAGATTTATGGCCAAAGCCGAAAACTACGCCGAAGACCGCGCCGATAACCGCGTAGATCAGGAGCGCCAGCACGAATGCCCGGCCAACGGCGGCGCCGTTGGGGATCGCGACCGGTCCGGGGCGGCGGATGGCGGCGGCCTGTTCGACAGCTCCGCCAGAGGCCAAAAAGGCGTGCGCCTTGTAGAAGGAGTGAACGACAATGTGCAGCAAGGCGAGCGGGAACAGCGCCAGTCCGCACTCCAGCATCATGAAGCCCATTTGCGCCACCGTCGACCAGGCAAGCGAAGTCTTGACAGCGGGCTGGGTGAGCATGACGAGCGCGCCGAACAGCGCCGTAAAGCCGCCGACCATCGCCACGGCCGCCAGAACACCGGGCGCTGTCAGCATCAAGTCGGCAAAACGAACGAGCAGGAAGCCTCCGGCATTGACGATGCCGGCGTGCAGAAGCGCCGAAACCGGCGTCGGCGCCTCCATGACTTCCGTCAACCAGCCATGCGTGGGAAACTGGGCGGACTTGAGCAGCGCGGCGAACGCAAGCAGGCCGGCGGCAGTGGCGGTGGTCAATGTCGACCCACCGCTCGTTCTTGCAATCGAGTTGACGGTTGCGATGTCGGTCGTGCCGTACGCACAGACGGCAAGGCCGGTGCCGATAATCAGCGCGGTCGCGCCGATGCGCGAAAACAATCGCTTTTTGCGCTCGGCCCGTTGTGCTGCCAGCCGTTCCGGATAAAACAGCAGCAGCCGGCGCAGCGCCACGCTCATGCCGATCCATGCCGCAGCCAGTTGCACGAGATTGCCAGCCTGGACAAGAAACAGGACGGCCGCGAGCGTCAGGCATAACCATCCCGTGAACGCCCCTTGCCGCGTCTCGCCGTCGAGATAGGTTCGGGCAAAGCGCAGCACCAGCCAACCTATGAAACTGACTAGGAGCAACATCGTCACGCTGACGGCGTCCAGCAGGCTGGAAAAGCCGATCCCGGCGGCGCCAATCAGGCCGCTCGTCGCCGCCCCCCGCGTGACGAGCACGGCAAGCACGCCGAGCGCCATGAGGAAAGAACCCAGCGCGGCCGCTTCAGCTGCCCCGGCGCGCTTCGGGCAGCGACCGGAACCCGGGAAGGTAATGGCAGCGGCGACAAGCAGCGGGAGCGGCATGGCTAGTGGAAGCAGATAGAGCGACAACGCTGATCTCCGACGGCAATCGTTGCGTTGCGATATCAGGCACGCCTCGCTGAAGAAAATTCATTGTTTATGCAGTTTCGTTCGCTAATATCGAACGATGCCTTCCTTGAACTACAATCACCTGCGCTATTTCTGGGCTGTAGCCCATGACGGCAATCTCACGCGCACAGCGGCGCGTCTGAACGTTACCCAATCCGCCCTGTCGGTCCAGATCCGCAAATTAGAGGCTAGTCTCGGTGACGCTTTGTTCGAACGAAGCGGCCGCCAGCTCCATTTGACCGAAGCCGGGAAGATCGCGTTGGATCATGCCGACGCAATCTTCAACACAGGCGAGGAACTGCTGGGCACTCTTCGCGATGCCGGTACCGCGCATAAGACCCTGCGCCTCGGTGCGTTGGCTACACTGTCGCGCAACTTTCAGATGGAATTTCTGCAGCCTCTCCTTGGGCGGCCGGACGTCGAACTCGTCCTGCGTTCGGGCAACACTGGCGAACTGATCGCTTCGCTTCGCTCGCTCAGCCTTGACGTCGTGTTGATCAACCAGCCGCCGATGCACGACGGTCACTCACGCCTCGTCGCCCACCGCCTCGCGGAGCGTGCGGTAAGTCTCATCGGGACTCCTGCCCGCTTCGGCACGAACTGCAGCCTTGCCGAGCGCCTGATGGCACACCCCGTCATTGTCCCAACAAGTGGAACCAGCGTTCGCGCTGGATTCGACGCCCTCATATACCAACTTGGCATTCGTCCGCACATCATTGCGGAAGCCGACGATATGGCGATGATGCGCTTGCTTGCGCGCGAAGACATCGGCATCGCCGTGCTGCCGCCGATCGTGGTGAAGGATGAAATCGCGGCCGGCACGCTTGTTGAAGGCGCTGCCCTTCCCGATATCGTGCAGACGTTCTACGCGGTGGTGATGGAAAGGCGCTTTCCGAATCCACTGCTGAAAGAACTCATTGGCAAACAGGTACCCGTCATTCGAGTTGGCGATTAACGATTACAGCATCCGGCATTTTCACCTGACGACGGTAACAAGCGACGGTTCATCAGCCACCCGCGGCTCCTAGCAACGTTATCATGAGGAAAGTTGCGAACAGGACAAAATGCGTCATGCCCTCGATCGCATTCGTCTCTCCGTCGTTCAGGTTTACTGCGGCGACGACCAGCGTGATAGCAGCCAGTACAGTCTGAACCGGCGTCATCGCCATATTTACGGGTCGATCAGATAAGAGTGCGACGGCTTCGATGACAGGGACCGTCAGTATGACTGTTGAAAGGGAAGCGCCAAGAGCAATGTTGATCACGACTTGCATTCGGTTTACCAACGCCGCCCGCAAGGCGGTTAGTATTTCCGGTGCAGCGGACATCGTCGCCACAATCAGGGCCGCGACGCCGAGAGGTGCCGAAATCGCCTGGAGGCCAACGGACATGAACCCCGACATAACTTCCGCCAGCAAGCCTACCACCCCTATTCCACCGATTAGGAAAATCAACGACGGTAGGAACGGCTCGTCAGCGGGTTTTTTGTCGGTGGCGCGCTTCTTGTCAGAATAGCTATAATTAAAGAAGTAGCTGTGAACCCCGATCTGATTTCTCAGGAACACCCAATAGAGCATCATCATCGCCAGAATGGTGAAAATGGAGTACGCGTGCCATTGAGCGTGCGGTACGAATTCGGGCACCACCATCGATATGCCCATAGCTGTCATGATCATGGCGCCATAGGTTTTCCCTGAATCATCGTTGTAGGGTTGCTCCCCGAACTTCCAGCCGCCCAACAACGCGGAAATGCCCAGGATTCCATTGATGTCGAGCATGACGGCAGAGAAGATAGTGTCGCGTGCCAGCGTCGGTGAGGATGCTTCCCTCATAATCGTAAGAAGAATGACGACTTCCACGAGCACGGCTGACAGCGTGAGGATCATCGTGCCGTATGGGTCGCCGACTTTCGCGGCGAGCACTTCCCCGTGATGGGCAACCCGCACTGAGACGCACACCACCGCGACGATGAGCAGGACAGCCACAACCAGTCCGGCCATTGCGCCGAGCGCAAAAACCTGAGCCTTGAAAACGAAGGCCAGAAGCCCCACCCCGATCACGGGCGCCAGCACAGCTTCCCGTCTGGCGATCTGTATCAGTCCGCTTTGTGATCCTGCCATATCCTCAAGGCACGGAGTGGTCCCCAACCGGCACCAGCGTCCGCCTCCAGCCTTTTTCGTCTGTCCGCGACAGAACAACAGTGGGATAGCTTATCTGTTCCGCAAGAATTACGGGCGCCCCAGAACGAGGCCAGTCCGAAGATCACTGCTGACCCTGATTTCGACGACGACGGCGAAGCCGATAGAGGTACGGAATTGAAACCATATGGCCTAACGTAAAGCGTTAGGCTGCGAGCAAGAGTTCCGCCACCGAGCGGAGGTTTGGATGATGCGGATTATCAGTTGATCTTCCTCATCCCCGCTTATTTCCTTCCGCCCTCGGCCTCTTGAATACCTCGGCATGGGTCGGCCGCGCTATCTGGGCTAGGGGTAAAGTGAAGCGATTCCATTTTGGCGTCGGCTTCTTGCGCCAATAGTCGGCGAACTCTTGGGCGTAATAGTCTCGTGCTCTCCCCACTCTCACTAGTCTCTGTCCTTACCGTTCGCTGACCTCCTCGAAGCAGAGCCTCGCGCAGCATGCTTGGTGCGAAGTGGGCAGCCGCCTTTTGTCAAATGCCCTCCAACTCATTGCTTGAACCCTGTTGCAGCTTCGACATCACGTTGTTCCGGATAGTCAGCGTGACCGTTGTAACGCCCGACCGAGCCTAGGAGCTCCGAACTGCTGAGGTCACTCAGGTAATCATATCGCCGTTCGAAGCAGGCCAGGGACGAAGCCGCAAATTGGCGTCTTTATTCGGCGGGCGTCAGGCGCCTGCCCGCGACCTGGTTTCCATCCCGCCGCCTTACCACGATCCAGCCGAACATCACCATTCCCAGCAGCACGATCAGGGAACCCACGGCGGCAATAGGATCGCCGGCGTCATGGCCGGTGTGCACGAGCCCGACGCCAATCGTCAGAATGACCGTCCCGGCGATCCAGACGTAGACCTGCGTCCGGGCGAACCTGCTTTCGTCAATAGCGGGATGCAGGTGATAGAAAATTCCGAACAGGAACAACGAGACCCATCCGAGCAGGTTCAGGTGGGCATGGGCCGGCATGGCCGAATGGTCCTGCGAGATGGCCATTTCGATGCCCCAAAGCATGCCGACGAGCACCAGCAACACGGCGGCTGGAAAGCATATGGATGAAGCTTTCATGGAATCCTCCCTAAAGAGGAAATTTTAGCACTTCCTGATTTGCCGTGCGAGGAGCAATCTTGCGTAGCATAAGCATTCCGGTTGACGGATACCGCTAGAGCCTTGCCGAGGGAGCCCCGGTTCATCACCCGCCGGGCATCCGCCGTGTGCATCCTGCCATTCGAGCGGGAAGCAGCGCGAAAGGGAGCCCTCTATCGCTGATCGTTGTAGGGCTCCTTGGTTTTTCCGACCAGCTTGGCGATCTTGGTGAACTCCGACAGGTTCTCGTCGATGCCCAAGCTGTTCGCCAGTTGCAGGAACCTGACCGGAAAGGCGACGGCGTCCCGGTTGGCTGGCGGCAACTCGACCGACTTGTCTTCACTCGTGAGGCTTGCCTCGGCCTTGCGAAGGGTAAGGTCCAGCTCGTCCACGGAAACCAAGCCCTTGCTGACAAGCAGGCGATTGATCTCGGCTACGGCGACCAGAAGGCCCTCGAGTTGCAGATTGGCGACGTTCATTGCGTGCCTGCGCTCTTTGAATGCTTGTCGATGGCCGTTTCCAGGGCTTCCCTGGATACCTCCGGATTTTGCGTTGAAGCGCCTGGCGGATTCTGGCCTTCGGAGTGACGCGTTTTCTCGTTCGCATCGTCGACCCGTTCCGAATTACCCAAGCCGGAGGGCGGCGGCGCGTTCTTGGCCGCATCCTGCGAGAACTCCGGGTGGCCCGCATATATTGGGTCCTGGGGCTTCCGCGCGGGCTCAGGCGCTGTCTCCTGTACCGGGGAGCCGGCCGGGGCTGGTGAATTGGCGGGGTCGTCGAAGGGCGGGAACGATTCGTCGGGCGGCCGGGCGTCTCTTTCAGAGCCTTGGACCTCGTCGCTTTCGAAGCGCTTGCTATCGGGCATGACGGCCCCCCTTTGCTAGTAGTGCCAGTAGCGCGCCGATCGCGCGGACGACTGCCCGCACATCCAGCCGATTGCAAAGCCGACGACGCCGACGACAATCGCCGTGGACGTTATCGGGACGGCGTTTTCGCGCACGGCGTCGCCGGCAGCCCGGGCCGTCTGGCTGACTTTGTCCCTGGTCTGGCCGACAATGCCGGGATCTTCCGGCTGCTCGCTTTTGTCGGCATCCATTGCAATATGCTTTTCAAATTCGTTGGCCATTGAAGTTCTCCGTTTGGATGGGTCCAAGGCAACCTGTGGCCGATGATTTGGTTCCCTTCGGAGTTCGGCCCATACGTGACCTGCGGCGACTTCAATGGTCGGCCTGTCGACCTTCTTCGTCATCCATGGAACTGTGGACGTGCTCGTACAGGCGTTCTTCGCGGACACTCCCGTCTTTGCGATGCAGGACCGCCTTTGCGCGGACGCCTTTGAGGCAGGATGTCCGGCATGCCAGGACGGCGGCGGCCCAACCGGCCAACTGGTTGTGATGGGTCGAAATAACCTCACCGCCTTCCTTCAAGACCCAACCGCTCCTCATTCGAACCGTGTGAAACACATGAACCCGGGTCATTGGTCTCTCCCTTGCGCCTGGAAGAAACGCTGACGAACCGGTTCCGCTGCGGTTGTCGCGAAATGTGATGCGCGCGGAAACATGCTCGCGATCACATTGGCACTTCCCGGCCTACGGCGAGGGTGTCGCTGTTCCGATTGTCGCGAGAAGGAAAAAAGCCCGACGTCGATGCTTCAGGTCGGGAGCGAAAGGGTCCATCGACGTTGCGAAAGCTAAGCCCGACGCACCATGACCAATCGAGATTCTCGCATAGACATTATAGCCGCCAATGAAAAAGGAGGGAACAGACGCCAGCTCCGTTGGGGTCTCCAATCACGTCAAAAGTCGACGCCCGTTTGAGCTCCATCAAACTCAACGGGCAGACGGCGGTCGGTACACTGGAGCACCAAGAGCTCGACGTCTTCCAGTGCGATATTCAGCCACTCGTGGCGACGCCTGAGTGTCTCGGCAATCGCCGAGACGTTCACGATACGGTTGGTTGCAACCGCCTCTTCCACGGCAGTAATTACATCGCTGTAGAGTTCCTCAAAGCTTGCCAGCGTCATTTGTGGCTCCTTCTGCCACCCACGGCGGATGGTGCTACCATTTTCGACAAAAGGCAAGAACGATCTAAATATTAATTACTGATATCAGATAGTTAGCAAGGTACTGTGTCAACGCCTTTGGCGGACGATTAGCCTGTGACTATTTAGCGGCGAAAGCCATATTGACCCAAAGCGAAGCGAAACCTACTTTTGTGCATTATGCGCCAGTTACTCATTCTATGGCAGCGAGGCGGTGATGGTAGATTTGGAACGGCAAGAACGATTGCAGATAATGCTGACGTCCGAAGAACTCGATGCGCTGGAAAATTGGCGATTCGAACAGCGCATGCCAAGCCGGGCGGCTGCCGTCCGCGAGTTGCTACGACGGGGGCTCCTGGCTGAAGGGAAATTATTGGCCCCAGGTTCGAAGTCGGGTGCTTATGGCGTGCTTGACGCGCCCGCCGAGGACCCGCCTCCAGACTGAATTGGCGCCTCCGCTTGACCGGCGTTGGCATGATCTTCCCAGGGCCACAGACGCAGAAGCCCCGTCACCGAGGGTGGGTGACAGGCTTTCCCGGGGTCGGTCGGCTTTCCGTCGTATGTCACTCTGCGATCCCCCAGTCTATTCTCCTGGAGGTTATTCCCTGTTTCGCAACCAAAGTTGGAACGGACTGGAGTGTCTCTCGTTGTCTCGCATGGTTGCCGTCGCCGAGACGGCTTCGAATCCACGGGAGATAGATATGAACATCAGGACGCTTTGCCTGGGGGCGCTCGCTATTTCGCTGACAAGCGGGGCAGTTCTTGCTGCGAGCGATACAACCGCCCTCGACAACCACGACACGATGAAGCCGTTCTACAGCGATTCCGATATGAAAACGCTGGTCCCCGAGGCTGAGTTCAAAGCAGCCTGGATGAAGCTGACCAAGGAGGATCAAGACAAGATCGTCCGGGAATGCAGCGAGGACGCCGCGGCAAAGGCACACGGTAATTTCTGCGCCATGACGAGAAAATTCGGCGAGGCTCACTCCAACACCAACAGCCAGAGCGATTGACGGTCCAGAACTGATCGACTGACGGTTAGGCGATAAGGAGCCCCAGCACAAGCTGGGGCTATTTTCAGCGGCTACAAACAACGGGATCAGGGCGGCGGCTTTCCTTCGACAAGCAGACCGGCGCCTCCGAGCGCTCTCCCCGCGCAATCTCCCTCCCTATTATGGTCGGGCGTTCTTGAACGCGCACACATCAAAGCGCTCGCCGGGTCCGTTCGGATTCAACGGGGCCTGGTGTGAATCGTGAAAGGTCAAATCCGATCGGTTGAATGGCGTATTTGGGTGGTGCGTAAAAGTGCGCTGCCCAGTGCGATCACCGCCATGCTCCCTAGAAGCACGGCCACAAGCAAGAACGGCCCCTCATAACCAGCGCTCGCGATGGCAGGTGTGATGAGTAGCGGTGAGATGAATTGACCAATGAATACCGACGCCGTCAGCAGACCGCTGGCCAGTCCCCGGCGATGCAGTGGACTAAGAGCGAGCGTCAGACCGACGAACGTTGGCGACACCACCGCGTACCCCGCGCCGATCAGAGCAGCGCCACCTAAGCTGAACAAAGGCGCTGACGAAACCACCAGCAGCAGGAAACCAGATGCCATACAAGCGTACCCGGCTGAATAGACGCCCACGTATCCGATCGCACGCTGTATCGGGGAGTAGGCCAACGCCACGCTGCCGCCGCTCAGCATCAGCACGCTGAGCGTCAGGCTCGTCATGGCGGGACCGCTATAGCCACCAGCCTCGAGAAAAAATGGCAACTGCGTCGGCATGATGGAAAAGAACATGTTCGTCAGGGACTGCAGCACCATCAGGCCGATAAATAGCAGATGCCATTGCTTGGCCGCCTCCTCCAATCCGGACGGAGAGGCATCTCGGCTGCCTGAAAGTGGGCGCCGTGGTTCCACGATCACCATCCACGCGATCGGCACCATCAGCAGGGCGATTCCGTACACGCCGAAGACCCAGCGCGGCGAAGCCATTGCGACCAGGCCCGCAAGCAGTATGAAAACCAGGCCGCCGAAGTTTCGAGCGGAGATTTGCAGTCCCGTCAGTGCAGTACGGGCTCCGCCGGTGAAGTAGTCGCCTATCAGGGCCGTCTGCGCGGTCATGATGAACGCGACCGCAATCCCCAAGACAATGCGGCTAAGGAAAATCGTCAGCAAGTCGGGAAGGTACGATCCGGCGGTGCCCGCGATCACAAAAAGCATGATGCCAGCAAGAAGCAGGACACGTCGCCCGATCCAATCCACGGCAAGCCCCGCCAGCGGCGCCAGCAGCGCAATGCTCAACGAAGGAGCGGTGACCAGTAGTCGTGTCAGCAAGGCGGAGTGGTGCTCGTCCGCGAACAATCGTTGCAATCCAGGAAGAGCGGGGCTGACCGTAGCATTCGCCATCACCGTCAGCGTTGCCGCCATCAGCAGCGCGACAGCGCGGCTATCGCGCCAGATCGGCATCTCAGTCGTTCTCGACATGATTTCCATCTCATTTTCCTTGCCATACTTGTCGTCGCAAGAGATGCTACGACTTCAAGCCAACTTGAGGTCAAGCATGAAAATGATGGACATTGGCGAGGTAGCGGAGCGCGCTGGCGTACAGCCCTCTACCCTGAGATACTACGAGGAAATTGGGCTTATCCGATCCGTCGGCCGGCACGGTTTGCGACGACAGTTCGACGGCGATGTCTTGCTGAAACTCTCCCTGGTGGCGCTCGGTAAAGCAGCAGGTTTTTCACTTACCGAGATCACCGCAATCTTTCGGCAGGATGGCCATCTGGAATTGCCGCGAGAGGAACTGCGCGCCAAGGCGGACGAAGTAAGTAGACAGATGGCGGGCCTGCGCATATTGCGCGACACGCTTCGACATGTCGCCGACTGCAAGGCCTCCAGCCATCTCGAATGCCCGGCATTCCGCAAGCTCCTCAAGACAGCGTCTAAAGCGACACAGCCGCGAAAAGTGCCGAAGGGCTAGGAACATGGGTTAGACTGTGCCGCTGATCGGGCTGGTTGATGACAGTTCGGTTGCGAGCGTGCTCGGTTGAATAATTGAGATTCGGCAATCGACCATCTCGGTCATTTCATACAGGCGTTCCTTGACAGTCGGGTGCCTTGCCCTGTCCCTGCCAAAGCCTTCGGCATGGAGGCGGTACTGGCATTCTGCAGTTACCTCGTTATCGCCTTGGGGCGTGATTGGCATGGCTTTCTCGTGGTTGTTCGGCGTCGTACAAGCTCTACTGGCAGGAATTGCTACCGCATCATGGGCCAGCATAAGCGGGCGCCTTTCGCCAGTTTTCGGAGCACTGGCGGGGCTGATAGTTGGCTTGGCGGCTATATGGAAAATGGACATGGCGGGATATGCATCCCGCGCTGAGTTGCTGGCAACACATGTCATAGCCGCTGGAATTTGCGCCAGACTCGCTTGTAATAACTAGTTCAGGTATCAGGCCCGCTGGCTCCGGCCGGCGGGCTTTCTGTCGCTGGCAACGATTCTCTGCCGCCGCCGCTGCAGCGGCGCATTGCAGATAGAAAGCGTGCTCAGCCGGTCGACGGGATTACAATCGTCGATGTAGCGGGAGCATCCGCCGCCGATGCCTTCACGCTCAGCGCACCAGCCATCGGTGGTGCCTATCTTTACGGCCTTTTCCAAGGCACAACCACTGTCGCCGGCGGCGACTAGTACCTGCGCACGACCGACATTCTCGCGCCGACAGTACCCGTTTACGAGAACTATCCGATTGTGTTGCTCGGCCTAACCGAGCTGCCGACCGCTCCAGCAACGCGTGAGCGACTGCTACTGGCCGGGCGCGGTCGACGAACCCGCCGGCTATTCCGGCCCGCGCAACCTCTGGACCCGGATCGAAGGCGCACATTGCCATGTCGAGGGGGAGTCGACTACCGGTACCTCCTACGACAGCAACCGCTTCGTACAGGCAGGTATCGATGAGCATCGCCGAGAACGGCTCGGCGATGCTCATCGGCGGCCTCAATGCCCAATACCGGGTCGACGCTGACATCAATTTCGATCTTGGCAACGGCGACAAGGACCGACAGCTTTTTCGACTTGTCCAGCGCCGCTCCTAAGCCCGCTACGGCCTGTTCCAAATCCGGGTAGAGTTTGATGTCGTCGACGTTTCGCAGCCGCAAAGTCGCGCAGCGGAGAAGAATCTGCAGCTCACGTCGGGGATGCTCGATATCGCATTGGCGGCATCTTTATCCGGTGAACGGAGCGGTCTCAGCCGCCTCCCATTCCCAAGCGCTCTTCGGAGCGAAGCCAATCTACTTTTTGGGGAAGCGTGCAATCATTGATTACCGCCGCTCGCTGACCTCTCGGTTGGCGGACTTTAGTCATTTGGAACCAAACAGGCCGGCCGGTGTTTGGGGTATACTCCATGACAGGTTCCTCACATCTGTTTGGATAAGCCCGTACCGGTTCGCTGGTGCGGGCTTTCATCGCAGGATCACATCTATTCTCGACCAAGTGTCGGTAAGGACCGGCCATGCAGCATGTTCGCAGCACCATCGAACAATTACGCCGGTATATCGCTACCTGCGAAGCGCGCTGAACTTGAAGAAGTCGATGCGCTTCTAAGGGTGGCGCTCGAAGAGGTCAGACGCAAGATCAGGCAAAAAGAAGCTCGGGCGCCACATCCTGATAAAGACTAGGCCTCGCTCTGCCACTACGAGGGAGTATGCCCCTTCTCAGGCGGCGGAACTGGGACCGATGGAACGTCCCGCTGAAGAATCTCCCCGAAGACAACCACTGCCTCGCTGATAAGGCTGCGCAGTTCTTCGCGCTCGACGGTATCAAAATGTTCTTCGGCATCCATGAGATTGACGAGCAGATCGACGCCGCGTTGATGCAGTACCATTCGAACCTCCTCTGTTCCCCGCCGCTTTAGCGAAGCATCATTGATGCTGCCGGGCAAGCGGCGCCTGACTGCGTAATCGTCAAAACATCGTTAGGTAATTGAGCCCGGAACCTGCGGTGTCCCTGCGCGTTTGCCACCATCCCGGCTCGCCATGGCCGTTGGGGTTGCTTGAGAGGCCCGTCACTGACGCTCCGGTGGCGGGCTTCTGCTACCGGCGCTAGCGGTACTGCTACGGGAATGATGCTTCAGCGTATCGACTTGGCTGGCGCGTCCAGATCGGCCCTCTTCACGGCTGTGAACCATGCCGCCTCGACCTTAGCCGCCGCCTCCATCGGGGAATGGCAATAGCCCCGATCGTCCGACGGCCGCTTCACCATCCTACCGCTTGCCGTCACGGACCAGAACCACTGGTGCTTGGATGGCCTGCCGCGAACACGTAGATTCGCCCGACGATGCCGTCATTAGCCATGCGCTTGTCGATAGCCACGAAATCATTGTCGGCATCCGTTCATGTGCGGCGTCATTCCGGTTTGAGGCCGCGGTTCGGCACGGCGTGTTCTCCCATTTCTAAAGACGGACCGAGCAGGTAGGAGTATGATCAGCTTACCAACGGCAAATGCCAAGGGCGCCTTTGGCTGAGAGCGACGATCGAGCTTCCGCCCCAGCATGAAAGGGAGGAAGCCATGAAAGGCCTCTTCGTTTCATCAAGTGGCATAGCCTACCCCGAGGATATGGAAATCCTGCGGGCCGTCTTAAATCGCTTTTGCAAGGACCACCACGTCAGCGGCGATGGCCCCGAGGCGGCAGAAATCGCGCGGACGATCATATCGCTATTCCAAGCGGGTCTCTGCGACGAGCCTAGGATCCGAGCTGCCCTCGACGGTATGGAAGATGGTACCTTGAGCCGACCGACCAAGCGACCCGCGAAGCTGATAGATTGTGGCCGCCGGTTGGACAAAGCCGTTGCCTTCTTGATCGCGCTTGGCACCTTTGCCGCCGGCGACAGTCGAGAAGCATTCCTCCGAGCCCGGTCACACGCACCGGTGACGGGCTTTTATGGCTTTATTATTTCGCCGAGCAATGGCGCGTCAATCCTGAGCGTGGCCGCACCTGACCCCCTCTTAAACTGCAGATTGATTTGCACGTCCGGTGCCGCAGCGAGATAGTTCGTTAAGCGATCGACGGGATCAGGAATTCACGGAAAATATCAAGCGAGCTTGCGAAGACGTAGTTGCAGGACCTCGAGGCCAGCAGCCACAACCAAGACAGCGCCCGAAATGATGTTGGTGAATTCGGTGCCCACATTCATCAAGGCCAGTCCATTTCGCAGTATCATCAGGAACCAGACACCGAGAAGGACGCGCCACATGCTGCCACGCCCGCCGGTGAAAGGCACCCCGCCCAGCAACACGGCGGTCAACGCGGTAAGTTCCATGCCAACCCCGAGCGTTCCGGATGGAGCGCTGTCAAGGCGAGCTGCGATCAACACCGCCCCGGCACCGACCGAAAGGCCTGTCAGCGCATACAAGGTCAGGATGGTCTTCTTGACCCGTATGCCAACAAGAAAGGCAGCGCGGGGATTGACGCCTATCGAGAGGATATGTTTGCCGAACGGAGTGATGGACATCGCAAGCACGGCGGCCGCGGCGACGGCGAGCGCAATCCAGGCAATGTAGCCAAGGCCGAGGAATTTCCCGCTCCCCAAAGCCACAACCGCTTCCGGAAAACCGTAGACGGCATTCGGAGCGAGCGCCAATGCGATACCACGTGCCGCCGCAAGTCCGCCAAGCGTAACCACGATAGGCGAAAGTTCGAACAAGCCGATCAGGATGCCGTTTACCAACCCCCAGCCGAGACCCACCGCAATGCCGGCAAGGAGCCCTGGAACGGTGCCCGCATCCAGGAACACCAGACCCGCCACAACGCCGGCGAGGCCCATCACCGAGCCCACCGACAGATCGACATAACCGGCCATGAGCAGCATGGCCGAGGCGACGGTAATGATGATGACGGCAGCGTTCTGAGAGATGAGGGCCGCGAAATTGTCGAGCGACAGGAAGGCTGTCGTGTTGGCCGCGAAAAACGCCATCAACACCAGCGTAGCTAGCGGCATCACGAAATTGATGGCCAGGATGATGACCCTGCTCGGTGTGAACGCCGGTGCGCGCCCTGTCTCGTTCGAAATCGCGGTCATAGCGCAATGTCCTCTTTTGAGCCGAGCTGATGGGTTGCGCCATGCGCGATTTCGGCGGTCTGAGCCAAGGAAAGCAGTTCGGCTTCGCCAATGGAGGGGTCGACAACATGCGCCACCTGGCCGTTCACCAGGACAACGATGCGGTCGGCAAGGGCTATCGCCTCTTCCGGGTCGCTGGTAGCAAACATCGCGGCTCGCCCCGTCACCTCTTTGGCAAATCGGCGCAGCAATTGATAGATTTGCGCACGCGATCCGACGTCGACACCCTGGGTGGGTTCGTCCAACAACAGAAGCGCGATGTCTCGAAGGCCGCAGAGCCAGCGTCCCAGGACCAACTTCTGCGCATTCCCACCGGAAAAGGCCGATCCGGCCGTCGTCGGGCCGGACGGCCTCAACTGCAAATCGGCAGCCATCTGCCTGAACATACCCAATTCCTTGCGGGGTTTGCGCATCAGGCGCGACATCCGGGAATAATGCGGCATCATCAGATTTTCGACCGCGTTAAGACTGGGAAACAACGCCTGCGCAAGACGATCGGAAGCAACCAGCGCAACTCCTGCCGTCATCGCCTGGATCGTCGACTCGAAATGCAGTTCCCTGTCTCGCAGGGTCAACCTGCCTGACCACGGACGACGCGCGCCCGCAATCGTCTCAAGCAGATCTGTCCGTCCGCTTCCCAGCATCCCATAGATCCCGAGGATCTCGCCCTCATTTATGGTGAGGTCGAACGGACCACAATAACTGGAGCGAAACCCATGAAAGCGCGCGAGACCCTTCTGCGACACCTCGCGTGAACGACGAGTTTCCAGGGAAACGGCATCGGGCGAAATGGCGGCAACCAATTCGCCGATTCCTACCTCGCTACGGGCTCTCGTCCATAGCACCTGCCCTTCTCGCAGGACTGAAATTCGGTCGGCGACTGCCATAACCTCGCCCAGCAGGTGCGTCACGAATATGACCGCGACGCCCAACTCATGGGCCAGACGGCGCACAAGCGCCAACAGCGCCTCGACCTCGTGCTTACCAAGTGCGGCGGTCGGTTCGTCCAATATCAGGAGCCGCGGCTCGCGTCGAACCGAGCGCGCGATTTCGATGCCCTGCTGCTCGCCTACGCTGAGGTCTTCGACGATCTCATCCGGGTCGAGTTCAAGGCCGATGCGAGCCAGGACTTCAGACGTGATCCGCGCCTGGCCCGCCTTGTCCAGAAATCCCCATTTGGTGCGTCTTTCGTCGCCAAGAAAGACATTGTCGCTGACGCTGAGCGAATTCGCGAGTTGGAAGTGCTGGTAAATGATGGAAATTCCGGCATCAAGAGCTTCGCGCGGGGCGAAACCCTTGAATTCTCGTCCGTCGATGACGATCGAACCGGAGCTTGGATGGACCGCCCCGCTCAGGCAACCAAGCAATGTCGACTTTCCCGCGCCGTTAGCGCCAAGAATGGCATGAACTTCTCCTGGCCTGAACTCAAGGTTGATGTTCTTCAGGACAGTGACCGTTCCGTACGACTTGCAAAGATCGATCAGCTGGATGGAATTGCGGGCGGTCATCTCCGACCTCACTTGTACTGGTCGATCAACTGATCCAGTTGCTCGGCATCGCGAGTCGTCGCCAGTTGGTTCGGGGAGAGGATATTCGTTTCTCCCGTACCCTTGACCGCGTTCAGCGCGGCATCGATGATCGAATAGCCCAGCAGATCGAGGCGGATGGCAGCCGTGGCCTTGTAGTATGTCCCCTTCTTGACCTCGACCAAGGCCTGTTCCGAGCCGTCCATCCCACCGAGGTAGACGTCATTCGGGTCAATCCCGGCATTCTGAAAAGCGCGCGCGGCCCCCACGCCGGGGTCGTCGGTGCTGCCGCCGATAAAGATCCTGAGGTCGGGATGTTCGCGCAGCGCGGTTTCCGCCATCGCAAGACCGCACTCCTGATCGGCACAGTCTTGCGCAAGCACGACGGGGACGTTGAGCTTCTTGAGTGCCGCTTCCGGAATTTCCCACTGCCCGGCCAGCGAAGACTCGATCGTCAGTTCGGTCACTGCGGCCGATATCCCACCTGCAGGCAGGTGGTCCTTGACCCACTTCGTCAGGTCTTCGGCGATCAGTTCCCCGGCCTTGTTCGTATCCCAGCCCACCGAACCGTCCTGATCCTTCATCGGCTTGGTATAGGTCAGCCATTTAATGCCCTTGGCTTGAGCCTCGCGCTGAAGCTGGGTGAATGCGGTCGGGTCTACGGCCCGAATGACAATCGCATCGACACCCTGGAGGATCCAGTTCTCGACCGCCGCGCGCTGGGTCTGCAGGTTCAGATTGGTGGTCGCGTCGAGGAGCAGCTTGACGCAGCCGACTTCATCAGCCCTCTTCTGCGCATATTTCGCGACAGCCTGGACGGCCTTGGCTTCGCTGACGGGATGACTGTAGCCGATCGTATAGGTCTTTTCGCATGCCTGCGCCGAGGTCACGCCAACAGGAAGCGTGACGGCAACAAAGGCTGCGGCGAGAAACTGCGGGCGGTGCCCGGAAAGACGAAGAAACATGCAACAACACTCCCATGTTGAGGTTCTTGATCGATGCAGGTTTCCATCGTCGCGGCACATTGGGCGCCTTGTCGGTCGGCGGGCTCGCAATTCTGGGGTCGGTTGACCTGCTGACGGCAGAGCTAGCACCGTCGGCGGCGCCAACAACATTCGTCAAATGCCGTATTTTCGTCAGACCGGGGCAAGATTCCCCGCGCCTGTCGAACAAGCCGGGCGTGGCTATCTTCGCAGCGCAAAGACGACACAGGCGGGCGCGAGACCGGTCCGATCCCGAAAGAATTCGTCAAATGACGTATTTCCCGCCCTCTTTGCAGCCCATAGCCTTTCGTCATTGGGTGAATACTGCGCGCCCAAGACGGGCAGGAAGGAAGACCGGCTCGTAATCTCCCAATCGAGAGTTCAAAAGGAGCCGTCCATTGGAAAATCTGCACCTCCTTCCAGCCACGAAGCTGGCCGAAATGGTTCGCAATCGCGAGCTCAGCGTGACACAGATCGCTCAAGCGACCCTCGCACGGATTGACGCGATCAACCCGAAACTGAATGCTGTGATTTACGTCGATCGCGAGCAGATATTGGACGACGCCAGGAAGCTCGATGGCGCGGTGCAGCGAGGCGACCATCTCGGCCCTATCCACGGAGTTCCTTATACGATCAAGGACAACACCTCGATGAAAGGCCTGCCTTTCACGAGCGGTTTCAAGCCAAACCACGGCAATGTCGGCACCTACGATGCCGATGTGTATACCCGACTGCGCGATGCGGGCGGGCTATTCATCGGCAAGACGAATCTGCCGGAGTTCGGCTACTATGGCGGTTGCGAGGGCCACGAATACGGGGCAGCGCACAATCCGTTTAAGCACGGCTATTCCACTGGCGGTTCCAGCGGCGGGGCCGCCGCCTCGGTTGCCGCCGGAATAACCCCTCTCGCCGAAGGCAACGATGGCGCAGGCTCTGTCCGTATACCTTCGGCATTGTGCGGCACCGTCGGGCTAAAGCCAACCGTTGGTGTCGTACCGGATACCCTGTTTCCAAACCGATACCACTCGTTTCTCTTCCATGGCCCCATCACGCGGACGGTCGCTGATGCCGCTCTGATGATGGATGTCTGGGCCGGTACCTCGGATGCCGATCCGAAGACGATCGAAAAGCCGGTGCCGTCGTTCCTAGCGGCCATCGCAGGCGACGTAAGAGGTATGCGCCTTGCCTGGAGCGATGATCTGGGAACCGGCGTCCATGTCGATCCCGAAGTCCTCGCCATATGCCGCGATACCCTGAAGGACCTGGTCCAGCTCGGCGTCAGGGTTACGGAGGCATCGCCTAAATGGGAGGCAGATATTTCCAAGGCAATGTGGGATGGTCTTTGGGTTCCGGCCTTTGCCGAGGTGTATGATCTCTACGACTGGAAAACACTGCGTGGCCAGGTCGACGACAATCTGATCGAGATCATGCAGGCGGCCGAAACGACCACGGCGGTCGACGTCGGCCGGGCCAGCATCGTTCGCGGCAAGATGTGGGACGTCTTTACAGCCTTCATGCAGGACTACGACGTTCTGGCCTCGCCCACGCTGGCGTCGGCGACGTTCCCGCACGGTCATTTCTCGCCGGAATGGCTGCATGGAAAATCGGTTCGAGAACAGATTCTCGACTGGCTGCTGACCTATCCCTTCAACATGCTTTCGAATCCGGCGCTGACCATTCCGGCAGGATTCACGTCGGACAATCGGCCGGTCGGCATCCAGTTCGCAGCACGGCCGCGCAAGGATGCGCTGCTGCTGCGACTTGCACGGAACATCGAGGAAATACGTCCTTGGGCAGACGCCTATAGGTCAATCTGACAAGGATATGCCGGCAGCCGATGCAGACCGGAGAGATGCGGCCCTCGGCTTTCTGTCAATCGGTCATGCTGCCCGTGAATACGACAATCGAAAGAGGGCTCGCACTGCGGGCCCTCTCTATTCTTACCGGTGATGACCGAATTCGCATCGCGGGCGCCCGGACATCAAACCCTCACCGCAAAGGCGTTGACTTGTCCATTTCCGATATGCAACATTTTATAATTCTCGAGATCCCGCAATAGCTTGTAGCAGAATACACCCACAACGCTTGGTGGTGGGTATCGGAAGGCGAAGCGGATATTTTCGCAAAGCGGAGTGACTATCGTGGACATTCCTCTTGATATTGCAAGCATCGCCACAGGCGCTTCCGCTTGCGATGCGATGGCCGCTCAAGAAATCCTTACCTATATGATGAAGAAGCGTCCTTATATTGCTTCTAGTCTCGCTATTTATGATCCCACCACTCGAACCCATCGAACTATCGCCTCGGTCGGGTACAGCAAGCGCGTATTGTCCCACCTCGACGGCTGGCTGGTGACCGACGACATCGCCTGTCGTCTTTATCGGGATCAAGGGGATCGTCAGATAGCTCTCAAATGGTCAGAAATGCCCTTCAACTACTACGAGACCTTCTCGGTCCAGGAAGTCTTCATGCCAGCCGGATTTCGAGAGGGCATAACATTACGGTTGCATACTCGGGATGGCCGCTACACCGGCAACCTCCACATCAGCACCGACGATCCCCGTTATCCAACTCGCGAAATGATAGCGAACGAAGTCCAATGCCCTTCAGACTATTCTAGGCAACTTCACTGATTTGCTTCGGTCGTTTACCGCCCGATTCAGTGGCCAGCTTGACGGAAGCAGCGGTTGTGTACTGACCCATAACGGAGAGGTGGTGGACCTACCTCGGGTAAATCCCTTGCCTGAAAAATTGCGTGAAGCACTGGCCTCTCGAATCTCCGACTTGCATCAAGGCCAAATCCCAGAGGTGTTTCTTTTCCGTCACGGGGCCGATTGGTATCGCATTCACACGGGCCTCCTGTCCGGAGACGCCCGGGTCATCGTCGCACAAGCATGCGAGATACCTTATGGCCTGACGATGCGCGAACTCGAGATCGTAGATCTCTTAATAACCGGAGCAACCAACAGCGAGATCGCCTCCGAGATTTTCGTGGCTCGGACCACGGTTTCCAAACATCTGGAGAACATCTTCGACAAGACAGGCTGCAACACGCGCACATCGGTGGTTAGAGCGGCGCTCTCAAAAAATCTGCGGCAGCTCCCGTTTTTCCGGGGCAAACACTGACCACCTTTGCGACGTGGTCGAAAATTCTCCATTCGTGCAACCAGTTGGTAAACTCGAACAAACGTCGACGTCCCTTTTTGCCCCCCTATAACCTGGCCTTTGTGTTGGTGGCGGCGACCGGATCTATAGCGGATTCACTTCCTCCATCGGACACCCGCCGGGCAGCCGGCCCGTGGCCCAGGGGAGAGACCATCCCGCTAGAAGTGCGCCTCTGCCTCGCGCAATATCGTGCCACCATGGCCGTTGTCCCCGAGCAGTCGTGCGCCGCGCCTTGGGTCGCGCGCGATCATCGCCGATACCGACCC
This sequence comes from Aquamicrobium soli, assembly GCF_042646345.1. Lineage (NCBI taxonomy): Bacteria > Pseudomonadati > Pseudomonadota > Alphaproteobacteria > Hyphomicrobiales > Phyllobacteriaceae > Aquamicrobium > Aquamicrobium soli. The sequence goes on along the minus strand of NZ_JBHRTK010000001.1, from coordinate 335,334 downwards.
TGATCGCCGGAAAAGGCTCTCAATGCGGTGGCAGATCAAGTCGAGGCGGTGAGCGCCAAGCCTTTGTTCCTTCAGGACAGACAAGACGCTGCCGACGGCCTCCGACCCAGCGCTTGCTGGTGCCCGCCGCGCCGATCAGTTCTCCCATCCAACCATTACTGTGCATGACGGAAGATCGTCCGTGCAGCGGACGGTACGAGTACGATAGGCTACTTGCGGATCCTCAACGATTAGACGAACTCCTTTGCATGCCATTTCGATTTGTCCACACAGCCGACCTGCACCTCGACTCCCCTTTGCGCTCGCTGGCAATGCGCAACAGCGACTTGGCGGAACTTATCGGCGATGCGACACGACAGGCGCTCGTCTCAATCGTCGATCTGTGCATCGAAGAGCGGGTAGATGCGCTGATCATCGCTGGCGATCTTTACGACGGCGACCAGACGTCGATGAAGACCGCCCGGTTTCTGGCCGGCCAGATGCAGCGGCTGCATGAGGCAGGAATTGCCACCTTCATCATCAGGGGCAATCACGATGCGATGTCGCGCATTACGCAGGAACTGATCCTGCCTCCTTCGGTCGCAAGATTTGGCGGCCGCGCCGAGATGATCGATATTGAGCAGAAGAACCTTGCCATTTCGATCCATGGGCTGAGCTTCGCCCACCCCCAGGCCCCGGACAGCTTACTCGAGAAGTACCGGCGCCCTGCCCCCGATGCGGTCAACATCGGCATCATGCACACGAGCCTGGCAGGCGCGCCCGGTCATGATCCCTACGCGCCCTGCAGAGTGTCCGATCTTCACAACTGGGGTTTCGACTATTGGGCTTTGGGCCATATCCATTCTCGGACGCAACACACCGGCGCGCGGACGGTGATCATGCCAGGCATGCCGCAAGGGCGGGATATCAACGAGGCTGGCGAGAAAACAGTCACGCTGGTGACAGTCAACGATGACCGCAGCCTTGCGGTTGAGGAACGTCGGACCAGCACCGCACAGTTCGAACGGGTGACCATTGATCTCTCGCCAGTCTCGACTTGCCGGGAAGCAGCGGCGCTGATCGAAAAAAGCCTTGGCGAAGCGCGCGATCGTACACGAACCCGCCATCTGGTCGGGCGCCTGCGGCTGATCGGCGCCACCCCATTGTCGTGGCAGTTGCGACGGGATCGTGATTTGCTGCAGACCGAGGTCGAGCAGCGCGCCGAGAGCGTAGGAAATATCTGGATCGAAAAGCTCGAGATCGCGACCAGCACTCCTAGGATTGACGGCGAAGGTTCTGCGGCGGATCCGGTCCTCGAACTGGGCTCACTGATGCGCGATGACGTCGTCCACCGGCATGGCATCCGCGATGTCGTCCGCGATCTCGTCCAGGAGTTGCGTGATGATCTTCCCCCGGATGCCCGCGGCTTCAGCGGCGATGACGAAGCTGCGTTCGAGACTCTGGTCGATCAGCTTCTTTTGGAAGGCAGCGAGGACATGCTGGCGCGCCTGAAGCCGGAAATTCCGGAGGATGCCTGATGCGTCTTCGCCGGCTCGACCTCACCCGCTACGGCAAGTTCACCGATCATTCGATCGATTTCGGTGAGCGTACGCCCGGTAAACCGGACCTGCACATCGTCTACGGCTTGAACGAAGCAGGCAAGTCGACGGCACTTTCTGGCTTTCTCGACCTCCTCTTCGGAATCGAGGAGCGTACGCGCTATGGCTTCCTGCATCAGGGTAAGGCAATGGAGATCGGAGCCTGTCTCGAGTTTGATGGGAAGGCTCACGCGTTCAAGCGTCTCAAGCAGCGCAGTAATTCGCTACTGAACGAATACGGCCAGCTCGTCAACGAAGCGATCTTGAGCGCACCGCTCGCTGGGCTGACGCGTGAAACGTATCGTATGATGTTCTCGCTCGACGACCAAACCCTGGAAGATGGCGGGAATGCCATTCTGGAAAGTAAAGGGGATCTCGGCGAATTGTTGTTTTCAGCAAGCGCTGGACTGGCAGGCATCAGTTCCATCCTCGAGAAGGCGAATGAAGAAGCCGACGGCATTTTCCGCAAGCGCGCGAGTTCGACCAGGATTGCCCGCCTCAAGCACGAGATGGCGGCCCTGAAATCGCGCCGCGACGAGATTGACGTACAGGCGTCGGCATACAAGGCACTAACCGCCGCACTGCAACAGGCAAGTTCTGCATATGAAGAGGTGATGCGGGACATCGGAATGGGAAAGGCCCGCCAGGATGAGATCGCCCGCCTGCTGCGGGCGTATCCGCTCTCGATCGACTATCGGCGGATCGCGACCGAATTGGAGGAGTATGAGGAACTCCCGCATCCACCTGCCGAGTGGTCGGCCGCCGTTCTTGATCTCATGAACGAGGAAACGCGCTTCCAGACCCAGATGTCGGGCATAGGGCAGCGCCAAGAAAGAATTCGTGAAGAGCTCGAAGGACTTGTGGTCGATGACACGCTGCTCAAGCTGTCCGACCGGTTCGATCGGTTGCCAGAGTTGGCCAGCCGCTACACGACAGCCGAAAGTGATCTTCCTAAAAGGAAGGCCGCGCTGGCGGAATGGAGCCGAAAAGTGGATTTCATCCTGGCGGCGCTCGGCAAGTCGGGAATTGAAGAGCCTAGAACCTTGCTCGTACCAGCGGCCACGATCGGTACCCTCCGTGACCTGATCGCCGAGCGGTCCGGTATCGATGTCGCCCGACGGTCAGCCGAAAAAGAATGTGAGGCGGCAGAACAGGCGCTGGAAAAAGCGAAGCTCGCGCGAGCGGCCCTCAACCAGATCCATGTCATTGATGCCGGGACCATCGCGCGGCTGCAATCAATCCACAGTCGCCTCCGCCAAACTGATCTGATGGCCGAACACCGGCTTGCTGATCGCAGCCTGCCGGACAAGCAGCAGGCATTCGACAATGCGATGGTGGTCCTGCATCCCTGGGCGGGGGACGGTGACGCCCTTCTCAGGATCGCACCACCTGCTTCCAGCCGCCTCGAGCACTGGAAATCCGTCCTGGGATCGATCGACAAGCGGCGCTTGCAATATGCAGAGCGAAAAGCCGAATTGGCGATGAAAAGAGCCGAGGACACGGCCAGGATAGACGCATTGCATGCCGCAGCGGGCATCATCGATGACAGTGAAGCCGCCGCCACCCTGGCAGAACGCGACGAAGCCTGGACACAGCATCTGGCCAGACTGGACCGCGACAGCGCGCACCGGTTCGAAGACAAGATGCGCAGGACAGATACGCTCTCCGCAGCCCGCCTCGAACGGGCAAAGGATCTGGAGGAGCTTCGGTCACGGTCTGCGGCGCTCGCGGTGACGAGAGCGACCCTTGCCCGGCTGGACGAACTGCTGCTCGAAATCGACGATGAGGCCGAAGCGCTTCGGGCGGAAATCAGAGCCGAAACTCCCGCGGAGATCAAGCTGGCCGCGGACGTCTCCACGACCGCTTGGCTTGCGCGGATCGAACGATGGGCGGGACACCAAGAGATTGCGCTGTCGGCGTGGGAAAATTTGCAGCAGACCCGCCGCAATATCGAAGCGGCAAGGACCGCTCTTGAGGCCGAACAGAGTTCCATAGCAGAGGTCCTTAATACCGTCGGCGTCTCGGCGGACGACCTTCCATTAGCGGCTTTGATCCAGGCCGCAGAAACCGTGCTTGCGGAGAATACTGCCCTGCGGTCCAACAGGACTGAAGCCGAGAACCGTCTCAATGAACTCAACGCCATTCTCTCCCAACGGAAAAGCGAACAGGACAAGGCCATCTCCGCGTCAAACGAATGGCATCGCTTATGGTCCAACGCGCTTGCCGGGACCTGGTTTGCCGATCGGCAAACCAGTGTCAGCGCCGTTCGCGAGTTGCTCGAGGCTATCGTCAACCTTCCAGAAGCACTGCGGGAGTCGGACGATCTCGACCATCGCATCGATGCCATGGAAGCTGATCGGCGTAATTTCGCCGAGGCGGTAGCCGAGCTGTGTGTTGTGCTTGGACAACCGTTCGACGGCGCGGATCCGCTGGCCGCAGCCAGAGCACTGAGCGGGCGGCACGAGGCGGCAAGACAGATTCTGGTGAAAAGACAGGAACGCGGGCAGGCCCTTGTCGATCTATCTGCGGAACGCGAGCAGCTGGTCGGCGAGATCGCGTTTCATGACGCGCGCAATAAAGAGATGACAGGATTCTTCGGCGTCGAAACGCTGGCCGATGTTCGTGAGGCGTTAGAGCGGTGCCGTAAACGGAAGGAACTGGTTGAGCAGCTAACGAGGACCGAGAAGCAAATTTCCGGGGAGATGCAGCAGCAATCGCTGGCCGCGGCAATGGCTGTCCTGGCAGAAATTGACCTCGCCGCGCTCCAGCAGGAACAGGCGGAACTGACGACGCGGCTCGATGATCTGCAAGGACGGTCAAGGCAGCTATTCGCCGATAAGACACGCGCATCCGACAAGCTGAACGCCATTGGTGGTGATGACGTTGTCGCACGCATCGAGGCCATGCGCCGCACGGTCCTCCTCGAAATCGAAGATCTGGCGATTCGCTATCTGCGACTTAAGACGGGCAGCTTGGTCGCCGATCATGCCTTACGCGCCTATCGCGACAAACATCGTAGCGCAATGATGAACCGAGCCTCCGAAGCGTTCCGGTTGATGACGCACGCCAAATACACCGGCCTTGCGACACGGCCGCAGAAAGACCAGGAAGCACTGATCGGGTTGTCACGCTCCGGTGGATCAAAGCTCGCCGTCGACATGTCCAAGGGCACGCGGTTCCAGCTCTATCTGGCTCTCCGGCTTGCCGGATATGAGGAGTTTGCAGCCGCGCGACCGTCGGTGCCATTCATCGCCGATGACATCATGGAGACCTTTGACGAGCCGCGTTCGGAACAAGTGTTTCGGCTGTTCGGACAGATGGCTGGCGTGGGCCAGGTGATTTATCTCACCCACCACAGGCACCTTTGCGAGATTGCTGCCCGAGTTGTGCCGCAGGCGAAGATTCATGAACTCGAGTAAAGTCACTTGTTCTGGCATTCGTATGAGCGCTAGCCGGAAGCGGAACTTACAGCCCAGGGCGATGTTATGGGTAGCCTGAACCGGGATACGCAAAATCGGAACGGTGCCGCAATTTGATCAAATCCGGAGATGGAGAAAACATTTACCGGAAGTGGACACCTAGCCGACGCGGGAACTGGAGAGTTTTCGCGACCTCTGCGCTCGGGCGACAAATCTTGCCCTGCCCAAGTGGCGTCGTGGCTCTGCGGAGGCGGTCATGTTGGATAAGACGAAGCTGATTGAGGCTAGCCGCAACGAATTAGCGGCCGAGCGTGCGCAACTGGTCTACGTCAGCGACAGCGAGCCCGGCATCCGTCGCAAGGGTGCGCCGAAACGCTTTTGGTATGTCAGTCCGACAGGCGAGAAGCTCGGAGAGGGAAAGACCGTTCAGCGTATCCGCGGGCTTGCCATCCCCCCGGCCTGGACAGATGTGTGGATTTCCCCCGACCCAAATGGCCATATTCAGGCAACGGGACGTGACCAGAAGGGCCGCAAGCAATACCGCTACCATCCAGATTGGGCGGCCGAGCGCGACGGAGAGAAATATTCAAGCCTGATCGCATTCGCAGAAGCGTTACCGGCGCTGCGCAGCCAAGTCGACGCGGATCTGCGGCGCCATGGCTTACCCTTCGAGCGGGTGGTGGCATCGGTCGTCTGGTTACTCGACAACACGATGATACGTGTCGGCAACGCTGCGTACGCCCGCGACAACAAGAGCTTCGGCCTCACCACGTTGCGCGACCGCCATGTCGATATCACCGGCTCCAGGCTGCGTTTTTCGTTTAAAGGCAAGTCTGGCAAGGTATGGAAGTTGAAGCTGGTGGACCGGCGCATTGCCCGTGTCGTGCGCGGCGCCCAGGATATTCCCGGCCAGAAATTGTTTCAGTATCTCGATGAGGATGGCCGCCGGCGACCGGTGCGCTCCGAGGACGTCAATCTCTATATCCGCAGCGCTGCCGGCAACGGCTTCAGCGCCAAGCATTTCCGTACCTGGGGCGGCACGATCCATGCCGCCTCTCTTCTGGCTCAGACAGAACGACCTGACAGCAAAACGGCACAGAAAAAGGTGCTAAACGGCGTTATTGACCAAGTGGCCGAGCGGCTTGGCAACACGCGTACCGTGTGCCGGCAGTGCTATGTTCATCCCTCCGTTCTGGACACTTGGGTGAACGGTGACCTTGCCAGGGAGATGGCTCTGGCCAGTCGAGGAAAGCACCGGATCGAGGGGTTGGACGACGAGGAATCGCTAGTGCTACGGTGGCTTAGGTCTACGACCGACAAAAGCGTCCAAAAAACGTAAACCACGATCGTGTCGCTCACGTTCGTATGAATCCACGCCCTCTGAGCCCCTGAAGGTGTTCCTCAGCCCGCAGTTTTGAACGGGCTGATGAGCCGCTCGTTGTCTCGCTTCGTCGCCACGCTCTAATCCGACCTTGACACGGCCATCGATCATTTTGTGCGATACCCGACCCAGGCTTAAAACTACCCGTTCCATGAACCGTCCAACCTTACCGAGTCAGTTCAGCGCTCTGGGGCCTTTCTTGGCGGCAACTTAAAGAAAGCCCGCCACCAGTGAGAGAAGGTGACGGGCCCACTCGCAGTTATCCCGATGGTCATGGACCTATCGAGACCGCGGAAAACGTCCGAGTGTGCGGGAGGTTCCGTGGAAAATCATCACACCTGAGGCTGGCAAGGGGTTTCATTCGGTCGGATTGATCGTCCTTAACCAGGACATCCATCATCTCTCCGTCTATGTGCCTTTGGCCCCTGGCCCAGCGACCCGAAGATATCCACTGGGAACAATTCACATCCTCTCGTGTTTTGAAAATCCTGCGCACTCAGCGCGTCAAACGAGGAGAAAGCTATGAAGACCATCCTAACCGCAGCAGCCATTATCGCCCTCTCGTCCGGATTTGCCTTTGCTCAATCGAACTCGAGCACGAGCGGCACGACCAGCACCACAACCACCACAACGACGATGCCGAAGACGACGACCGACCAGGACACCGATGCGACCAAGACGAACTCAACGAATGCTAATTCCGCCAAGGATTGTGCTCCGGGACAGCAGGCAGGCAGCGCAAAGGAAGCGGCGCCGGGTCAGCAGGATACGGACACCAAGTCGGCCGCACCGGGGCAGATGAAAACCACCGACCAAAAGTGCTGACGGGCTGAGTACTTAGTCGAAGAGAAAGCCCGCCGGCCTAAGAGTCGGCGGGCGCTGTCAGTGCCGGCGTCAAATATAGATCGCAGTCACCACCAAATAGCCGCCCAAGATCAGAGCAAAGAGAACTTCGATTGCCATAGGCCAGATATAGGACAGACCGAAAAAAATGAAAACCCGCTGGTCGCAATCAGCGGGCGAGCATGTAGCGGAGGCCATGCCTGTCATGGAATAGATCCCAAACTCCGGCCGGCGTAGTTCGTTCCGAAAGACCGATCGGAACTGGCGGTAGACCTCATCGCAATCACCAATTGCGTCCGGGATAGAAAAGTGAAAGCGTGCCCGACTATGGGAGGCTTGTAGAATGGGCGGCGCTATGGGGACTTTCTTCTGGTCATTGACGGCTGCATTTGTCGTCGCAATGACCACTCTCGCCTACCGAAAGCCCAAAGAATATAGTCGTTTCCTGATCGGTATCCTTCTGCTTCTCGTTGCGGTTATCGCTGGTGGGATGATCTACGGTGCCGGTTACCAGAATGGTGCCCTTGATACGCAACGTTATTTGAGCAAGCACGAAGGCGGCTATTACGAAAGCGAGCCATTTCCGTTTGATGGAACGGCTGCTTTCTTTTTGGGGTGGGGGCTAGGTCTGTATCTGATTGTCCTAGCGTATCTACCGTCAATCCTAGGAACCATGGACGAGGGTGCCGACAGAAACGGCAAAGACGCACCCTAGCGTGCGCTCCGCCGCAAACCCAACAATAGCCAAATTGGAGCACAGCAGCATCGTCAACCGAAAAGCGGCACTCCATGGAGACACGCTAGGTAAAAGCGGGTGACAACCGCTCATGCATCCGGGCGACAGGGCGCATCATCAGTTGCGCGGGTCGGTTAAATGAGCCGCCAGGTTCGGTTCCGCCCGGGTCAATGTACCGTTCTTCATGCTGTCGAGAATGACCAAGATCGCGGCCTCCTCGCAGAGGCCCGCTTCAAAGAGCGATATGATCACGCGAGCGAGTTCAGTGGCTTCTGAGCTCTGCGGTTTGATCTGGTGTTCCCGGCAGAAGTGATCGAAGACGGAACTCAGCATTTCCAGGTCTTCGGGGTAGGCTATGCCTTTCGATGAAATGAAGAGCCCTTTCATGGCTTCCTCCCTTCATGTTGGGGCGGAAGCGCGATCGTCGCTCACAGCCGACAGCGCCCTTGGCATATGCCGTCGATGAAGGAAATGATAAACCTGCCCACACGGACCGTCGTTTAAAAAGGACACTTTGCATAAAAAAGCCCGCCAGCCTTTCGGCCAGCGGGCTGATCTAGGGTTTTTAAGCCGTAGATCAGGTCTCGCGTACGCCGGAACCGGCCGGCGCCGCCGTCACGGCACCAAGCTTCTCGCGCTTCTGAAGCACAGGCTTCTCATAGGTCTTCTTTTTCACGTTGCCCTCCAGATTGGGATTTACGCGACGGACTATAGCGAGACAATTTGATGCTGGCTACCGAGGGGGCGTAAACGAAAAAGCCCGCCGGCCGGGGCCAGCGGGAGAGCCGGAATATGAGGGCGATACGTCAACACCGAAAAAGGCCCAAAGTTCCCGTGCCGGGCTTCATAAACCTCGCAGCGGACCTAGTTGCAATCAAAGATTGCATGCGCGCTAAGAAGAGCCTGGGTGATGCACTTATAGCGGTCGCCCGCACCGGTAGGCACATTCGTCACAGTGATGATGCTTTCGGTTGTTTGTGTGCTCGGTGGAGCTATGGTGGTCGGAAATTATGCGGTCCGGAGGAAGCATTGACGAAGTCCGTGGAGGTCGTCCTCGCCATCCTGGTTGAGATCGACAATGAGTATTCTGGCGCTCAACATGCCGAAGATATAATTTCGACAGCGAGACGGACGTTTTCTGACGCCAAAGTGAAACTCTTGAAGGTCGAAGTGGCAGACCCACCGGATGCCAAGTCGGAGGAATCACCCTCATAAGCCTTTTGCCTCGTTTAACTAAGCGGCAGGTGTACGATCAGCATTGCCTAGCCCGGTAGATTGCCCCGCTGCGACAGCGTGGCCCGGCGTCATCGGCAATTTGATTGATGGCAGGGCCATTTGCTTTCGGTTCGATGCGGAATAAGATCGATCTGCCCGGTACCTGCTAGTCCCGGACTTCCCCCGGCCCGGTCGCTTCTCCTTGAGCGGCCGGGCTTTTGATTGCGGGTGCTACCGCATCCTGGTTGGTCTAACCCGGGCCGCAGTCTTGGCCAAATTAACTGCTCCACGCCGGATTATCCTATTTCGTTCAGACCTGAGCATGGTCAGAGCGAGGTGTTTGCCTTTTCTTGAACTAAGCCTCGGCGACCTCCACCCTGAGAAATTTCGTACGCCCCCCCCGCGAAAACTGCTCCACCCTATTTCATCGCCGACCTTAAGCGTTCCTGGTGGAACGCGAGACGGGTCGAGACGCCATCCAGGCTGCGGTCTGACAGGCGCTTGATCGCGGGCCTGATGCCACTTTCGTTGCGTATCTAGGTCGGTGGGAGCGGAGTGCTTGTTGCAGCTGATCTCGAGAACAGGATTTATCGATGCCTGACGACCGCGCCGCAGCCGACGTAGCGGCGGGCCGCGCGCCAGCGTGAATTCGGTAGCACGCGTCACAGGCATATCTTCTATCACCCAGGCTTCCATGGGAACTGGGCAGCGTGCGGGACGTTCTCTCGCTCATGGAAGAATTCGTTGATAGGTTTGGCCAGCAAACATGGCTACCGTTTTCGGTGATTGCTGGAAGGCTGATCCTAGCAGCGGTGCTCGGGTCGTTCGTGGGCATGGAACGTGAGTGGCGGGATCGCCCCGCCGGCTTGCGAACGCATATCCTTATCTGCTTGGCAACTGCCGCTATTGCGATATTGACCGTCGAGATAACCCATCTGAACGTGTTCGCCGGTCAGGAAATACGGATTGACCCAATTCGCCTGGTCGAGGCCACCACGGCCGGGGTAGCCTTCCTTGCAGCCGGCCTGATATTCTTCGCCAAAGGCGAGGTACACGGCCTCACGACGGGCGCCGGGATGTGGCTCGCGGGAGCCATCGGCCTAGCTGTAGGACTTGGATTCTGGCAGATCGCGGTACTTGCTACCGTGTTAGCGTTGATTGTCCTCGGCCTTCTACAGATGGTCCAGGGTGCCAAAAAAGGTCGATAGTTTTGATCAGGGAGCGACTGCTGGCGATTTGCCCATGCCCATTGTGCGATAGGCTGATGGTCCCGGGGACAAACGTGAGGTTGATGCTCCGCTTCCCATTCCCGCTTGCCTCTCAGGCTTCGCGAAGATACAGCACCGCTTAAAAAGGGGCACAATCTATGCGTGAACACCTTGAAAGCCTGGCGAAACTCCTGCGTGATGAACAAAAAAAGCTTTTGGTCGCCGCAGCCGTAACAGGTGCTATCCCGAGCCAAAGCACCCTCCAGCGCGTCGCGACACTGGAGCTAAATATTTCTGCGATTGAGAACACACTGCAGGAGGCCAGCTCTTAGGGCAAGACCTCGCTCGCTTACCGCAGGGCGAGACGGTCTCACTTTGGCCCGGCGGATTTCGCGTGGAACGATTGCTTGCTCCTGCCCGTGCGGTCAGAAAGGGAGAACCGCTATGTCAGATGACGAGCGCTTTGAAAGAGAACCCCTCCAAGGATCACGCGATACCGCGGAGGAGCAGTTGAAGCAGGGTACTGCAGGCGAACAACAAGCTGAAAGAGAAGCCCGCGAAGGTGCATCGTTGCACGAGCAGCGATAGCGGAGCACACCCCTTCCACATATCGATGTAGGCGTCCCGAGCCACGCTTTCACGCCACAGGGGACCGAGGGTCATTTTAGTGCCTCCGAGGCCTCGCGTGAGCTCAGCACTGCGTCCATCTCGACGCCACCGCTGACGATAGTCCGTCCGTCGCAGCGCACCACCACCTCGATACGCGACTTTGGCGCGTCCGCCGGCAAAGCGCCTGCGGCGACGTCGGGCACCACCATCGCCGACACGAAACGCGGTGCCAACAACGCCTCATCGGCCAGCATGGCCGGCCGCTACGCCAGAAGCTGCGAAGGGCAACATTGTGCCGACGCGCCGGCGCCGACACCTGCGGGTGAGCCATGCAGCGGTAGTCAGCATCGTGGCGAGTGTGTCAATCTTTCCGCCGCCGTGGAACCTTGCGTCACGTCATCGTCAAGCGCTTGGAGGAGCTGGTCGACAAGTTCTGAAAGGAAGGGGCGGCCAAGCTTTCCCTTTCCTGAACCGGTCGCCGCCTCGCACCCGCTCGGCCTGTCTTATTTCGCGGGCGCCGCCGGATGCCAAAGCAGCCGGCTCTTCCCCCGCTCCTAGGCTTTGCCGTTCAGGATACCAGTTCCATCTGCATCCCCCATGGAGTGAGGAAATAGATCCAGGTCTGCCCGGCGCTCGGCCTTCCTCGCGAACCACCGGTTCGCCTAGCACGCGAACGCCGTTCGCCCTCAGATAGGCGATAGCCTCGTGGATGTCGTCCACATAGAAGGCCAGATGATGCCGCCGATGTCGCTGTTCTCCGGTTGCTCGAGACGCTGGTCCGGGGCCGAATATTCAAATATCTCGAAGTTAGAGCCGTTGCCGCATCGCAAGAACTTCAGCCGCTTCATGACGGCGCCGGGGTGGAGATTGAGCTGCGTCTGCATCCAGCGCCGATCGACTGGAAGGGGCCGAGTTCATAGAACGGCTCGCAGCCGATGATGTTGACGAAGAAATCGACGGCCTCGTCCAGATTGGGCACGGTGAAGCCGATGTGCTCGGTGCCGCGAAGGCGAGCACAAATATGTGGGCGCAGCCGAGCACCAGCACGTGATCTCGGCTTTGCAGGAGAGAAACGCCGCCAAGGCGCGCACCGCGATGGAACGCGACCTTATCCTCGGCGGAGAGGATTTTCTGCGCTTCCTGCGGACGCACGAGGAATTCGCGGTCTCGTAATCCGGCGCTCTCCGGGTAACGTTGCCGCCAACGCGCGCCGATCTCGTCGTCGCCTTCGCGGCTGGCCGCCGGAGCAGATCGCCGGTCGATTGGTTTATGAGCACAACAGTGTCCGCGTCTGTCACGACACGATCTACCGCTTCGCCTATTCGTCCGATGGTCAGCAGATAAAGCTGTGGCGCTCTCTCCCCGAGAGACGCGCGTCGCGCCGACCGCGTCATGCCAGACGGCGCCTAACCGTAGATTCGGCCCGGAATTGAGCATTTTATACCGTCCGGACATCGTTCGAGCCGACGGCAGCTCGGCCATTGGGAGTGCGAGGTGATCCAAATTCAGAAAGAAGTTTGGGAAAGTGAATGGCACTTCGCTCATCGAACGGGTCAGCCGCTTTACCATCTTCCTGCGCAACAACAACCGTCAGGCACGATCGGTCAAGGGTGGGGCTGATCAACGTTCTCGGCTCCCAGCCTCAACCGGCGCGACGATCAATCACGTTCGACGGCGGTATCGAGTTCACCGACTGGACTTATGTGCAAGCCGAGTTGGGCGCTCGGACATGGTTCTGCGACCCCCAAGGCGCCCTGGCAGAAAGGTACCATCGAAAACACCAATCGATGAGCACGATGTTGGTTGTCACGGAATACCGATCCGTCGTCGTTCAACAACCGGGATCTTCACCAAATCTGCGTCCACCCTAACTCGACACCTCGCAAATGCCTCGGCCTCAAGGCGCCCGCGGACGTGTTCCGACAGAAGATGATGGCGTCAATCCGATGAAGCCGCAACGCAGCCCCGGCTGCGAAGTCGCACTTCAGCTGGAACCCACAACCTCGGTTTCGCCGCTCCGTACGGCCTAAAACGCCGCACGGCGGTCCCGCCTTTTCCAGCACTTAGGATCATTGTATCGGCGTGACCAACCGGCGTATGTGGTATAAACACCTCTCCCTAATGCACCGGCGCTTGACACTTCCAATGTTTCATTGAACTATGAAGATGCGCTGGGCAAGTGAGCCCGAGCGGCGCAAAGTTTGCATGACATATTGATGGCAAGAGTGCCCACAGTGCCAACTGCTGGGCACTTTTTGCTTTGAGGGGAGGTCATGGCAAAAGCGCAATACGAAATTGGCGTTCTGTTTTCGCAAAGCGGTCCATACGGGGTCGTGTCGCGCTCCATGTTCAATGGTGCGATGCTGGCGTTTGACGAAATTAGGGCGTCGTCAGGTTATCCGTTTGCTCTATCGCCCGTCGTCGCCGATCCAGTTGGCTCGTTGGCGCAATACGCGCATTCGAGTTCCGATCTCCTAAGCAAGCATGGCGTGCACCACGTGGTCGGCTGCTATACTTCGTCCAGCCGCAAGGACGTTATTCCGCTTTTCGAGAAATATGACGCACTGCTCTGGTATCCTTCACACTATGAGGGCTTCGAAAGCTCCTCGAACGTCGTCTACACCGGTGCAGCGCCCAATCAGCATATCATTCCGCTGATCGAGTTCTTGCTCGCCAACATGGGCAAGCGCGCCTACTGCATCGGCTCGAACTACATCTGGGCGTGGGAAAACAACCGCATCCTGCGGGAGGCCCTGTCGGCCGGCGGGGGAACCGTGATGGCTGAGCGCTACTTTGCGGTTGGCGATACCGACCTTTCCAAAACCATTACCGCGATCCTCGAGGCAAAGCCAGATTTCATCTTCAACACGTTGATTGGAACGAGTGCCTATCATTTTTTCCGAAGCTTCCGAGCTGTTTGTGAGGAGAGCGGCATCGATCAGCCTGCGGTGATGCCCGTGGTGAGTTGCAGTCTTTCCGAGCCGGAGTTGGGGGAGATCGGCACGCTCGCCATGGATGGCCATATCAGTTCCAGTGTCTATTTTTCGTCCATAGACACGCCGGCCAATCAGCGCTTCACATCGGCGTACCGAAAGCGGTGGCCCTCAAGCTCGGCCGCATCGGCGGACGCTGAAGCTTCCTATGTTGCGGTCAAAATGCTTGCAGCAGCAATCGCAGCGGCCGATTCTGACGACGTGAATGCGGTGCGTAACGCCTTGCCCAGCCTGTCTGTCGATGCGCCACAAGGCAGGGTTAGCATAGACGGCGCGACCAACCACGCGTTCCTTACACCTCGGATCGGCAAATCGAGCGCGTCGGGGCAGTTTGAAGTCCTGTGGGAAGCGAACCAGCCTGTCCGGCCAGACCCCTATCTCGTGCAAACGACGCCTCGCTATGCGATGCGCAGCAGCGCTCCGAAGCTGAGGGCTGTCAAATGAGCGAGCCGCGGATCATCCAGAACTTCATAGGTTACCACGCCACTATCGCCACCGAGCAGCCGGCCGCTGTCGAGCAACTTCAGGACATGCTGACCAAGCTCGGCGTCTCCTTCTGCACAGCCGAGATGGGCGAAGGCAAGTTGCACATAGATCCTGACGACAAGGATGTGCTGTTCATCGACTCAGATCTTAATGTCACAGTTGAGACCGGCACATTCGAGCCAAGCCGATGCCTGCCCGTCGTCGGCATGATCGGCGTGGAGGCGCCCAGCCGGCTTCGCTCGCTGATGCAGCTTGGAGCCACGGCGACCTTGCGAAAGCCCGTGCACAGGGCCGCAGTCTATTCTGCGCTTTTTGTGGGCATCAACGAGTTTCGTCGCCGTCGCTACCTGGCCGATCGATTGGAGGAGCACGAGCGGCGTCGCCTCCTGCGCAAAAGTCTGGTTCAGGCAGTGCTGATCGTGATGCAGCGCACCGGAGGCGACTATGCAGCCGCCTATGACCAGTTGCGTCGCGAGAGCATGCGCACCCGTCAGAGCCTGGAGGATTTCTGCGAAAGGTTCATCCAGACAGTCGGTCCCGAATTGGATGAGCCCCAAACGCCTGTCGGGACAAACAGAACTTACGCAAGAAAACGCTAACCGGAGGAGAAATGAAATGACGGTAAGATGGTTACAGGCAGGGACGTTGGCTTGCGCCTTCGCCCTATCGGGCGCGGCCTTCGCTGCCGACCCCATCAAGATCGGCGTGCTTGAGGATCAGTCAGGCGACTTTGCAGCCGCGACGATCGGCAAGGTTCATGCCATCGAGCTAGCGACCGAGGAGATCAACAAGGCAGGCGGTATTGCCGGTCGCCAGATCGAATTGGTTGTTTACGACACCCAATCCGACAACAATCGGTATCAGGAATTCATGCGCCGCGTGCTTCAGCGCGATAAGGTCGACGTCGTCTTTGCCGGGTTTTCGTCTGCCTCGCGCGAAGCCTACCGTCCGATCGTCGATCAGCTCGACGGACTGGCCTTCTACAACAATCAGTATGAGGGCGGCGTCTGCGATTCCCACATGATCGTGACCGGTGCGGTGCCAGAGCAGCAGTTCTCGACCCTGATCCCATGGATGATGGAGAAGTACGGAAAGAACGTTTACACGATCGCGGCGGACTATAACTTCGGCCAGATCTCTGCGGAATGGGTCCGTAACATCGTCAAGGAGAACGGTGGCGAGATGGTCGGCGAGGAGTTTATCCCGCTCGGTGTCTCGCAATTTTCTCAGACGATTCAGAACATCCAGAAAGCAAAGCCCGGCTTTGTCGTCACCCTGCTCGTTGGGGCAGCACAGGCCTCCTATTATGAACAAGCGGCCTCGGCCAATCTCGGCCTGCCCATGGCTTCCTCGGTTAACGTTGGCCAGGGATACGAACATAAGCGTTTCACCCCGCCCAGCCTCGCCGACATGTACGTGACGACCAACTACATCGAGGAAGTCGACACGCCCGCCAGCAAAGCGTTCCTGGAGAAGTTCCACGCGAAATACCCGGACGAGCCGTACGTCAACCAGGAAGCGGCGAATTCCTACATCGCCATGAACCTCTACAAGCAGATGGTCGAGCGGGCGGATGGTTCAACCAAGCGTGACGATCTGCGCAAGGTCATCGCGCAGGGCGATGTCTGCTTCGAGGGCCCGTCCGGCAATACTTGCCTCGACCCGAAGAGCCAGCACATGTCGCACACGATCTACCTCGCGCATGTCAACAAGGACCACTCGATCGACTTCCCGAAGGTCTGGGACGACATCAAGCCCTATTGGCTCGGCGAGGCCGGCTGCGATCTGACGAAATCGGACCCGATGGCGCAGTATACGCCATCCAATCCTCCGCCGAAACAGTAAGCCTCAATGTACCGGGCGGGCAACACTGGCCCGCCCGCCTTTCGCCTGCCCTGCCGGAGCCACCCATGGAGTTCATGACAGCAATCGTTTCGTCGGCCTACCAGTTCGGCGACGCATTCGCGTTCCTGGTCCTTTCCGCCTGTGGTCTCGCCGTGATTTTCGGCATGATGGGCGTCATCAACCTCGCGCATGGCGAGTTCATTATGTGCGGGGCCTACATGACCGTATTCGCGGTCAACTGGGGTCTGCCGCTGCCGTTGGCAATCACCTGCGGCAGTCTCTTCGCCGGCCTTGTCGGCATGATCATCGAGCGGGTCATTGTGCGCAGGCTCTACGCCCGCCCGCTCGATTCCATCCTGGCGACGTGGGGTGTCAGCCTCATCGCCTCGCAAGGCACGCTGATCCTTTTCGGCCCAACAATGCGAGGCGTCGGAACGCCGCTCGGCAGTTTCACGATTGGAACGCTGTCGTTCTCCTACTATCGCCTCGTCCTGATGGCGACCGCGTTGGCGGTGCTGCTACTGCTTTATGTGGTGTTCAACAAGACCCGCTTCGGCGTACTCGCGCGGGCCACCATACAAGCGCCTCACATGGCCAATGCACTTGGCGTTGATACCGGCCGCGTCTACGCCCTCACCTTTGGAATCGGCGCGGCCCTTGCGGGGCTTACCGGGGGCATCTACGCGCCCACCATGACGATGATCCCGACAATGGGCACGACATTTCTCATGGAAGCTTTCGTCACGGTCGTCGTCGGCGGCGCGGACGTGTTCCTCGGCACCGCGCCAGCGGCTGCGTTGCTTGCGGTCGTCAAGGCCTCGTTGACTTCCTGGCAGGGTCAGTTGGCTGGCCAGATCGGCCTTCTCCTTGCCGTCATTCTCGTGATCCGCCTGCTGCCGAAAGGTATCACGGGCTTCATCCTGAAAGATCGGGCGTAAGCAACAATGACATTGTCACAGATTTTGAAGCGACTGGAAGGGCCGCAGACCATGGGCAAAGGCCCGACGTTCTGGTCCGCCTTCGTGGTCGTCCTGGCTATCGCCCTCGCCTACCCCCTTTTCGCAGACGGCTATGATGTCGGCAATAACGTCTACTTCCTAAACTGGACGTTCATGGCGCTGGGCCTTAGTTTGATCTGGGGATATGGCGGATCGCTGTCGTTTGGCCAGACCGCATTCTTCGGGGTCGCCGGCTACAGCTACGGCATTCTGACCATCAATTTCGGAACTGCCTACGGCTTCGGTTTGGCTTCGGTGCTGCTCGCCGTGGCCATCGCCGCGCTGTTTGCCGCCGTGCTCGGCTACTTCCTCTTCTTCGGGCGCATCAGCGGCCTGTTCCTAGGCATCGTCACGCTGTCGGTGACCTTGGCGCTCGAGCGGTTCATGGCTCAGACCGCCGGCCCGGAATGGACGGTTGGCTCAGCGCGCCTCAATGGCTTCAATGGCATGAGCGGAATGCCGGCACTTACCCTGCCCTGGTTCGGTGGCGGGATCTCCCTTTACCCCGACGTCGGCCTCTATTACGTAGTCCTCGGGCTTCTCGTGGTCACCTATCTCGGCTTGCGTGTGCTCGTTAACTCTAGGTTCGGCAACGTCCTGGTGGCGTTGCGCGAAAACCCGCAGCGCGCCGAAATGCTCGGCTACGATATCCGCAAATACCAATTGGGCGGGTTTGTCATCGGCGCCGCCCTCGCCGGCCTGAGCGGCGTCCTCTATACAAGCTGGGGCCAATACATCACGCCGTCCAGCATGGGCATCACCGCCGCCGCGATGCCGATCATCTGGGTCGCCGTCGGCGGCAGGTCGGACCTCACCGCGACGCTGATCGGGACGCTGGTTGTGCTTTCGGTATTCCAGGCGCTGACCATCTACGGCAGCCAATATGCACTCGTGGTGATGGGCCTATTGCTCGTCTGTACGGTCCTGATGGCTCCGAAGGGCTTGATCACCAATGCCGGCCTATGGCTCGGTTCCCTGTTCGACCGCAAGAACGGGGGCAAATAGGCCGTGACCCTGTTACAAACACATAACCTCAACAAGCACTTTGGCGGCTTGCACGTCACCGCCGATGTCAATTTCTCTCTTGAGCGGGGCAAGATTCATTGTCTCATCGGCCCCAATGGTGCCGGCAAGAGCACTTTCTTCCGCCTGCTTCTGGGAGAGTACCCGCCTTCAAGCGGCACGATCGTTTTCGACGAGAAGGACATAACCCGGCTGAAGCCATTCCAGCGCATCAACCAGGGCATCAGCGTCAAGTTCCAGGTACCGGGCATCTTCGGGGCGCTGAGCACGCGACAGAACCTGCAGATTGCCTTGCAGCACAGGCTGGACTCCCGCGATCTCGACCTGGAAGTCGAACGGCTGCTGGAATTCCTGCAGCTCACGGAAGCTGCCGACCAGCAGGCCGGGAATCTCAGCCACGGCATGAAACAGTGGCTCGAGATCGGCATGGCCATTTCGCTGAAGCCGAAGCTCCTGCTGCTCGATGAACCAACCGCCGGTATGTCTCCAGACGAGACTTTCCGGACCGGGGAAATCGTCAAGCAACTTAATGCGCAGGGCATGACCGTCCTTGCGGTCGAGCACGACATGGCCTTTGTCCGCCAGGTGGCAGACCGTGTATCGGTGCTGCACTTCGGGCGCATTTTCGCAGAAGGCACAATCGACGAGATCGTTGCGGACGAGCGGGTCGCGGCCATCTATCTGGGGCAGAGCCATGAGTGAGACTTTGCTCGACGTTAAGGGCCTTCGAGGAGGCTACGGGGGTAAGCCCGTCTTGCAAGGCATAGACCTCAGCGTTTCTAAAGGCGAAATCGTCGCCGTCATCGGGCGCAACGGGGTCGGCAAAACCACCTTGATGAAGGCCCTGATCGGTCTGGTCGAAAGCACGGCGGGAACAATAAGGCTGGGCTCGGCCGAACTCACCGGACTCGCACCCTTCCACCGTGCTCGGCTTGGCGTCGGCTATGTCCCGCAAGGCCGTGACGTCTTTCCGCGCCTGTCGGTGCGCGAGAACCTCCAAGTCGGCGAGTCGATGCGCGAACGCATCTCTGCCGATGTCTATAAACGCATCTACAGTCTTTTCCCGATCCTGAAGGAACGAACTCGTCAGCAGGCCGGGACGCTGTCAGGCGGCCAACAGCAGCAGCTCGCCATTGGGCGCGTCCTTGTCGGCTCGCCGAAACTCTTGCTGCTCGACGAGCCCTCCGAAGGTATCCAGCCGTCCATTGTCCAGGATATCGGCCGCATCATAACGCAACTGAACCGGGAAAGCGGCATGACGATCATGTTCGTCGAGCAAAATCTAGACATGATCAAGGCCCTCGCTCAGCGCTGCTACGTCATGGACAAGGGGCGCATCGTCGCGCACGTAACGCCGCAGGAGCTCGAGGACCGCGACGCCATCAGGAAGTACTTGGCCGTATAGGCGGGTGAGAGCAACAAGGAGAAAACCAGATGTCCTGGCTTCAAAATTCAATCATGGCCAAGCGAGGCGTGGCCAAAGGCAAGGCCCACAGCATTCACACCATGACGGAGGCCGATCAGGGGAAGTATCATTACGTCTACGGTCCCTATGTGGAGCCGGTGCTTCGTGTCGATCCCGGTTCGGAAGTTTCCGTGGAAACCCATGACGCTTTCGAGGGTGCCATCAAGAGCGAAACCGACGTACCGAGCCAGATCCTCAACTTCCCCTACCTCAATCCGCAGAACGGCCCGATCTATGTGAATGGCGCCGAGAAGGGCGACTGTTTAGCTGTCTACATCAAGGAAGTTCGCCCGCGCGGTCCCCAACCCTCCGGCACCACCTGCCTAATTCCAGAATTTGGCGGCCTGGTCGGCACTGGCGATACGGCCGTGTTGAACACTCCGTTGCCCGAGCGGGTCAAGAAGGTTCACATCGATGCCGTCAAGGGCGTGACTTGGAACGACAAGATCACAATTCCCTACGAGCCATTCATCGGGACCATCGGCACGTCTCCCGAAATAGAGGCCATCTCGGCACTGCAGCCGGATTACTATGGCGGCAACATGGACCTGCCGGACGTCGCGCCGGGCGCGGTGGTCTATCTGCCCGTCAATGCACCTGGCGGCCTGCTCTATCTCGGCGATTGCCATGCAAACCAGGGTGATGGGGAACTTTGCGGCGTCGCTATCGAGCATCCGACGGTCACGACCGTACAGATCGACCTAATCAAAAACTGGAATTTCAAGTGGGTTCGACTCGAGAACGAAAGGGTCATCATGACCATCGGTTCGGGACGCCCGATGGAAGATGCTGCGCGCATTGCCTATCGCGAGTTGGTCCGTTGGATGGCGGCCGACTACAAATTCAGCGAGCTTGATGCCTATATGCTGCTGACCCAGGTCGGCCGTGTCAGACTGGGCAACATGGTGGACCCGAAATACACGCTCGGCGCGTCGATCCTGAAGAGCTATCTTTCATGAAGGTAGGTACCGCCCAGCAGGAGGGACCGCTTGCCGGCCGTTTGGTGAGAAATTCAGTAAAGCGTCAGTCGGCTGACGACCTCTTATTTGAGGCCTCCGTCGGCGTCAAAACTTGCCATCGTCGGTTCCGCCAAACGGCAGGGTCGGGGCCGACTGCGGACGGTCCTCTGTGGATGGCTCCCGCGTTGCAAGAGGCAATTTCGATGTTTCGGCGCACTGGTCGGGTGCAGTCTTCTGTCCGGCCTGTTGATGCAGCCATGAGAGACTGCTGGCCCTGATGGGGTCGGCGAACGAGGTCCCAATCTGGTTCTCAGGCTGTCGCGCCTCGGACTGTCCGTGGGTTGTCCTTGTTCCCGGCCTGACCGGTATCGCCATCACTTCGCTTCGCTCTTACAACCTCATGGAGCCGGTGGATCGGCTCGAACTATTTTTGTTTCAGCTTTACGCCACGAGTGTTGGGACATGGCGGGCTTGGTATGTCTCGCCGCGGGTCATGATTGCCCAGACTACTCGGGCCATCTTGTTTGCCATGGCCACGCTCGCAACTCGCACGGGTTTCCTGGCGAGCAAGGCGACAAGCCGAGGATCGGCTGTCTCTGGCTTGTACTTAGCACCGCGGATCAACGACGTCGCGCCGACCACCAGGAGCTTTCTCAGATATCGATCACCCATCTTGGTGATGTGGCCGAGCCGATTCTTACCGCCACTCGAGTTCTGCGAAGGTGTAAGCCCAAGCCAGGCGGCAAATTCTCGGCCCGAACGGAATTGCCTTGGATCGGCGACCGAAGCCGCCAATGCTGTAGCGCCGACAGGACCGATGCCAGGAACGGTCGATAGACGTCGTGCCACCTCATCAGATCTTTGCAGCACGAGGATCGATCGGTCGATCACCTGGAGACGGGCGTGGGTGTCGAGCACTTGATCGCAAAGAAGGCCAAGAACGTGCATTGCCACGGCCGGCACATCCGGCGTCGTTTCCTTCGCGGTAATCTTGCGCGCCAGACCAAGGGCTCGCTCCAGACCTTCCGGGATATTGACGCCGAATTCGGCCAGGCCGCGGCGGATCATGTTTACGAGCTGCGTACGCTGCTTGATCAGGAGGTTGCGTGTCCGGTGAAGAGACAGGGCCGCCTGTTGGTCGGCCGACTTCATAGAAACAAAACGCATGGTGGGACGTGTCACCGCTTCGCAGATCGCTTCTGCATCCACTGCATCATTCTTGCCGCGCTTCACATAGGGTTTGACGTAGATCGGTGGCATCAGACGGACCTCATGGCCCAGCTTCGTCAACTCGCGCGCCCAATGATGTGATGTCCCACACGCTTCCATGCCGATCAGGCAGGATGGCAATCTGCTGAAAAGGGCAGAACTTGCGATCGGCGCAGTGCCTTGCGCAAAACAACGCCGCCAGACGTGTCGACGGCATGAACCTGAAAAATGCGTTTGGCCAGATCTAGGCCCACAGTGGTAATCTGCATGGCGGATGGCTCCTTTGCTTGGGTCGCCCTGACGGCAAACCCAGTTTGGCACTTAGATGCCGGATGCGGGAGCCATCCACCTCATCTGGTTTCGGCGGCCAAACTGAAACGCTGGAGTTTCGCACGCGAGCCCATTGTCGCCGTTCGACGTGCTGTGCGACCGCTCGAAACTTGCCGCCAGCTCGGTTGTTCACGAGCGGCAGGGTCGGGCCTAACCGCGGCCGGTCCGGTTTCAGTGTGGGCCCACGGGATTGCCGCCGTCCTCCAATCGACCTGCTCTCGGCCATACTTGTTTCTTCTGTGAATGTCGCGAAGGGCCGGATAGGTCCGACTTTGCGCGCCGCCGTCTACCGGCCGGAAAACCAGGTGGCTCGCCAGGCGCTTCGGCTAGCGAACCAGCGGACTCTCCCAGACAACCATCAGCAGCGCCTTGAGCTGGACGAAGCGTTCGAATCCGAGTTCATTGCTCCACTCGCGCTCGATGTCGCGCAGTGTGTCGACGATCTTTGCGTACGCTGCGTGTCCACGCTGGGTAAAGCGGACAATGCGCGCACCGCCTTCACCTGGCGCGTCGGTTCGGACAATATAGCCGAAACCCTCAAGGCTCCCGAGTAACTGGTTCATGGCCTGCTTGCTCATGCCCGCCCGTTCGGCGAGCGTGGCCGGGCGAACCTCGTCTGGCCCGGGAAACTGCAGCACCGCGATATGCGGCATGCGCAGGTCGTCGAAGCCGGCGGCGTTGAGCTCCGTGATAATCCGGCGATGAATCGCCTGGGCGGGGACCCGCAAAAGAGCGCCGATCAGCATATCCTCTGCATCGACCGGAAAACTTTTCGAAGGCGGCATCATTGACATTCTCGGTAAATGGAATTTACTTATATCAGTAAACTTAGTTTACCCCAGGAGGCGATGCAATGTCACAGGCCGCTTTGGACCCTCACGTCAATCCCGCCGATGAAACCATTGCCACCAAGGGGCTCGCGGTTCGCTTTCTGCTGACCGGAGAAAGTTCGAATGGCAGCATCGCAGCTTTTGAACTTGATGTCCCAGGCGGGCAGCGGCTGCCTGCTCCGGCACACAGCCATGACCACTACGAAGAGACGATTTACGGAATTGACGGCGTGCTGACCTGGACGGTTGACGGAAAGGCGATCGATGTCGGACCCGGACAAGCCCTATGCATTCCACGAGGTGCCGTTCATCGGTTCGATAATAACGACAGCCGCGACGTGAAGGCGCTCTGCGTGATCACTCCGGCCGCAATCGGCCCGGAATATTTCCGCGAGACATTCGCGGTTCTCAACGCTGCCACCGGTTGTTCACCGGACCGGGCCAAGATAGCCGAGATCATGCGCCGCCATGGGCTCACGCCGGCGGTACCGCCGACATAACGCTTAGCGATGAATGCTGAGGGGTGCAAACTGCCGGCGGCCCTTGGGTGAGTGAAGGGCAGCTTTCCTGCGGTAACACCCGAAACCGGCCAGGTCGCTTCCTACCCCGATCGGGACGTACACGATTCCTTTGACGTTCCGCTTCGGAAGGATTCGTTCCGGCTGATCCGGGGCCCGGCGCCGACAGTCCGCTTCTGAGTAGCGCTGGGCTTTTAGCTGCCGTTCTGGACTTGCGTGATTGGGCGGTTTGCCCAGTCCGCTCCCGACCTCGTTTCAGACGCTTTTCGTTCAGCTGGCCATGCCGACCGTGACACAGTCACTGCCTTCGCCACAAGACAGGACCCGCAGGATCGGCTCTCCGGAAAGCGAGGTCGTCTCAGCTACCTTGGTTCGAACGATCTGCATCAGAAATTCCCGTCGTCGCCAGGTTGGCTCGGCTACAGTTTGACCGCCATCTCCCGGCTCCAGAGTCGAAGCTTGCGGCACGACTCTATGAACCTGGTGATCGCCTTTGGATCGTCTAGGTTGATCATGCCCTCGTCCGCGTCCGGATCGACGCCCGCTTTCCGCAACAGGGAAACGGCGGCGGGGGTGAAGGCGATGAACTTGCAATGGGCAAAGGCGTCGGCGACGAAGTCGCGCGCGGCGGCCTCATCCGTCAGGCGTTGAGCACCTTCCTCGGAAAGGACCAGCGCTACGGCGTCGAACAGCACCGAAGGACCGCCGTCTATCATATAGCGTCCCTCAATCCAGCTTCCGTCCGCGGCCTCGACGCCGCCGACCTTCGGCGCGACGACCTCCATTACCGCGCCTTCCTTCTCAATCGCGGCCCGAAGCCTCTTGAAGAGGGCGGCATCGGCTCGTGGACTGATCAGCACGCCTACCTTGCGGCCGGCGAAACTATCTGGCCCGTTCTCGATGATGCTGAGCGCGGGCGACGGTTCAAGATCGTCCCGAGGCGCGACAGCGGCATCTGCGGCCTTTGGCAGTTGCTTGAGGCCAAGCTTGTCGGCAACGGTCTCGGCCAGCCCCACATCGATGTTCAGGAGGTGCGAGACCATCCGCTCGCGGATCACCGGCGTCTCAACCTTGGAAAGCTCGAAGGTCAGCGCCATGGCGATATGACGCTGCTCGGGCGGGGTCTGGCTGTTGAAGAACTGCCGCGCTTGGCTGTAGTGGTCGGCAAAGCTTTCGGCGCGCAATCGCACCTTCGGGCCGTCTTCCGCTTCGGCGAACGATCGAAATCCGCGGTGCGGCGATTCACGTGGCCCTTCGCCGAAAGAATTCGGCTCATAATTTACGCGGCCAACCGGGTTCCGCATTGCCATGTGCCCGTCCTGCTGCAAGTGATGGAATGGGCATTTGGGCGCGTTGATGGGAATGTGCGTGAAGTTGGGACCGCCCAGCCGCTTCAATTGGGTGTCGAGATAGGAGAAGTTGCGGCCCTGCAGCAGCGGGTCGTTGGAAAAATCGACGCCGGGCGGAACATTCTGCGTCATGAACGCGACCTGCTCGGTCTCGGCAAAGAAGTTGTCTGGCATGCGGTCGAGAACGAGGCGCCCGACCGGGATCGGTTCCACGATTTCCTCCGGGATGATCTTGGTGGCGTCCAGCACGTCGAAGTCAAAGCTGTCGGCGAAGTCCTGGTCGAACAGTTGCACCCGCAGCTCCCACTCGGGAAAATTGCCCGCTTGAATAGCTTGCCACAAGTCGCGGCGATGAAAGTCCGGGTCAGCGCCGTTTATCTTCACGGCTTCGTTCCAGACGACCGACTGGAGCCCGAACTTGGGCTTCCAATGGAACTTGACAAAAGTCGACTCGTCCTTGGCGTTCACGAAGCGAAAGGTGTGAACTCCGAATCCTTCCATGAAGCGGAACGAACGCGGGATCGCCCGGTCTGACATGATCCACATGATCATGTGCATCGATTCAGGCGTCAGTGAAATAAAGTCCCAAAAATTGTCGTGCGCTGACTGCGCCTGCGGAAACGCCCGGTCGGGTTCTTCCTTCACGGCATGGACCATGTCCGGAAAGCGTATGGCGTCCTGGATGAAGAACACCGGCATGTTGTTGCCGACAATGTCCCAGTTGCCTTCTTGCGTATAGAGCTTGACAGCGAAGCCGCGCACGTCGCGCGCAAGATCGAACGAACCCTTCGAGCCGGCGACCGTCGAGAAACGCACGAAGGCCGGCGTCTTTTCGCCGGCGCGCTGGAAGATGTCGGCGCGGGTGTACTTTGCCAGCGATTCATACGTCTCGAAATAGCCGTGCGCGCCATAGCCGCGAGCATGCACGACGCGCTCGGGAATGCGTTCGTGGTCGAAGTGGAAGATCTTCTCGCGAAAATGAAAATCCTCTATCAATGTAGGCCCACGCTCGCCGACCTTAAGGGTGTTGTGGTCGTCCGAAACGGGAGCACCTTGCGCGGTCGTCAATACCGGTCCATCGCTTACCGCAATCTGGTGGAGTTCACCGCCCTCCCCGCGTTCGAGCTTCTGGTCATGGATCATCGCGGACTTGTCCTGCGAACGGCTCGAGGTCTTGGCCATAGCTTTTTCCTTGAAGAGAGGGCTCGCATGCGGGTGCGTGTCTTCCACAATGCGGTGGGAGCCACCCGGTTCCCGAACTCATGAACAGCGAAGCCGGACCATGAAGGCGGTGCTTCTTCCAGAGGAAGACGGCGACTTAGGACACACAGCCATGGCTTCATCCTGTGCGGAGTGTCCCGCGCGGCCGGCCGGCACGCAAGCGCGGATACGGCAATTCGAAACATCCGGAAGGATGGCAGTGGAACCCTGCCGGATGCGCCAATTATTTTGGTCGGTCTTGCTCCACAGGGAATGTCGTATCCCGCTCCTCTTACCGGAAAATGACGGGCGGGTCTGCACGGCTCACGCCGCTATTCGACCTGTCCGGTCGAACTGACGAACTGGCAGATAGGACGAATACCGAACCGCCGTGGCGGCAGCGGCAACTATGCCAAAGATCGCGAGCGGACCTCAGAAGCGGACGCCAGGGCGGACAGCATTGACGAGCGGTAGGCGTTTCGCATCACTTTTTTTGGCTGGCAAAGGTGTCGGGTCGCGCGGTAGATGACAGGGTTAAGTCGTGGTCGGACGCATGATGTCCACAAGTGGAAGGCGGCTGGGTTATCTGACTTCTATCTCAGCCGGAGCCACAGTGCAGCCGGACCAAGCAAAGAACGTCCTTGCGCGCTGGCGACTACTTTCGAGGTTGTCCGTCTGCTGGGTGTCGGAACCGGCTCGGTAGCCTGCCCATAGAACTCTCAACCGGCAGTCACACGATGGGCAATCGACGCCAGCGATGCAAGGAACCGTCAGCCAATCTACGCGGGAAAAGCCCGCTCCGTTCCACGGCGCGGGCTCGTCGATCGATAGTGCTACCAGCCTTGTCGCCCGTACCAGTCGTCCACATCGGAGCGAACTCGATCCTTTTCGATGCCGTAGCGCTCCTGAATTTTGCCCTCCAACTGGTCACGCTTGCCTGCGATCTGATCCAGATCGTCATCGGTAAGTTTCCCCCACTGCTCCTTGACCTTGCCTTTGAGCTGCTTCCAGTTTCCTTCAACGCGGTTCCAGTCCATGGTTTTCTCCATAAGGCGGGGATCGCCTCTTGATGGAAATGCAGCAACTGCATTTTTGTTCACCGAAAACTCCCACCGCCACCTTCACGGGAACTCCTGTCGCCCTTGAGGGTTGTGTGGGCTGGGCAGGCGTCGTTTTCGAGGAGATGCATCATGAAGGTTTCGCCCAAACTTCGTACAGTCGCGGCTGCGGCCCTCACCGTAGCGGCAATTAGCTTTGCCGGGTCCGCACAGGCTGACAGCGGTAAGATTCGCTTCTTCGTCTACAAAGCTGCCTTCTTTGTCGGTGGGTCTGGAGGCGAAGGCACCTTGACGTTCCACGGCCATCGCTACCCCATTTCTGTAAGCGGCATCTCTGGCGGTTTCGCCTTTGGCGCTTCTAAGACCTATTTCCAGGGTACCGTAAGCCATATTCGCCGAGCGCGAGATGTGGCCGGAGTCTACGGAGCGGTCGGGGGCGGCGGTGCGCTCGGAAAGGGAGCCCAGATGATAGTTATGACCAATGATAAGGGTGCCCAACTCGAACTGTCAGGTAAACAGGTCGGCCTGCAGGTCAACGCCGATCTCAGCGGTATCGCCATCAAGGTGAAGTAAAAGGTGCGATAACGAGAAAAGCCCGCCCCGGTGTTAACCGAGGCGGAGCTTGTGATCGTTCGAGGATCCAACCGAAGCTATTCAATCGGGCTCGCTGTTTCCCAAGTGCCCCTGAAATACTTTCCCTACCAGAATTCTAAATTTTGAACCTGAGGTTTGAAGCGGAGCCAAGAAGCCACCACGGTCGCCGTAAACCGCCCGTTGGCTCGTCCACGAAAACGATGGACACCTATGACGCTGTGAATTGGCGGTGATGTGCGAAGATGGAAAAGACGGATATTAATCAACCTTCGCCGTGGCGTACCGGTTCCCTGTCACCTTCCCCATGCCAAACACCTTGGCGTCGTCGGCATATATATCAGGCCAAGCCGCCCGGGGCACTTCGAGCAAACCAGCTTCGGTTCCAGATCGACCGCCATTGCCAGTGCATCCGACCGAGACGGTCACGAAGCTTTTCCAGATCGAGACCTGAATTGGACGGCGTGACAGTAGCGCGTCACGGTCATCTTGCCGTCGATCAGGGATGGATCGTCCATTTTGCCATGCGCTGTTATAGATCGGGCAGCGGCTGCTCATCAACCGGCGTCCAGCGCGCTCAACAGCGGCCTCAGAGCGGGCTCAAGGAATGGGGGATCGGGCCACGGCCAACAACGTCCTGGGCCGGAGAACTGGGCTTGCCGAAGGCATTGACGGTTCTAATTTTCTCTTCTCAGTCGATCTGGAATCCTCTTAGGTATGCTCTTCCGACATGATTGTCGGTTTGCATAGGGCGGGCCGGATCAGCGAGGGGCGCATGATGAATATGGAAGACCTGTACCGTCTTATGCGGAATGGCCACGTTCAGGCGCAGGGAATCGTTGATACGGTTGCCGACCCGTTGCTGGTTTTGGATGAGAGCCTTTGCGTCCAAAGCGCCAACCGTTCCTTTTTTCAAACATTTCAGGTCGATCGGGATGAGACAATCGGGCAGCGCCTCTACGAGTTGGGGAACGGTCAGTGGGACATCCCTGAACTGCGCGAACTGCTTCTGCAGGTGATCCCCAAAGCCACGGCCGTCATTGACCACGAGGTCGAGCACGATTTCCCTCGCCTTGGGCGCAGAACGATGCTCGTGACAGCTCGCAAGCTGCACCATCCGGACAATGGTGGCCACTCTCTGTTGCTGTCCATTGTGGACGCTACCGACCGGATTCGTCGTGATGCAGCGAAAGACATGCTGTACGGCGAACTCCGGCACCGGATGAAGAACTTGCTCGCCGTGATACAGTCAATGGCCCGTCACACCGTCACCAAGAGCCGCTCAGCAGAAGAATATCGCGACGATTTCCTCGGCCGCCTCAGTGCCTTGGTGGAGGCTCAAGAGCTGGCATTTGGCGGGGAGGAGGAAGCCAGTCTGGCTGAACTGCTCGAACGCATCCTGGCCCCTTACGCTGGCAACCCCGAGGTCATTTTGGTCGAGTCCGGCCAGACGGTCGAGCTTGGCCCTCGAGAGGTAATGTCCCTGAGCCTCGCTCTGCACGAACTGGCGACCAACGCCGCCAAATACGAAGCATTGTCGGTTTCTGGCGGTCGAGTGCATGTCAGTTGGAAACTGGAGGAAGAAGACAAGAAACTTCGGCTCAGATGGGCAGAAAGCGGCGGACCCCCGGTGGCTCCCCCGGCAACAGCGGGCTACGGCACCCGACTCATTCAATCGGTTACGACCTACAGCCTCGGCGGGCACTTGGAACAAGACTATGCGGCGGAGGGTTTAGCCGTGGAGATCGTCATTCCACTGGAAAGTGCCACTCACCCAAGCTGAAGGTCTACCATGTGCAAAAGAGCGTTTTGATCGTCGAGGACGAGTTTCTCATCGCGATGGATCTCCAGGCCATGCTGGAGGATCACGGCTGGCGCGTGCTAGGCCCGGCGGCGAACGTTCGGGACGCGCTTCGAGTGCTGGCGGACGAATTGCCCACTGTCGCGCTGCTCGATGTTAATCTGGGTAATGAATTAGTCACCGAGGTGGCAGTGAAACTGAAGGCGAACGATGTGCCATTCGCCGTAGCAACCGCCTATGTGAATGCCGAGCAATTCGGCGGCGCCGTTCTCGCTGGAGCTCCCAATGTCGGAAAACCGATCGCTGAGCGGCGTCTCCTAGCTACGTTGGAGCTGTTGACGCAGCACTGACAGACTGCACAAAAAGTTTCAGTATAATGGCGGTTAAGCTATTGTCGGGCGGCCTGTCCGCCCTTAGCTATCGAGCAAAAAGCGGATCAGCCAGATTTGCTTCACTTCGAGCGCGCGTTTGGCGCCGACCTGCCTGCCTGCCTTCTAGGCTGATGGACCTTTAGCGGCTGGGTCATACTGTCAGATACCCATGACATTTCTCCCTTCGCCCGACACGGCCAATAGAGAGATAGTGCGACGCCATTCGCGCTCGCGCCGATTTGGGCTCGAAGCTAAGGGAAACTTTTGCTCGGCAGCGGCTTATCTCAGATATTCAAGATGTGCCGAAAATGCCTGCTTCTGTACCCGAAGCTTGTAGTGGCGATGGCCCACCACAGCAGCCGCGCCGCGTGCAGTCAGTCTGCTTCCGGCGCAGGAAAGAGCGTAGCAGCCAGTTCCCAGGGGAGCCGAGGTGCACATAGTGTGCCGTAGCCGTCTTCCCCCAATGTAACGACGTGTTGTAGAACGTTAATGCAAGCAGATCGCGCGAACGTGGCGGGAATGCTAGCCTGGCTCGGGGGAAATCGCGAACCAGGAGCGAGTGATGGACACCATCGTGAACGCCAAGGGTGTTCCACTTTTCTACAGCGGCGCCTCCACGAGACACATTTCTGCAACTCATTCCGGTCCCGAGCTGTACGGCACTTCCGCCAACGACACCTTCTGGGGCGACGCCAGCGTCTACGTCACCATGCATGGTGGCGCGGGCGACGACATCTACCATTTGTACTCGTCCATCAACAAGGTAGCCGAGGAACCCGGAGAGGGTATCGATACAGTCGTCACCTGGATGAGCTACACGCTTCCCGACAACGTCGAAAACCTGACGGTGACGGATAATGGCCGATATGCGTTCGGGAATGCGCTTGACAATATCATCCAGGGTGGAGCCGGTCGTCAAACACTGGATGGCGGCATAGGCAACGATGTCCTGATTGGCGGCAGCGGTTCGGACATTTTTGTCATCTCCAAGGGCAATGGCAGTGACCTGATCGTCGACTTCGAAGCGGTCGACACGGTGCGCCTCAACGGTGACGGGTTGACGTCGTTCGAAGCCGTTCAGGCACATATGGTCCAGACGGGGTCAGACGTGCAGCTCGATCTTGGTTCCGACGAAATCCTCGTCTTTAAGGACACGACCATCGAAAATTTCGCGCCGGGCCAATTCGAGCTGCCGATAGACAAATCCGGAATGACGCCGTCCTTCGTCGACAATTTTGACACTCTAAGTCATTGGAACGGCGAAAGTGGTACTTGGGATTCCAACTTCTGGTGGGGTCAGCCGAACGGAAGCACCTTGAGCACGAACGGCGAGTTGCAGTGGTACATCGACACGAACTACGGCCCGACAAGCAAGGTCAATCCATTCAGTGTGGGAAACGGAATTCTCACGATCACCGCAGCCAGGGCACCGGCTGATATCGAGCCACTGATTAACAACTATGAATACACGTCGGGCCTGCTTACAACCCACGAATCTTTTTCACAAACCTACGGCTATTTCGAAATGCGTGCCGATCTACCCGAGGTCGATGGAACCTGGCCCGCCTTCTGGCTTCTTCCCGAAGACGGCTCATGGCCGCCGGAAATCGATGTCGTGGAGACGCGCGGCCAGGAACCGAACAGGCTCTTCATGACGGCGCACTCAAACGCAAGCGGAGAACGAACAACGGTTTCGTCGACGGTCAACGTTTTGGATACTGAGGGCTTCCACACTTATGGGGTACTTTGGACCGAGGACAAGCTCATCTGGTATTACGACAATGTCGAGGTCGCTCGTGCCGCTACGCCCGCTGACATGCACGATCCTATGTATATGTTGGTCAATCTTGCAGTCGGCGGCATCGCAGGAGCCCCTGATGACGGCCTGGCTGCGCCGGCGGAAATGCATATCGACTATATTCGCGCCTATTCGCTGGACGATGTGCACAACGGTGCGCTGGATACGACGTACGACTGGTCGGTCTGAACGTATCTGCCTGCAGGAACGTGTGATCACCACACGGCAAGGTATCTAGCGGGGTCGACTTCCAAATTTCTTTTTTTGTTTGGGTGTGAATTTCTTGAGCCGGCATTTCGAAATGAAGCCCCGAGCGAGAGAATGCGCAGATGATTGATCGGTCAAGCCTGCGGTTAGTAATGATGCGGGGTATCGTCGATATCGGTGTTTTCTCGTCGCTGATCAATGTCCTGCTGCTGGTGACCCCGATTTACCTGCTGCAGATTTATGACCGCGTCCTGCCATCCTCCAGCGTCGATACGCTGTTCTTCCTGTCGGCTATCTCGGTCGTCGCGCTCGGCTTTCTCGGCGTTTTGGATGCGATCCGCTCCATCTATGCGCAGGGTGTCGCGGCAGCGGTCGAGAGAAAGCTGGGCTCGAAGACGTTCGCTGCCTCGCTCGCCGACAACTATCGCGCGGGAAGCACCTCGCCGTTACGTGATCTTGCCTCGGTATGCGCCTTCATCAGATCCCGCGGCGCGGCGGTCCTGTTCGATCTGCCGTTTGCTCCGCTCTTTCTCGCCGTGCTTTATCTGATCCACCCGGTTCTGTTCTGGTTGACGCTGGCGGGTGCCGTGCTGTTGATCGCGCTGGTCACGGGAAACCAGCTTGCCGTCGGCAGGAACGATGCTCTGTCTGCGCAACGTTCAGCTGCCGCGAGCCTGTGCGAACAGGTCTTCAGCCGGAATGTGGAAACGCTCCATGCCATGGGCATGGTCCGAAACGCTACGGAGGCTTGGGGGCGCCATTTCTCAGAAGCGATGGGCTTCCATGACCGTTCATCAACCGCCAATGCGATTTTCAGCGGATCGTCCCGTGCCGCCCGCACGATGCTGCAACTCGCTATACTGGGCGCGGGAGCATGGCTCGTCCTCCGGGGCGAGATGACCGCCGGGCTGATCTTTGCATCCTCCCTCGTCTCCTCCCGTGCACTGCAACCGCTCGATCAACTGATCGGATCTTGGCGGCAGATCATGAACGCCAGGCAGTCATGGAAGCGGCTGGAAAACGCGCTCTCGGCGCGGCCGGCACTGGCACGGAAGCTGAAATTGCCGGCCCCTACAGGCGTCCTTTCGGCGAAGGACCTGATTTTCATTGCGCCATATGCCTCCGCCGGCTCCGAGCCCATTATCAAGAGGCTGAACTTCCACATCGGCGCCGGAGAAGCGGTGGCCATCGTCGGACCGAGCGGCGCCGGCAAATCGACGCTCATGAAGCTGCTTGTCGGCGCCCTGCAGCCGACCAGCGGCTCCGTCAAGATAGATGGCGCCGACCTCAGGACATGGGACGAAAATCAGATCGGCAGACATGTCGGCTACCTTGCACAGGAAGTCGAGCTTTTCCCCGGAACGATTGCCGAAAACATCGCCCGCTTCGAGCTGGATGCGGACGAAAGCGGGATCATCGAAGCCGCGAAGCGTGCTCGAGCGCACGAACTGATATTGGCGCAGCAAGACGGCTACCAGACCGGCCTGGGTCCCTTGGGCCGCGTGCTCTCCGGCGGTGAGCGCCAGAAAATAGGGCTTGCCCGCGCCTTTTATCGTAATCCCAGGCTTCTCGTTCTCGATGAGCCAAATGCTCATCTCGACGGCAAGGACGAGGCTGCCCTTGAGGACATGCTTTCAGCCGCACGGAAGGAGGGGTGCACCGTCGTTGTGATCACCCATCGGCCCTCCATAGCCGCCACGTGCGATCGCGTGATGCTTTTGCGTGCTGGGCTTATCGAAGCCTTTGGTCCAGCCAACGAAGTACTGGGGCAGCCGGCCACGAGTGGAGACTCACGACCTCCCAAGTTTCAGAACCCAGCGACGACCGGATCTTTCAGCATGGCTATCAGCAACACCTCTCGCAAAATCAGGCAGGGATCGTAGCAGATGACGGATCAAGGCCTTCGCTGGGAGGCTAACCGAGGTATTGACGTCAGGCCCGCGGCATTCGCCGGATACGGCGCGCTGGCGATACTGGTCGGCTGCTTTGGATATTGGGCTGTCACCGCGCCCCTGTCCGGAGCGGTGGTAAGCCAGGGCACGATTTCCGCGATGGGCGGGAACATTCTCATCCAGCATCCTGAGGGCGGGATCGTCCAGGAACTGCGGGTTCGGGAGGGTGACCGGGTGAAGCCCGGCGAGGAGCTGGTTGTTCTCGATCGGACCGCCGCGCAAGCAGAACTCAACCGGCTGACGAAGCGTTCGATGGCACTCAAGGCAAACGTCGCACGGCTTGCGGCTGAACGGGACGGGTTGGATAGGCTCGGGCCGATCACTATGAGCCCAGGCGAACCCTTCGAGAAAGATCTCGAAAATCTAGTTCGTGAACAGAAAAAGGAGTTCGAGGTCAAGCTAGGTCGCTTCCGCTCGGAACAGTCGATCTTACGTCAACGCGTTGCTACGTACAGGGAATCGGCTGCGGGGCTGCGGGCTCAGAAGCAAGCCATTCACCGGCAGGCCGAAGTGGTGAAAGGAGAGCTCCGGATCAAAGCAGGCTTACTCGACAAGGGCCTGACCAATCGTAGCGAATATTCCGAACTCCTGCGCAGCGAAGCCGATCTTGTTGGCCGCGCAGGGATGGTAGAGGCACAAATGGCAGTGACGAACAGCCAGACCGTGGAAGCCCAGGAGCAGATCGAGCGCCTGACTACGCGACGCGTGGAGGAGGCAATAACGAAGCTGAACGAAGACAGCGCCTCCCTGACCGACATAAACGAGCAGATCGTCGCGGCCGAGGCCGTGCTGCGAAGAACAACGATAAAGGCGCCGGCAGCGGGCATCGTGGTATCTTCCACATACAACTCCAGGGGGAGCGTCATAGCGTCTGGGGAAAAGATCATGGAGATACTGCCGACCGGCTCAGGTCTTCTGGTCGATGCGCGGCTGCGGCCACAGGACATCGACATGGTGCGCGCCGGGCAACCGGCGAAATTACGGCTGTCTGCCCTCAACACACGCCTTACTCCTGAGGTTTCGGCTACCGTTACCCAGGTTTCTGCAGACCGGCTCATCGATAAGGTTACCCACGATCCATATTTTCGTGCGAAGCTGAAGATCATCGACGATCTCCCTCCTAGCGTGAAACCGGAGCAGCTCTATCCGGGAATGCCGACCGAGGTGTTCATCAACACCGGTGATCGTACTTTCTTCGAATACCTCGTACGGCCGATCCTTGATTCTTTTGCTCGGGCCTTCGCAGAGCCGTAAAACAAAGAGTAAAGGCTGCCACAACAACCATCAGAGTATGATGTGAAAGCCGCCGCGGCGTTGCCATCTTCAGACAGTCCGTTTTGCGGCTGAGACGAGCAAAAATCTGAGCATCGGGCACCACCCTTCAAAGTCTGGGTGGCGTCTATCGCAGCAGGATGGATTCCATTGATCTCTCGCAAATCCGGGAGTCCGCCGCAGGGCCACAAGTGGAAACAGGCGGTGACAGCCGCGGCGAGATTTCACGCTGGCCGTCCCGGAACGTGAAGGCTTATTTAATTGCGGAGCATCGTCGCTGTCACGAGCGGTTTGACATGCGTCAAGGCGCAGAAGCCTGTTCGAGAGGACGGTCGCCGGGTGAACGGATACCGCGATGATCTATAACACGATTATGGTTCAGCTCGACATAGATGCCATAGCTACGCCACGCTTGGTCTCGCTTGCGGCCTTGCTCGGCGCTTCAAGGCTCATCTGATCGCATTTTGCGTGGCCGATCCTTATCGGTCCGTTCCTGGTGACGTCAACGGTAGCACCTTTAACGAACTGGAGCAGCAGTGCATCGAGATCGAAGAGCGCCTGGACGTACTGAAATCGGAATTCCAAAACCTCGTCGATAGCAGTCGCGGTTCGTGGCTCGGCATGATCGGCGAGCCGACGAAGTTGCTTGCCTATCATGCGCGTGCGGCCGATCTACTGGTCGCCAGCGCTAACAACGGCATCGCGAGCGGTCATCGCACGGTTTCCCCGGGTGAATTGATCCTGTCGGCCGGCCGGCCCGTCCTATTCCCGAGTGAGCGCCATGAACCCATGACGGCCGATAATATCCTCGTAAGCTGGAAAGACACGCGCGAGGTGAGGCGTCCCGTGGTAGATGCCATACCGTTTCTCGTCGCCGCGCAAGAGGTTCTCGTCGCGCCGATCGAAGGCAACCAGAAGGACCTCGCCCGAGAGGGCGGGGCAGATGTCGTCCGCTTCCTGAAGAGGCATGGAGTGAAGGCCCGATCGAAGGTCATCGACGTAAGCGATCGGGATGCGCCGCAGGCGCTCTTGAAGGAAGCGAAGAAAATCGGGGCCGATTTAATGATTTCCGGCGGGTACGGGCACAGCCGTCTGCGGGAGAAATCTAGCCGCGCTTCGCCGCGCGAACCTAGGTTATGCCGATCGTCACAGTCCTCGGCTGTCGTATGCCCAATGAAGGAGCGCTTGGCGCTGCCGTCTGCGGCAGCCAAGATCACCCGGCTCGCAATTCCGGCGCACTTGTTGGACGTGACGACCCATCGCACGCCAGCGGCAAATCTGTCGCACATCTTCTCCCGGCAACCTCCGGCCCATGTAGTAGCGGCAGTACCATTGAAACCAGCCGCGAGGATCCTCGGGATGGATCCAGCCCTTCGCTCGCCAGACTGCCAGCGGTTGGCTGGCCTTGACGCCGAAATAGTTCAGCGATTGATCGGAGGCGTTGGGTGATAGCTTCGCTTCCGCAAACCAGTCGGACGGGAATTCGCTGCGGCAGTCGGTCAGGTATTTGCCGCCGAAAACACCCAGGCGAAGCATCTCCATGGGAGTAAGCTCGGGCTCGAAGCCAGGGTCGAAATTGCGTCCCTCCGGCTCGCTCAAGACATAGCGGTAACTCCGCTGCATCATGTCGTTGACCAATACCGTCCGCTTGCTGGGTAACATGTTGCGCGGACTCCCCAGGGTCGGCCTCGCCTCTCTGGACGCGAGACGGGGCCATGCCACTATCGAGAGGCGCTGCCACGCTGCGGCATCGACTCGCCGCTGCTGAATGCGCCGGCTAGCCGCATCGCCTGCCACACCGCCGAAAGGCCGACAGCGATGTAGATGACCCGCGCAAGCAGGGACCCGCCCTGAACATGGATGCAACCAGGTCGAAGTTTAACGAACCGACCAGACCCAGTTCAAACCGCCGACAATGAGGAGGATGAGGGTCAGGATATTGAGAGGTGTCATCGAACGCTCCTTGAGTGAATGAGAGGGTGTCTCTGTTGCCGTCTGGATACCGCCCTAGTTGGCGGGCGGCATCAGCACGGTGTCGATGACGTGGATGACGCCGTTGGAAGCCGCGATATCCGTGGCGGTGACCTTGGCATCGTTCAGCATCATGTTGCCGCCGTCGACCTTGATCGCCACCGGCGCGCCGTTGACGGTTTTGGCCTCCGTGAGTTTCGTCACGTCGGCGACCCTCATCTTGCCTGGCACGACGTGGTAGGTGAGAACCGCCTTAAGCTGCACCTCGTTTTCCGGCTTGAGCAAGGTCTCGACCGTGCCGGCCGGCAGCTTGGCGAAGGCCGCGTCCGTCGGCGCGAACACTGTGAACGGTCCCACACCTCTCAGCGTGTCAACCAGGCCCGCGGCATCGAGGGCTGCGGAAAGGGTCTTGAACTGACCAGCGGCGGTGGCGGTATCGATGACATCCTGGTCGGCGGCATAGGCACTGGTTCCCACCACAAAACCAACTGCCGTTGCGGCGACTGCCGCGAGCTTCACAAGTGTCGAACTCATTGAAGTTCTCCTAAGCTGATGACGGCCCTGTCCGGCTGGTGTTGCGTTCGCAGCCTTATTTACGCCGCGACAAAGTTGCATATAGAGATAATTAGTTTGAATGTCATACAAATTTTCGTGACATGAATAACGATTATCGTATTAGGAAAAACGGCAGATGGTAATTTTCGCTTGGGTAAAACAAGGGAGAGAAGGGTGTTGTCAGAAACCCTGACCGCAGGCCTCAAGGCGTACGGCATTGGCGCCAAAATCCGGGAGCTGCGGCAGAAGAAGGACCTCAGCCTCGTGCAGCTCGGTGAGCACACGGGGCTATCGCCGGGCATGCTTTCGAAGATCGAACGAGGCCAGTTGTTTCCGACATTGCCAACATTGCTCCGGGTCGCGATGGTCTTCGGCGTCGGGCTTGAGCATTTCTTCATCGCATCGGCCGATCGGCCCGCGCTGGCGATTGTCCGGAAGAAGGATCGCGTGCGGCTGCCGGACCGCCCAGGCGACGATGCGCCTTCTTACTTCTTCGAGAGCCTGGACTTTCCAGTCTCGGACCGCCGCATGGAAGCATTTTACGCGGAGTTCGAACCGCGGTCGGAGCCACCCGTGCCGCACAGCCATGCCGGAGCAGAGGTCATCTTCGTGATGAGCGGGCAGCTCGTCCTTAATATCGGTGACGAAGACGCGCTGCTCGGGGACGGCGATTCTATCTATTTCAACTCCGGCTTTTCACACAGCTATCGCCGCCAGGGCCATGCTCGGTGCTCCGCGATTGTCGTCGTCTCACCCGACAAGCGCTAGCCTTACCCGATCCGAAATGGAGAATGCAACAAGATGACTTCGATGCTTGGGCTTGCCGGTTTCATTCTTGCCTGCTTCCTCGCGGCGGCTACGGGCGCCTTTTTCCGCCCAGGCGAATGGTACAAGCGCTTAAAGAAGCCATCGTGGCGTCCGCCGAACCGGCTGTTCGCACCGGTATGGACCAGTCTCTATCTGATGATCGCTGTCTCCGGCTGGCTGATTTGGCGGGAAGTCGGGTTCGGCGGCGCTGTTCTGCCGCTTGGCATATATGCCCTCCAACTCGTGTTCAACGCGGCTTGGACGCCGCTCTTCTTTGGCCTGCACCGTCCCGATCTCGCGCTCGTCGACATTGTCCTGGTGTGGCTTTCCATCGTTGCGACGATAATGCTGTTCCTGCAGGTACACGTCGGAGCCGCTCTGCTGCTCATACCCTACCTTGCATGGGTCACTTTTGCCACCGCACTCAACCTGACGATCTGGCGCCTCAACCGCAATGTGCCGAATGAGCACGCCTAACCTGATCCCCAAGCTCGCAACTAGCTGCCGGTATTGCCGCTGAGCTGTCACCAGTGGCCGTCAAGCGGCATTGCGGCACCACTCCATCCCGCACGAAAAATGCGGAACGAAGCAAAAACATGCGACTGTTTCCGTGTCAAAGGGCGGCATGGCACCAGCGAGACGCGAGTATGCTGGCGTCATGTCCACCAACATCCTACCTCAGCAGAAGCATCCGAAGCTGATCGTCGTGATGAGATCGGTTACGTTCGACTAGCGGATGATTGTCTCATACCCAAATGTTAGCCATCAACCAATCGAAGCACCCTACCCAATGAGACATTGCTCTGAGCGGAGAGACCCGTATCCATATGACGGAATGGAGCTGTCGATGGCTGTGGTAGAATGAATTTGAGGCGCTTGCTCTGGCCTACGGTTGGTCTTGCAGCTGTTGTGCTCTCCATACGGCTGCTCTTTGGCGAGTTGCGAGGCATTTCGCTTGATGATGTATGGGACGGCCTGGCCGCCATAGCCATCCACCGCTGGGTCCTAGCCGGGATGAGCGCGCTCGTGGCCTATGCGGCACTGGCCGGCTACGACCACATAGCGCTCCTGCATCTTCGCAAACGGGTCTCCTGGTTATTCGTAACCCTGTGTTCATTTACGACCTACGCCCTCTCCCATAATATTGGCGGGTCGATTTTTTCCGGCGCCGTTGTCCGCTATCGGGCTTACTCCACTCGGGGCCTCTCCGGTCAAGAAGTGGGTGTGCTCGTAGCGGTCTGCTCGGTCACGTTCGTTCTGTCGATCCTGCTGCTATCGGGCATCGTGCTGCTCCTTGAGCCAAGCCTCTTCGAACGCTTTTCGAATATCGGTTACGCGGGTTTCTCAACAGGTGCGGGAATCGCAATGTTGTCGATGATCGCCGCCTATGTATTTGGTAGTTGGCTGAACTTGCGCCCGATACGGATCGGGGCAATCCAACTGCACTATCCTCGCCTACCGATCGTGGCACGACAGTTGCTGATCGGTCCCATAGAACTACTGGCCGCTGCCGCAATACTGTTTTTCGCCCTGCCGGTGGAAAACAATCCAGGCTATTTGGTGGTGCTCGGCGTGTTCCTTGTTTCGTTTTCGGTGGCGCAAATTTCGCATGCTCCAGGTGGTTTGGGTGTGCTGGAAGTCGTGTTCCTAGCTGGGTTATCGCACATGGATCAGGCGGGAGTAGTGGCAGCACTATTGGTTTTCCGCCTGTTCTATCTGATTGCGCCGCTCATCATCGCATTGGGCTTGGTGGTCATATTCGAGCGCTCGGAATTCCACCGCCAGACTTAAAGCTCAACAGAGACGGAAAGAGGCGTTTCCAACCCCGAGGCTCTCGTCGACAAGCAAGCTGGCGCGGGCTGACGATACGGCCGGTCGCCTGATGAGCGTGCCCGGTATCGGTCCGGTGATTGCTACCGCACTGGAGGCAATGGCGCCAGCAGCGGAGACGTTCCGCTGCGGACACGAACTTCGCAACTTGGAACCAGCGTTCGACCGGAGGCAAGGAGCGGCTCGGACGAACGTCGCGGATGGGAGTGCGAACGCTGCGGCGCCTGCTCATCATTGGCTTCACCGCCGTGGTGCGCTGGGCTAAACGCAAAGACGTACCATACGGCTTTAAGCCGCCGATGCTGGTCATCGTAGGCGCACAAGACCGCACGCATTGATTGGCCACTGATGAAAAAAGTGGAATCTACCGAGCTCCGACCGTCGCCTTCTGAGCGCAGCCAATGGCCGAGGACGTCGGGTGGGGGCGAAAGTCGAAGGCCGGGTATGGCGTAACGTCGGCGAGGCGGAATTAGGATCAGGAACTCAGTAGCGGCAGGTTCGTTGTGACCATGAAGGAGACGCAAATGCCCGAATATCTCGACGACATGCCTAATTCGGAAATCGAAAAGATCAAAATCATCCTCAACACACTCTACCTTTGCATAGGATACGCCATAAGGCATATAGACGTGCATGAGGGCCAAGAAGCAGCCTCCTCGCTTAAAGCCAACATGCTGGATGCGCTCAAGAACGGCGATATCGATATGGCTCTGCTTGAAGACAGGAGTGCCTTCGAACTGGTCGTGTCCAAGATTGAGCAGCTAACCTGGCGTGATCCGATCGCTGAGCGGCTAAGCTAGAGCGTCGGGCATTCAGGCGTACCCGGCTGCTGTGGCGAATAAAGGTCACAGATGTCGTCGGTTGCCTTCCGAAGGTCTTCGATGGTGCGGATGGCGCGGGCTCTGAGGTTGGCCTGCCGCTTGCAACCGACGACGTGCGAGAATGGGAGCGGAGCTACCTCCGCTCAGCGTTCTGGTACGGAACGAGGCCCTTGCAGGCCCAGGCGGCATTTGCAAATGACCTAGGCCCATCGGGCCGCCCCGCCTCATACGCTTCCCGCACCGCTTTATCAGTACGAGCGCGCTCCACGTTGTTGAGGGCAACTACATATCTGCCGAGCGGACCTTCGCCAGCGGCGATGGGCGCCCAATAGTCGTCGAAGTTTCGGTAATCCATACGGATCATCATTTCGCGTTCGACGACATCGACCAGTCCCTGCTCGACAAAGGTCTGCCTCATTTCTCCGGGCTGCATCATGGGCTGGAAACAGTAGCGGTTGCGCAGTTGACAGCCTTCCTCGCTAAATGCAGCAACCGTGTCGACCATCATCCGCATTGCGGGCATGCCGCCGAGATGGTCCCATACGACGGCCGCGACCACTCCGCCCGGTCGCACGACACGCCGCATCTCGGCCACGGCCTTGCCTGCCTCCGGCACGAAGTGGAGCACGAGCAGTGCAAACGCACGATCGAACTCGTCATCCGCGAATGGCAAGGCGCAAGCATCTGCCTGACGAATTTTGACGCGCGGGTCCGTGTTACGACGTGTCGCCGCGTCGACGAACACGGGAGAAAAGTCGATTCCCCTAATTTCAGCCAGATCAGGATTTTTGGCCAATGTGAAGGTCAGGCTGCCGGTGCCGCAACCAACGTCAAGAACCCTTTCACCATGAGCAAGGCCCGCAAAATCAACCAGCAGCGGGGCGAGCTTTTGGCTCCAGCGACCCATGATTTGATCATAGCCGGCCGCATCATGGACATTAAAGCTCGATGTCACCAAACTCTCCTACAAAGGAAAGATCCTGATTTGAGAGTGAGCTCGCGGCGTCAAAAGGACAATTAGTTCGTTTGGGGGATCATGCGTAAGCGCGCATTTCCCCGCTCCTTTTGCTGTTGCGTGCCCTGATGCATGAGGTGTCCACCAAAGTAGGTGGACACCAAGTTATGGAAGAAGGTGAGCGGAAACTGCGGGTGAGGCTTGTCGGTCGGAACGGGCGCCGCCGATACGATCCCGCCTCGAAGGAGCGTCTTGTCGCGGCCTGCCTTGAGCCTGGCGCTTCGGTATCGAGACTTGCGCTCGAACACGGGGTCAATGCGAACCTTCTTTGGAAGTGGATACGCCAGCACCGGCTGGCGCAGAAGGACACGGCGGCGCTCCCGCCGCCTTCGACCCCGGTGTTTATTCCGGTTCAGATTGAAAGCGCGACGGATCGGGCTATGTCGAGACAGAACAGCGGGTTTGCGCTCGACGCGCGCCTGCCAGAGCACCGCGAAGCGCGCCTGCTTGTCCGCGTCGGCCTGCCCGGCCATTACCTTGGGCAACACCGTCTGCATCTCGCGGGCGAACGGGACGACGGTGGCGTCGAGGCCGAGAACGACGCCTTGCATTATGTCGGTCCGCCGCAGCGCCATTATGCCGTCGAAGGTCGCGTCGAAATGAAGGAGGTCGCGGCGTGCGAACCAGCCGTGCACGCCGATGCCGCCGAATCCGGTCTCCGGCGCCGCTCCCGTCAGGAGTGTGACGATGGCGGCGACAACGCCGGTCGTGCCCCGATCGCGCGCACCGCCCAGATAGGCTTCGAGCGCGACGCGCTGGGGCACGTCGTCACCGTACAGATGCCGGAGCCCGCGCCTTACCATCAGATATGCGCCAGCGACTGTGGGACAGGAATGGCCGGCCAGCTTCACGGCGTCAGCACAGCAATAGGTGATCATGCCGCCCTTGGAGGCTCCGAGGAACGCCGCCATCGGATCACGCAGCGAGATCGTGGGTGCTTCTGCGAAGAAGCCGGGAAACTCCATCGCGCGCTCCCCGGGATGATAGCGCAATAGCGCCTCCAGCGATGGAGGAGCTGAAGCGTTTATTTAACCGGGAGGCAATCGAGGCATGATGTCACAATCAGCAGGAGTATTTGCCTCATCAGTCTCACGCGAGACCACTTCAACCTGCCAGCGGCGGGTTAAGGCGAGCAAAGCCTTCCTGCCGCCGATAAGGTATATGAGGATAGGGCACGGTAACAGCGCTCGCCTCATCCAGCTTCGCCACCTGTTGCGGTGTAAGGC
This sequence comes from Aquamicrobium soli, assembly GCF_042646345.1. Taxonomy (NCBI): domain Bacteria; kingdom Pseudomonadati; phylum Pseudomonadota; class Alphaproteobacteria; order Hyphomicrobiales; family Phyllobacteriaceae; genus Aquamicrobium; species Aquamicrobium soli. Next base: position 291,866 of record NZ_JBHRTK010000001.1, on the reverse strand, counting down.
TCCAGCCCACAGCCCCAAGGTTCTGGCGAAGCTGCTCCTCGTTGCGCGCGCCGATGATGACCGAAGAAACGGTCGGACGCTGTAACAGCCAGTTGAGTGCGATCTGCGGAACAGTCTTGCCGCTTTCCTCGGCAATCTCGTCAAGCGCATCGACGACGCGATAGAGGTGTTCGTCGTCCACAGGCGGGCCGAAGCTCGCGGTCTGATGCAGGCGGCTGCTTTCGGGCAGCGGTGTGCCGCGCCGGATTTTTCCGGTCAGGCGTCCCCAACCGAGCGGACTCCATGCCATCGCGCCAAGGCCCTGATCCGCGCCGAGCGGCATCAAGTCCCATTCATAGTCGCGTCCGACCAGCGAGTAATAGACCTGATTGGCGACATAGCGTGGCCAGCCATAGCGGTCGGCGACAGCCAGCGATTTCATGATCTGCCAGCCGGCGAAGTTGGAGATGCCGACATAGCGGACCTTTCCGGCGCGAACGAGGCTGTCGAGCGTCGAAAGCACTTCCTCGACTGGCGTGCCAGCGTCGAAGGCGTGGAGTTGCAACAGGTCGATATAGTCTGTCTGGAGCCGGCGCAGCGCATCCTCCACCGCACGGATCAGCCGGAAGCGCGAGGAACCTGCGTCATTCGGCCCGTCGCCCATCGGCAAGCTGGTCTTGGTCGAGATCAGCACGGCATCTCGCCGGCCCTTGATCGCTTCGCCAAGCACTTCCTCCGAAGCGCCGTCTGAATAAACATCGGCGGTGTCGAACAGGTTGACGCCAGCCTCCAGGCAGATGTCCACGAGTCGGCCGGCCTCGGTGGCGTCCGAATTGCCCCAATTGCTGAATAGCGGGCCGGAGCCGCCGAAGGTGCCAGCACCGAAGCTGAGGACCGGCACCTTGAGGCCGGATTTTCCGAGCGGTCGATAGTCCATGGGAATACTCCTTAGTGAACGGGATTGCATGAGGGTGTCAGCGTCGCGCCCTTGCTCGCCCGGACGGCAATCAACGCGGTGACGATGGCGAGTAGCGGAAACAACGCAGCCGTGATCGGCACCACGGCAAGGCCCGGCCCTTGGTCGATGACCACGCCTCCGGCCCATGCGCCGATGGCGTTGCCGAGGTTGAAGGCTCCGATATTGAAGCTCGATGCGAGGCTCTGGCCTGCGCCTTCGGCCTTCGACAGCACCCACATCTGCAAGGGTGCGACGGTGGCGAAGCCCGCCGCGCCCAGGAGGCCGGTGAAGACGATGGCGGCAATCTGGTTGTCGAGGGCAAAGGTCATTAATCCAAGGACGGCGGCGAGCGCCGCCAGAGTGCCGGCGATGGCGCGAATCAACTTGCCGTCGGCCGTCAGCCATTCATAGGACGGCGCGAGCGCGCACGCTGCGTTAGCGATGACGAAGAGGACCATCAGACTGAGCAGCACATACTTACGCGGCCAGCGGACAGTCAGCGCCGCGGTCCGGATCGGCGCGCGGAGGGTGACGCCGATGCCGAGGGTCCCGGTTGTCAGGGCACAGAGCGCCAGGCGCATGATGTTTCTCGATCTTCCTTCGGAACTAGGCCGCGAAAGATAGACCGCCGGATTTAGATGAAATAGAAGGCGCTCAGGAACATCACTTGTGAGATGAGGTCACGATGGCACGACTCGAGGTCAATCGATCCGGCGAGATGGAAGTGTTTGTTCGTGTGGTGGAACTCGGCGGTTTCTCGTCGGCCGCGCGCGCCGCACGAATGACGCCTTCGGCAGTCAGCAAACTAATCGCGCGCCTGGAAGCGCGGCTCGGTACAAGGCTACTCAACCGCTCGACAAGGCAGCTCCAGCTGACGCCGGAGGGCTGCGCTTTTTACGAACGAGCGACACGCATCCTTGCCGATCTGGACGACGCCGAGCGGACCGCCAACGTCGGCGAGCAAGCGTTGGGGCGCGTGCGCGTCAACACGAGCGCGTCCTATTTCAACCATGTCCTCGCGCCGGCACTACCGGGATTTCTTGCGCTGCATCCGGGCGTCACGCTCGACATTGTGCAAACGGATGCAGTGGTGGATCTTCTAGCCGAGCGAACCGATGTTGCTGTCCGGGCCGGGCCACTGAAAAGCTCCAGCCTCTTGGCACGCAAGCTCGGCGAGACGGCGCTGACCATCGTTGCCGCACCCTCCTATCTGGGGCGCTACGGCGAACCGCGCAGCATCGCCGATCTGGAACAGCACAATCGCCTCGGCTTCGGCTATACCCGCGCAGTCGATGGTTGGCCGCTTCGGGAGAATGGGCAAGGCATTGTTGTGCCAGTAACTGGCCGCGTCCAGGCAAGCGACGGCGAAGGGCTCCGGCATCTGGCGCTTTCCGGGGTAGGCCTCGCTCGGCTTGCCGCCTTCACCGTGCGCGGCGACATTGCCGCGGGACGGCTGGTGCCGGTCCTTGGCAATCTCGATACCGGTGAGACCGAAGCCTTTCACGCCGTATATGTCGGTCAGGGCGGCCCATTGCCATCGCGCGTTCGTGCGCTACTGGACTTCCTGGCTGAACACGGCAGAGTATCATGACCACCCCAATTCTCGCTTGTGAGACGAGCAGATTTTTCAGCGCGGCCGTGGGGCTGGACCGCGACCAGACAGCGTCTATGAAATACGCGAAGTGATGCGGGACGTTTGGGCGCATCATCCCCCCCAACGAATACCCCAGAGCGCTCAAAACGTGCTGTGATGCGCTTGATGGCTGGCAGAGCGGAACCGTTAGCGCGCCGGACATTCGTCGAAGCTGCTCAAGGTGCTCGGAATTTTCGCTCCGCTAGATAACGACCTGGTCTCTACCTCCGTTCTGCACGGGAGCGACCTGCCCCTTTATTCGAATGTCATGATCATTGGAAAGGAGGTCGCCAATGAAGCACGAGATAAGCTCGCGGAGCCAAAACGGCGAGGCCAATATCCGGGCCGATTCATCAAAGATGCAAACCGTCAGACGACGGGGATAATTAAAGCTCTATTGTCACGCGTGCCAATGGTTTGGAACAGCAGGCAAGGATAAATCCGTCGGCGATATCTTCGTCGGTGATGCCGCCATTATGCACCATGTGCACCTGGCCATCGAGCTTGCGCACCTTGCAGGTACCGCAGATGCCCATGCTGCAACCGGAGGGTATCGGGACGCCGGCAGCGCGAGCCGTATCGAGGATCGTCGCGGTCTCGTTGCATTTCGCCACCACATCCGACACAGAGAAGCGTATTTCCGCTGTCTTGTGATCCTGTGGTTCTATGTCTTCGGGAACAGCCTCCGCTTCATGGGGCTCGGCCTGGAAGCTTTCCTGATGGTAGCGATCCATATCGTAGCCAAGGCCGGAGAGAGCGCCCCGTACGGCCTGCATGAACGGCTCTGGCCCGCAGCAGAAGACCTCTCTTTCCAGATAGTCCTGGGCCATAAGTCCGAGCATCAACTGGTTGAACGTTCCCCTATAGCCCGTCCAGGGTCGGTAAGGATCGGTCTCCTCCACCACCCATTTCAGGTCGATGCCAGTGACCCGTGTCGTCATGTGCTCCAGGCTTTGTCGGAAGACGATATCCGACGGCCGCCTGGCACAATTGACGAAGACGATGTCGGCATTAAGCCCTGAATCGTAGAGAAAAGTGGTCATGGACATCATCGGCGTAATGCCCGATCCCGCTGAGATGAACAGGTACTTGTCGGCGGGATGATGAACGATCGAGAACAGGCCGGCCGGTCCGATCGCCTTCAACCGCATCCCGGGCCGTAGATTTTCGAACATCCAGCGCGTACCGATCGAATCCGGCTGCGCCTTCGCCGTGATCGTCAGCGAGGTAGGCCGCGAGGGGGACGACGATATCGTAAAGGTGCGATGGATCGATCCCTCCGGAAGCGGCAGTTCCAGTGTCAGGAACTGGCCAGGATCGAAGCTGAACAGGGCGCCGGACGGGCTGCGGAAGGAAAAGGTGATGACATTGGGCGCCTCCGGCAAGATGTCGACGCACTCCAGTTTCTCCGCGTCCGTCCACAGCACCAGCCTGGGTCTCGCGACAGAAGAGACCATGGACGGTTATTCTGCTGCTATGCGATGGGGCGCGACGGCCTGTTCCATCCAGGTAGTATACCAGTCGATGAACTGGATTACCCCGCTTTCCCATTCGGGCGCATAGGGGCCGGGAGCGTAGGCTGGAGAGCGGATGCCATTCTGGTTTGCTTCGACGACCTCGCGGTCCTCGTTATTCGTCGCGGTCCACACTTCGGTGAGGCGCTTAAGGTCATAATCCACCCCCTCGATCGCATCCTTGTGTACCAGCCACGTGGTGGTGACTTCGGTTTCGGTCGGGCCGATCGGCATGACGCGGAACGTCAGCGAATGATCAGGCAAGAAATGGTTCCATGTGCTTGGATAATGGAAGACGAGCAGGGAACCGGCGTCCGGTAGGCTTACATGGCCAAGCGGTTTGCTGACCGCCGTCTTGCCGTCCATGGTAAAACTGACGGCCGTCTCCTCCAGCGGCATTCGCGCCAGGCGAAATTGCCCGTCGCCGCCAATCAGGAATTGCGCCGGGGCGCCGGTAGCTGCGCAGCGGTCGAAATGCCCCTGCAGCCTGGCGGAAATCGATCCATCGGCCGATACGCCGGCGATCTCGGGATCCAGCGGAAACGACCGGCAGAGCGCCGGATGATTGGCGCTGCAATGGTAGCACTCTCTATTGTTCTCCCAGACCAGCTTCCAGTTACCTTTTTCCACGACCGTCGAGGTATAGGCCACTTTGGCGTCCGACAGGTCATGCACGTCGAGATAGGGAGCCGCGTCCCGAGCGAAAGGCTCGAATGCAGGTGGTTCCTGGGCCACGCAGACATAGAGCAGGCCGCTCAGATTTCGCAGGTGCACTGACTTGAGGCCGTTGCTGGTCGGATCGAAATCCGCGCCCATATTGCTGGCCCACATCAGCTTTCCGTCCAGATCATAGGTCCATTGGTGATAAGGGCAGACAAGCTTGGCCACCTGGCCCTCGCGGGCCTTGCAGATCATCGAGCCGCGATGGCGGCAGGTATTGTGGAATGCCCTGATCTCTCCGTCGCGCCCCCTGACGATGATGATCTCATAAGCGCCGATGCGCAGGGCGACGTAACTGCCGGTCTTCGTGAGCTGGCACGCCGGGATAGCATAGAGCCATTCCTTGTAGAATATCTGTTCGAGGTCCAGTTGGAAAACATCTGGCGACACGTAGAAGGGTTGCTCGAGGGCATGGCCCGGTATGCGGCGACTGAGCAATTCCTGGATGTTGATCATGGTGGCGACCTCCTAGCTTCCGAGATCAAGGATTCAGATGATTTAACATCACTAGCGCCCATAACCCCTTTGACAATGGCATTAAATTTCATCTTGAGTTATATCAACTAATCTCAAGGCAGGGAGAGGAGCACATCTCCTCGGAGGAAAGCCGCGTGCGCCGCCCATATGATTTCTCCTCCATGACCGCCCTGATCTGCTTTGAAGCGGCCGCCCGCAATCTGAGCTTCAAAAAGGCCGCGCAGGAGATGAATGTAACGCCCGCCGCGATCAGCCATCAGATCAAGGCGTTGGAGACAGATCTCGCGTGCAGTTTATTCGTGCGCCGGTTTCGGGGCGTTGAACTGACGGAAAAAGGAGCGTTCCTGTTCCTTGCCATCCAGCGTGGCTTCGAGACTATTTCCGAAGCTATCGCCCGATTACGCGGGCAGCCGGAAACGGTCGATGTAATCATCGGCACCACCACTGCCGTCAGTGCGCTGTGGCTCACACCGAAGATCTCGGCTTTCTGGAAGCTCCATCCTTCCGTCACCGTCTCCCAGATCGTCAGCGACGTGCCGGTTGGTGACAGCCGCTGTGATCTGAGCATCCGCTATGGCAATCCGCGGCAGGACGGCGTCGAATACAAGGAACTCTTTCAGGATCGCATCGTCGCTGTGGGAACGGACAATTTCGCAGCCGAATACAGCATCACCCGACTGGAAGATCTGCTACAGGTGCCCTTGATCCATTCGGGTATAGAGGAGACTGATTGGACGACCTGGACCGAATGGTTCGCGGCGCTATCGCAGCCCGCTCCTAAAGGCCGCGGCTTTCACGTGAACAACTACATGATCGCACTCCAGGCGGCACAAGACGATGTCGGGGCCGCATTGGGCTGGGAGGGACTCATTCAGAGCCTCTTGCAAGAAGGGCGGCTAACAAGGCTCGTTCCTGCCGCCATTCCTTCGCCGGTGCCTTTCTATCTCAAGATCTCTGCGCGGGCTTCTGCGAAAGCGCGCCTCTTCGCTGATTGGCTCGACAAATATTCCTGAGAACGACCCCTCCCGCCGAAGAAACTCAGCCCATTAAGGCTTGGTCGAAAGGACATTTGGAGAGATTTTCGTAGTTAGCGACGGCCGGATGTTCGTGCACAGTCCGATACCGTGCATCATGACACCGTAGCGCTGTTCGGTGAATTCGGCCGGAATCTTGAGGCCGCGCTGCGTCAGTTCGGTAAACGAGACGCCTGGCCTGAGCATGGCCATGTTCGTCACACATGCTCTTAGGCGATGATGGCATGCAGTTTTCCCTGTTCGTCGGAGGGCTTTGCCATTGCCGCGATACCACGTGCGCGAGAACTCAGCGCACATGCCGTAGGGCCCGACCCGGCCGGTATGTCACAACGCCCGCAACGTGTTTCCCAAAAATCAAACGTTTTCAATGATTCCCAGCACGAATATTCGATTTCCACTGGCCACCCGTCGCCTCCTGACACGTGGTAGGAACAGAGTTAGAACGCGAGCGAAAAGCCCCACCGTTTACATCTTCAGGATCAAGGGGTCCAGCGTCAGGTTGGAGACCGCCTTCCTGAGCCGGGCGTTCTCCTTCTCCAGCGCCTTCAGTCGTGCTGCTTGCGTTACCTTCAGGCCGCCATACTCGCGGCGCCAACGGTAGTAGCTCTGCTCCGATATCCCCAGGCCGCGGCAGATCGAGCCGGTCTTCTCTCCCTGAGAAAGCCGCACCTCCGCTTCCCGCAACATCCCGATGATCTGCTCGCTCGTGTAATTCTTCCGTGCCATTCCGTGCTCCTTTCAAAGCCCAAAATAGCCGAAACTCTAACTCTCAATATGGACCCGTTCTCAGGGGGAAGGCCAATCGCCGGCAAGTTCCTTGGGCGAAGACGTAACCCGCACATTGAACAGCAGTGTCACCAGTGACCCTTGACCGATGCCGAACACGAAAAGGCCGAACAGCACGGGAATGGAGCTCCAGTCGTTGCGCACGACAAAGGCCAGTCACAGCAATGCGATGGTGCACAAGATGAAGCCCGCTCGGCCAATCTGGCGCGGCGTGAACCTCTCATAGAAGCGCACGATCAGCAGCGCTGCAAAGAAGACGGCGTGAAAGTTCATCGTGCGGACGCCACGGAAGTGGTCAACCCGTCTGCAAGCCTTTCGGCATGCAACGCCTGCGACGGTCTTTCCTGAGGCCTCAAAAGTGCAGAGGACAAGATCGGCGATGTTGCCGTGTGTAGTTGGGTGCGGCAGCGGGACTAAGATTTCGATTGCCGGAAGTATCCGCTGGATCGCCCCTTCGCGGCAAGTTACAAGCGGCGCGGCGGGAGGCTTGGGGACTTCAGCTTGATCTACTTCGCCAACGAAAAGCACTAAGCACCACGTCTTTACTCCTATTGCCGCCGGCACGGCATTGCAATGTAATTGGGCGACGAACCATCCTTGACTCCCGCTCCATGTTCCGCCAGCGTTTTTAGGTTGCCTAGGCAACCGGCCCGGCCGTTTCCTTTCCGACCGTCTGCCCGACCGGGCTGCTCCTCGTACAGCTTCATCAACAAAGCCCGTCACCCGGGTGACGGGCCGAGAGAGGACGGGGGTTCCTCCGTCGCGGTGTGCATCGCGACGTATTCCCAACCAGCAACGTGCGGGTTTGTTCCACCAAGGCAAAAGCGTGAATCTTCCCGATGTCAGCGTTTTCGGTTCGTGCTAAACGTTTTCCGGAATGATGGAACCGAAATGGCAATCAAGGCAGAACAATCGAGGGCGGCACGTGGTCTACTGAACTGGTCTCAAATGCGGCTCGGCTCGGCAGCACAACTAAGCGAAAGCACCATTCGGGATTTCGAGAAGGGACGACGGATTCCCTCCGTTAACAACCTTGCCGCTATCCGGGGCGCGCTTGAAGCGGCCGGGGTCACCTTCCTCGCGGATGGCCAACCGGCTATTGGTGACGGCGTCTCTCTAAAACGGGATTGACGACGCGAACATCATGACCACCGACCGCAGCAAGGCTCTGCTGAGCGGCGTCTGCTGGCTACGTTAGAGCAGTTGACGCAGCACTGATAGATGCCAGCTCCGCTCTGGTGCCGGCGATCGGCGGCGACAAAACAAGCTATTGACATTGAGAGGGGCTGTCTCTGAATGTAGGCGTACCGATATTTGCTTGTTGAGCTTTGGTTATTGCGCGATTGGCACCGCGCTTGGACGAACCTCCCTTTCAATAATCGTTATTCTGATCCGCAGCGCACTCCCGCGTGGCGGTAACAATACACGCTATGAAAGGGTTCATTATGACCACTGGCACAGTTAAATGGTTCAATTCCACCAAGGGCTTCGGTTTTATCCAGCCCGACAATGGTGGTGCTGACGCATTCGTCCATATCTCCGCCGTCGAGCGTGCCGGTATGCGCGAAATCGTCGAGGGCCAGAAGATCGGCTACGACTTGGAGCGCGACAGCAAGTCCGGCAAGATGTCAGCCTGCAATCTGCAGGCTGCGTAATCGTTATTAGCTCTCCCTTGACCACGGATGTACTGGCACTGTCGAGAGCATGAGACCGAGAAAGGTCAGGCATTTGCCTGGCCTTTTTTGTTATCGCCCGCCGTCAGAAGAGCCCGAAGGACCATCATGACGCAACACAGCAAGTCCCGCCAACAGGCGGAGAGCGCCTTTACGAAGGCACAATCGCAGTTCCTGGCGCGAAATCGCGCCATCGAAGAAGTCGACACGATGGCCAAGGCTCGCGAGGACAAGACTTCGCGACTGAAGAATGCCCGCCTGGCAAAGGAAGCGGATGATCGCGCGAGGGCAACTGCCGCCCTTAGCGCGAAGCGAGCCATCAATGCCTGAACCCAGCGTGAGCAGATTCAAACGGAACACAGATTTGAAAAACACCAGAGACAATGATCTCTCCGATCGCCGCAGCGCCGCTGCCGACGCGAAGGCGGCTCTCCTCCAGTCCTATCGTGCCGCAAAGGAAGCCGCTGAGCCGACCAGGCTCGCACGGCAGGAAGAGCGTATGGCGGTAGCTGTGGCCAGGGAAGAACGGCGAGCAGAAAGAGAACGCCTGAAACTCGATGAGCAGAAGAGGACTCAGGCTGCGGCGGCCGAACGTCAGGCAACCGCTGATGCTGCCGCAAGAGCCGAAGTCGAAGCACGTGAGAAGGCTGAGACAGACCGCATTTCTCGCGTCATCGAGGATGCGGCGTTGCGAAAGGCCGCACGTGATCTGCGCTACGCCAATCGCAAAGCGCGACAGAAATAGCGCGCCGGAGGTTTGAATGCTACTGCACCAACGCGGCGTCGATCTGCTCGTCAATCTCATGGATGCCGAAGAACATTTTGATGTGCTCGATCGCGAAGAACTGCGCCGCCTTATCAGCGAGGCTGTGATTGTCTTTGGGGAAGTTCTTCGGCGGGATGTCCCAACGGTTCCAATCCCGCCGCCCGAGTCCGGGCAGATTCCGTCTTCCGAGCAGATCTAGCCCCAGCCGTTTCTCAGGGATGTGGCGCGCGAGCTTTTTGCCTGATTTTGCGCCTGACCTCTTCGAGCGCGACCCCTAGAAGCGCGTCGACTTCTTCAAGTTCAGTGCGTGCTTCGCAAGTAGCGTTATACCGGCGTAATTGCTCGATGGTGCTGCAAACATGCTGCATGGCGGGTCCTTGCCAACGTCCTGGTCGAGAATAGATGTAATCCTGCGATGAAAGCCTGCACCAGCGAACCGGTACGGGCTTATCCAAGCAGATGTGAGGGACCTGTCATGGAATAAGCCCGAAACTCCGCCCGGCTTAATTGGTTCCAACGACAAAAAGCCCGCCAACCAAAGCCAGCGCGCGACCTGGTCGCAATCAGTAATTGCGTCAGGGATAGAAAAGTGAAAGTCTTGCCCTGCTCTGGGGAGGGCTTGGGGATGGCAACAGCCCGTGACCGCTTCATCCGCCAGCTTGAAGACGCCGCCGACCACATCAGCGACATGCCGCGCCATGAACTGGCCATTCTGCTGCGTCGCGCCGCACTGCGCCTGCGCAACACAGACCCGCAACCGGGCGAAGAAGGCTGGATCCCTGTGGATGACCCGGAGGGTGATGCGTGACCCCGGAGCGGCTCAACGAATCCCTGTTTATTATCCGCTGGTCACCCGACACACTGGCCCGAGCCATGGACTGCGACGTGTCCCTGATAGCGGCATGGCTCGCCGGCTGGGTTGAAATACCACCCAAGGCCGCGGCATGGATCGAGACGCTGGCGGTCCTTCATGAGAAAGTAGAGCTTAGCCGACCTCTTGGGTTGAAGGGCACGCATGCTCGCGGGCACTAATTAGCCGCCTCCGACGATCCACATGAGATGCACAAGCCCGCGCATCCATCAGGACACGCGGGCCGGTAACCATTCGTTTATTCCAGCGCAGTAACTGATCGACAATCCCAGGCGTGGTTGCGTTCCCCTTCTGCACCGGGGCTTTCTATTGCCGCTACAGAATCTCGAAGTGTGATTAGCCCTGCCCGGTTTGCCCAAGCCGCCAGGCACCCCAGGCTCGGCCGCTACCTCCTGTGGCGACCTGGCTTTTCCATTGCCCCTTCCGTGCGTCGGAGTATGATCCGCACTCCGGCACCTCATATTCGGTGACATTAGATCCGGCCGCTCATCCCAGTTTTGCGACCGAGCTTTTTTTAGTCGCAAATGAGGATGCTTTACCTTTTGGATAGACCTAGAGCTCATCCTTAAATTGATGAGCCGCGGAACTACCACTATGAGCAGCACCCGCAAAGACGATGCGGATAGCCAGCCGAAGAACATACCGGATCATTCCGTTGAATTGTTTGACCCGTGGGCCAGACGACTTGGCGTCGACAAGCCCGACCCACTGCCGCGGGTCCCCGATCTCGGATGATTTGTCCAGCACAGACCCCTAAGGCCGGGCATCTATGCGCCAGCGACAAACTGGCGAGATTGATCATGACACTTGCTCGAATACGAATTTGCCACGGAACACTGAAAGTCCGCACTCACAACAGTTTGCGCGCCTACGAACGGGAGCATCGTGTCCCGCTCGTAGCGACTGCTGGGCTGGCCCATCTCTTAGAACTTCTTAATCCGATAGCCGAAAACGGCGGTTGCGCCCATCGCGGCAGAGGCCGTCAAGGTGAACGTCTTGTCGACGTTGTCCACCGATGAAACCCACATGTTCGCGGCGCCTGTTGACGTAGAACACGGCGTGATTATCACATCGGATGCAGCAATATCGACGCCCATCGCATGGGAGGGGTGTAGGTCGTCGCACCGGACGTGAAGGTGAATGACCCGCTATGTTCCGTTTTGAACCTCCCATTGTTCGCTATGCGGCTGTCCACATCGGTAGTGATGAGCGACATGTCCATCACCGCGTTAAGGTTCAAGACGTGGTCGGAAATATTCGATCTGGATAGATTGCCGGAAAGCACGGGGGCATTGCCGCCCCTTCCTTGAGGAAGGAGTTTCCGGTGATCAAGTGGCCGAGATTGGTGCCGCCGGTGCCAAGCGCAATCAGAGCCACGCCAGCGGCTATAGATACCGGAGGCGCGGATCACGTTTGGTGGCCGGAAGAAGCCCGGCCGTAAACGGTCAACGAAGCAAGGTCGTCTAGCGGCGTCCAGCACGGACGCTGGACACCGCAGACGTTTCACCTTGGAAAAAATCAGGCGTCAAGCCAGACGTTTTGAAGGTCCATCTGGAATGTAGGGTGCACGCCGTAATTCCTGACGTTTTTGTTCATGTGACTGAAGACCTTTTGCCAGAAGGGCTGAATGATGACGCCCGAATCCTGCAGAATCTGCTCCAGGTCCTTCATGACCTCGCGTCGCTTATCGACGTCGTTAATGGAGAGCGCTTGTTTCAGCTTGGCATCAAAGTCCGGGTTGGAGTAGCCGGTTTCGTTCCAGGCGCCGCCCGTCATGTACCCTAATGTCAGGACCTGGACGCCCAGCGGGCGCATGTACCAGATTGTCATCGAATAAGGGAACTTCGTCCAGTCGTTCCAGAAGGTCGCGCCTGGCAGCACCGTGCGCTTGACCTTGATCCCCGCCTCGCGAAGCTGAGCCGCTATCGCATCGCCGGTATTCTTCTGCCAGTCGTCGTCGACGGTGATCAGTTCATGTTCGAAATCGGCCTGGCCGGCTTCGGCCATCAGTTTTTTCGCGCCCTCGGCATCGCGTTCCTTCTTTGGAAGCGGGTAATATTCGGGATGGATCGGGCTGACATGGTGGTTTTCGCCTACCGTGCCGCGGCCGCTGTAGCCAAGCTGGAGCACGACATTGTTGTCGACGGCCATCTGCAAGGCATTACGCACCTTCTGGTCCTCGTACGGCTTGTGGGTAACGTTGGTACGGGTGACCACCGTCGTCGCGGTGGCGACTTCCGAGCTTACCAGACCTGCACTGTCGAGGATTTCGATGAAGTCGGGGGGCGTTTCCAGGTTCATATCGATTTCACGGGAATCGAAAGCATTAACCGTGGCCGAAAAATCCGTGCCGTAGTCGATGAACTCGACGCCATCGAGAAGCGCTTCGCCGCCCCACCATTTTCCGTTCTCCCGCCGCTTCACGACGGCTTTCGTGCCGACGTCGTAGGAGACGAGTTCGAACGGCCCGGTGCCGATCGGCTTGGCTACCGGATCGGCGCCTTCGGCATCGAAGCCGCGATGCACGACCAGCCCTGGATAATCGGTGAAATTGGCGATGAGCGAAATGTCCGGTTCGCTGAGCTTGAGCTTGACCGTATGGTCGTCCACTTTGGTGATGGCACCGTCCCTGGCTTTCCCCGTCGCCTCGTCGGTCAGTGAGACGACACGGGCGGCCATGGAGTTGCCCGCGACCGCCTTTTCGCACCAGCGGCCAATATTGTAGACGACGTCGTCGGCATTGAAGGCATCGCCATTGTTCCATGTTACGTCCTTGCGCAGATGCAGGACATATTCGGTAGCGTCGTCATTGACCTCCCAGCTTTCGAGCAGCACTGGCTCGAACGTGAATTCGCGGGTGTAGCGTACCAGCGGTTCCAGCCAAGTGCGCGAGACGTTAGCCAGTTCGACCCAGTCGTAGGTGCGCGGGTCCTTCTGGGCCTTGACCGGCATGGACACTCGCAACGTTCCGCCCTTCTTGGCCTGCTGTGCGAGAGCCGGCGTCGGCGCGGCAAGGCCGATCATGCCGTAGGCGAATGCTGTCGAAGCGCCGAGCGCGCTCGCCAGCGCCAGAAATTCGCGTCGGTCCACGCGCCCGCGTTGGGCTTCTTCGGCCATCCTTTCGATGATCGGCGGAACGCGGTCGCCGTTGCTTTTGTAGAATCCCATATCTTCCTCCCTGTTATGGTTCTTACCAGATGAGACCGGATGCTCTCCAACCGGGGTTATGCGAGTAAGCGCGAAAGCTGGGTAATCAGATATCCTTCGCTAGTCGCAGCGCGTCGTAGATGGCGGCATGCGTATTGCGGGCGGACACGGCGTCGCCAATCCGAAACAACTGGAACTTCCCTTCTGGATTGCGAACGACCGATTGAGGTTGGCCAGCGATTAATTGATCGTGCGATATCTCGCCGTGGTTGCTCGACCGGGGCTTCAGGTCGAAATAGAGCTCATCCAGCGGAACGGTGCCGTGGTTGATGACGATCTGGTCGACATGGCGCTGCTGCGCGACGCCGCCATAATCGCTGCCAATGTGGGCGACGATCTGATTGCCGCTCTTTTCCGCCCGTTCCAGCCGCCAGGTGACGGTGAAGACCACGTCAAGCTTCTGTAGTGCGCGCATATAGGGGACGAGATTCATGGCCATGACCTCGGGCGCAAACGAGCGATCCGGTGTCATGATTTCAACCTTGGCGCCAGCCTTTGCCACCACTTCGGCCGCTTGCAGGCCGGCGTTGTCGCCCGCGTCGTCGAAGATGAGCACGTTGGTGCCCGGCTTTACGTCACCAGATATGATGTCCCAGGAGGAAACGACTAGTTCGTTGCCCTGTGCAAGGACCTCGGTATGCGGCAGACCGCCCGTTGCCACGATCACCACGTCCGGGTGCTCGGCAAGGAGGGTGTCGGCATCGGCCCAAGTATCGAAGCGAAAGGCCACGCCGAGCTTGCTACATTGGTTCATGCGCCAGTCGATGATGCCGATCATCTCGCGGCGTCGCTCGCTCTGGGCGGTGAGCCGGATCTGGCCGCCGGGCTTGTTTGCCGCCTCGAACACGACGACGTCATGTCCACGCTCACCCAGGACGCGCGCCGCCTCCAGGCCCGCGGGGCCCGCCCCGACGACGACGACCTTCCTGCGCTCCTTCGCCTTCGCCACCACGTGCGGCATCGTTTCTTCGCGCCCTGTCGCGGCGTTGTGGATGCAAAACGCCATGCCGCCCTGGTAGATTCGGTCGAGACAATAGTTGGCGCCGACACAAGGGCGGATATCGTCCTCGCGCTTTTCCAGGATCTTGCGCACGATGTGCGGGTCAGTCATATGCGCGCGAGTCATGCCGACCATGTCTACCTTGCCTGCCGCAATCGCATGCCGGGCTGTGGCGACGTCCGGAATCCTAGCAGCGTGAAAGATTGGGAAGCCGGTGGCAGCACGGATTTCGCCTGCGAAGTCGAGATGTGGCGCGCTTGTCATGCCCTGGATGGGGATGACGTCGGTAAGGCCTGGGTCCGTATCAATATGACCGCGAATGACGTTGAGATAGTCGATAAGGCCACTATCCTTGAGGCGTTTTGAGATTTCGAGCCCATCGGCCTTGCCTGTGCCGCCCGCAAGGCATTCGTCCGCCGTGTAACGCACCCCCAAAATGAAGGCGTCACCGACGCGCTGGCGCATGGCAGAAAAAACGTCCAGGCAGAAGCGCATTCGGTTTTCAAGAGAGCCTCCATAAGGCCCGTCGAGCTCATTGGTAAGCGGTGAAACAAACTGGTCGATGAGGTGGCCGTAGGCCTCGACTTCGACGCCATCCATGCCGCCGGCCTTCATGCGCTCAGCGGCGTCCGCGAAATCCTTGATGATGCGTTCGATATCCCAATCTTCGATCTTCTTGGGAAATGCGCGATGCGCGGCCTCCCGGTGATGAGAGGGGGCAACAACCGGCAGCCAATCACCCTTGTCCCAGCGCGTACGCCGCCCAAGATGGGTCAGCTGGATCATGATCGCTGCACCCTCCTCATGAACCGCGTCTGTCATTTCCCGGATCCAGGGAACGATTTCATCCTTGTAGGCGAGGAGGTTATTGAAGACAGGTGGGCTGTCACGCGACACCGCCGCCGATCCAGCGGTCATCGTCAGCGCCACACCGCCCTTGGCCCGTTCTACGGTGTACGCCCTGTAGCGTCCTTTTGGCATGCCCTCCTCCGGATAGGCGGGCTCATGGGAGGTGACGATGATGCGATTTCGGAGCGTCAGGTGCCTGAGTTGAAAGGGCTGAAGGAGAGGGTCGTTGCTCACTGCCGGACTCCATCCGAGACATGCTTATAACGCTAGGGCAGAATGTTCACATATGTCAATTGTGAAAACATCAGTGTCATGCATGGCGACACCTATGGACATTCCTCTTGTTTCTGATCGGCCATCTTGGTAAGAAAACGACCTATGGATCAGGTATCGATCGATAGCGGCTGGCGCGGCTCCCTGGAGATCTGGCTTCAGGCTGCGTCGGACGCCCTGCTTGAATCCGGTATCGAAGCCGTGAAGATTCAGCCGCTGGCCAAGCGACTGGGGATTTCGAGGACAAGCTTCTACTGGTTCTTCCGAGACAGGCAGGAACTATTGGCGGCTCTGGTCGCACGCTGGCGCGACAAGAACACGGGAGGCCTGATCCGGCAGAGCGAAGCTTATGCCGAGAGCCTGGCCGAGGCGATGCTCAACGTGTTCGACTGCTGGCTGGACAGAGATCTGTTCGATTCCCAGTTCGAATTCGCCGTTCGCAGTTGGGCGTTGCAGGCGCCGGATATCCTCGCTGAAGTCCGAAAAGCCGACCAAATGCGCATTGAGGCGCTGACGCGCATGTTCGTGCGGTTCGGCTTCGATGAGACGGTAGCCGACGTTCATGCCCGTACGACCTATCTGGTACAGATCGGTTATATCTCCATGCAGTCGGACGAGGACATCGCGCTCCGCTTGAAACGCATGCCCGAGTATATCGCGATCTACACCGGGCACCGGCCGCGCAAGCGCGAGTTCGATCGCTTTTGCGCGCGCCACGGCTACAAGCCGCGATAGAGAGACCGTCGGCCATGAGCCAGCCGTCGGGCAAACCATTGACGATTGCGGCAGCGGGACGGTTCGCCTCCCCGGGTAAGCGTCGGCATCCTCGACTCACAATCTGAAACCGGAAGCCGCGATGCCGAACAGCTTTCCCCACCTGTTTTCGCCTGTCACGCTACGCGGGCGTACGTTGCGCAACCGCATCGTATTCGGCGCACATACTGCCAATATGGCTGAAAATGGCGTGCCCACGGAACGGCACGTGGCATATTATGCGGAACGAGCCCTGGGCGGCGCTGCGATGATCGTCGTCGAGCCCATGCCGGTGCATCCCGCGGCCGTTCTGACACGCGGCAATTTCCGCCCATGCGATGATAGCGTAATCCCCCACTTTCGGCGCGTGACGGAGGCGATCAAGAGCAATGGGGCCGTTGCGGTCCAGCAACTTTACCACATCGGCGCCCATGGTGATTCCGACAACTCCTACCATCCTCATTGGTCGCCATCCGGACTGCCCAGTTATCACGACAGCGACGGCTCGCATGCGATGACGGAAGCGGAAATCTGGGAAACGATCAACGGGTTCGTACAGGCCGCCCGTCGATGTCGGGAGGCTGGCTTCGATGGGGTCGAAGTCTGGGCTGCCTATCTTGGCATGGTCGATCAGTTCTGGACCCCTTGGTGCAACCGGCGTGACGATCAATGGGGTGGCTCACTCGAAAATCGCACGCGCATGTCGCGGGAAATCCTCACGCGTATCCGGGAAGTTTGCGGGCCGGACTTTATCGTTGGCCTTGCGGTCAGCGACGAGCCGGACGTGAAGGTAGCTCTCCAGCGCGAGGAACTTGCCGAGATCATCGGGTTACACGATGAGCTGGGCCTAATGGACTATGTGACCTGCGGATCGGGTGGCTATCTCGACTTCTACAAGCTGATGCCGACCTTTCTTTATCCGGAAAAACTCGGCGTCGATCTCGCGGCCGTTTTAAAAGGCGTGGTCAGAAACGCGCTGGTTACAGCCGAGAGCCACATCCGGACGCCGGAAAACGCAGAAACGGTGCTTGGCGAGAGCTCTGCGGATTTGGTTTCGATCGTGCGTGGCCAGATCGCTGACCCGCATCTTGCCAGGAAAGCTGGCGAGGGGCGATCGGAAGATATCCGCGGCTGCATCTCGTGCAACCAGATGTGTTGGGGCCGCCGCTCGCGTGACTATTGGATCAGTTGCCTCATCAATCCTTCGGCCGGACGTGAGTTCGAATGGGGCGGCGATCGTTTCACTCCTGCCGCCGTTAAAAAGAAAGTGTTCGTCGTAGGCGGTGGTCCAGCAGGGCTTGAAGCCGCGCGGGTCTCGGCGGAGCGAGGCCATACGGTGACTTTGGCCGAAGCATCGAGCCGTCTCGGCGGCAATTTCCTGCTGGCAGGCATACAGCCACGGCGCGCGCAGATCCTTGATCTTATTGCCTGGTATGAACGCCAGCTAGAAAAGCTCGGTGTCGAGGTTCGGCTCAATTCCTATATCGAGACCCAGGATATCGACCCTTCCGAAGCCGACGTCGTCATCGTCGCGACGGGATCTTATTCTCCCGAAACCGGCTTTCAGAAGGCACTGCCAACGCTTGATAGGATGCTTGGTATCGAGAGAGACAACGTGTTCACGGCCGAGGCCGTCATGGCTCGCCAAGCGCGGCCCGGCCACCACGTTCTCCTGCTTGACGAAGGCGGCGGCTGGCGCGGCTGCGGTACGGCCTGGAAACTGGCCGAGGACGGCCACCAGGTCACGATCGTGACCCCGGACCCTTTTGTCGGCAAAGAACTGCAAAGAACGGCAGCTGACGTTCCGATGCGCCAAGCACTACGCAAGCTCGGCGTCGACTGGACTGTCGAATCCAGCATCGCCGAATGGCATGGAAACGGTGCGACCATCCTCGACCACAATACCGCCGAGCGGCGTTTTATCGAGGCTGATGCACTGGTCATGGCCACGACGAATTTCGCGGCGGACTGGCTGGCGCCGGGCCTTGCGGAGCGGGGCCTGACGACGCGCCTGATCGGCGATAGCGCCGCGCCGAGGCAAGCGCCTTACGCCTTCTTCGAAGGCAGGAAGGCAGGACTGGAAGTTTGACGATGGGAGAAGAAGTAGAATTGAGCCTGGCGGCCTGCCTGCCCCTAGTCATCGATCAGGGCATCTAGTGCGACGGTCAATGTCGATGTCCTAGAGTCTTTCACGTTTTGACGGAAGCGTATCCGGCGTTTGCGAAGTAGTTGTTGCATTCGGCTGCCTCGATGGTTTCGACGAGGTGGCCTATGTGGCGCCAGGTGTCCTCGACGGTGCGTTTCTGTGCCTGGCGCATCCAGTGCTTGATCTTGGCGAAGGCCTGCTCGATCGGATTGAGGTCTGGTGAGTAGGGCGGCAGGTACCAGAGCCTGGCGCCAGCGGCCTTGATCATCTGCCTGATGGCCGCCGACTTATGGCTTCCCAGGTTATCCATGACGACGATATCGCCGGGCTTCAGCACAGTGATGAGCTGCTGTTCGACATAAGCGCGAAAGCATTGGCCGTTGATCGGCCCGTCGAAGACGCAAGGCGCCGCGAGCCGATCCCAGCGCAGCGCGCCGAGGAAGGTCAGCGTGCGCCAGTGGCTGTACGGAGCCAGGCCGCGCAGCCGCTTGCCCTTCGGCCCCCAGCCGCGCAGCGGAGCCATGTTGGTCTTGATCCAGGTCTCGTCGATGAAGACCAGGCATTGGGGATCGAGGCCGGCCTGCCAGGATCGCCATCGTTGGCGCCTGCGGGCAATATCGGCGCGTGCCTGCTCAAGGGCGAACAGCGTTTTTTTTGAAGCTCAGGCCCTCGCGGCGCAGGAATTGCCACACCGCGTTGTGCGAGACCTTGACCCCGCGAGCGGCCAACTCATCCTTCAGACCATACAGCGTCAGATGCGGTGTTTCACGCAGACGGCCCTCGATGAAAGCACGATGCGGCTCCAGCACCCTCTTGCGATGTCCACCCATCTTGCCGGGCGCAACCGAGCCAGTCGCCCGATGACGCTGCAACAACTTCACCGCCGCCAAAACCGAAATGCCGAACCGTTTGGCGGCCGACCGGCGACTCTCACCACTCAATACCGCTGCCACAACCCGTTCGCGAAGATCGTCCGAAAGAGGTCGCGCCATCAGATGCTGGCCTCCATTCCAGCCAGCATCTTGAATCACAAATCCGACAAATCGGGAATCCCCTCCGATTCCGTCAAATCTTGAACCGCTCTAGCCGCTGCCGAAGGTGGAGACATTCGGTCAGGGTGGGGATGCCAGTTCCCGTTGCCTGCCGCTAGTGTTGCGATTGGCTCATTTCGTCCACGCAAATCCAGAAGACGTGTCGAACAGACGAACGCCGCACGCATTCACCGCGATGGCGACGCCGAGTGCTTCAGCAATCTCCTCCTTGCTGGTATTGTGCTCGAGAGCGTCTTCCTTGCGATGCACCCGTGGCCACGCGTCGTGACGGCCACCGCCAATGGTTGGCGACACCATGTCTATGCACCGCTTTTCCTATATTCCAGGCCGCCTTGGGGATGCAGGCCATCGGAGCACTGGATATTGATGGCAGCCCCGGGGCTGACCGCAGCCCCCGGCCTTTGTTTGTTGATCCTGGCTTTGGCAACGCGCCGGCGACGCTAGCGCCCTTTGCCTGGGAGGCGCGACGACCGCGCTGGGGTATGCTTTGTTTGGGAGCCGTCCTGACAGCATCACGCGGACCGGGGCTTCGATTATCTGCATCGGCAACTCATCACAGCATCACAGCTGCGATTTTGATTTGAGGCGCGCTCCCCCTGCAGCGGCTTGATGTGCGTTCACGCCGAGGCGCACAGTTTCGCCATGTGACGGAAGAAAGCCACGCAGTCCTGGTCGAGTGCATCGTCCACCGGCTCGGGTTGCGACGACATCTTGACGATGACTACCTCAGATTGCGGCTCCACAAAGAGCCACTGGCCGTGGATGCCGATGCCGCAATAAGCGCCATCGCCCATCTGGTACCACTTGTTGCGGTAGCGGCCTTTGGGAAACAGGAAAGCCATGTCGCCGCGCTGCCACGCAGCAGTGTCGCCACCGGCCGCCACCGTGTCGCACACCCAAGCCTCGGGAACGATACGCCGGCCGTCCATCACGCCGCCCTGCCGCATCATTTCGCCGACGCGGGCAAGATCGCGGGCGGTCATCGATACGCCCCCGGCGGTTCGGGCCGTCCCTTCCATATCGACGGTGATCGCGGCATTGCTCCTCGCTCCGAGCGGCCGCCACAGCTTTTCGCGCATCAGGTCGGGGATGCGACGCCCGCCCGCCCGCTCGACGACGATGCCGAGCAGGTCGGAGTTGGGCGAGCGGTAGCGAAAAACCGCGCCATGCGGCTCCTTCAGCCGCGGGATGTTGGCCAGGAAGGCCAGCATGCTCTCGCTGCCGCCGCCCGGATTCCACAGCGTCGCCTTGCGATAGCGGCCATAGGCGCTGTCGGGGTCGAGATAGCTCTCCTCGATATCGACGGCGACGACCATGTCGAGCACATGCCGCACCGTGGCGTCTCCGTAGGCGGAGCCAGCTATTTCCGGGACGTAATGGGTGACCGGCGCATCAGGGTCGAGCAGGCCCTCGCCCGCCAATATGCCGGCCAACAGCGCCGTCAGCGACTTACTGATCGAAAAGACGATGTGGCGCGTGCCGAACGTCATGTGCGACGCGCTCCAGTCGGCGACGAACCGCCCGCCCTTCATCACCGTCAGCGCATCGGTGTGAGAGCGCCGCAAAAAGGCTTCAACCGTCTCGGAGGCGGCACTGGTTCCCGCCGGGTTCCGCAGCAACTCGTCGCCGACCTGTGGAGTCTCCGGCGTCGCAGCGAGGCAGGTCTCTATACCCGCGCTCGGCACCAGTTCGCCAACATTCTGGAAGGCCCAGCGGCTGTAGGGGTTCGTGCGCCAGTTGGCGAGGGTGACAGCCTTTCGGGGAAAGCCGAAGGCCTGTTCGAACGCGGTCGGGGCGGTCATGGTGCGTCCTTTCACACACGCGGCTGCCGCCTACCCGCTCAAGGCCGGCAGGCGGTCGCGCCGGAAGCCGTCAGTCGGGGCGCGGCGAACCGGGCCCCGGGTGAAGCTACTTCTGCAGGTCGGTCCAGATTTTGGAATAGATGTCCTGCACTTCCTGCGAGCACAGACGCTGCAATTCGCCACGCGCTTTCGCTTCCTCGGGGATAACGACCTCGGGGGCGTCCTTCATGTCGGCCGGCATGAACTTGTCCGACCCGGCAATGCCGTTGGCATAGCGATGAAAGGCCGACAAACCGGCGGCGTTCTCGGGATCCATGATGAAGTTCATGAACAGCTTGGCATTCTCGACGTTCTTGGCTTCCTTCAGCACTACGACGTTGTCGCTCCAGATGCCGTAGCCTTCCTTCGGATAGAAAAAGTGGATCGCCGGGTTGGCGAGCCGCTGGCGCAGCGCCGAGCCGTTCCAGTCGCTGGTCGCCTTGAAATCGCCGGCTCCCATTTTTTCGATGGTGTTGTATTCCATCGCGATCCAGTTCGGCTTGGCCGCCACCAGCGTATCGCGCACCTTCTTCAGCACAGCCTTGTCGTCGGTGCACTGCTCGCCGCCGACATATTTCGTCGCCGCAAACAGCACATCGTTCATTTCCGGCACGACGTTTACCTTGCCCTTTAGTTCATCCGGCGTATCGAAGATGATGCCCCAGCTGTCGGACGGCCCCTTGTAGGCATCGGTATTGACGACGATGCCGATGGTGCCCCAGGCCCACGGCACAGAATATTTGCGGCCAGGATCGAAGTCGGGATTAACCCATTCCGGCGCGACGTTCTTGAAGTTCTCCATCGTGGTCGGATCGGTTTCGAGGACGAGGCCTTCCTTGATCCAGATCGGCACGAAAGTCTGCGAGGGAACCGCGATGTCGAAGCCGGTGCCGCCCTGCCGCACCTTGGCCAGTGCCGTATCGTTGGAATCATAGTCGGTGATCGTCACCTTGACGTCGTACTTCTCCTCGAATTTCTTGATCACGTCGGGGCTGGTGTAGTTGCCCCAGTTATAGATGTTGAGGACGCCTTCGGCGTGTGCGAGCGCCGTCGAGGCTATAAGCGCCACGGCCACGGCGCCCGTTTTCATCTTCCAATTCATGGTTCTTCCTCCCGGTTTCAAAGCTAGTTTCTTTTGCTGCTGATGAAGAAAAACAACGTGACGATGAGGACCGACAACAGCAGGAAGGCGGTCGATATCGCGTTGATCTCAGGCGTGATGCCGCGCCTGATCTGGCCCAGCATGTAGGTGGGCAATGTGTCCTGCCCGCCCGACTTGACGAACTCGGTGATAACCACGTCGTCGAGCGAGATGACGAAGGCAAGCATCAGCCCGGCCAGGATGCCCGGCCATAGAAGCGGCAGCGTCACGCGCCGGAAGGCGCGCCAAGGCGTGGCGTATAGGTCGGCCGCCGCCCGTTCCAGCGTCAGGTCCATGTTTTCCAGCCGCGCCCGGATCGGCAGGTAGGCAAACGGGATGCAGAACGCGGTGTGCGCCGCGATCAGGTAGCCGAGGCCGGAATAGCCGGTAAAGATTTTTACCCGCGAGAAGAAAATTAGAAGCGCCACGGCGGTAACAATCTCAGGCACCATCAGCGGCTGGTTGATGGCGGCATATTTGAAGGTCAGTCCCGGATAGGGCGGCGTTCGCGTGGTGGCGAGCGCCGCCATCGTCCCCGCAAGGGTGGCGAGCACCGCTGCAATGGCAGCGATCTGGAAGGAACGGATGGTGGCGTCGATCACCTGGGTGTTTTGCGCGGCCGACTTGAACCATTTCAGCGAAAGGCCGCCCCATTCCGAGGTCGATGTGGCGGCGTTGAAAGCATAGACCACCAAGACGAGAATCGGCAGATAGAGCGCGAAGAAGCAGATCGCAGCTATTGTGGTGAAGCCCGGCTGGTGGCGTATGGAAAACGGCCTAGTCACGGCGGACCTCCCCGGTTCCCGCATTGCGCACATAGACCAGCAGCGCGATCATCACCACCACCATCACTGTGATCGCCAGCGCCGCACCGAGCGGCCAGTTGCGCGCCTGACCAAATTGCAGCTCGATGAAGTTGGAAATCATCATGTTCTTGCCACCGCCGAGGATGCTTGGCGTGACATAGGCGCCGACGGCCGGAATGAAGACGAGTATGGAACCGGCGATGACGCCTGGTTTGACCAGCGGGAAGATGATGCGCCGCAGCACCTGCCAGCGCGACGCGTAGAGGTCGTAGCCGGCCTCGACCAGACGGAAGTCCAGCTTCTCCATCGAGGCGTAAATAGGCAGCACCATCAACGGCAGGTAGACATACGCCATGCCGATCAGGATGGCGGTGTCGGTGAACAGTATCTGGATCGGCGACGAAATGAAGCCGGCCTTGATCAGGAGCGTGTTGATTATGCCTTCGTTGCGAATGATCTGCAGCACCGCGAAGGTGCGGATCAACAGGTTCGTCCAGAACGGAATGGTGATGAGGAAAAGCCAGAGGTCGCGCGTCTTCTCGGCGCGCGTAGCCATGAAATAGGCGGTCGGAAACCCGAGGATCAGCGTGACCAGCGTGGTCATCAGCGCCAGTTTCACCGAGCGCCAGAAGATGGTGATGTTGGCGTCGGCCAAAGAAAGCGTATCGTCGAAGATATCGCGTTCGACAAGCACCGAAATCCATGCATCAGGCGAGAATTTCCATTCCACCCCGCCATAGGCGGCCGATGTGAGGAACGAATAGACAAGTACGATGAGCAGCGGTCCGGTGGCGGCTACCAGGATGATGACAAGCGCCGGCGCCGAGAGCAGCCAGCGATTACGGATGTCCTTGCGGTCGGCGGCGCGGGCGATTTCCTCGGCGCTCGCCATCGTCAATCCTTCAGGACCTGCGCGGCATCGGCCCCGATCAGGACGCCGGCGCGACTACCCTGCGCCAAACCGTCCATCTTGCCGCGCGCGTTCTGTCGTCGCACGATGAAAGGCTCGCCGTCGTCGAGGCGCAGATGAAAATGCGTGTCGGTGCCGAGATAGACGATATTTTCCACCGTTCCGCGCAACGCGGCGTCTCCGTCGGCGGCGGCAAGCTGGGCATGCTCCGGCCGAATAGCGATGGTGATGCTTCCCGATGGCGAAAAACCCTTGGGCAGCGAGGCGAGAATTTTAGCGCCCGACGACAGTTTCACCGTCGCTTGGCCGCCGGCCGCGCCGATCGTCTCGCCCTTGAGAAAATTGCTCTCGCCGATGAAGTTGGCGACGAAGCGTTCCGCCGGGCGGTCGTAGATGTCGCGCGGCGCACCGACCTGGAGGATGCGTCCGGCCGACATCACCGCGATGCGGTCAGACATGGTCAGCGCCTCTTCCTGGTCATGGGTGACGAAGATAAAGGTGATGCCCGTCTCGCCTTGGAGCCGTTTCAGCTCGATCTGCATGTCCTTGCGAAGCTTGTAATCGAGCGCGGAGAGCGGCTCGTCCAGCAACAGCACCTTCGGCTGCGGCGCCAGCGCGCGCGCCAGTGCCACACGCTGCTGCTGGCCGCCCGAAATCTGGCTGGTGCGGCGGTTGGCAAGCTGCTCCATGCGCACCAGCTTCAGCATCTCGGCGACACGCGCCTTCACTTGCGCCTTTGGCTTGTTCAGCATCTCCAGCCCGAAGCCGATATTCTGCGCCACCGTCATGTGCGGAAACAGGGCATAAGACTGGAACACCGTGTTAACCGGTCGCTTGTAGGGCGGCAGCAACGCGATGTCGTCACCATAGAGCAGGATTTCGCCCGCGCTCGGATAGTCGAAGCCGGCGATCAGGCGAAGCAGCGTGGTCTTGCCGCAGCCGGAAGGCCCCAGCAGCGTGAAAAACTCGTTTTTGTGGATCGAAACGGAGACGGTCGCCAAGGCCACGACGGCATTTTCCCCGGCGCCGAAGACCTTGCGGACGTCCCGCACTTCGATGGCATTTCTATCGGGTCGCTCGGCCACGCGCCACCCCGTTGTGTGAGCCTGCTCTTTCACGGCAGGTTTGGTTCCCATGGCCGATTGTCATCACAGCGCAGGCGGGTTGGCAACCGGGCTTTTGCCCGGCAATGCGTTGAAATGCACTCGCCTTCCGGTCAGGCACGATAGGTAACCTTGCCGCCGCAGACCGTTGCGACCGGCTGCACCCGATGCAGATCCTGCGGCGACGTCTGCTCGACGTCGGCTGACAAAACGACCAAGTCGGCCATGAAGCCGGGTTTCAGCCGTCCCTTGGTATTCTCGGCGAATTCGGCATAGGCGCCTTCCACGGTGTAGGCGGCAAGCGATTCCATCAGCGTAAAGCTCTGGTCGGGATCGGTCTCTGCCCACCGCTCGCGCAGGATCGCCGCCTGCATGCCACGAATCGGGTCGATCGGCGACACCGGCCAGTCGGAAGCGAAGACGACATGCGCGCCGGCCTCCTTGAGCGTGCGCCAGGCATAGGAGAGCGGCCAGCGCGCCCGGCCAATGCGCGAGACAGTCGGCTCCAGCGGAAAACCCATAGCGCCCGGCGGATGCGGCGGCTGCATGGAGGCGATGGCGCCGAGTTCGGCGAAGCGCGGCACATCGGTGGCCGAGACCACCTCGATATGCTCGACGCGGTGGCGACTGTCGCGCACGCCGTTGGCCTTGCGGGCCGCCTCATAGCCATCGAGCACCGCGCGCACCGCACCGTCGCCGATCGAATGCACGGCAATCTGCAAGCCGCGCCGGTCGATCTCGACGGCGAGTTCCTTGAAGCGCTCCGGCGAAAACAGCGGCTCCCCCAGCCAGTCCGACCGGTCGGCATAAGGCTCCAGCATCACCGCCGTCCAGGAATCCAGCACGCCGTCGTAGAACACCTTGACCGTACCCGAGGCGAGCCGGTCCGAACGGAAGCGCTCGGCCATCATCGCGGCCTTGTCAAGCATGGCCAGGTCCATGAAATTCTTGAAATGGAAAGGTACCCTCACCCGGCAGGGCAGGCCTTCCTCGGCATCGATATCGGCGAGCAGTTCCAGTTGATAGAGATTGCCGTCCATGTTGTGGATGGAGGTGATGCCGTGCCTGGCACACCAGGCTAGTCCACGCCGCATGATGGCGCGGTCGCTCGCCCGTTCCTCCGCCGATGGCACTGGGTCCGGCTCGCCACCGGTCGAAAGGCCGAGCCGCACGCGCTGTTCGCCGGCCAGCGCCAAAACCGGCCCGAACGCCTCGTTTTCACGCAATTCGCCATTGGCCAGCCCATCCTCGCCCATGACGATCTCGTTGCCGGGGCCGAGCGCGCGGCCATGAAGCACGCCGGCCTGTTCCAGCGCCATGGTGTTGGCCCACATCGTATGGTGGTCAGGCGCGGCCATGCAGAACGGCCGGTCGGGTACGATCGCATCGAGATGCTTTCGCGTCACCGGTTCGTCGCCGAGTACCGTATAGTCGGCCCCTTGCCCGACCAGCATCCTCGCCTCCGGTCTTTGGGCGGCGTAGACCCGGATCGCGTCACGCAGTGCATCGAAACCGTGCACACCGGCAAGCTGGAGGTGGGCAAGTTCGGCCGCGCCCGAAAACAAATGCATATGCGCTTCGATGAAGCCTGGAACAACGGAGCAGCCTCGCGCGTCGATGACCTGCGTCGCCGGGCCCCTCAACGCCTCAATGGCGGCGCAGGCCCCGACGGCAAGGATCAGTCCATCCCTGACAGCTACCGCCTGCGCCGCCGGGCAGCCCTCGTCCATGGTCAGGACACGGCCGTTGGTGACGATGAGGTCGGCGCTGCGGTCTGTCATCGCGACTCCGGTTTGACGGCGGGCCACCCTCGCAAATTTTCGGCAGACAGCCTGATGAAAAAATGCGACTATTTATTCGTGTTTGTCAATAAAGGACTGCCCCGGTGGACCACGGGCGGCGCACCCGATCGAGGGCAAAAAAGGCGATCAGCGAATCCCGGATTCCCGGAAGGTGGAGCGCGGGGCGCGGCCATGTGGCGACCTTGGCGATGACATTGGAACCGCGCAGGAAGCCGCAACAGGAACGGTCGAGCAGGGTCGTAGACCGGATCCTCGATGCGGCGCTGGTCCTGATCCGCAAACAGGGAACCAAAGCACCGACGACGCTTGCCATCGCCCAGCGCGCCGGGCTGTCGGTCGGCTCGATCTATCAATACTATCCCAACAAGCAGGCCATCATTCTCGACCTCGCCCGCAACTGGTTGGCGGTTTTTCCGACCTTGATCGCCGCGCGCGTGCAGGCGCCGGCGACCGTCGCGACTTTCAGGCGGGCCCTGCACGACTATCTCGACGAGATTGCACACCATTATTTGGACAGCGCTAACCTGATGCCAGTGCTGGAGGCGATAACGCTAGACCCCGGCCTCAAGCACATTATTCTGGAATATGACGAGAAGAACATCGCACTCTATGCGGCATGGCTGTGCAAGATTAATCCGGAGCTTCCGCTCGAAGACGCCACGCGGCTAGGTCATGTCATGATGGAAGTCGGACACATAGCCCTGACGATCGCCGTGCGGAAGAACCACAGGACCTTCGACCTCATCAAGAACGACCTCGAAACGATGTGGTTGGCACTACTCCTACCGCATCTCGATTTGCCCGATCCTTGTTCATCTGGATGAAACCATATGAAGACTGTCTACTCGCCCCTTCACGCCGGACATGCCGGCACAATGGAACTGATCTCGGGCGCCATCGTGCCCGGCTTCGAGAAGCCGTCGCGCGCGGAAATCATCCGTGCCCGCGTCGAAAGTGAGAAACTGGGATCAATACTTGCGCCCGAGCCGCATGACCTCGTCGCCGCCAAACGCGTCCACCGCCCCGATTACGTCGATTTCCTGCCCACGGTCTATCCGGCCTGGGAGGCTTCCGGCCGCTCCGGCTCGGCTATTCCCTTCACCTGGCCGACGCGCGGCCTACGCGGCGACGTGCTGCCGAAGACCATCGACGCGCAGCTTGGCTTCTACGCCTTCGATGGGGGCGCGCCGGTCGTGAAGGGCACCTGGGAGGCTGTCAAATCGTCCTATGACGTAGCGCTCACGGCCGCCGCGCTGGTCAAGAACGGCGAACGCGCCGCCTTTGCGCTCTGCCGCCCGCCCGGCCATCATGCCGGCGACGCCTTTATGGGCGGCTACTGCTACATCAATAACGCCGCTGTCGTTGCGCAATGGTATCGCGACCAGGGCGCGTCACGCGTGTCGATCCTCGACGTCGACTATCATCACGGCAACGGCACCCAACAGATCTTCTATTCCCGCAACGACATTCAGGTCATTAATCTGCACGCCGACCCGGCAACCGAATATCCCTTTTTCCTCGGCCATGCCGACGAGAAGGGCGAAGGCGTCGGCGAAGGTTTCAATCTCAACTACCCGATGCCGTTCGGCACGGCGTTCGATACCTGGAGCGTAGCGCTGGACGATGCCTGCTCGAAGCTTATCGCCTACGCGCCCGACGCGATGGTGGTATCAGTCGGCGTCGATACGTTCGAAAAGGATCCGATAAGTGAGTTCAGGCTGACAAGCGCCGATTACCCGAAGATCGGCCGGCGCATTGCGCGCCTCGGCCTGCCGACGCTTTTCGTCATGGAAGGTGGCTATGCGGTCGAGGAGATCGGCGTCAATGCGGTTGGCGTGCTGACCGGTTTCGAGGAAGGGGTAGGCCGTTGACACCCGGCTCCCACCGGCAAGTGATGATGCTTTCGGTACGCTGCGCGAACTCGCGTTTCGCCGCCGTCATGTAACGTTCCTTGTGCCGAGGTATGCTCGCCGCAGTGGTGTCGCTCGGTCGGCGCACACGACTGACACCGGTATCCGTAATCACCTCTGCACCAGCAGCGGTACTTGGGAGAAAGTCACCAGCGTAGAGGCCTCTGATAGGTGGATGTCCGCCAGACTATCCGCTTCACTGCAAGCGTCGTCGGCGACCGGCTCTGATCAGCCGCCCAATACAGACAGTCCCGCGAGAAGCGGCGCGTAAGCGGCAAGCCTGCGGGATAGGAACCCGGTGAAGAGCCGCACGCGCTTTGTCTTGCGTGTCTCGCCCTGCGTGAGAATCCAGAGCGTTCCACCCATGGGCAGGTTAGTGCTCGGCACCCTCACCAGCAGGGGGTCTGCATCCCCGACGAAGCACGGCAGTTTCGTCATCCCGACCCCTTGCTGTACTGCAGCGATCTGCGTCTCGGCGTCCGGAGCCCTGAACGGAACGCCCGTGGCGTGGATCTCACACTCCCGCGCCCAGTCCGGAACTCCACGATCGTCTATGACGATCCAACGGATGGGATCCGCCGCACCCGCACGCCACGCGGCCAGTCGATCGCGAGAAATGTATACGCCGCTGAACAGTTCCGGTCCCTTGAGGCCGTGAAGATTGAGCGGCAGGGTCTTGCGGTCGGCGACAATGCGGATCGCGACGTCGGCCTGCCGGTTTGTCAGGTTAGCCACCTCGCCGGACGACAGGATTTCCATCTCGATGTCGCGATGCCGACGCGCGAAGTCGGCGAGATCGGGCATGAGCAGGTGTGTGGCCAGGAACGGCGGAAGCGTCACCCGCAAAAGTCCGCGCGCACTCTGATCGCGGCCGAAGATTCGCGTCTCCAGCAAATGCGACGACGCCTCCATCTGCTCCGCGAACTCCAGGACCTCCTCGCCCGCAGAAATCAGCCGGTAGCCAGAGGGCAGCTTTTCGAACATCTGCGCCCCCAACCCTTGCTCGAGCTGGGCGATGCGTCGCAGCACGGTCGAGTGGTTTACTCCGAGGCGCTCGGCGGCGGCTCGGACCGAGCCTCCTCGCGCGACCGCAAGAAAGTAGCGAACGTCTTCCCAGTCGATCATGGTGCAACCCCGCACCGCATGGTGCGCCTTCCAAAGCCCGTATCTAACACGCCGAACGGCAACAAGGGCGGCCGTTATAGCATATGCCGGCGCGCGGCCCGCTTCCGGGAGATGGATAGCGATCGTCGCGGCTGGCGACAGTCGCCCTGCCGGATCGATTTCGCACCACTGATATGCGCACTTCCGCACTCAACAACGAACGCCGGCGGACCCATTTCGAGGTTCTCGGGGCCAGATGCTGTCCCGACACCACGAAAGGGAAAGTCATGGGAAAGCTTGAAGGTAAGGTTGCAGTCATCACAGGTGGCGCTACCGGCATCGGCCTCGCCGCAGCAAAGCGCTTCATTGCAGAGGGTGCCTTTGTCTTTATTTTCGGCCGTCGGCAGGAAGCGCTCGACACCGCTGTGGCCGAACTGGGAACCAAGGCGCGCGCCGTGAGGGGCTCGGTTTCCGATCCGGCCGACCTCGACCGGCTCTACGCGGCGGTGAAGGCCGAGCGCGGAACTCTCGACATCGTTTTCGCCAATGCCGGGACAGGAAGTCTGCTCCCCCTCGGCGAGATCACCGCCGCGCACATTGACGAAACTTTCGACACCAATGTGAAGGGTACGATCTTCACGGTCCAGAAGGCGCTGCCGCTGATGAGCCAGGGCGGTTCGATTATCCTGACGGGATCGAGCGCCGGCACCACCGGTGCCCCGGCGTTCAGCGCCTACAGCGCGAGCAAGGCGGCGGTGCGCAATCTGGCGCGGACCTGGGCGGAGGACCTGAAAGGCACCGGCATCCGAGTTAACGTGCTGTCGCCCGGGCCGACAGCGACCGAACTCGCCAAGGAAGCGGCAGGCGAGGAGGGCATGAGGGTCTTCGCCTCGATGAACCCGCTCCAGCGCATTGCCGAACCGGCGGAAATCGGAGCGGCGGCTGCCTTTCTCGCGTCGTCAGACAGCAGCTTCATGACCGCCAGCGAGGTCGCCGTCGACGGTGGCTTGGCGCAGATCTGAGTTCCACGCCGGGCCGTCGCTCGGCAAACCTGAAGAGAAGAAATATGAGCTACGCAATTATCGGTTTCGGCAATATCGGCCAGGCTCTGGCCAGGGCGTTTGCCCGCAACGGCATCGAAGTATCCGTTGCGACCACGCACGACCCGGCAAGTTTTGCATCGAAAGCGGCCGCGATAGGGCCGACGATCCTTCCCAAAAAGTTGGCCGAAGCCGTCAAGGCGGACATTATCTTTCTGGCGGTCCGTTTCGAACAACACTTAGATGTCGCGAAGGCGCTGCCCACCTGGCAGGGCAAGACCATCATCGACGTGACCAACGCATATGGCGTGTCCCCTGAGAAACTAGGAGGGCAACCGTCTTCCCGCTTCGTCAGCCAGGCATTCACTGGTTCAAGACTGGTCAAGGGCTTCAACCATCTGGTCGCTGCGGTCCTCGCTCAGGATCCGGCCGTGCATGGTGGCAGGCGGGTCGTGTTCCTGGCAAGCGACGATGAAGATGCGGCGACGGAGGTTGCTGGGCTTGCAGAAAAGCTCGGTTTCGCACCCGTCAAACTCGGCGGGTTGTCGGGAGGTGGGCTGCTGGTCCAAGGGCGCGGAAACAGCTGGGGTCACCTGATCTTCAAGGACCTGGTCAAGTTCGACGGCTGAGCACGCCCGTATCACTACTTTTTTATGCTGCCCACAAGGAGCAATACCATGCATGTTTTCGTCACTGGGGGAACCGGTCATTCCGGTCCATACATCATCTCCCAGCTCATCACCGCAGGCCACGAGGTCACCGCTCTGGCCCGGTCGGACGCGGCGGCAGCGAAAGTGACCGCGCACGGCGCGAACGCTCGTCGCGGCAACCTCGAGGATTTCGACGGGCTCAAGGCGGCGGCTGCGGATTCCGACGGCGTTATCCATGTCGCGCACAGGCAGGATCTGCTTCCATCCGGCGGCATTGACGCCGTGGCGGCGGCGGAGGTCCAAATCATGCTCGCCTATGGCGAGGCGCTGGCAGGGACTGGGAAGCCGCTGGTCGTATCAGGGAGCATTGGCTCGCCAAGTTGGGAAGGCCTGAGCCAGCCAGCCACCGAGGATGACCCTGCCCTTACCGGCGGCGATGCGTACAAAGGCACGTTGCGAGTTCGCAACACCGTGGAGAGGACTGTAATCCGCCTCGCGGAAGAGGGCGTGCGGTCTTCGGTCGTGCGAATTCCTCCCATCATACATAGCGCGACCGACGATGCCGGGTTCCTCCCACTGCTGATCGGACTCGCGAAGGAGAAAGGCGTCGTCGGCTACCTCGGAGACAGCGCAAACCGGTGGTCAGCGGTGCACGCTCGCGATCTCGCCTCATTATTCCGATTGGCGCTGGAGAAGGCCCCAGCCGGCAAAAACTGGCACGCGGTTGCCGACGAGGGTGTTCCGTTCCGCGAGATCGCCGAAGCTATTGGCGGTCGTTTGGGCCTCCCCGCCGTGCCCATTCCCGCAGACGTCCTGATGCTGCCGGGATACTTCGGGTTCCTCGCGAATTTGGTCACGCTGGACGTCCCGGCGTCCAGCCTCATCACCCGCCAGACTCTCGGTTGGAGACCCGTTCAGCCAGGTCTGATCGCCGACATGGACAACGGACACTACTTCCCGGTCGGTTGATCCTGGTCGAGGTCACAAGCCGCATTCCAAACGTCAGGAGTTCGAACATGAGCACCGTCAGAGCGCGGAACTTCCCGCGAGCGGTGGGGCGTCATCGAACAGATCAAACAGGGCAGCCGCTGTCTTCATGCTCTCGGCCTCTCCCAATTCGTCGTCCGGCTTTACCGGCCACTATTGCTAAGCGCTAGCTGAGCACACGCGAACCGTGCTTTTGCACCAC
Source organism: Aquamicrobium soli (assembly GCF_042646345.1). Lineage (NCBI taxonomy): Bacteria > Pseudomonadati > Pseudomonadota > Alphaproteobacteria > Hyphomicrobiales > Phyllobacteriaceae > Aquamicrobium > Aquamicrobium soli. Next base: position 258,679 of record NZ_JBHRTK010000001.1, on the reverse strand, counting down.
CGAGAGCAATTTCAGCGCCAGCCCCCTCGGCCGCTTAGCGCCGGTCTCCCACTGCTGCACCGTTGACTCCGACGTGTTCAGATAGCGCGCGAAGACCGGCTGGCTGACATGATTCTTTTCGCGTAGCGCCTTGATCGCATCCGGATCGAACGCCGCAGGGACCGCCAGACGGCCCTCGTCGAAGCGCGCCCTCCGACTTCGCAATCACCTGGCGTTGGATTCGGTCCTGCGGCGGGTCCTTGCCTTCGATCCCGAAGCTGGACGGAGAATCCTCCAGCAGCAGGAACGCCGGCGTCCGTGCCAGCCGATCGGAGAACCCAACTACCGGGACCGTCCGGATACCGGTCAAGCGCCCGCTTAAGCCGGAGTCTATACTGGCTTGTCCAACATTATCGGACGGTCCGGTAGTAAAGGAGCCGGAGGCAGACCTGTCACTTCCAGGATCTCCTTCTCGTCGAGGGATTCCTGCTTCATCAGGGCCGCCACCAGCCGATCGAGTTCCGCCCGGTGTTCGCGCAAGAGACGTTTGGCCTCCTCGTGGCACTCCTTGATTATGCGCACTATTTCCATGTCGATGAGCTTCGCCGTCTCGTCGCCGTAGGGTTTCGAGGCGCCGAAGCTACTTGAACCCAGCCAATTGTTCTGGCGCGGCGCTAGCTGGACCATGCCGAGCTTGTCGCTCATGCCCCAGCGGGTGACCATCTGTCGGACCAACCCGGTGGCCTGCTCGATGTCGTTCTCGGCGCCCGTTGTCTTGGTGCCGTAGACGACTTCCTCGGCGGCGCGACCGCCCAGCATGCCCACGATCCTCGCCCGCAGATAGGCTTCCGGGTAGCTGATAGGTCACGCCGAGCGCCTGCCCGCGCGGAACGATGGTGACGCGGTGAACGGGGTCGGCGCCCGGCACGACCAGGCCCAGAATGGCGTGTCCGCCTTCGTGATATGCCACCCGTTCCTTGTCCGCCTCGCTAAGGATGATGGGGCGCTCCGGCCCGAGAACGATCTTCTCGAGCGCGTCCATGAAGTCTTTGTGATGGACCTTGTCCTGCTGGCGGCGCGCGGCCAGGAGCGCCACTTCGTTCACGAGGTTCCTGATGTCAGCCCCGGAGACGCCGGGGGTCGTCTGGGCGATGCCGCCAAGGTCGACGTCGTCGGCGAGCGGTACTTTGCGGGTGTGGACCTTGAAGATGGCCTCGCAGCCATCCTTATCGGGCAAGTTGACGACCACTCTACGGTCGAACCGGCCCGGGCGCAGAAGCGCCCTGTCGAGAACGTCAGGCTGGTTGGTCGCAGCAAGCACGATGATCCCCTCGCGGCTAGAAAACCCGTCCATCTCGTTGAGTATCTGATTGAGCGTCTGCTCCTGCTCACTCGCGCCGCCGACCACCGCCTGGCCCCGGGCACGGCCGATGGAATCAATCTCATCGATGAAGATGATCGCGGGTGCGTGCTTACGCGCCTCTTGGAACAGGTCGCGCACGCGCGCGGCGCCCCGGTTCGCCGGCGCGACGTCGCGCGAAACGATGCTCTGGATCGCCAGGACGGTGGACGAACAGCTACCACCGGGTAAATGGTCACTGCGGGGATGCCGCCATGGCCGCCCTTGCCGATGATCTCGACTTTCCAGTTATCGACCGCCGACATCATCTCGCCGGGGTGGAAGTAGAACTTGCCTCCCTCGAGGCCGGGGATCACAAAGCGAGGCTTATTCAAAGGGGGTGTCTGCAACCGTCATGCGCAAGCGCGCCGCGTCACCTGAACTCGCGGGAGAGGCGACGACAAACGCGGTAACATGCATGCGAGCGGCAACGGTTTTGTCCCGATCCCAGCTTGAATACAAGGCGCGCCGCTCCAGTTCTCTCATCCAGACCCCGATCCTGTCGGCACCGAGGACCTTCCTGCTGGCGATGATCGAGAAAGCAAGGGCACTCCAACTCCGGGAGGATAATATGTCAGATTTCACAGTAGGATATTTCGTAGGCAGTCTGGCGAGAAGTTCGACAACCGGAAGCTCGCTAACGCTCTGGTTCGCGTGGCACCACCAGAGCTGGCGATGAAGGAGATCTCGTTCGGCGACCTGCCCCTCTATAGCTACGACTATGACAGCGACTATCCTCAGGTCGCAAGAGACTTCAAGGCCGCAATAGCCGAGGTCGATGCGGTCCTCTTCATCACACCGGAATACAACCGCTCGATTCCTGGTGGTTTGAAGAATGCAATCGACTGGGCAAGTCGTCCCTATGGCCAGAACGCCTTCACCCGCAAACCCTCCGCGATCATCGGCACCTCGCCCGGAGCCATTGGCACAGCCGTCGGCCAGCAGCATCTCAAGAGCATCCTCAGCTTCTGCAACTCGCCAATGATGAATGCGGTCGAGGCTTATATCCAATTCGTACCGGCCCTGATCTCCGACCAGGGCGAGGTCAGCGTCGCTTCCACGGAGGATTTCCTGCGCAGCTATATGGAAGAATTCCGGGACTTCATCCGGCGCGTCCTCACCGTATATCCAAGGCCCACCTGACATCGTGGAAGGACACCGCTGTGCGTAACGAAACGGTCCGCGGGCCGGCCAGCTGCGAGGCTCCCAAACAGCGCCTCGCGCGTTGCTTCGGCTATGGCGTGCCGCCCCACGAGCGCGCGACAGCATCGGCCCAAAGAGCATCTGGCGCTTGTCGCGCAGCAGACCAACCAAGCCTAGAAAGAAGGTCACGATCAAGGACGGTAAGGAGACCTACAGCGTGGGCTTCAACGAGTGCCACTACTATCCGTTGCCTTGGCCGACAGCGTTTCTGGAACAATACGCCGACAACAACCTCATCCTGAAGGCGTTCGAAAGGGGATATCCGGGGCCGCGTCCGCAGTAGGGCGACGAGATGCTCGCTTGAAAGCTCGGCGTGAGGCGCACCACCATGATCCAGGGCAACATGAAGCGCGAACGCAAATACTTGTGCCAATGGCGGGCAAAGGTGAGATCTAGGCCTCGGCAGTTCGCCGGGGCCGCGTTCCAGGGCATGTGCTCGGCAATCTCTAGGGCAACGACATCGATCGCCGCGTCGTGTGCCGCCACGAACACCTACTCTGCGAGGTATCCCTTGGACATGACTGCACGATTGCGACCCGACCGCTTGGCCTCGTACATCGCCTTGTCGGCAGCTTCGACAAGGCTGAAGGAAAACTCGTCGGGTTCAGGCAGACGCGTTGCCCCGCCGACGCTGATCGTGACGTAAGGAGCGACCGGCGAAGCGAGGTGGGGAAGATTGAGCGCTTCTACCGCCAGCACGACCTTCGTGGCAAGAGCTGCCAGCTCCGTAGCCGTCGTTTGCGGCAGGATCACGATAAACTCCTCACCGCCCATGCGGACCACAAGATCCCTGGGTCTTCGAAAGTTTTCTCTTAGCGATTCAGCAACGGACTTCAGTACTTCATCGCCAGCAAGATGGCCGTATGTATCATTATATTGCTTGAAGTGGTCGATATCTACCATCAATATTGAGATCGCCTTCTTCTCACGGATCGCGCCAAGCCATTCCGTTTCGTAATACTCCGCAAAAAATCGCCTGTTGCTGAGGCCGGTAAGTCCGTCAACATTTGTCAGGCGCTGCAATTCAAGATTGGATTCCATCAGCGCCTGCTGGCTCTTGCGCAGGGCGCGATAGGCCTCGTCGCGCTGAAGCTGTGAAACATAGGCGGCGGAGTGATAACGGATCCGCGCGATCAGCTCGATGCGATCGGGAAGCTTGACGAGATAATCGTTAGCGCCGACCCGGAAGGCGTCGCTCTTTACACTCGCTTCCTCCTTGGTCGAAAGCACGATGATGGGTATTGAACTGGTCTGGAGCTCATCGCGATACTGGCGCACAAGATCGAGCCCACCCACTGTCGGCATTACCAGATCCTGCAGGATGACAGTTGGTTGTACCTGCTTTGCGATGGCGACCGCCTCGGCAGGGTTCGAGCAATAATGGAATTCGATCTCGGGCTCGCAGAGTAATGCACGCCGGACAGCCTCGGCGACCATGACCTGATCGTCGACAAGAAGCACCATGATCGGTGGGTTGACAGCCGAAACGGGCAATTCCTCGTCCTGATCGCCAGATGCTGGGGTGGTCATTTCATAATTTCTCCAGGGGCGGCTGGGAGCCGAGCAATTCCGCTAACTTGGAGGCAATCCTGTTGAGCGGAAGGACGTCGGTCGCTGCCGCGATTGTAGCGGCGGCCTTGGGCATTCCGTAGACCGCACTCGTGGCCTGATCCTGTGCGATGGTGTAATGCCCGAGCCCGCGAAGCACTTTCAGCCCTTGCGCCCCGTCGGAGCCCATTCCGGTCAGCAGTACGCCGATCAGCGGGCCGCTGCAAACCCGCCCGACACTGTTAAAGAACACATCGATCGAAGGCCGATAGATCTGGTCAATCGGGGTTGACGTGTAACCCAATTGGGCCTTCGACTTGAATACGAGATGGTCGTCAGTGCCTGCGAGCAAAACCGTCCCCGGCACAGCTCGATCACCCTCGCATGCCAGCTTGACCGGCATCGCGGAGTGCTGCCCCAGCCAATTTACCAAGCCCGGCGCAAAGCGGGCGTCGACGTGCTGGACGATGACGATGGCCGCAGGAAAATTCCTTGGAAGATTCGTCAAGATCTCGGCGAGAGCCGCTGGTCCGCCGGCCGACGCACCGATCGCCACCAAGGGGCTCGATGGCGCCACATTCCGGTTCGCCGTAAGACGCCTGCCGGAATTTTTTTCCCCCACAAGGCGGGCGATCGCATCAATTTTAGCCAGCACCGCGCGGCCACTCACTTCCGGATCGTCGGTGCCGAGTAAAGGAGTGTCGACAGCATCAAGCGCGCCTTGTCCCATGGCCGCAAAAACCCGCGCCGCATTGGTCTCGATATCGGCGGTTACGATCAGAATGGCGCATGGCGACTGCGCCATAATGCGTCGCGTCGCTTCTATCCCATCCATTTGCGGCATGACCAAATCCATGAGAATCAGATCCGGCCGATCGCGCATGCACATGTCGACGGCCTCGGCGCCGTCATTGGCTGTCCACACAAGTTGATGCCTTGGCGCCAACGCCAGCACCCGACGCATCGCTTCGGCCTCGATCATCTTGTCGTTGACGATGCCTATCCTCACGTTGTAGCGGCCTCTCCGATCAGATCGATCACCGCTTCGACCAATGCCTCGCTCTGAAAACTCCCCTTTGTCAGGTAGTAATCTGCCCCGGCCTCCAGGCCGCGCTGACGATCGTCCTCCCGGTCCTTGTAGGACAGGATCATGACGGGCAGCTCCCGCATGGACGGATCCTGACGGATGCGCCGTACCAGTTCGACGCCGTCAAGGCGTGGCATGTCGACGTCGCTGACGACGAGGTCGAAACGCGTCTGGCGTAGCGCATTCCAACCATCCATGCCGTCAACCGCGACATCCACTTGATAGCCATGATGCTCCAGGAGCTTTCGTTGCAGCTCGCGCACCGTGAGGGAATCGTCGACGATTAGAATGCGCTTGCGTCGCTCTTGATCGGCCTTGGCGATGTCCTGCCCGACCTTTTGAAGCCCATCAGCGGAGGAGAGCTTCTCCATCGATCGTATCATGTCTTCCGCGTCGACGATCAGGACGGGCGATCCGTCTTCCATGACGGCGGCCGCAGCGAGATTCTTGATCTTGCCGAGTCGCGGATCGAGCGGCTGAACGACGAGCTCTCGGCCGCATACCAGCCTGTCCACCACCAGCCCGTACATATTGGTCGGGCCGCCCAGCAGGACCACTGCAAGTTCCGCTGTATCATGGACGACCTCGTTGCAGCCCAGAACCTGGTGAGCGTTGACCAGCCCGACCTGCTGCCCGTCCAAGGCGAAGTGCTGGCGCCCCTCGAGCGTCTGCAGCTGATCGACGGGCAATTTGATCGCGCGGGCAATATGGGCAAAGGGAAACGCATAGGGCTCGCCGCCAATCTCGACGATAAGCGAGCGGATCACCGAAAGGGTAAGGGGCAGCTCAAGCTTGAAGCGCGTGCCATTGCCAGCCTGGGAACTCACGCGCACCAGGCCGCGAACCTGACGGACCATCTCCTGCACGGCGTCCAGTCCGACCCCGCGGCCGGAAATCTCCGTGACGCCCTCCTTCATCGAGAAGCCGGGCAGGAAAAGAAATTCGAGCAGTTCGCTCTCGCTGAGCTTCGCCGCCGTCTCCTCGCTGGCCAGTCCCTTTGCGGTGACGGCTCTGCGAACCCGCTCGATATCAATGCCCCTTCCATCATCGGACACAGTGATTTGCAGGGCGCCGGCATGGTGCTGGGCCTCAAGGCTGATCGTCCCCCCTGCCCTCTTTCCAGCGCTCAATCTTTCATCGGAACTTTCGATGCCATGGTCGAGAGCATTGCGCAGCAAATGGCCAAGCGGCGCGTCAAGCTTCTCCAGTATTTCACGATCGACCTGAGTGCGTTCCCCGACGATCTCCAGACTGACCTGCTTGCCGAGATCGCGCGCTATATTGCGGACCATCCTCGGAAAGGCGCCGACGCCATCCGCGAACGGGCGCATTCGCACCTTCAGTGCCTGGCCGTAGAGACGGTGGGCCAGGGTCGTGGCGTGATGGTCGGCAGCCTCCAGTTCATCCAGCTTCTCGGTGAGAAGCTTCCTGCATGAGAACAAGCCCTGTTGGGCCTCGACCAGCGCGTTGCGAGCGCGTTCATCCAGCAGATGCAGGGGCAACGCGTCTTGAAGCACACCGAGAGCGCCGGCGGTCTCCCGCTGAAGCCGCTTCAATCGAAGCAGCGACTGCGCGAAGGGCCTGAGCCTGCGGGACTCTACGAGCGATTCGCCCGCCAGATCAAGCAGCCGGTCGAGATTGTCGGCGCTCACCCGCAGCGCGCGGTCGGCAGGTTCGGAACTAGAGGCCGTTTCGGTTGCGGCCGATCGCAGTGACGCCGTTCGCCGCGACGGAAAGGTCGCGGGCAGTTGCTCGGGAGAAAGTGCCGGCCCCTGCGCGTTCAGGTCAGCCACGAAACGGTCGGCCTCCGCCTGCCAATCCTGATCGGACATGCCGCCGTTAGGGCCGAGCGCCTTCGCAAACATCGAAAACAGGTCGACGCCCCGTAGAAGTTGGTCGATCCGGGCCTGATGGAGGACCGCCCCTCCGCTCTGAACGAGGACGAACAGGTCTTCCATGGCGTGGGCGACCGTGACCGCGGCACGAATTTCGATAATGCTCGCAGCCCCCTTGAGCGAGTGGGCGGCGCGCATGCAGGCTTCAAGCTCTTCGACGCGACCAGGGTCCTGCTCCAGCGCCAACAAGGCAGACGTTAACACATGCGTCTGGCTTTCCGCTTCGATGCGGAACAGGTCATGCATGGAAAGGTTGCTGAAGTCCTGAGTCATATCACGCACCGATTGAGCGCGTCGAAAAACGAACGCTCATCAAGGCGCCCGACGCTTTTGCCGCGCCAAGAAAACAGGCCCTTGGTGAAACGCGAAGCAGACCGGGCCACGGTCTCTGGCGCGCGTGCGAGGTCGACCAGGCTGTGGTAATGGGTATGCTGAACTTCGTCGACGGGAAAGGCAAGGCGACCGCCAGCGTCCCTTACGACGACAAGTCTCGAAGGCGCAGCACTTTCCGAGCAGCCAATCAGGAGCTGAGCGATCGACAGACAGATGACCAGATCCCCGCGTACGTTGACTATGCCCATTAGCGCAGGATGTCGGCGATGCGGCAGGGAATGGATCGGACGCGATCCGACAACCTCGTCGAGAACTTGAGTGGGGAGCGCGAACCACTCGTTGCCGACCCGGAATATGAGGACCGATTCCATCTCGGCTTTGGATTGCCCGGCCGGTGTTCCTATCTGTAATAGACCGGTTTCTACCGTTTCCGGTAAGTCGCGGTCGAGCAATTTGCCGGCGGCAAGCGAAAACACGGGACAGTTCCGGCAGTGGGAATGGCGTGCGAGCTCGGGGCAAGATCTGTCGCCGTGGATGCCGATCCGCTTCCAGCAGCGGTCAACATTGTCTTGTGTCGCAACCGACATTTCAGTCGAAGAACCCGCCGGCATCATCGGCTCCTCCGCTTTTCCCGCCGCTGCAAGCGCTCTTCAAGCAGCCTTGCTCCAAGATGATCCCCTTGCTTCTTCAGCAACAAGGCGAGGTGATGGAGCGCTTCCGAGCTTGTTGGCTCCAGGTACAGGACCTTGCGGTAATAGTTGATCGCGCCCGTCGGATCGCCCGCCGCGTCGCGGATGAGGCCCATCAGGAGGAAGACGTCGGGCGAAGGGCCAAACTCACGGATGTGGACCTCGCAACCCTGCGCCGCCTCGCCAAGGCGACCGCCATCCGCGATGCGTCGTAGCTCCTCGAGACCGGGTCCTGGCTTCGCCGGCTGCGCAATCTGCGACGTGACGACGGGCGTGCTTGGCTTCGCCGGAAGGGCGCGGTCACGTGCCGGCTTTACCGAGGACGGCGAACGCGGCGTTGCCGGCTCTGCCTTTGACTCGACAGGCTGCGCGAGCGCTTTCAAGAACGCGAAGGCCATCGGAAGCTTTGCCGAAGCAAATCCGTTCGCGGCCATCAGGCCCGCTTCCGCATGGCCTACAAACAGCATCCCGTCGGGCGCGAGCAGGCCCCTAAGCAGGCTGAGAGTGCGGTTCTGAGTGCGGGTATCGAAATAGATCAGCAGGTTCCGGCAGAAGATGATGTCGTAGGGTTCGGCTCCGAGCAAAAGGCTTGGATCGACAATGTTCCCCTGCCTGAAATGGACAGGTTCTCGCACTGTGTCGTTCACGCGATAGCCGGCCTCTGTGGATTGAAAATGGCGTTCGCGAAACGCGACATCCTTGCTGCGGAAGGAGTTTCGCCCATAGATGCCGCGCCGCGCGCGCATAAGCGAGCGGGCGCTAACATCAATGGCATCTACTCGGAAGCGGCTGGCTGGAACGCCGGCGTCCAGCAGCGCCATTCCCATCGTATAAGGCTCTTCGCCGGTCGAGCAGGGCAAGCTCAACAGGCGTTGTTGCCGGGAAGGGTTCCCCTTCATCACGCGTTTGAGGAAAAAACCGACCATCGCCGCATAGGCCGGCGGGTCGCGAAAGAACCAGGTCTCAGGGACAATGACGGCTTCGATGAGTTCCTGCACCTCGTCGCGCGAATGCCGAAGCAGTTCCCAATAGTCATCGTCATTCTTGAGATTGCAGGCCTTGATTCGCGTTTCAACGGCGCGTTCGATCGCCGACAAACCAATGGATTTGGGGTCCAATCCCAAAGCGCGGTCCAGAAGATCCCCGAAACGTGCGGCGCTCATCGGCTTGCCACCAACGCCGGCAGCGCGGCGGGGAGCAGATCCTTCAACTCGACGCGCTGCACCAGACCATGCGGCCCCGGTGCGAAGGGGGCGAATTGGGCCGGATCGAGTCGCAGCATCTCGGTGACGTTCTCCGCAATCAGGCCGATGAGGCCTGCCTCATCATGAGGGTGGCGCACGACGATGATACGAGTGCTCATCCGCCGGCGTGCCGATCGGTGCACGTCGAGGGCGCACAGGTCGATAACCGGAACATAGCGGCCTCGATATTCGAACGAGCCGGCGACCGCATCAGGCGCCTGGCGCACCTTCTTCAGCGGCACCAGCGGCACGATCTCGAGGATGCTTTCGGCCGCGAGCGCGAAGCAGTCGTCGCCGATACGGAAATGGAGGAAGAGCATCTGCGGCTCCGAATCGTTTTGCGCCTAGACCGCCGACAGCTTGAAACGCGAGATGCTCCCATGCAGATTACCAGAAACCCGATTAAGTTCTTCGATTGCATCGCTGGACTGGCGCAGCGATTCCACCGTCTGCTGCGTCGCCTCGGTAAGCTGCACCAGCGCCTCGCTGATCTGTTCGGCGCCGGTCGACTGGGCTTGCATGCTTTCGCTGACGGTTTTAAAACGCGGCGCCAGGGTTTGAACCTGTGCGATGATCTCGGAGAGTTTGCCGCCGATCTGTTGCACGTCGTGAAGGCCCCGCCGAACCTGCTCGGAAAACTTGTCCATGCCCATCACGCTCGCGGACACGGCGGATTGAATTTCCTTCACCATCTGCTCGATGTCATAAGTCGCGACGGCCGTCTGGTCTGCCAGCCGCCGAATCTCGGTCGATACGACAGCGAAGCCGCGACCATATTCTCCCGCCTTTTCCGCCTCGATGGCCGCATTCAGCGACAGGAGGTTCGTCTGGTCGGCGATCTTGGTAATCGTTGTCACAACCTGATTGATGTCGCCCGCCTTGTCGTTCAGCACCGCCAGTTTGGCGTTAATGGAAGCGGCAGCTTGCATCACCTGACTCATGGCCTCTTCCATGTTCGTCAGGTCGGCCTGGCCGCCCGTTGCCAGTTCGGCAGCGTGTTCCGATATCGTGGTGACGTCGGACATGGTCCGCACCAGTTCCTTGGATGTTGCGGCGATCTCACGCGACGTCGCCCCAATTTCGGTCGTGGTCGCGGCGACTTCGGAGGCGGTGGCCTGCTGTTGTTTCGACGTAGCCGCGATCTCTGTCATCGAGGTGTTGACGCGAATTCCTGAGCGTTGAACCTGACCGACAAGTTCCATGACCTGGTCGGCCATCCGGTTGAAACCCTCGCCGAGTTCACCCAGTTCGTCGTGCCGGACTATAGTCATGCGTTGCGTAAAATCGCCCTGCCTCACCGTGTCCATCAATCCGGTCAGCTCTCTCAGCGGGACTGTGATCGCCCTCAGGAGCAGAAGGCCGGCAATGGCTGCCAGCGCTAGAACAAGGCCGAAAGCCGCCGTCATTGCCGTCGCGAGCGATTCGATCTCGTCATCCATCAAATCGACCTTCGCGACAGCGCCTGCCCTGTTGGCGGAAGCCAGATCTGCTATGGCACTGAAAGCTGCGTCAAACCGCGATTTCAGCTCCCGATCGGAAGTGTCGGTCGGCGGCGCCGGGTGACCCGCCGCTTGACTTAGCATGCCCGCCCTGACGCGTTCGTAGTCGCCGTATGCCGCAAGGAACTTTGCAAATGCCTCACGGTCCTCGTCCGTTACAAATCTTTTCTCATAGTCTGCGGTCAAGCGTTCGACCTCGGTGCGACTGCTGGCCAGCCCCTGCTCGGCCACAATCCTCGTCGCCGGATCACGCAGTTGGAACAGTGCCATAAAGTTTGCCGCAAGCGCATCCTTGATCAGGGAGCTTTGATGGAGGCCCTCTACCGAGTCGTTTTTCAATTCATGCGCGTGCTCTTCGATGGTCGTCAGGTGCAAATGGGCAAACAGGCCGACCGCAAGGACGACCAACAGGATCACACCGAAGCTGAAGATCGTCCGCGCGCGTATGGTAAGATATTTCATGATTTAGAACCCGAGCAACAAATGCGCATTCGAGAGAAAAAAACCGCTTTTTGCGGCGTTGTGGGAGGTCTTGGCGGCTCATGATATCCCAGTTTACCGATGCCATATTGAAGCTAACAAGCACTTAACAAAAGCCGGCTTGGGAGCGTCGGCCAAGGCGGCAGCAGAAGAAGTTTCCCCTCCAACTCAAATGAGCTTGGAAAGCAAAAGCTTCAATTCTGGTGGAGCGTCATCGGAATTTTTCCGCTCAGGCGGGATTGCGATCATAAATGTTCACTTTTAAATAACCGAAGGAAGTATCGCGTCTGGCGGATTTGTTAAAAGGCCCGGCGCTGCTTGAGCAGTCGCTAGTGATAGGATCGCATTTTTTCGTACTGATCTTCTCGGAATGAGAATTCTTCGTAAGCCGCCGGGAACGATGGCACGATCGGCGTCTGAATGCCATGCCCAACGCGCGGCCCGGCCAAGGCGATCGAGCGAGTGACCACCCGCTCATCGGGCAATCTGAGAAAGGTGATGACGTTTTCAAGTTCTGTTCGCCCGGCGCATAATGCGCCTGATACCTTTTTAGGCCGAACGATTTCACAGCCGTCTCCGCTTTCGCCCGAAAGCCGACATCGCCGGAGTTCAACGACGTTAGAGCATCCCGTGTAAATCTTTTGCCCTGAGGCCAGGCCTCGCTCGATTGGGATCGCGCCGCTGCAACCTAATTCGCAGGTTGTAGCACCCGCCAGAAAGGAGCAATCAGTTCTCGGGAAGCGGCGACGGTGTGTCACTCAAGGTTCGCAGGTAAGCAATGAGGTCTACTCGCTGCTTTTCGTCTTGTAGACCCGAGAAAAGCATATCTGTTCCAGGCAAAGCACGTGCAGGATTTGAGATGAACAGATTGAGTTCCTCAAAGGTCCAGGTGCCACCGGCATCCTTCATACTTGATGAATACTCGATACCGCTTTGTGACGCCTTAGGTCGCCCTACGATCCCCCACAGATTGGGCTTGGGATTCGGGATGCCCGGCGCGGCAAGATGGCAAGTCCCGCACGTTCTGTCATAAATTGCTTTGCCTGATTCAGCGCTTGCTGACGCGAGGCGTGCCGAAATTGGTGCAATGGCAGGTCGGGCAGCGCCGTGACTGCGTAGGTAGGCCACGACGTCGTCGTGGCCCCGAAGCTTGGCTAAATGTATGGGAGGACTTCCATTTGCTGTCAGCGCGTTAACATCTGCACCGGCATCCACAAGATGGATGACGCACTGAAGGCAGCCGTTCTCGGCAGCCACATGCAGGGGAGTCTGCGATTTCGCCAACTGATTTGGATTAGCTCCGTGCTTCAGTAACAGCTTCACGATGTCGGGGTACCCACCCTTGCTGGCGGCGTAGAGGGGCGTTCGTTGCCAACTGACAGGTAGATTAACGTCTGCCCCACGGTCGATCAGAAGTTTGGCTAACTCGGCGCTTCCAGCTTCGCAGGCAATATAGAGCGCTGTAACCCCGTCAATTTCATTAACAGCGGCACCTTTGTCCAAGGCGGAAGTCACTGCTGCAACGTCACCAGTCTTGACAAGATCGCCTAGGTTGCTCGCTTGGACGGGCAGCGTAAAGAGCCAAAGAACCCACGAAGCCCGAGCCACACGCATGAATCTGCGGTTGATCATTGCATCCTCCCTGGCGAGAGTTCCATGACGAGCATATTTTAAAACAGCGGCTGGGTGGAGACAACGCCACTTACGAAGGCGATTGATACCGCCTTCGATTGCACGGTGACTGCGTAAAAGAGTAATTTTCGGCCGTCGGCAAGATCGGCCCTTTTGGGCCGAGTGCCCAGTTGCGAGTAGCATTGCGGAAACTAAATAGATCGGACCGTCACTCCGCCTATAACGCATGGTCCGAGACGAACAATGTCACTGGCGGCCCATATCCCCCCGATATCGGGGTGGATCAGGCGGCGGCACGTTCAACTGGACGGGACGGCGCCTTCGAACGGATTGATGAACTGGTTGGCCGATGTGAAATAGCGTCCACTCTCGGCGAGCGTTGAAAGGGAGCGCTCGGGACGGAAGTGCTTCCAGAGCACCTCGTTACCGTTGAAAGCAGTGTCGCCAACCTTGCGCATGATTACTCCGCATCGACCTGACAGCCTGTTCGCTGCGGAGAGATACCACCGAACGGCCGTTTCTCTCCATCTTCTCCCCAGTCGGTGATATCTGTCCGCTACGAATCTATCACTGAGCGGTCATAGGATGTCAAAACTCGCCCCTTCGGGATTGTCGACGACGCTCGCCGCTTTCTGGGGGAGGAGCGCAAGCGTCGCGGGCTGACCTAAGGCTAGGTCGCTGACCTTACGGCGCGACGTGTTTGGGTCAAATCTCCATTCTGCCCCACTGTGCCTTTTTGCGGCTACGCAGGCGTAAACGGCATTCCGATCGAGCAATGCCGTCCAACCCTTTGAATTGAGATTCTTTTTGATGCCGGAACCATATCGGCAGTCCACGGCTTTATTGACTCGCATAGGTTGTGCCGGAGTGTAGGTGTCATGGTTACAGCGCGGGCAAACTGGAAGGGGTACATCAAGTTCGGAGAAGTTGCCTGCGCGGTAGCGCTCTATACGGCCGCTTCCTCGTCCGAGCGTATCGCCCTCAACACGCTCAACCGCGCCACCGGCAACCGTGTCCGCCGCGAATTCGTCGACAGCGAGACCGGCGATCCGGTGGAGCGGGAGGACCAGGTCAAGGGCTACGAGATCGAGAACGGCGATTTCGTCGTGCTCGAACCGGAGGAAATCGCCGCGGCGGTTCCGGAAAGCGACAAGACGCTGAAGATCGAAGCCTTCGTGCCTTGCGACGAGATCGACGATGTCTATTTCGATAAGCCTTACTACCTTGCGCCCGACAGGATGGGCGCCGACGCCTTCAGGCTGCTGCGCGACGGCATGCGGCAGGCGAAGGTCGCCGCGCTGGCGCGCACGGTCCTGTTTCGCCGGCTGCGCACGGTGCTGATCCGCCCGCACGGCAAAGGCCTGATCGGCACGACGTTGAACTTCGATTATGAAGTGCGGTCGGCCAAGGAAGCTTTCGAGGACATTCCCGCGATGAAGATCGAGGGCGAGATGCTCGACCTCGCCAAGCACATCATTAATACCAAGAAGGGATCGTTCGACGCCAAGAGCTTCGATGACCGATATGACGCCGCTGTCGCCGAGTTGGTCAAGGCGAAGATCGAAGGCAAGCCGTTGCCGAAGAAGAAGGCACCGCCGCCCTCGCAACCAGATGATCTTCTGCAGGCCCTGCGCCAGAGCGTTGGCATCGGTTCAAGTGAGAAGCCGAAACGCCCCGCCGCGAAGTCGAGGTCCGGCGCCAAGGCACCGAAGCGGGCCGCCAATTCGAAGCACGCCGCCTGATCGAAGGAGGACATCATGGCGGTTCGCCCCTACTGGAAAGGCTATCTGAAGCTCTCGCTGGTGACGTGCCCTGTGCAGATGATGCCGGCCACTTCGGAAAGCGAAAAGGTGCGCTTTCATACCCTCAATCGCGAGACCCACAACCGCGTCGTCAGCCACTATGTCGACGCGGTTACCGGCAAGGAAGTCAGCGATGAGGATGAGGTTAAAGGCTACCAGCGGGGCGAGAACGACTACATCATCCTCGAAGACGAGGAACTCGAAAGCGTTGCGCTCGACAGCACGAAGACCATCGATATCAACGTCTTCTCGCCTCGCGATAGCATCGAGTGGATCTGGCTGGACAAGCCCTACTATCTTTCACCTAGCGAGCCGGTCGGTGAGGAGGCGTTCTCGGTGATCCGCGATGCGATGGCCGCCGAGGACATGGTCGGCATCTCCCGGCTGGTGATCTCGCGCCGCGAGCGCGCCGTCATGCTGGAGCCGCGCGGCAAGGGCATCGTCTTGTGGACGCTGCGCTATGGCGATGAGGTGCGCGACGAGGAGGCCTATTTCGAGGGAATCAACGACAACAAGTCGGATTCCGAGATGATGCCGCTGATCCAGCAGTTCATCAAGAAACAGACCCGCCACTGGGACAGCAAGCTCGTCGCCGACCCAGTCCAGGACAAACTGCTGGAGATCATCGAAGCCAAGCGGAAGAAGACCAGGCGTCCGACGAAGGCGAAAGGCGCCGAGCCGAAGGCCACGCCGAACAACGTCATCAACATAATGGACGCGCTGCGCAAGTCAGTCGAAGGCGAAAGCCGTAAGGGCAAGCGCTAGGATGCGCCGATCCTCCAAACCGGCGGCTGCGCTGCTCTCACCATCTGAGCCAGCGATCCGGTCAGCGCGCCTGCGCCTGCGCGATGCTAGGCAACCCGACCTACCGTTCGACCCAATGCCGAAGCGGATCGAACCCTGTCTCGCCGTTCTGAAACCGAATGCGCCGGCAGGGCCGGACTGGCTGTTCGAGGTAAAATGGGACGGCTACCGACTTGCCGTGCATATCGACCGACAGGACGTTCGCATCATCACGCGCGGCGGCCATGACTGGACGCACAGGTTTCCATCGATCGCGCGCGCCGCCAGGCAGCTCGGCGTTCATGCGGCGATCCTTGACGGAGAAGCGGTGGTACTCGACGACAGCGGGCGCTCGGATTTCGGAGCGCTGCAAATGTCACTTGGCGGTCGCGGCGGCAAGAGAACATCGACCGAATCCATCCTCATGGTGTTCGACCTGCTCTATCTCGACGGACATGACCTCACCGGCTCCGAGCTGTCTGTGAGCCGCCATCTACTGGAGGATCTGGTCGTTCCGGGCAGCGACGGAGCGATCCGGCTCTCCGAGGAAGTGGAAGCCGACGGCGTCGAGCTTCTCGAGCAGGCCTGCCACATCGGCCTTGAGGGAATCATCGCCAAGCGGTGCGACCAGCCTTATCGGTCCGGCCGCACCGGCGACTGGCTGAAGATCAAATGCTTCCAGAGCGAAAGCTTCATGATCATTGGCTACGAAGCGTCGTCGGCAGCGCGTGGCGGCATCGGCAGCCTCCTGCTGGCCGCGAAACGCGGCCACGACTGGGTCTATGTCGGAGAAGCTGGGACCGGCTTCAACGGCAAGGATGCCGCCTCGCTTCGCAGCGCCCTCGACGCATTGAAAACAAAGACGCCTGCTGTTCCGTTGAAGGGCAACAACCGCGTCTTCGCGCAACCGACGCTGATCGCCGAGATCGAGTTCCGCGGCTGGACCCGTGAAGGCAGGCTGCGGCACGCGTCCTACAAGGGCTTGCGCGAAGTCCAGGACAATGCGGCCGTCTTCGACATGGACGAGCGCGACGCCTGATCAGGCCGCCTGTTTCATCGAGCGGGCGAGCCGTTTGATCGCGGCCTCCAGCGGACGATGACCATCGCCGTAGTCCTTCCACGCAGCACTCTTCGATAGCAATCCAGGCACGGTGCGCATCGTGTAGCGCTTCGGATCGAGGTCGGCTTTGACCTGGGTCCAGGTGAGCGGCATCGACACCGTCGCTCCGGGCCGCGCGCGCGGCGACAGCGGCGCGACGGCGGTCGCCATACGGTCGTTGCGGAGATAATCGAGGAAGATGCGGCCGTGGCGCTGGTTCTTCGCCATTTTGATCAGGTAAAGTTCGGGATTGTCGCGCGTCATTTGCAGGCAGACGTCATGCGCGAAGCCTTTGGCTTCCGGCCAGGTGAGCTTGCTGCGTTTGGCGACGGCGAGCGGCGTGACGACGTGCAGCCCCTTGCCGCCTGTCGTCTTGCAGAAGCTGACGAGACCGAGATCGTCGAGGCGATCGCGCATCTGCTTTGCCGCTTCGACGACTTTTGGAAACGGAACGTCGGGACCGGGATCGAGATCGAAGACCAGCCGCCCCGGCACTTCCGGCCGGCCGGGCTCGCAATTCCAGGGATGCAGTTCGAGTGCGCCGATCTGGGCGACGGCGGCGAGGCCCTCGACGCGGTCGATCTGTAGGTAAGGTTTTTTGCCCCCGAATACTTTCACCAGTTCCAGCAGATTGGACGTTCCAGGCATTGCGTGACGCTGAAAGAACTGCTCGCCGCCGATCCCGTCCGGTGCACGGATGATCGAGCACGGTCGTCCACGGATATGTTCGATGAGCCAGAAGCCGACGGCCTCGTAATATCGCGCCAGATCTTCCTTGGTGACCCGCTTGCCGTCGTTGGCGTCGGGCCAGAGCGGCTTGTCCGGGTTGGAGATCAGCACGCCCATGACGTTGACCTTGCCGCGGTGCCGGGAAGGTTTCGTCGGCGCCTCCGGCTCCGGCATATCCGTCCCTGTCGGTGAAGCGGGCTTCTCCGCCTCCACTTCCGCGGCCGGCTTGTCCTCGCGCAGCCCCTTGAAGGCCCCCTGTCGCACGAGGCCGTCCGCGGTCCAGCCGGCAAACTCGATCTCGGCCACCAGTTCTGGCTTCAGCCAAGTCACGCCGGGCTCCTTCTTCGGCGCACCGATGCCGGTGAACGGCGACTTAGCCGTCGCGAGCGCCTTCAGCTTCGGCAGCAGGTCCTTGACCTTGGCGGCGCTGTAGCCGGTGCCGACACGGCCGACATAGACGAAATGGTCGCCGCGGTTGACGCCGACCAGAAGCGACCGGAATTTGCCGTTGCTCGTGGAATAGCCGCCGATAACCACCTCATGGCCGGCGCGGCATTTCGATTTTGCCCAGGTTTCCGTGCGGCCCGAGGCGTAGGGCGCGTCGGCCTGCTTGGAGACGATGCCCTCGAGCGACAACCGGCAGGCCGAGCGCAGCACTGCTTCGCCGCCGGTCTCGAAATGTTCGACGAAGCGGATCCGGGCATCGTCGCCGACCTCGGACAGCGGGCGTTGCAAGCGGGCCTTGCGCTCCGAGAGCGGCATCGCGCGCAAATCCTCGCCGCCGTCGAACAGCAAGTCGAACGCGAAATAGACAAGGTCATCGGTCTTGCCTTCTGAGAGAGCGGCCTGCAAGGCGGCGAAGTCGGGAGCGCCGTTCTCGTCGAGGGCACAGATCTCGCCGTCTATGATCGCATCGGGCAGATCGCCGGCGGCGTGCGCGATGGCGGGGTATTTGGCTGTCCAATCCAGACCCTTGCGTGTCTTCAGGGTCGCCTCGCCATTCAGCACCCGCATCTGGATGCGATAGCCGTCGAACTTGATTTCATGCAGCCATCCGATTCCGGACGGTGGTCGGGCGAGCGTCTGGCAAAGCTGCGGGGAGATAAAGTCGGGAAGGTCGGCGGCGGCCGCAATATCGGGCTTCTTCTTCGCGGTGGCCTTCTCCTTCCGCTCCTCGGCAGCCAAGCCAGTGCGGCTGTCCCAGACAGCGTCTGCCTCCACTTTGCCGCCCTGCAACATGAACGGTTTCGGCTTGCGGCCCTTACCGGCGGCGATCGCCGACATTGTGCGGCCGGAGGCAACAGAAATGTCGTTCTCCTCAAGCACCGCGGCGCCGTTCTTCTCAACGGCGTATTCGTCACGATGCTTGATCAGCAGCCAGTTTGTTCGCTTGCTCCGTTCGCGGTCGTTTGCCATCCGCACCAGGACGAAGCTGCCACGCAGCCGCTCGCCATCGAGCGTGAACTTGAAGTCTCCCTTGGCCAGCGCCTGTTCAGGGCTCTTCTTTCCTTCCGGCTCCCAATAGCCGCGATCCCACAGCATGACTGTTCCGCCGCCATATTGGCCTTTCGGGATCGTTCCTTCGAAATCGCCATAGTCGAGCGGGTGATCTTCCACTTCCACGGCCAGACGCTTGTCGTGCGGGTCGAGCGACGGCCCGCGGGTCACGGCCCAGGATTTGAAGACGCCGTCCAGTTCGAGCCGAAGATCGTAGTGCAGCCGGGTGGCGTCGTGTTTCTGAATGACGAAGCGCCGGCGGTTCGATCGCCTGATTGCTTCCTTGCCGCTCGGTTCGCGGGTTTTGTCGAAATCGCGCTTGGCTTTGTAAGTTGAGAGCTTGTCATTTGCCATGAGCGCCTCAGCGGAACGGACTGTCACATGAACGCCGGAAGCAACATTACGTTCCGCTGGGCGAGGTTACCGGCCAACGCAGCCGGTCGCGGCCTGCCAAGCCCGCAAGATGGCGCCGGTCATGCCCGTGCCGGTACGGGATAGGCAAAGGCGCCGCCACGACCGGCTTTCGATACAACAGCTTCTAGCACAGGAGAAGGCGGCGGATCGTCGTCGTCATCGCGCCGGCGATGGCGCATAATGCGAGCCCAGTGTCGCAACGGCCTGCTCCTGCGCTGTAGCTGTGTCCGCCAACTGTGGTCGTCCTCGAAGATCCGGGGTCACGAGTTGCGTCCCGCGACTTGAGCGCATGCAGGATTTCGTCGATCTCAATAAGAGTGCCGTCCTCCAGCCGGCGCATCGAGGGCAGTCCGGGAACGGCATGCGCGTCAGACGCCCAGGACGCCAACAGGGCCCGCTTCTCCTCGTGCTCATCTCGGGATCGCCGAGGACCTCATCAGGACGCCGGAATATCGGCCTGAAGGGAACGTCCGCGCCGCGGGGGCTTGTATCTTGAAAACCGGTTTGAGCTATCATCTCCGTTTCTCCGCAATCTGTGCCTGCCGGCCGACACCGGAAGGCAAATCGCAGGTTTTGGGGCGCGTCTAAGTCACGCTGCCTTGCGCTGCGGCTCCGTATCCAGGCTGATCTGCTTCTTCCTGCCAGCATCATCAGCCACCGTGAAGTTCTCAGCCGAACCGATAGCGATGCGGCGAGGCTTAAGTTCCTCAGGAACCTCGCGCACGAGGTCGACCGACAGCAGGCCGTTTTCCAGCGCTGCTCGGGCGACCTTGACGTGGTCCGCCAGCTTGAAGACCTGCCTGAAATTGCCGATCGCTAGACCTTGGTGGAGAATGTGCCGGTCACCTTGTTCAGGCTGCTTCTGTCCGGTCACGACCAGATCGGGTCCGTGCTGGGTGAGTTGCACTTCTTCCGGGCCATAGCCCGCTATCGCCATGAGGATGCGGTAGTCGTTCTCGCCGACCTTCTCGATATTGTAGGGAGGCCAGTCCGAGCGCACGCCATTGTCGAGCATGTCAAAGAGATGGTCGAAGCCGACCGTTGAACGGTAGAGCGGGGAATAATCGAAGCTTCTCATAGCCACATCCTTCGTAAAGCAACATGGGTAACAAGCAGCGTCACAGCGTCTCTGCGACGCCAAACCGTCGGGCCGAAGCCCCGACGACAGATCGGTTTGGGGACAGCAAAAATATCGTTCAAGAGGTGGTCGCAAAATTTTCCGAGGAGGCCCCCAACGTGCCGGAGGCATGTCAGCCGGCAAATTGAACCGGACGAGTCCGACCGCGTTGTCAATGCTGGCAGTGCCAATCACGGAGAAAGATAATGGCGAATTCCCAGACGACCCGCGGCCGGAACCAGGATCGGGCACGCGTTGCCGCCGGACAAGGAGCACGAAGTGCGCTATGAATCAGGCAAGACGGGAGCGAGCAAAGCGCAAGTCAAGTCGGCGGTGAAGTCGGTCGGCAACAGCCGCAAGAAGGTCGAGGGCAAGCTCGGGAAACACTAAACAGAGCGCGGAATATGCCGGCGACGCGGATTGCCACCTTCAATGTGAACGGCGTCAACGGCCGGCTGCCGGTCCTGCTGAAGTGGCTGAATGAAAGCGCCTGCGACATCGTCTGCCTTCAGGAGTTAAAGACCTCGGACGAGAAGTTCCCGGTCGACGCCATTCGGGACGCCGGCTACAGCGCAATCTGGCCTGGCCAGAAATCCTACAACGGCGTCGCGATCCTCGCGCGCGACGCCGTCCCGGTGGAGCGCAGGCGCGGCTTGCCCGGCGATCCGGGCGACACGCATAGCCGCTATCTCGAGGCGGAAGTGAATGGCCTGATCGTCGGCTGTCTTTACCTTCCCAACGGTAATCCCGCGCCAGGCCGAAAATTCGACTACAAGCTGCGCTGGTTCGACCGCCTGATCGGTTATGGCCGATCGCTGCTGCAGGAAGATGCGCCCGTTGTTCTGTGCGGCGACTACAATGTCGTCCCCACCCCGATCGACGCCGTCGTGTCGAGACGCTGGCTGGGTGGTGCGGTTTATTTTCCCGAAAGCAGGCAGGCCTATGCGCGAATGCTGGGGGACGGTTGGATTGACGCGGTTCGCCGCACCCATCCCGAAAAGGGCGTTTACACTTATTGGAATTTCTCTTTTCGTGGCGGCTATGATCGCAGTTCCGGCCTCAGGATGGACCATCTCCTGATCAGCCCGCCGCTTTCCGACCAACTGCGAGGGGCAGGCGTGGACGCCGACGTTCGGGGATGGGAAAAGCCCAGCGACCAAGCGCCGGCCTGGATTGAAATCGAATGAGCGGCCAGGAACGCAGCCCGCCGATCCGAATTATCCCGTGATGGCTTCTTCGCTCGACAAGATTCCACTTTGCACGGCTAACTGCTACAACGTCGTGGTCGAAACCCCGCGTGGGAGTCGCACCAAGTTCGCCTGCGATCCCGAAACTGGGCTGTTCCGGGCCAAGAAGTTGCTGGCGATGGGCTTTGGTTTCCCTTCGCGTTTGGATTCTTCCCATCGACCCGCGCCGAGGACGGCGATCCGCTGGACGTTCTACTTCGGACGGACGCCGACCTTCCGACGGGCTCCTTGGTAGGCTGCAGGCTCATCGGCGGCATCGCGATTGAGGAGATGGTCGCAGACGGACGGCACCGCAACGACCGCCTGCTGGCGGTGCCGCCGCTACGGCATCGGGATCGTCCGCCCTATGAATTGTCTGACGTTCCGTCCGCGCAGCTCACGGATATCGAGGATTTCCTGGTCGGTTACCAGGCCGCCGACGGCAAGGACGCGAAGGTAAAAGCCCGTCTCGACAAAGCGGAAGCGGAAAGCATCGTCAGGGAAGCCGCGCACGCATGACGAAACTCGACGAAGGCTTGCGGTTCGGTCCGCTCCGCGACAGCTGGGTTCACCTTTGCATCGACATGCAGCGCATGTTCGCAGAGGCGACCGAATGGCACACGCCGTGGATGGAGCGGGTTCTGCCGAATGTTGTCGCGGTCGTGGAGCTTGATCCGGCGCGCACCGTTTTTACGCGCTTCATCCCGCCCAGATTCGCCGACGACGTAGGTGGCGCCTGGCGCCGGTACTATCGTAAGTGGAAGACGATGACCCGTGACCGGATCGACCTTCAAATGCTTGACCTTGTTCCGGAGCTTGCCCGGTTCGTGCCTCCGGCTGTGCTGGAGGACAAGGCCGTCATGTCCGCTTGGCACGGCTCGCTGCACGCTCGCCTTCGCGCCGCTGGAATCGATTCCGTTATCGTGTCCGGTGCCGAAACCGAGGTTTGCGTCCTGGCAACGGTGATGGGCGCGGTCGACCTTGGCTACCGCGTGATCATCGTCGCCGATGCGATCTGTTCTGGAGCTGATTCGACGCACGATGCGATGCTCGGCATCTATGAGAGCCGCTACGGCACGCAGGTCGAGATGGTGACCGCCGCCGATCTTTTCGCCGCCCGGCTAAACGGGATGTTGTAGCGGTAACCCGCCCTGCCATGCATGCGGTGCTCGGCCTGTGCGACGGATTCCCCCGCGGTGGCCACCTACTCGGTGGTATCGCCCCTCCGACATTCGAGGTGGTGGTGCCGGAAATGCCTTCTCATCTGCATCGAAGCAAGAGACGGGAACTCAGGATCGTCCTTATCGATCTATATCTGCTTCCTTCCATTGGACTTTTCTCCTCTAGGGCCCTCTTTTTGCGAGGAATGAGGCTCCAAGGCTACGAACCGGAGTTCCGGCGGGTTTGGAAAATGGGGTGTAAGGTTTCCGGCTTGATCGTTTCCAGTCCGCCGATTGCCGCCGTTTTCGCTATCTGGGAAGGCTCGTTCAGTTCATGGCCAAGGAGCATGCACCTCAGAAATCCGGCGTCAAATCTTCTGCATACCGGCGGCTTCGTCGGCGCGTCATGCCCGGGGTGCCGTCGTGCACCTAGCCAAAACCCGCGATTACGGTTTCTATCGGTAGAAACAGCGTTCGGCTGTCCTCGGGATATTCCAGGAACTCGGCACAGCGTAGGTAGAAGCGCTTCGCCGCTTCGTCCTTGGCCTGGACCAGAACCGCTCCGATACCGATGATTTGGGAGGCCTGCGCTATCCGGCGCAGCGCGTCCGACAGCAGGTCCGCGCCAAGTCCCTTGCCCGCATGATCACGATTGATGGCCAGGCGTCCGATCACTGAAACCGGGATGACGTCCGGAGCATTGCGGCGCACCTTGCCGGGGGCCGCACCACGCTCCACCGATCCTGCCGAGATGCAGAAATAGCCGACGACCCTTTGCCCCTCGCACACGACATAGGTGCGCGAAAACCGGCTTTCATTCTTCAAGGCCCGACGGCGCAGCCAGTCGTTCAGCACCGGCTCACCACAGTCGAACGCCGAAAGATCATGCTCGGCGGTCAGCGGAACGGGAGCCGACAGTCGTGTTTCTGGGTGGCTCGGCACTTTAATCTATTTCTGCCACGCCGGAGTGCGACGCAGCAGCGCCCTGAGTTTCGGCCCGGGCGCGGGGGGATTATCAAGCGCCTGCACGAAGGCGTCGTAACGCTCGGGATCGAGCGTGAACAGGCGCTGATCGAGCAATACATCGACCGCCTGCTGTCGGGCGCTCTCGATCATGAATTCGGTCCGTGTCTTGCCGAGGATAGCCGCCGCATCGTCGATGAGCTTCCGGGTGCCGGTTTCGATCCGCAAATTGATACTGCCCTTCGTATCGGACGCGACAACGGGCGCCACGGGGGCAGAGGAACGGGACGAGGACTCGGATTGGACAGGACGGGGTTTTGCCATGGTTGGGATATAGTTTTCCGTATCCACGATGTCAATACATCCGAGTGCTGCTGCGTATCTCTGGGCAGCACGTCTCGCAGCATATCGCATTCAATCCGACCTTATCTAAAAGGACATCCCATTGGGGACCAATACCCAGCTTCGCCGGGATGCCCCTCGGCCGAGAGGCTTGATGACCGTCCAGAGAAGACGGTGGTCGCTGGCAGCAAGGAAGATGAACATCGATTGGACCGGTTTCGACCCTTTATCCCTTCGTAGTGCTTCCGACGCGGCCCGCGATATCATTTTCGGCGTCTCGATCACCCATCATACAGCGTCTTTTCCCCATTACCTGCCTTGACAAGGACAAAACATCAGTATTTTCTCTCCGAAATGATATCACTTTCATTCAGAAATGATGCGTAAATCACTCACCGGTGTCGACTTAGAGCATCAGGCGGGGCAGTGGACCAGGAAAGCAGGAGAACGGATGGCGGGCGAGCTCAGCAAAATGAAGATGTATATCAGCGGCGAGTGGGTCGAGCCGGCATCCGGGGATTACTTCGAAACGGTGGATCCCTTCACGGCCAAGCCATGGGCACTGGTGCCGAGAGGAAATTCAGCGGACGCCGACCGCGCCGTTCGAGCCGCAGACCGGGCTTTCAGAGAAGGCCCCTGGCGGTCCATGCATCCTTCCGAGCGTGGAAGGCTCATTCATCGGCTTGGCAGCCTCATCGAAGAACATGCGGACTCGCTCGCGGAGATAGAGGTACGCGACAATGGCCGCTTGCTCGCGGAAATGCGGCATCAAATCCGCTATATTCCCAAATGGTACTACTACTATGCGGGCCTCGCCGATAAAATCGAAGGCGTCGTCCACCCCTGCGACAAGCCGGCGCTGAGCTATTCCCGTCCGGAGCCTCTCGGGGTTTGTGTGGGCATCGTTCCATGGAACGCGCCGTTGCTGCTTTTCTCGCTCAAGGCAGCGCCCGCCCTTGCCGCAGGAAACACCATCGTCATGAAGCCGGCGGAACATACTTCCGCCACTGCCCTGAAGCTTATGGAGTTGGTCGAGTTGGCTGGCTTCCCGCCTGGTGTGATCAATGTGGTGACCGGGTTCGGCAAGGAAATCGGCGAACCGCTCGTCACGCACCCATTGACGCGACACGTGGGCTTCACGGGCTCCACGGCAACCGGGGCACATCTGTATTCGCTCGCGGCACGCGACGTGAAGCGCGTCAGCCTCGAACTGGGCGGCAAATCGCCAAACATCGTCTTCGACGACGCTGACCTGGACAACGCCGTGCGCGGGGTGGTCGGTGGCATTTTCGGAGCGACGGGACAGACCTGCATCGCCGGTTCGCGCCTGCTAGTGCAGAGGCGCATTCACGACCAGTTCATCGAGAAGCTTTCCGCCTTTAGCGCCGCGGCACGGGTCGGCGATCCGCGCCGCGCGGAGACCCAGATCGGGCCCATTGCCAACTCCATGCAGTACGATAGGGTGCTGGGCTACATAGATATTGCCCGGCAGGAAGGCGCGAGCCTCGTTCTGGGGGGGAAGCGACCCGCGCTGGCCGAATGCGAGAACGGGTTTTTCATAGAGCCCACCATATTCACTGGCGTCAAAAACGATATGAGGATCGCCCGGGAGGAAGTCTTCGGCCCTGTCCTTTCGACGATCATATTCGATGACCAGGAAGAAGCGGTAGCGATTGCAAACGACAGCGAGTTCGGCCTGGCGGCCGGCGTCTGGACTTCGGACATGAAGCGCGCGCTTCGTATGTCCGAACAGCTCGACGCGGGCAGCGTGTGGATCAACACCTATCGCGACATCTCCTACACGACCCCGTTCGGCGGCTACAAGAAGAGCGGCTTGGGACGCGAGAACGGCGTGGAGGGTATTCGCGAATATCTCCAGACGAAGGCGGTGTGGCTATCAACAGCCGAGGAGATCGAAAACCCCTTTGTCATTGGTTGAAGAAGACGGGACAGATCGGAGTCGGGCCAGGAGAAGGTAGCACAAATGATAAAGCGGAAAGGCAGCGAGATTCTTGCTGACGAACTCGGGCTCAACGGGGTCGAACTCGTCTACCATGTCCCTGGCGAGAGTTTTCTTTCCGTGCTGGATGCCCTGGCGTGCCGTCATCCGGAAATCCGCACAGTCACCTGCCGCCACGAAAACGGCGCAGCCCAGATGGCGGAGGCCCACGGCAAATTGACCGGGCGCCCGGGCATTGCGTTTGTCACGCGCAGCCCTGGCGCCACCAACGCCGTCAACGGCGTGCACACGGCCTACCAGGATTCTTCTCCCATGATCCTGGTCGTAGGCCAGGTGAAGCGCGGGTTGATGGAGCGCGAAGCGTTCATGTCCTACGATTTCCGCACGATGTTTGCGCCCATGGCAAAATGGGTGGCCCAGATCGACGATCCGAGGCGCATCCCGGAATTCATCCAACGCGCCTATCATACCGCCATGACCGGCCGCATGGGGCCCGTCGTCCTCGTGGTGCCGGAAGACGTGCTCGAGGAGGAATGTGTCGTCGCTGAAGGAAAGCCCTATACGCGAGCCTCCGTTGGGATGCCCTCCCCGGCCGACATGGAAAAGGTCCGCGCCATGCTCTCGGTCGCGGAGCGGCCGATCGTCATTGTTGGCGGCTCCGGCTGGACGGAACAGGCGCGCGACGACATCCAGCGATTTGCGCAGAACTGCCGCGTGCCCGTCGTCACGACCTTCCGCCGTCGGGACATCATTGACCATCGGCTGGAATGCTACGCTGGAGAAATCGGCATCGGCGCCAACCCAGCCCTCCTTTCGCACATCAAGGACACCGACCTGGTTATCATGGTTAACGACGCGCTCAGCGACGTGAACACGATAGGCGCCGGATATATGGAGGGCTTCACGCTTTTCGATATTCCCGTGCCGAAGCAAAAGTTCATCCATGTGACGGGCAGTCTCGAAGAACTGAACCGGGTGTTTCAGGTCGATCTCGCGATACTTGCAGACAATGACGCGTTTGCCGCCTCGCTCGCCGCGCTCCCTCCGGCCGACAGCGCCGCCAGGACGGAATGGAGCCGGCGGCTACGTCAGACTTTCGAGAGGGAAACGGCGCCGGGATCGTGTCCGGGCCCGATCGATCTGCCGAACGTGATGAAGTGGCTTCGGGAACGTTTGCCCGACGATGCCATCGTCACGAACGGGGTGGGTGCTTACGCGACGTGGAGCCAGAGGTATTTCGCCCACTACAGACTGCACACGCAGCTCGGCCCGATCAGCGGCTCGATGGGGTACAGCCTTCCGGCCGCCATTTCGGCGAAGCTGCTCTATCCTGGACGGACCGTCGTCAATTTCGTCGGCGACGGCTGCTACCAGATGTGCGGCGAGGAACTCGCGACCGCTGTCCAGTACGGCGCGAACGTCATCATCGTGCTTTTCAACAACAACATGTACGGGACGATCCGCATTCACGAGGAAAACAAGCTCGATGGCCGCGCCAACGGGACGAACCTGGTGAATCCCGATTTCTGCATGCTTGCCAAGGCTTACGGCGCCCACGCCGAGCGCGTGGAAAAGACCGAGGATTTCGCCCCCGCCTTCGAACGCGCAATCGGTTCGGGCAAGCCTGCGCTGATCGAACTCGCCCTCGACCCGGAAGCGATCCACACGCGTTATTCGCTGAGCGACTTGAGAAGACGAAGGTCTGAGAGGGCCTGAACCGTACGACATGAGGCAAGCAAATTGGCCGGTCCACCAAATCGATTGCCAGCCGGCAAGAACGCCCTCGGTAGAGGGGCGATCAAACCAGAGGGTGCCAAACCCTTCCAACCGCACCAGCAAAAGGGGAAGTAAAATGAAGAGAATGATAACTGCAGTTTCGATCGGTTTCCTGGCCGTGGCCGCTCTCGCACTCGGCAGCCCGACAACCGCGCTTGCCGATGACGCGATCACTGCCACGGTAAAGACCGACCCGGCCCTGCATGCGATGCTGCCCAAGAGCATCCAGGAATCCGGGATCATCAAGCTGGCGACCGACGCGCACTATCCTCCCTGCGAGAGCTTCGCGGAGGACAATGTCACGATGATCGGCTGGGAGCCGGACCTCTGGGATGCCATCGCAAAGAAGCTGGGTGTGAAGGTCCAGCCGGAATCGATCAATTTCGACGGCCTGATTCCCGGCGTCCAGAGCGGTCGCTACGACATGGCGATGGAGTGCATTTCCGACACGCTCGAGCGCGAGAAGCAGGTAACCTTCATCGACCTGTCGGTTTCCATCAACGGCATCTTTACGCTCGAGGGCAGCCCGGTTACCGATGATCCGCTGAGCCTGTGCGGCCTGAAAAGCGGCGCGCAGAAGGGCACGACATTCGTCCAGAGCGTCACGGACTTGCTTTCTCCCCTCTGCGTAGAGAACGGCAAGCCGCCGATCGCGACGAACGAGTTCGCCTCGGCAGACGCTACCGTCCTGGCACTGCTTTCGCGTCGCGTCGATTTTCTGGTCAACGATGCCTCCGCCGCCGCCTATATCAAGAAGCAGTCGTCCCAGCCGGTGAAGCTCCTTGTACCGGATGTGCTGCCGAAGCTGATCGGTGGCCCCATCGTGAAGAAGGACAACCAGGAACTGGCCGATGCGCTGCTGGCCGCAACGAAAGCGCTGATGGACGAAGGCGTCTATGACCGCATCTTTGACAAGTGGGATATCGCGGCTCTTAAGCTGAAGACGCCCGGCATCAATCTGGTCTCCAAGGGCGCGACAGCGAACTGATATCCGAAAAAGCCAAGGCATAAGCTTCCATCATTGTCTTGGCGCCGCAGCTTTCCGGCTTCGATCGCCCAATCGGGACTCGAAGCCGGAGAGAACCGACCGGGCCAACCGTCTGGACTTCAATGAAGACAGCGCCGAATCTTCCTGCAAGACAACGGCGCATGGGAGGAAACGTTGGAAGCCATGCAAGCGCAAAAGTTCGATTGCCCCGTGCCTGAGACGCCGCTTGACCAAGCGGAGCCGAAGCGGCTGCACCGCGACCTTGCCTCCGACCAGAAGCTGACGGTCGTTCCTGTCCGCAAGCCGGGCAGATGGGTCGCCGCTGTGGTCATGGCGGCGGTGGCGGTCTGGCTCGCTCATGGAATCGTTACCAACCCCAATTTCGGGTGGGACGTCGTCTTCGCGAATCTGTTTGAGCCGGTCATCTTGCGGGGGCTTGGGCTGACGCTCTGGCTGACCGTGGCCGCAATGTGCATCGGCACGGTGTTGAGCGTCATTCTCGCGGTCATGCGGATTTCGGAGAACCCTTTTCTCAATATCCCAGCGGGACTCTACCTCTGGTTCTTCCGCGGAACGCCAATCCTGGTGCAACTCATCTTCTGGTATAATCTCGCGTTCCTGATACCGAAAATCTATATCGGCATACCCTTCGGTCCGACTTTTTTCGAAGGTTCGGCCAATGATCTGATCACGCCCTACTCCGCCGCCCTGCTCGGCCTCGGCCTCAACGAGGGCGCATACATGGCGGAGATCGTCCGCGCGGGTATCATGTCCGTCGACCAGGGCCAGCAGGAGGCCGCCCGGGCGCTGGGAATGAGGCCGGGACAGATTCTGAGGCGCATCGTTCTTCCCCAGGCCGTTCGGGTCATCGTGCCGCCGACCGGCAATGAGACGATCGGAATGCTGAAGATGACATCGCTGGTGAGCGTCATTGCGCTGTCCGACCTCCTTTATTCGGTCCAGACGATCTCATCCCGGACCTTCCAGACCATTCCGCTGCTGCTTGTCGCCTGCCTCTGGTATCTCGCCATCACCTCGGTGATGACCCTGGTCCAGGGACGGATAGAGAAACGGTTTTCCCGGGGGCATAGCGTGGCACCGGTATCCTGGTCGCGGTGGATGTTCGGCGGCTCAGCCATGAGGAATTTGAAATGAAAATGCCTATGGTTTCCGCCGTTCAGGTAGGCAAGAGCTTCGGTGCGCTCCAGGTCCTCAAGGGGATCGATTTCGATGTCGAACTCGGAGAGGTCGTGTGCCTGATCGGCCCCTCCGGCTCGGGTAAATCGACCCTGCTCAGATGTATCAACCATTTGGAGAAGATCGATTCCGGCGCACTCTATGTCGACGGCGACCTGGTCGGGTATCAACGCAAGGGAGACCGACTTTACGAACTGAAGGAAAGGGAAATCTCCGTCAGGCGATCCAACATCGGCATGGTTTTCCAGCGCTTCAATCTGTTTGCGCATATGACCGCGCTGCAGAACGTGATCGAGGCTCCCATCCTGGTCCAGAAACGCCCACGCAAGGAGGTCGTCGAGGAGGCGGTCGCGCTCCTCGATCGGGTCGGACTGGGCAGCAGGCTCGATGCATATCCGGCTCAGCTTTCGGGCGGACAACAGCAGCGGGTGGCCATCGCCCGGGCCTTGGCGATGAAGCCCAAGCTCATGCTTTTCGACGAGCCGACGAGCGCGCTCGATCCCGAACTTGTCGGTGAGGTGCTCGATGTGATGCGTTCGCTCGCCGCCGACGGCATGACGATGATCGTTGTCACTCACGAGATGCGCTTTGCCGAAGAGGTGGCCGACAAGGTCGTGTTCATGGATGGCGGGATGGTCGTTGAAGAAGGGCCGCCGCGGCTGATCTTTGGCGCCCCCAGTCATGAGCGGACACGCGCATTTCTTTCGCGCATCATCTGAGCCTGCCACGCAGCAATCCAAGGCACGAGCGGCGTTTTTCGCGCCCCTTCCCGTTTTCGACCAAGGCGGCACCTGTCCTGGGCGATAGCCGCGTCGAGGCAGCGTAGCCGTCCCTGAACCTCCATCTTTTAGGAGGGGCACCCGGTATTACGTCGTGCTGTTCAACATGCCCGTCAGCATTCAGAAGCATTGCACTCGTGGAGTACCCGCCCTACCAGCCGCCTTTCGAACGGCCTAGTCGTTCACGGAGATGATGGAATTCGCGCAGATGTAGCCCCAGGTCATGTTGGGTCCCAGCGTGGTGCCGGCTCCCACCGCCCACGTCCCGAACGGGTTAGCCATCGCCGCGCCCGCGCAATAGAGCCCCTCCACCAATGTTCCATCCGGTTTGAGCACCCGGCCGCCCGCGTCGGTTCGAGGCCCGCCCTTGGTCGAGACGATGGTTCGGTTGAATGGAATTGCGATGAAGGGAGCCTTTTGGATGGGTGACAGGCGGCTTCTTCCGGGCCCTGTCCTGGCCTGGCTCGATACTGCCTTCTCGCGGTGAAATTGTTCGTCCACCCCGGAAGCACAGGACATGTTGAAGCGCTCGATCGTTCGCGCGAGTTCACCGGCTGGCAGCGCGGTCGCTTCAGCCAGCGCGGCGATTGTTTTCCCGCTCCTGATCCAACCCGGATTGCGCACTGCAAAGTGCCTTACGATAGGCGAATTCTCGAGGAACGCCTGGTCGCTGATCAGCCATGCCGGCAGATGGGCGGCCTGTCCCGTGGAGGGATCGCGTTCGTCGATGACTTCCCCGAGGTTGAAGCGATATTCGTTGACAAAACGCCGACCATGGCGGTTCACGACAATCGCGTTGGGTTCCTGATGAAAAAAGGAGCTGATGCCGAATGGGCGACGTGACGCATTCAGCGGCAGGCCTCCGGTGATGTTCGCCTGATCCATGTGAACAAGTTCGGCGCCGGCCTCGACAGCGATGCGATGGGAATCACCGTCATTTCTCGACGGGCTTCCGAGGAAGTCACAATGTCCGGGGAAATACCTTTCCCGCCAGTCAGCATCCCATTCAAACCCGCCGGTAGCCAGGACCACCCCCTTGCGGGCGAGGATATTTCGTTTCCGGCCATCCGCCTCCACCACCAGCCCTTTCACCCGTCCCCTATCGACGATCGGGCCGATCGCGCGAGTTTCGAGCGCGATCCGGCAGCCATGATCAAGGCAGCCCTTGAGCAGCCCGGTGACGAGGGCAGTTCCCATCCCCCGTGCGCCGGTCAGCCAGCGCCAGAACAGTTGCGGCCATCTCTTGAAAACGGCTTCGACCGGATGGTGGAAGGCGTCGAGTTCAAGCATCTCCTGGAAGGTGAATACATGCGGCAGGCTGGGGGGCTGCAGGATCCGGGCGTATCCCCCGACCAGATTCCTCCGTAATATCCGGGGCGAAAGCATCCGCCCCATACGCATAGCCCCTGCCTTTTCGAGATAGGGATCGGCCTCCTTGATCAGGGAGAAGCGCAGAG
Source organism: Aquamicrobium soli (assembly GCF_042646345.1). Lineage (NCBI taxonomy): Bacteria > Pseudomonadati > Pseudomonadota > Alphaproteobacteria > Hyphomicrobiales > Phyllobacteriaceae > Aquamicrobium > Aquamicrobium soli. The sequence goes on along the minus strand of NZ_JBHRTK010000001.1, from coordinate 226,402 downwards.
GAGTCTCCTTTTCAAGGAAGGCCAGCATGTTGGGAGCCTCATCGACGAAGCTCCGCCAGTGCGCGTCTTCGGTCTCTCTCCAGCCGTCGGGAGCCACAGCCCGGATGTAGCCGAGGGCACGCTCCGGGTCGTCCGACAGGCCGGCAGCGGCAGCATGGTGGTTGGCCGGAATCCAGATGGCCGCTCCGGAGATCGCCGTCGTTCCACCGATGAGATCGGCACGTTCGACGATGATGGTGGAAAGGCCCGCGGCTGAAGTGCGAAGCGCCGCCGCCAGGCCAGCCGAGCCGGATCCCGCGACCAGTACGTCGAACGCTTGGTCGGCCTCCGCCATCGGCCTGTCTCCTTACGTTTTCCCCGTGAGGTGGGCTGGAGGCCACGTCAGCCGGCGACGCCCACTGCCAGACGATTTCGGGCGGCACCGGTCCAATATCCCTGGATCGAAGCGACAGAGCATGATGCCTGGAGCCGCCTGGAGCCCTCAGGCCACAACCAGACCCGCGTCCGCCGCAATAAGCAGCAGCGCCGCGGTGAGCGAGAAATTGACCAGGATCATGTAAAAATGCCGGTCGCGTTCCGGCCCGCTATACATGAACATGTTGTGGTAGAGGGGGGTCGCTACCACGAGGAAGGCAATCAGCACAAAGACCGCCGGCAGTATCCAGTATCCGGCGATGAGCGCCAGGCCCGCCACGACCTGGGCCGCAAACCCGGCAGCCATGACAGGAGCCGGCAAAAACCAGCCGTAGCTGGTTTTCACCACCGTGACCCTCTGTCTGAAATGCAGAAAGTGCCGCACCCCGGCAATCAGGAAAAACCCGCCGATGATCACCCGACCAATCACCTCAAGAGTCGACACTCCGCCCCTCCACATAAATGATATTTTTTCTGCTATATTAATATACTACTTTAATCAAGATCGCGGCCCAAATTTGTCGATGGAGGGATTTTCCCCCGCCGATTTCGGGGACCCAACCCCATGGTCGCGAGCGTCAGAATGCTCCCTGCGCCATCGACAAAAGAGCTCGGGACCTTGCCACAACCGGGAAACGGCCACAGCATGACACCCGCCAAAGTGACCGGCCTCGTATGTCAACTAAAATATCATTATTGGGAATTTTTGATATGGAAATTGACAGGAGATACGTATAGCAATGTCCTGGGCTGATCAACTGCGGAGGATACGATGAAGTTCAACCACACCATGGTGCGGGTGCGCGATCTGGATGCCGCTCTGGACTTTTACGTGCACAAGCTCGGGCTCGTCGAGGTGAAGCGCATGGAGAATGAAAAGGGCCGCTACACATTGGTCTTCCTTTGCGCCCCTAACGATATCGAGGCTCTCGGAGACAGGGCACCTCAGATCGAGCTCACCTACAACTGGGATATCGAGGACTACGGATCGGCCCGGAATTTTGGACACCTGGGCCTGGAAGTGGACGACATCTACGCGGTCTGCGAGCGGCTGGTGAAGGGCGGCGTTACGCTGAGCCGGCCACCGCGGGACGGTCGCATGGCGTTTGTCCGATCGCCCGACCTCATTTCGATCGAACTGATGCAGAAAGGTGCGCCGCTGCCGCCGGCGGAGCCTTGGGCCACTATGCCTAACTCCGGCGCCTGGTAAAGCGATCGCGTGAAAGCGAACAGGCGCCAACCCAACCGGGCCGATCTGGCTTGGGCGCCCAGACGGGTTGCACCTGAAAGCCACGTTCTCCCCTCTTCTGCGATACCCGGCGATCACCGGGCCTTCCGAGTCCATCGGCAGCATCACTCAATCAGAGACTGGAATCTTCATGCGCAACAGGATTTTTTCCGGTGCCCCGTCCGAAGCCATCGCCGGTTATGCAAAAGCCGTCATCGATGGCAGGACCATCTACGTTTCCGGTACGACTGGACGCGATCCAGTCACAAACGAGTTTCCCGAGGATCCTGCCCAGCAGGCACGAAATGCCCTCTCATCGATCAACGACACTCTTCGTCAGGCGGGATCAAGCTTGGCCGATGCTGTGGTTAGCCGCGTCTTCGTCACGGATGCCGAGGCGGCATCGGCCGTTACCCAGGTTCTTGGTGAAGTCTTTGCCGACATCAGACCTACAAGTACCTTCCTCATCTGCCAGATTCCTGCACCCGGCGCGCGGGTCGAGATTGAGATTACCGCGTCCAGATCAAGCTCCGTAGACCCGGGCTGAACGGACAATCACCAGAAGCGGACCGCTTCGCTTCCTGACTCTATGGCACCCCTCCTGGCGGCCGCCCGTAGCCTGCCTCGGCCGCTGCGGGTCATGGTCGCGCACCATTTTGAACAGCTGCGATCAATCAGGCCGAAACCAAGTTTCGGTCAGGTGCAAGTCCGCGGCCAAGTCGGCAAGCGCCCCTTACCGCCACCCCATCCATCGCGACGTGTTCATCCCGCCTTTGCCGAGGTCCATTTTTTGTCGAAGCGCATTGGCGACAGGCTCGAAATATCGACGAGCGATTGCCTGCCTGCGGCTAGGTCTGCAAGAACCTTCCCAGCCATCGGGCCCGGGCCAAAGCCGTGACCGCTGAATCCAGTTCCGACGAGCATGCCCGATATGCCCGCGACTGGGCCGAGAACCGGAACGACATCCGGCATCGTGTCAATGATTCCTGCCCAAGAGGTCTCGATCTCCAAATCGGCCAGCCCCGGGAAGAGCCGGCAAAACTCCCGGCTTGCCTGTTCCACGCGAAAGGGTTCGGGGCGCGGACGGTCGCGGCTGGGTGGAAAGTCGGCGACCGGCAAGGGCATCCGCGACGGGAGAAGCCGCTTTATCGGCGCAAGATAATCTATGCGGGCCGCATCGGGATTGGATTTTCGGGTAGCCTCGTACCACCGCATATGACGCCAGGAATCGAGGCGGAGGTCATATTCCCCTCCCGCGACCGAGATCACATAGGCACCGTTCAAATCCTGCCGGATTCCGGTTTGCTGTCCTGAGATGCATGGCGGTATTTTCAGTTCGGGCCGTGCTACCGTTCTTGCAACCGTCGCTCGAACGAACTCCTGCGGCAGATCCAATCCCGCTTTCCTCAACAGGGCGGCGCTCCCCGCCCCTGCGGCGGTGATCACCGTGCTCGCGCGGTAAAGCCTGTCGCGAATCTGGACCCCGGAGATTTTCCCAGCGCTGGTGTCCATGCGCGTCACCGGTTCGCCGAAGGCGAATGCCACACCGGCCGCGAGCGCCGCATCAAAAAATGCACGGGTCGCTCGTGCAGGCTCAGCCTTGCCGTCGCTTGGCGTATACATCGCCCCGACAACGCCGCGATCAGTTGCCAGTTGGGGCACCAGCGCCTGGGTCTCAGCTGCCGACAATATACGGGTATCGAGGCCAAATTCTTCGGCCGCGCGCTTTTGCCACTCACGCCGGGAAACGAGATCGGCTTCGCTGAACGCCAGCGACAGATTTCCGCCTTGTTGCCATCCCACCCGGCACCCCAGTTCCGCTTCGATTTCCTTCCAGATCGACAGGGCGCCGATCATCAGTGGAAGTTCCCGAAAGTCGCGGTTCTGCTGACGGACAAAGCCCAGGTTGCGGCCGGACTGCGCCGACCCAGGCGCGTCTCGCTCGACAAGCAGGACGCGCATCCCATTCCTGGCGGCATAATACGCTGCGGAGCAGCCGACGATGCCGCCGCCGACAACGATTACGTCCCAATTACGTGTGGATGCCGCTTCCATCAACTCGCCGCGCCCCTGCTCTACAGAAAAAGTCACATCGTTAGGCTGCGGGATCAGCCGCAACCTTGGCAGGCATGCTGCGCAAAAGACATCTCATCTATCGATCACGGCTGGCCGGTCACCGCAATGCCGTGACCATGATTTCCACGGTAAGGGCCGGGTCCGCCAGGCGCGATTCCACGCAGGCGCGAACGGGCTTGCCGACATCGGCAACCCAGGCCTCCCACACCGGGTTGAGCTCGTTGAACGTAGCGGCATCGGCCAGCCAGATCTGCGCACTGACGAGTTTCGCTTTGCTCGTGCCTGCTTGGGCGAGGTGATGGTCGATTCTCTGAAGAATCTCTTTTGTCTGCGCGGCGACGGTACCGCCGCGCGTCTCGACCGCGGTAAGGCCCGCCAGAAAGACGAAACCACCGGCCTCCACAGCAAGGCTCATGCGATTGTTCTCGTCATGCCGAACGATATCGCCGCTCATTCCCACCTCCCGAAGGGTCGTTCCAAAAATTATATATCACATTCCAATATATATGATAGTGTAAGTTCCGTGTCCCCATTGTCAAGCAGATGGAAGCGGCTCCTTGACGATAACGACGCCGCTTCAGAGCCACCGCAAATTTCGCAATTTTCCCTTGGAGCTTCCATCGATTCCGGCCTCGCCCCGATCATCGCCAACCAAATGACGCTGGACAACTCGTGTAAACTCGTCGTATTAATCCAACTAATATATGATATTATAATGGGATTGAGAGAAGGAATGGCGAACGAACTTCAAAGCTCGCAACCCCTTTACGAACAGATCAAATCGGCCATCGAAAAGCGCATACGCGGAGACGAATGGCCGGCCGATTTCCGGGTGCCTTCCGAAGAATCCTTGGCCGAGGAGTTCGGCGCCTCTTCCCTGACGGTGCGCCGGGCCCTGCGGGAGCTTCAGTCGGAAGGTATGCTGGTCCGCATCCAGGGTCGCGGCACTTTCGTCGTCGGCCCCCGGATGCAGTGCGCCATATTTGATCTGCCCGACGTTTCGGAGGAAATTGCCCTCAGCGGCGGCGTGCATACCAGCGAAGTGCTCTTTCTCGGCTTCGTGCCTCCCGACAGTCCGTTCGCCGGCATGCTGCCCCTGCCCTACGAGGGGCCGGTCTGCCACTCACGCCTGCTCCACAAGGAAGACGGAACGCCCATCCAAATCGAGGATCGCTTCGTCAACCAGGCGGAAGCTCCCGACTATCTGAAGCAGGACTTCACCCGCATCACCCCTCACGCCTACCTCTTGCGGGAAACCGAAGTCACCTATGTCGACAACACGATCCGGGCCATCCGGGCCGACGAGGAAAGCAGGCGCGCCCTGGAGATCGACGGTAACCAGCCCTGCCTTCTGCTCGACCGCCGTACATGGCGCGAAGGCGTACCCGTCACCCGCAGCCGCTTCCTCTATCCCGGCGACCGTTACCGGCTGCGCAGTTCGCATGAAGCCACACCGAACCGCGGCGGCACCACCCCACAGCGAAGCGCCGCGGCATCCAGGAGAATCCGATGAGAGACTATGTTGCCCGATTGCGTGAACGCGGCGACCTACTCGTTGTGGACAAGGAGATCGACCCGTTCCATGAACTGGCGGCGGTCACCCATGTGGCCCAGAAACGGTGGGGCAAGCCCATCCTTTTCACCAACGTCAAGGGCACACGCTTTCCCGTCATTACCAACGTCTATGGCTCGCGCGAGCGCCTGGCGGAGGTGATCGGCATCGATTCGGCCGATTTCTGCCGCCAATGGAGCAATCTTGCCAATCTCGGCTCGGCAAGCGTCGGCGATCCCTTCGTCAAGGTCGAAGACCCGGAACTGACCGAATGCAAGCTGTCCGACCTGCCGCTCATCACCTACTCCGATCGCGACGCGGCGCCCTATTTCACCTCGGCCATGTTCATCGCCAAGGATCCCGAGACGGGGATCGGCAACCTGTCATATCACCGTTCGATGTATGTCAGCGACAGCGAACTACGCTGCCGCCTGGCACCGCGCCATCACCTCACCATCTACCATGAGAAGGCCGAGAAAATGGGCAAGCCGCTGGAGGCGGCGATGTTGATCGGCGCGCCGGCGACATCCTTCCTCACCGCGGCGGCACCGCTGCCCTATGACGTGGATGAACTCGAGGTCGCGGCCCGGCTGAAGGGCAGCCCCATCGCCATGCGCAAGTGCAAGTACATCGACCTCGAGGTTCCGGCCGACACCGAAATCGTCATCGAGGGCCGCTTCCTGCCGAACGAACGCCGACCTGAAGGCCCTTTCGGCGAATTCATGGGCTACTACGTCCCCGAAGGTCCGAATGCGGTATTCGAGGTGTTGGGGGTGACGGTGCGGCGCGACGCCATGTTCCACAGCATCCTGTGCGGCTCGGCCGAGGAAGTGCTGACGCTGGAACTGTCGGTGTCCGCCAACATCTTCCAGCGGTTAAGCGCAGCGCTGCCTGGCATTCTCGATGTCACCTGCCAGCCTTTTGTCAACCATGCCGTGATCAAGGTCGACCAGCAGTTCGAGGGCCACGCGCGCCAAGTGATGCTTGCAACCATTGGCGCGGAGCCGATCTGGGCCAAGGTGGTCACCGTCGTCGATGAAGACGTGAACATCTACAGCATGGACGATGTCATGTGGGCGACCCTGACCCGTTGCCGCCCCGATAAGGACATGCTCATCATTCCCGACACGCCTTCCTTCTATCGCGACGAGGCCAAGGATCATTGGGGACGCCTGCTCATCGACGCCACCAAGCCGTTCCATCGCAAGGCCGAATTCGAACGCAAGAAGATTCGGCTTGCCGACCAGGTCGATCTCGCGGACTGGTTCGAAAACGCGTGAGCGGATCGGCTTCATCCTCGCAGAGCAGCGCCGGCAGGCCACAGCCTCCCAGGATCATCGTCGGCATTACCGGCGCCTCCGGAGCCGTTTATGGTGTCAGGGCGCTCGACCAGCTGAGGGCCGCCGGCATCGAAACGCATCTGGTAGTGACGCGATCGGCGCATCTGACGCTTTCCCAGGAACTCGGCATGCGCCCGGCAGAGATCGCCGAGCGCGCCAGCGTCTGCCACAACGTTCAAAACATCGGCGCCTCGATTTCCAGCGGATCCTTCCGGACGCTCGGCATGCTGATCGCGCCCTGCTCGGTCAGGACGATGTCTGAAATCGCCTCGGGCGTCACTTCCAGCCTCATGAGCCGCGCCGCGGACGTGGTATTGAAGGAACGCCGTAAGCTCGTCCTGATGCTGCGCGAGACCCCTCTACACCTTGGGCACCTTCGGACAATGACCGCGCTCGCCGAAATGGGTGCGGTCATCATGCCGCCCGTTCCTGCGTTCTACGCCGGGCCACGTTCGCTCGAAGAGATGGTGGACCACAGCGTTGGCCGTGCCCTCGACCTCTTCGGCATCGACAGCGGCAAGGTGGTGCGATGGCAGGGAATGAGCGTCGACCGCGAAGCCTGTCCGAGGCCCGGCGACGACGATTGACCAGGCAGGGCCCTTACCGATGCAACCTATCATAAAAGTCGAGAAAGCCTCTGATCGCCCTCGTCGCCGTCGCCCGGTCCACGGCGCGCGTATCGGCATTATCGTGCTCGACACCGGATTCCAGCGCCTTCCCGGCGATGTCGCCAACGCCCTGACCTGGCGTTTCCCGGTGCAATATCATGTCGTCACAGGCGTGCGCCCGCAGGACGTGATCGAGGGCGCCCCCGAAAAAATCTTGCCGGCTTTTTACGATGCGATAGACCGGCTGACCGAATTGGGCGTGGACGGCATCGCCACCAGTTGCGGTTTCCTGGCGATGGTACATCCGCAATTGCGCGCCTACAGCGGGCTGCCGATAGCCTCATCCAGTCTGATGCAGATTCCGCTCGTGCTGCAGACATTGCCGGCGGACAAGACGGTCGGCGTCATCGTTTCGGACCGCAAGGCCATCACCGACAACCATTTCATCAATGTCGGGGCTCCTGTCGGTCTTCCGCTCGGTGAGCTCGCCTTCGACGGGCCGATCCGCGCCAATATGCGCAATAACGCCTCCCAGGTCTCCTACGCGGCACAGGAGCGCGACGCCCTGGAGACCGTGGAGCGCATGCTTGCCGAAACGCCGTCGATAGGCGCTCTGGTCAGCGAATGCGCCAATCTTCCTCCCTATTCGCAAGCAATCGAGAGGACCCTTGGCGTGCCTGTCTACGATGTCGTGTCGCTGGTCGAATGGCTTCATGCAGGCCTGATGCCTCGTGGTTTCCACCCGGAAACCTGCTGAGGTACAGCGCGATGGAGGCGTTCGACCTGATCGTCGTGGGTGGTGGCCTCGTCGGGTCGGCACTTGCATGGGGAGCGCAGACTGCTGGAGCCAACGTCGTGCTGCTCGACGAAGGCGACCAGGCCCATCGCGCCGCTCGTGGCAACTTCGGTCTTGTCTGGTTACAGGGAAAGGGCGTCGGCACCCCGGCCTATATGCAATGGTCGCTACACGCGGGCCGGATCTGGCCGGAATTCGCCGCAAGACTGAGCAACGCCGTTTCTTTCGACATCGGGTGGCGACAACCTGGCGGACTGCAATTCTGCTTGAGCGCGGCGGAACTGGACAAGCGCCGCGACGTCATCGCCCGCACCCAAGCCGATGGCGGTGACATCGACATATCCATCCTCGACCGTGCCGACCTGCGGGATCTGCTGCCCGGTATCGGCGGCGACGTGGTCGGCGCTTCGTTTTCCTCGCTCGATGGCCACGTCAATCCGCTGTACCTGCTCCGCGCTCTGCAACAGGGGTTGCAAGACGCCGGCGGCCGCTATCGCCCGGGATTCCGGGTCGAGCATATCGACGCGGAAAGAGATGGGTTCAAGGCAGTCAGCCGGACTGGTAGCGTTACCGGCAAGCGGATCGCGCTGACCGCTGGCCTGGGCGCGGCCAGCCTTGCCCCGCATGTGGGGCTTTCAATGCCGGTGAAGCCCGAACGGGGACAGATTGTCGTCACCGAACGGGTTAAGCCGTTCCTGCCCTATGCCACCAATTGCATCCGGCAAACGGTCGAAGGAACGGTCCTGCTTGGCAGCAGTCATGAAGACCGAGGTTTCGACGACGGGACAGATGTGCCTACCGCGGCCATGCTTTGCAGGACTGCGGCTCGTGTCTTTCCGGCGCTGGCTGAGGCCACGGTGGTGCGCAGTTGGGGCTCGCTGCGCGTCATGACGCCTGACGGACGTCCCATCTACGAGGAATCCACTCTTTTTCCAGGCGCCTTTGCCGTCACTTGCCACAGCGGTGTCACCCTCGCCAGCGTACACGCGCTGGAAATCGGCCCGTCGCTGGCGAAAGGCCGGCTGCCCGAACATCTTTCGAGCTTCACAAGCGGCAGGTTCGATGTTCACCAGGGTTGAACGCAATTCGGCATTGCCGGCTGGCGGCAACGTCCTCCACTTCGAGGGCTCTCCCGTCCCTTTCCAGCCCGGCGACAGCGTCGCCGCGGCGTTGCTGGCGGCCGGAGCCTCACCTTTCAGAGAAAGCCCTGTCGACGACAGCCTGCGCGCTCCCTATTGCATGATGGGCGTGTGCTTCGAGTGCCTGGTCGAAATCGACGGCAGGCAGAATCAGCAATCCTGCCTGACAACGGCCCGCCCGGGGATGATCGTCAAGCGCCAGCACGGTGCGAGGACGCTCGGATGAACGGTCTGTGGGATGCTATCGTGATCGGAGCCGGGCCCGCTGGAATGACAGCGGCTACTGCTCTGTCCGAAGGTGGTGCCCGCACCCTCGTCGTTGACGAGCAGCCCGCGCCCGGTGGCCAGATCTACCGCGCGGTCGAACGCAATATGGACAATGCGAGCCTTTCCGCGCTCCTCGGGCCCGACTATGCGGACGGCGCTGCTCTGGTGACCAGATTGCGCGCCAGCGCCGCGGAACTGCGCTTCAGCACGAGCGTCTGGCGCGTGGATGCCGACGGCACGGTCTGGACGAAGGCCGACGGCAAGATTGAGCGGCTGCGGGCAAGGAACCTCGTCATCGCCTCGGGCGCGATAGAGCGGCCAATTCCGGTGCCAGGCTGGACACTGCCCGGCGTCATGACGGTCGGCGCCTTGCAGATCATGCTCAAGGATGCCGGGCTTCGCCCTTGCGGCCGTCTCGTGCTGGCCGGCTGCGGTCCGCTCCTCTATCTGTTCGCAGTCCAGTGCCTTGAGGCCGGCGTTTCCGACCTCGTGCTTCTCGACACCGCTGAGCGCGCCAATCTCATCCCCGCGCTGCGGCATCTACCGAAAGCCGTTTCCGGTCACGGTCCGGGCTACCTTCGCAAGGGCTTCGGCCTGATGACAGCGTTGCGCCGGCACGGCGTAAAAATCTACCGAGGCGTTTCCAACCTCCGCATCGAGGGAACCGAGCGCGCTGCCGCGGCCAGCTTCCGGACCGGGGCACGTACGCTGCGCATCGACCTCGATCTGGTTGCCCTGCACGAGGGCGTAATACCGAACCAGCAGATAGCTCGATCCCTCGGCTGCGCCCATCGATGGGATGAAGAGCAACGGTGCTTCCTGCCGATCCTCGACCCGATGCGGGAAAGCTCCATTGCGGGCATCTTCATCGCCGGCGACGGCGGCGGCATCGTGGGCGCGGTGGCAAGCGCTCACACCGGTGCGTTTTGCGCGCTTGCGATCCTCAAGCGTCTCGGCAAGATTACCGAGACCGAATTTGCAGATCGAAAGGCCGTCGCGCAGCAGGCCTTTGACGCCCACCTGACGGTCAGGCCTTTCCTCGACCGGCTCTATCGCCCGCGCGACGAAGTGCTCGTTCCAGCGAACGAGGTGGTCGTATGTCGTTGCGAGGCTATTCGCGCCGGTGCCATTCGCGACATCGTTCAGCGGGGCTGTCTTGGACCGAACCAGGCCAAGGCGTTCCTGCGTTGCGGGATGGGTCCTTGCCAGGGCCGTATGTGCGGCCCCACAGTCAGCGCCATCGTTGCGCGCGAAACCGGACAGACCCCCGGCGCAACGGGGTATTACCGTATCCGCCCGCCCCTGAAGCCCGTCTCGATCGGCGAACTGGCCAGCCAATACGAGGAGGATTGACTTGAACGAACAGTCCTCCCCTGCGGATGCAGCATGGGCATTCCTGAACGACTTCTATGGGCGCGAGGGCGTTTCCCAAGCCTGCCTCGTGCTGCAGGATGAGGCAGGTGTGGACGTGGTGGAGATGCTGATGCTCATCTATGCCGACACAGCCTTGGGCAAGTCCCTTTCGGGCAGCGAGCTCTCGACGCTGCGAGCCGCAATGTCGAGCTGGCGTCAGGACGTGGTGCTCCCGCTGCGCGCGCTTCGCCGCACATTGAAGACGGCACGCAAGGATGTCGCGGACAATGCGAAAGAACAGCTGCGCACCCAGATCAAAAAGGCAGAGTTGATGGCGGAGCGGCTGCAAGTCGATTTCGCCGAAAAATGGCTGGAGCATGCTACCGGCGGTGGTCCAGCGTTGGTTGCGACGCTGTCGGGACTAATTCCGGAACGCAGCCATGACAGCGCAGTCGAAAAGGCCCTGGCGCATATCATTGCGGTGGCGCAAGCCAGCCGAGCCGCCCCTGCCCAGCCACCGGCCGCTCCTTAGACGCCGTGCTACGCCTCAGGCACGCGCGGTGCGGGAGGAAACCTGGTGCATTCCCCGAGGGTTTTTTTCGACGTGATTGCAGGCGCATTATTACGGGAGACTGAATTCCGATGACCATTCCGGCGGACCCGCTCGATTCAGGTGGCATCCGTGGCTTCGGGCGCCGGTTGCGGACCGGCGAGACGACGGCCGTTGCCACAACCGCAGCCTACCTGGCGCGGATCGCTGCCCTCGATCCCCAGTTGCAAACCTATGAACACGTGGCGGCGCCGGCCGCGTTGCAGGCGGCCGAAGCCATCGACGAAGCCCTCGCGTCCGGCATTGATTTCGGGCCCCTGATGGGAATTCCCGTCGCGGTCAAGGACATCATAGCCGTCGAAGGAATGCCGACAACGGCTGGCTCGGACGTCGATGTTTCGGACCTGATCGGCCCCCCTGGCGGTTTCATGCGCAGTCTTGCCGCCGCCGGCTGCATCGTCATCGGAAAGACCAAGGCTGTCGAGTTCGCGATGAGCGGTACGGGTGCCAATTATCGGCGGGGCACGCCGCGCAACCCCTGGGATGCCGCCGTGTTTCGAATGACTGCCGGCTCTTCCAGCGGCTCGGCGGCCGCCGTGGCAGCAGGCCTTTGCGGATTTGCGATTGGCACCGACACGGGTGGCTCGATCCGCGGCCCGGCTGCATTCTGCGGCGTGTTCGGCCTGAAGCCAACGGCGGGCATCTGGCCGGTCGACGGCAGCTTCCCCGTCTCGGCGACACTCGACACCATTGGTCCGCTAACCCGTTCGGCCGAGGACGCCGCCATCGTTTGGGCCGCTCTTTGCGGCACCTCCGTGCCTGCGGCAGCAACGATAAAAGGAATAAAGCTCGGCCGGCCCCGGAATCTTTTCAGCGACCGTCTGGATTGCAGTGTAGCGGCCCGACTCGAAGATGCGTTGTCGAGGCTTGCAGCCGCCGGCGTCACGATCGTGGACGTGGACATTCCTGAACTCACCGAGATCGACCCGCTCTTCCGCACGATCAGTTTAGCCGAAATGGCCGCCTCGTTCGGTCGCGAGCGGTTCCGCCGCACGAGCGAGTTGATGAACCCGGACATCGCCGCCAGCATCGCCGCCGGGTTCGACATCACGCCGACGTCCTATGCGAACGCGCGCAGGCGGCAGCAGGAACTTATGCAGATCAGCACCGCCTGGTTTGACGGGATCGATGCGTGGGTCGGACCGGTAAAGTGGGGGCTGCCGCCGGCATTCCCGGGAGACTTTACATCCCTGTCGGCATCTGCCGCTCTTCTCGACGCCTGTGCCGGCCCTACGCGATCGGCAAATGTCCTCGGCCTCTGTGCGGCTAGCTTGCCGCTCCCCCACGCTATGTCGACATTGCCTGTGGGTCTGCAACTGATTTGCCCTGGAAGAGCAGACGAACAGCTTCTCTCCCTCGCCCGTGCATTCGAAACAGTTTTGGGACGCTCACCTTCCCCTGACCTCTCAGGCTTCGGAAACTTCTGACCACCCGTGGCTCGGAGACGGCGTTTGATGCGCCGGTGATCCTGTTCGATCCGATCGTTGAGGTACCGGCTCCGAATGCGGATCGGTTTTCGGAGATGATCTTCGCCGGGGTAGCTAATGTGAACGGCATCTCGTGAGGTGATCGCTTCCTGGCAACGGTCTTGTCGAAAATATCGAGCCGCCCGCGCTCATCGTCGCCTCCCCAATAAGAAGCCGCCCAGCACGCCCATTAGGATCACACAACACGCCGCCGGGCTCATTGTTTCACCTGCCGGAGGAGTCCGGCCGGTTATCGGCTACAGCAGCAGCCAGCATCTCGACATAGCTCATGATCGTGCCAGGGCTATCCCAGTATTGCGCATCTTTCGGCGTGACCTTGAGGACACGTATCGCCGGATCGTCCGGGCTTTCCCACCACGCCCTTGCGGGGGTCGACCACAATTCCTTGATCTTGGCCCGATCGTTCGACAATTCCGCGTGGCTGCTGAGGGAAACGTAGTTCTGGCACTCAACGTCGGCGAATGCAAGGCAGACGTTCGATTGCGACTGTGCTTGCTTCTGGCTTCCGCCATCGACGAGAAAATAGATCGCATTCTCGTCGGGAGCCGCAAACGCCGCCATCGGGCGCGCCCGAATGTCCCGACCCTCTCGAGCCGCGAGCATGCAGTAACCGATCTTCTCGATCAGTCTCCAAACGCGTTCGCGATCACTGTCGGCAGCCATCCCGGTTCTCTCCGGTGTAATTAGCAACGCAACGTCGGGCAATCGCGCTGGTTCCCGGCAGCGGATCATCCTCTTGTGTTTCCAAAGCGGACGCTTCTGTTCGCGCTCGCGCTGCGAGTCCGGTCCCAGCGTTGCCCCGATCCCATATATTTCCAGGAGGCTGGGCTCATTTAACTGGGGAGTTTTCGGGACGGACCATGAGCGCTGGAGGAGTCGGTCAGATTGACCGCTTGTTCGTAGAACGTTAGCGCTTGGCGGTGTCGCTATCGGCCGCGTCCCTCACCAGGAACGTGCTGGTAGTCTGAACCAGATTGTTCCTCCACTCCGCCATCGCCTGTTCCTCACGAAGGGCAGCGATGCTTGTCGTCGCGGGAATGCCTTCCCGGTCCGACCGGAAAGCGATTTCCTTCGGGCTTCTGCCGCCGGCGTATCCACGGAAGATACGACGCACGATCTCGGCCTGTTCTTCGACAATCGCCCGCTCACCCCGTATCGCCATTGGCGTCGAGCTGGTGGATGACGCGATAGCCATAGGCGGCTCGACCGCTTCCTGCCTCGCCGTTCTCCACCGGCCCGAGCTGGCCGCGATACGTCTGATAGCGAGGTCCTTGATAAAGCCTGCGAACTCCGTCGATGAGCAGGAGCCATCTTGATATCTCCAGAAGTACGGTTATCATCCGTACGTAGTGAATGGAGATCATTATGGCCCAGATGCAAGCCAATCGCGATGACCGCATCGAGTTGCGCGCCACACGCGACGAAAAGCGGCTTTTGACCGCCGCCGCCGCCCATGAGCGGCTGGACGTGACCAGCTTCATCATGCGGGCCGTCCTGCCGGCTGCGCGCGATGTAGTCGAGAAGGCTGAACGTATATCGCTTTCGGAGCGGGATTCCCTGCGCGTGCTCGACCTTCTGGAAAATCCGCCGGCACCGACGCCGGTGCTGCTTGCCGCAGCACGCCGACGTATCGCCCGAGGCGGCAAGGGTGCTTGACTGGCGGGAAGAACCTATAGGACGCCACCATGACCGCAAGGCGTTCGATTGCGGCACACCGGAACTGAATGAATATCTGCGCCGGCACGCCCGTCAGAACCATGAGGGCGGCGGCTCCAAGACCTTCGTGGCGGTTGCTCCATCGAAGCCGCAGACCATCCTCGGCTACTATTCCATCAGCCCCGCCTCGATTGCTTTCGCAAAAGTCCCCGCATCGCTGACCAAGGGATTAGGGCGCTACGAGGTTGCTGTGTTCCGGCTTGCGCGTCTGGCTGTCTCGCTGCCAGTGCGAGGTCAGGGGCTTGGCGGCGATCTGTTGCTGGCGGCGGGCGCGCGAGCGCTTGCCGTGGCTGCACAGGTCGGAGGCGTGGCGCTGGCTATCGACGCCAGGGATGAGAAGGCGGCGCGCTGGTACGAGCGTTTCGGCGCGATGCCGTTGCTCGACAGCAGCCCGCTTAGCCTGATCCTGCCATTCAAGACCATCATCGACGCTCTGGATGCTGCCCGAAGCGAATAACCGATCACCAGGATTCCGTCATTACCCGCGTTGCCCTTTACGCCCGCTTTTCCTCCGAGGACCAGCGTGACGCCTCCATCGAGGATCAGTTGCGTCAGCGCCGCGAGCGTGCGGAGCGTGAGGGCTGGACCGTGGTGAAGACGTATTCCGACCCGGCAATATCCGGCTCATCCATGATCCGCGCCGGCATCCAGAACCTTCTGGCCGATGCGCAGATGGGCCGGTTCGATTGTGCTGTCCCAAGCGCTCGGCCGCATGAGCCGCGATCAGGAGGATGTGGCTGCCGTGTTCAAGCGCCCGCGGTTCGCAGGCGTGACGATCGTCACTCTGTCCGAAGGCGAGATCAACGAGTTTCATGTCGGCCTGAAACGCACGATGAACGCCCTGTTGGTTTGGCGATCCAGTTCGCCCTGCCTTGCGGGTTGTCTGCGTAGTGACTCTCCCAGTAGTGCTGATTTCCCGCTTGCGGCACCTCGAACCCGTAGGGATTGTCTTCCGCTTTGCGCGCCGCTTCGGTCGAGGTCCCGCACGCAGACAACTCGGGTTCCGAGCCACTTTACGGCGCGTGCCTGATCGTCGAGACCCTGCCTTTGAAAGATTCGCGCGAAATGCGCGAACGCTACGCTGCCGACATTGACCACCGAGACCCAAACTCCTCAAACGGCATGCCGAGAAGGTCGGCAAGCGTTGAGAGCAGGATGTTCTCGCCGTCTCACCTCCCTCTCGATGACAGGTCCCTCTGCGTTGGCTCACGAGCGAAGTTCCGTTCGGATCTGCCGAACTCCACGCACAAGATGTGTGGTCTGCTCCGCAGAGTAGTTCAGGTAGAGAACTGACCTCCTGCTGTCCGTACCCGGAATCAACTCATGAGTGAGTTCGGCGAACGCAGCCGCCTGCCGCGGGCTTATCGCCTCGAACTTCATCTGAATGGAAAAAGATGCGGCGGCCTTGCTGAAATCGCGGTCCTGAATACGAATCCATTCCCCTGAATTCACAGAAAGCGCGTAGCGAACAGCGTCAATCAGCGCCGTCTATAACCGAAGTGACCTCTGATTGCGTTGTTTGAGAAGCCGCTGACTGGCAGAATAATCTGCGGGCCATTTCGAAATCTCTTTAGCAAGATATCGCACTTATTTGAACAATGCTTCGATATCCGCCACCGGCCGAAACAATTTCATCGGCTGATCCGGAAACGGCAAAAAGCTCTCTCGCTCATAGAAGTTTTTAGCGCCCTCATCTTTGGCGTCCACGACCACCGCAAAGGATGCGATCTCGCTGCGCACAGCCCGATAGAGCGCATCCGCGAGAAGAAAGCGGCCGTATCCTTTTCCTTGGCAGCGCCGATCTACAGCGAGACGCCCCAACAATGTCGCCGGGATCAGGGGGTAGCGCGGCAGCTTTCGCACAGTGGCCTCCGGCAGATCCGGAAGCCTCACCGCCGTAGACGAGAGCGTGTAATATCCGGCAACGCTGCCGTCCTTCAGCACAAGGACGAATGGCGCTGCCATCTTTTTTCTGGCGTCCTGTCCAGCCTGCGTCTGAAAATATCGGTCGAGTGGTTCCACACCACTTGCGAAGCCTGAACGGTCATGTTGTGGGCCGAGAAGCTCCACCCGCAGGATGTCATCCGCCTCTCCCACGCGTCAGACGCCTGTTCTCTCACGATAACGGCGAACCGTATCACTCAGCCGTTCGTTGACGGGTTGCGGCTCGATCAAGGCCTGCACAAAGGCCTGACTGTCCCGAATCGAAAGCTCCAGACGCTGATATTCGTCGATGGCACGTCGCGCCGCATCCTGAAGGCTCGACAGAACGAAATCCGTCACCGAGCGGCCCTGCAAGGCTGCAGCGTGTTCGATCAGGCGCTTCTGGTCAGCGGTTACGCGTGTCTCAAGGCGCTCGCCTCGAACACGACTAGATGGGGATCCTTTTGCTGCTTCAGCCATAGCTGCCTCCAAATTTGAAGGTAATGTACGGCCATTGGCCGGATAAATCAAGACCCACGACCAGATAAGGCACGACTTAGTATCGCCGTTGGAGGGGAAGCACTACGCTTGATACGCACTGGGTTATCGTGTTGGGAAGGAACCGCCGCTGTTCGCGCCGTAGCGTGCTATCGGCGGGTATATCGAAGGGGCATGCGACTGGTAGGGCATGTGAGAACCCCGGCAAGCAGGTTGAGCACCCCCATGCAGCGTATCTATTAGATAATTAAAAAGATAACTGACCAATTTGTGCGGTAATCGGCGGTGTTTGGCGGACTGCGTGGGATTCGAACACATACGCCGAAGAAATCTGCTGGCGCTCGGCTACTCCATAAGCAATGTCGCTTTCGGGAAGTCTCAAGTGCCAGTCGAACGTCCGAAATGAGGGCGCGAAGCTAACATCCCGTGTGCGGGAGTAGATGTCGGCATTGGTCAGAAACGACCATTCCTTGCATTCTCAAGTCAGGTGTGTGCAGAGCAAGCGGAAATCCCCATTGAACCATCAGCTACAATCTGAGCACTTGGGCAAAGCGAATGCGACCCTACGGCTTACATCGCTCGAGGGAACACTATAATTTTGCTTGGCGGAAGCTTGATCATCACAATAGAGCCCTCGCCTACACCGAGCCCTTTCCACACGGTACGCGTGACTTCCATTTCCAACGGCTGAACGATCTGATCGCATTGCAACGATAGCCTGTAGAAATTCCCACGAAACGAGACGGCTTTAACTTCCGCCTGAAGGCCCGAAGGATCGCGCGAGGCAGTAGCATCAATCACGATGTCGGCTGGACGTATGCAAAGGCTGACCTCGGTTCCGGCCACAAGCTTCCCTGCAACCGGAAATGTCACATTTCCAGTCGATACATCGCCCCCGGCAAGCACAACTGCGGGAATGAAATTCATGTCGCCGAGGAAGCCGGCCACGAATGGCGACGTGGGTAGCGAAAAGACCTCTTCCGGCGTGCCGACCTGATCGATCACGCCGCGGTTCATCACCACGATGCGATCGGCGATCGCAAGCGCTTCGTCCTGATCGTGCGTGACCATGATCGTCGTGACACCCAGCCGACGCTGCAAATGCCTCAACTGGTCGCGCAGATGCAGCCGGACCTGTGCGTCCAGCGCGCTTAACGGTTCGTCCAGCAGCAGCAGTCCCGGCGAGGGTGCAAGCGCGCGGGCCAGGGCTACCCGTTGTTGCTGGCCGCCCGAAAGCTGGGCCGGGTATTTGCCGGCCTGGTCCTGCAATCCGACCAGTGCGAGGAGTTCGCTGACACGGGCCGTTCTTTGCTGCTTCGACGTGCCGGCACCATGCAGGCCGTAGCCGATATTGCATTCGACTGTCAGATTTGGAAAAAGCGCATAGGATTGGAACACGATCCCGAAATCCCGGCGCGCGACGGGCAATCGTGAAATGTCACGACCATTTTGATGAATAGTGCCGCGTTCCTGCATGTCTAGCCCGGCTATCGCGCGAAGCAGGGTTGTTTTGCCACATCCGGAAGGCCCCAAAAAGCAGACGAATTCGCCCCGCTCGATATCGAGATCGATCCCATCGAGGGCCAAGAATTTTCCGAACGACTTCGAGAGGTCGCGAACCTGCAACGCCTTTGGACCGTCCGCGTTCGTCCCCTCCTGGCAGAGGTGTGTGACCGTTTCAGGCACGTTTAGCATGAGCCAAGCCCCCCGTTTCACTGCGCCCGAGCAGTGTCAACATCTCGGGCAGAAGTCCAGTGTCGCCGACAGCCACGAAACGGTCACCTGAATGCAGCGTCAAGGGTCCGCCGCTCCAGTCCCTAATGGCCCCGCCTGCCCCTTCGATGACGGGAACCGCCGCGAGATAGTCGACGATCCCGTAGGTGGCCGCGATCATGATATCGGCATGACCGCTGGCAACCAGGCCATAGGCTTGAGTGCCTGCGTCGTAGATCGTGAACTTGGCCATGTCGGCGACATGACTGAAAGGGCCTGCTGCGTCGCCGCCGAGATATTCGGGCGATGTGGCAAGGAGAATGGCGTGGGCGGTGCTCGGGCATTTGCGCGTCGTGGCAGCCTGACCGTTGAGCAGCGTCTCGTGCCCTGTCGCGCCGACCCAGCGCTCGCCCATGATCGGTACGTCAACGACCCCCAGCATCGGCACGGTGTCCACCGTCAGGGCGATGAGCGTGCCGAAAACGGGACGCCCGGCGATGAAGGAGCGCGTGCCGTCGATGGGATCGATCACCCATACGTGGTCGGCGTCGGCGGCGCTCGCGGGGTGTTCCTCGCCGATCACCCCATGCGTGGGGTAACGGTCGGCGATCATCTCCCGGATCAGGGTTTCGACCTCCAGATCGGTCCGGGTGACGGGCGTATCGTCGGCCTTCATATCGACTTCCGTCTTCTGGCGGAAGCGGGCACGGATCAGCGCCCGGCTCGCGTCGGCAAGTTCTTCGGCGAACCGGATGTATTCTTCTGGCGTGGTCTTGAGAGAGGCCGTCATGGACTGATCCTTGAATTGGGAGGGAGTAAGGCGGGGGCTGACCCCTGAGCTCAAGCTTCGGAGCCGCGCCAGGCCTGCGTTCGCCGCAAAAATCCACGCATGAGCAGCCACTGAAGGCCAACGACGGTTGCCGAGGTTCCCACGATCAGGATGCTCATCGCCGCCGCCGGACCAAGCATGGCGTTGTCATTCAGCAGAACGACACTGACGGTCGCGACCTTGGTGTCGGCTGAATAGAGAAACACCAGCGCGGAGATCGTCGTCATCGCATTCATGAAAAAGTAGCTAGCGATCCGCAGGATCGTCGGTAGGCACACCGGCACGATGACTTTCCGGAAAGTGGTGAAACGCGAAACCTTGAGCGAAGCGCCAACCGCTTCGAGCCCGCTATCCAGTTGCTTGAGCGCCGTCAACGCGGTCAGGTGCGGCACCGTATAGAGATGAATGATGGTGCTCAGGACCAGGATGGCCAACGTTCCATAGATCGCTCCAAGCGGGTTGGACGGGCTGTTGAAGAAGAAGATGTAAGACAGGCCCAGCACCATGCCGGGCAATGCCAGCGGGGCCATGCAGCAGAAACCTATCACACCCCTCAGCCACACGGCCCCATTGACCCTGTCCAGGAGGTACGCGCCGAAGAAGACAAGGGCGGTTCCGAATACCGCCACCGAGCCAGCCAGACGCAGGCTGTTGCTGTAGGCGCCCCATCCGCTCGGCTCGTGCTCCGAAAACCGGTAGCTCGCCAGGGAAAAACTAAGGTCATATGGCCATAGGCGAAACAGCGATCCGAGCGCCGCCATCAACAGCACACCGAGTATCGCGAGCGCGACGATGGAACAGAAAGCGAGGCTGGCAAGGTCACGTGTCGTGTGCCGGGCCGGAACATAGATCACCGCCCGTCCGCTAATTCCGTCCGCTTGGCCGCGTTGGAGCAGATGGCTGATAATGAAGGCGACCGCTGCCGGAATGAACAGCAGGATACCGACGACGGCCCCCATCTGGAAATCGAAGCCGCCAATCACCTTCTGGTACAGGTCCGTGGCGAGAACGGGATAGGACCCGCCGACGACGATCGGCACGCCGAAATCGGTAAACACCTTGGTGAAGGTGGCAAAGAACGCCGCGCCCAGTCCAAAGCGCATAGCCGGCATGGTCACGGAAAAAAAGCGGCGTAGCGATCCGGCCCGCAGGGCGGTCGCCGCCTCGTACAATCGGCGGTCGATCGTCAGCAGCGATGTCAGGATGATCATCAGCGCTATCGGAAAGGTGAAGAACACCTCGCCCATGACGATTCCGATCGGACCGTAGAGGCTATGGCCGAACAATGCGCCGCGAAAGAAGCCCTGATTGCCGAACAGGTAGATCAACGCGATGCCGGGCAGAAGCGAAGGCGTCAAAAGGGGTACCAGCGCCACCGCGCGAAAAAAACCGCGCCCCGGCATCCGGCTGTGGGTTAGCGCGAAAGCGTAGGCGCCTGCGATCAGGATGGTCAAAACGGTCGATACGACGGAGATGCGCAAGCTGTTCCAGAAGACAGTCGAGACGCCTGGCTCCGCAAAATAGCGGACGAAATTCTCCAGCCCGACGAAATTGCCGCTCTCGTTCTGCACCCCCTTCGACAGCAGCGTGTAGACGGGCAGCAACAGCCCTACCGTCAAGAACAGGCCCAGCCCGAGCAGGCACAGGCGAGGCAAAAGATCCTCGCCGCCGAACCTGATGCCGGCCTTTGACGCGGGCATGGTCGTGGCCTGTTCAACCATGAGCCTTTTCCCTTCGGTTTATGAATGAAGGCGGATACTGGAGCGGTTCACCGGATCAAGGGAACCGCTCCAACTCTCTAGTGTGTACCGCTTAGCTATTTGGGCTCGTCTTTCGAACCGTAGCGCTTCTGCCATTCGGCCAGGATGCGATCCCGGTTTTCCGCGACCCAGTAGAAGTCCATGCTGACGAGGGCGGCTTCTTCTCCGGCCGGATAATTCGGAACCGTCGAGGAGACACCTTTGCGTGCCACGAGCGCATAGTACTTGTTGTGGATCTCGTTGCCCTCCTGGCTGGACGCGAAGTCAGCCAGCTTCTTGGCCGCATCCGGATGGCGTGCGCCGGCCAGGATGGCGACGCCCTCCACTTCGGACCCGACGCCCTCTTCCGGGATCACGATGCTGAGGGGCGCACCATCATTGATCGCTTTGACGCCTGGGGCCGGATACGCAATGCCGACCATCGCCTCGCCGGCGGCGGCCATCCGGCATGGCTTGCTGCCGGAATGGACATATTGCGCGATATTTTCGTGCAGCGCGTCCATGTATTTCCAGGCCGCATCCTCACCGAGGATCTTCATCCAGCCGACGATTGCAAGAAGCCCGGTTGCGGACGAGTTCGGGTTCGGCATGACGATCGCACCCTTGTATTCGGATTTGATCAGATCCTTCCAGCTTTTGGGCTCTTCCGCGCCGTGGTTTGCGCCCTCGACCTTGTTGAAGCAAACGGCCGATGCCCATGCATCGGTGCCGACCCATTTCGGCACGTCGCCCTTGTGGTCGTAGAAACGATCCTTGATTTCGCTCAAGCCTGACGGGGCATAGGGCATCAACATGCTCTTTTGCTCCAGCATGACGAGCCCCGGCACGGAGGCTCCCAAGATGATGTCGGCGCGCGGGTTTTCTTTCTCGGCCAATATCCGCGCGATGACGGGGCCATTGGAATCCAACAATTGATTGACTTTGATGTCGGGTTCTTTTGTCTGAAAGGCCGCGATCAGCTCAGCGAAATGTTCCTTGGCCAGGGCGCTGTAGACCGTCAGCTCTTCCGCCTGCGCCGCCGTGCTGCCCAGGCCTATGGCGCTCGACAAGATCAGACCGGCGAACAAAGTTCGGACGGTGTTTGGAAATTTGAATTCCATCGGTTTCTCCTCCTTTTTTCTCCTTCTTGGGATCGAGTATCGGGGCCCAATATCATAAAGTCAAAGATCAATATTTACGCATGTCATGCACCAATGCTATGACCTTACCGACAATGAGGGCATTGAGGATGCGCAACGAGACGTCAAAGTCGGCCACCATCAGCCTGCGGCAGATCGAAGCCTTCAAGGCCATCGTGGAAACCGCTTCGGTCACGGCCGCCGCTTCCGCCATGTACGTCTCGCAACCGAGCGTAAGCCGGCTGCTGCGGAGCCTTGAGGAAAATATCGGTTTCAATCTCTTCGAGCGCCGCAAAGGGCGGCTGCTGGCGACGCCGGAAGCTTTACTGTTCTATGACGAAATCCAGAAATACTTTCGCAATCTCCAGAAACTGGCACATACGGCGGCGGATATCCGCGCGCTGGCTCGCGGCCAGTTGCGGCTTGGCTCATTCATCGCCCTTTCGATTGCCGTGACGCCGGCGGTGATCAAGAAATTCAACAGCGCCCATCCGCAGATGCACGTTTCATGCACGACGGCGCAGTCACGCCAGATTGTCGACCTCATCGCCTCACGTTTCGCTGATCTCGGTATTGTCGATCCGATGGCGGTAAGCGAGATTGTAAGGATGGAACGGCGATGGCAATTCCAGTGCGTTTGCGTCATGCCTGCCGGGCATCCGCTAGCTGCTAGCGACAGTGTCTCCGTCCCGCAATTGGCCAACGAGAGCGTCATCGGCCTGGAGCGGGAGTTCCTTTCCCGATACCCTCCCGGCGCAAAATTGTATGAGGCGCTGGCTTCGCGCCTGCGCATTCAGGTGCATCAGTCCATTGTGGCCTGTGCGCTGGTCGCTGAAGGCGTCGGGGTGGCAATCGTCGATCCGTTCACGGCCATGCACTGCGCGCCGCGCGGCATCGAAGTCCGACCACTGGACGGCACCATCCCGTTCGACATGTGCATCGTCTCTTCGCCGGAGGCACCGCTTTCGGCAGCCGCGCAGGAGTTCCTCAAGCTGTTTGACGAGGAGATTGAGAAATCATGCCGAGTGGTGAACTATATCAAGCGCTGCCTGTAGAGGCAGCCGGCAGCACGATTGCCTCAAAGTCGCCTACCGCACGGCTTTGACGGTTTTGTAAAATTTCAAGCGATGCGCTGGCAACCAACCATCTTTTTCGAGACGGGGCGCCGTTAATGCTGCGGCCCCCGCCCTTCTTATCGCGGCCGCCTTGACTGCCTCTTCCGTCGCCCCCACCTCGATCAACAACCACCTGGGTCTTGTGGTCGAGGTACGCTTTTGCGGATGTCCGCTTCTAGGGCTCCGCCGGAATTCGTCTGACGACCGAAGTGAAGGCGCACAGCCGCCAGGCTGCTTCGCGTTCGGATCCAGTTCAATCCATGTCTAGCCGAGGACTGATCGTCTTAACCAACCAATCGACGAACACCCGCACGCGTGGGGAAAGCTGTCGGTTGCTCGGGTAAAGCACGGACAAGGGCGTTGGCGAGGGCGCAAAACCGGCGAGTACCTCGACCAGTGTGCCACTCGCCAGGTCGTCGGCGAAACGATAACGAGGAGCTTGGCAAAGCCCAAGACCAAGCCGTGCTGCCGCAGCGCTGGTATCAGCACTGCCGACCAGGACGCGCGCTGGCAATGCCACCTCGATGATGCTGCCATCGCGTGTGAGTTCCAATGGAAGCGGCTGGCCTGTGCGCGAGGAGACGAAGCCAATCATTCGATGGCCGTCCAGTTCGTCTGGAGCATGCGGTGTCCCGTACTGCGCCAGATAGGCGGGGCTCGCAACGGTGATCTCCTCCATTACGCCTAACCGTCGGACCACCATGTCGCTGTCGACTAGTTCGCCGGCGCGTACAACGCAATCGACGCCTTCGCGCACCAGATCGACGAAGCGCTCACCTCCGCCGAGATAAACGGTCAACTTTGGATGCTGAGCCAGGAAATCGGGCAATTCCGGCAGCAGTACCTTGCGGACGAGATGACCGGCGGCATCGACACGGACCAGTCCGGCGACCGCCCCGCCAGCATCTCGATCAGCGTCCTCAAGATCGGCGAGGATGGCAACGCAGCGATGGTAATAGGCTTGGCCTTCGACGGTGGTCCGGACGTGGCGGGTGGAACGCTGCAACAGCCGTGTGCCCAGTTGCTCCTCCAGCGCCTTGATAGCTGCGGTCGCGACGGGACGCGAAACACCATGATCCGACGCTGCCGCGCTGAAGCTGCCTCGTTCGACTATGCGGACGAAAAGGTTGAGCGTGGCGAGCCAATCCATACGGATTATTCTATCACCCAAAACAATGTTGACCGAAAGCGCGATCTAATCATTTGCCGGCACGAAGACTAGGTCAGGGAGGTCTTGAAAGAATGGAGGTTTCCCCATGCCAGCACATCCCATCGCGCTAGTCACCGGCGGCAGTCGCGGTCTCGGGCGCGCCACCGTGGCGGCGCTCGCGCGCCGCAGCGTATCATCGATCCTGACCTTCAATAGGAACCGAGCCGCCGCCGAGGAGGTGGTGGCAGAAGTCCGGCAAGCTGGCGCACGTGCAGTCGCCCTGCAACTGGATACGGGCGACACAGGAGCGTTTCCCGGCTTCGCCGACAAAGTTCGACGCGTGCTCGGCGAATGGGAAGCGGAGCGCTTCGACTTCCTCGTCAACATGGCCGGCACATCGCACAGCGGCCTGATCGATGAGGTGAGGGAAGAGGATTTTGATGCCGCTTACCGCGTCCACCTGAAAGGCCCGTTCTTCCTGACGCAAACGTTGCTGCCGCTGATCGCAGATGGAGGCCGGATCGTGAACATTTCCTCCGGCCTGACCCGCATCATTTATCCGGGCCGTATCGCTTATGGCTCCATGAAGGGCGCCGTCGAGGTGATGACCCGGTACATGGCGAAGGAACTGGGGCCTCGCCGTATCACCGTCAATACGGTTGCGCCAGGCGCCATCCAGACCGACTTCTCAGGGGGCGTGGTGCGCGACGACCCCGAGGTGGCCCGGCACATCGCCGAGGTAACGGCACTCGGCCGCCCTGGCCTGCCAGACGACATCGGCCCGATGATCGCGTCACTTCTTTCGGAAGATAATCGCTGGGTGAACGCGCAGCGTATCGAGGTGTCGGGCGGGCAGGCAATCTAGTTTAGGGCATCCGACCGTGGGACGAAAGGCGCTTGCCAGCCTGCGGTGCCAGGCGATCGTATCTGAGAGCTTGGCGATTGTGAGTGAACGAAGGACCCCCCTTAGTCGCCCCTCGTCAGTCATGGTGATCCGACCTATGTTGGCCGGATGTGCAACGATTTCGAGCAACACATTGCCTGGGCCGAATACTGCGAACTCATGCGGTCGCTGGAACTCGGCATTCCGCCGCACCAAAGCGAACTCGATCTGCCGACGGCGGATGACATCAAGATCGGAGACG
The DNA here is from genome assembly GCF_042646345.1 of Aquamicrobium soli. NCBI lineage: Bacteria > Pseudomonadati > Pseudomonadota > Alphaproteobacteria > Hyphomicrobiales > Phyllobacteriaceae > Aquamicrobium > Aquamicrobium soli. The sequence goes on along the minus strand of NZ_JBHRTK010000001.1, from coordinate 200,565 downwards.
TCGGACCAGTCATGCGCGCTGCGGGCGATGCGATAGAGCTTGCTGCGATGCGCTTCGGTTTTCCCGCAGCCAATCCCAAAGGCGGCCCCATCTTTAACTTCCGCTCGGAGGGCCGACGGTTTGGCGACAGCAATCGCTGTCTTGTCCCCGCCAGCGCCTTCTTCGAGTTCACGGGCAAGAAATACCCGAAGGCTAAGCACCGGTTCACCCTGCGAAACGCGCCCTTCATGGCGATCGCCGGTCTGTGGCGAGATGGCCGGGGTAACCAGCCGCCATCCTTTACAATGCTGACGACCGAACCGGGGCCGGACGTCGAGCTCTACCACAATCGGCAGGTCGCAGTGCTCTCGCCGCAGGACTGGACGTCATGGATCCGTCTCACCAAGCCGGAAGCGGAACTGCTCAGGCCGCTTCCGGCAGGCTCGCTCGCTGTCGAAACCGTGCGAGCCGGCTCGGACTAGCTAGCCCGTTCTCTTAGTGGAGCCTGGGGCAAAGACATGTCAAAGCGCAGTGCTGGATTGCTGATTTTCCGACGGAAGGACGGACGACTTGAGGTGCTGCTTGTCCATCCCGGTGGGCCGTTCTGGGCGAAAAAGGACGCCGGAGCCTGGTCGATACCAAAAGGACTTGTCGACGACGGCGAGGACGAACTGGCAGCAGCCCGTCGTGAGGTCGAGGAGGAAATCGGAACAAGGATTTGTGGTCGCTTCGAGCGCCTTGGCGAATACAAGCAACGCGGCGGAAAAATCGTCATTGCTTGGTCGGTCGAAGCGGACGCCGATATCGACGTCTCGGCGATTGCAAGTAATACGTTTGCGTTGGAGTGGCCGCCGCGGTCCGGCACGATGAAGGAATTCCCCGAAGTGGATCGCGCCGGCTGGTTCGCCCTCGCCGAAGCTAATGGCAAAATCCTGGAGGGGCAGAAAGCCATTCTCTCGGACTTCGCGGCGCAAGTGGCCGACTGATCGACCGCCTTGTCCGGAAGAGCGAGAGGCATTTCGACCTGCTTTAGCCGGTTTGACGGGGAAACGACCACGAGCGATGAACTTCTCGCCCCGGTGTTGCGCCAAGGTCAGGCGATCACGCCGGCGTGCTTGTCGACGCCTGTTCCCGCTCACTTCGATGCGGGCTTTTTTCGTTTCGGGCTATGCTCGGTCGATCGCGTTTTCTTTTTCTCGGAGGTCGCTGCGTCGTCAGCTGATTCCGTGGCTGCCTGTCGATCACGTTCAAGCCTTAGCTCTCGCAAACGTCGAGTCTTTGCATCGCGATCCATTCGCTCTTGTTTGAGGGTTTGTGCAACGGTTTCGTCCGTACTGTTTTTTATACGCTGGATCATCGCAGTTCCGTCTCCTGCGGCGTGGCTTCACTTATTCGGCGACCACGACTTAACGGAGATTGGCGGAAACGGTTGCGCAGAGGAATTGAGGCGAACCCAAGCGATTGAGTCGCTCCGTTGGAATACTTGCCATGCGCGATGAGTATTTTGATATCTATGCCGCCGACAAGAGGGAGCAGACGAGCCGATACCTCACCGTAACGCGAATTGGACAAGCGGCAGCTTTTCTCTTTCACCGCTGGCCGGTGTCGCGTGGGTCGAAAATCGCGCCGCCCTGCCAGGGCATAATGGACCTGATGGACCAGCTCAAAGTGGTCGCAGCGGCTCGCGAGGCGCTTTCAGAAACCCCGAAATAGGCGCACATCTTTATCCGTGGGCCATTAGTTCGATTAAGCGCAGCTATGGCTTCCGTCGTTTGGCAGCCCGTGATCCCGCTATGCCATCCGCATGCAAACGACAGCTACATTCGATTCGGGCACCAACACGATCACCTCGCAAGAGGCGCGTGGTCACAGATACTAGCCTTAACAGACTTGCCCGAACAGATTGCATTCGATTGGCTTCAAAAGGAGCGTTTTTCTGTGCAAGCGGCCTATTATGAGGACGACGTCCAGGCGCTGGAGGGTGTTGCTCGTGGCCTCAGGGGATCATCGGCCCCATATCCTTATCGATCCGCTCGACGGCCTTGAACCACGCGTCCTCGACCATACGCGCCGCCGTGTTCTTGTCGGGGGCTTGCCCCGATGCATTCATGCCTCGACCGCGATACCAGCCATTGCAAGCCCAAAACCAATGCTCTGGATTATTGGTGGTTCCGACCACATGATAGATGCGCCCCGCCCTTAAACCGCCCGCTGCCATTCCGACGAAATCCCGAGGTCTGTCGGGCCAGGTATGGGACCACGTGAGGCGCAAATTTTGCATGACATCATCTCCCTAGCATGTACTGCGCGTTGTAGCCGCTCCACTACTCCCCGGCCTTCGCCATGGCATAGGAATTCCTCCTTTCAGCGCGATCCAGCGAGGATCCGCGGATCGCGGCAAACCACGCTTCCTCGACGCATTGCGCGGCTCGGCGAGGCGATTGCTCGTACCCTGAGCAGTGGCCTGCGTTACGGGAAATGTCATAGCCGTCTGCCGTCATGGACCAGAGCCATTGGCCCTGCATTTCCCCGGAATCGAAACGAAATATGCGGCCGACTGCGCCCGGATAGACGGTGGAATAGGCAGAATAGTCGGCCGTCCTGTCCGGCAGCGTTTCCTGCCAAATCAGCGTCAGTGTGACCGCGGCATCAGAAAAAGCTTCACCGTTCGGTGCATGGGCGTGCGCCGCCATTTCGATCTCTCCGTGATTGGATGGATACTTTGCCTTGCCGGCTTGACGGGGTCAAGGATTTTGTTCCTATTTTGTTCCCGTCATGCCGGAACCCTATTGGCCGAAACGAAAGGGATCGTACACGCTAGCCGCGGCGTCGCGGAATTCGCAGTTCGCGCGCCTGCGTTGCCGTTACTGCAAGATCGAGCGGTACTATCTGATAGCGGATTTAATTACCGTGTTCGGCAACGTCGAATGCGACGACATGCTCTACATGCGGGATTGGCGGTGCACCAGTTGCAAGGAGCGCAACACCTTGGATATGCAAATCGGCGACCCGCCGGCAGCGGTGCGGCAGCAGATCAAGATCAGAAAAATCGACCGGATCGAGTATGTGCGAAAGATCATCTGGACGGATGAGTAGGGTTGGGCTTCTACCGGTACGACGTCAGTAATCTGACCCTCGGCCTCAACTGCACCGTCACGCAACTCAACGCCAGGAGACGGAGCTAACGGAGCGCAAATTGAGGCCGAGGAAAAGGCCGGCTAAAAGGTAGCGCCGGCCTATGGTGCCTCCTCCTGCGCGTACATCCGGCGTCAGGCGAAGCGTATGAGACCAATGTAGGTCTGAAATAAATTAAAGCAAGCTGTCGAAGGCGGCCCAACCAGGAGAAGCGTGGGGGACGAGGGCGGTTGGGCCGACTGCGGGACCAGCAGCAAAAGAACATTACGAGAACATAGTGGGCCAGTCATGGGCGGACTGAGGCCGGAATGCGTTCCATCGAGTAGCGGTTATCATAGGTGTGGACGAGCGCGAACCGAATCTGCGGATCGCGCTCCCATTCGCGCGCTTGAGCGGCGCCGACGTCGACCAGGATGGTGTTGTAGGGGTATTGCCCGGCAACGACGGGGCAACCCAGATCCTTATATCCGATAGTCTTCATGCTGCCATCCTCTCCATCTTCAGACGCATATCGCGGAGTCTGGCAGTTTTTTCATCGCGCCGTTTACGTTCGGCAGAAACATATTCCCGCGCAATTCTGTCAGAGCGCTCATGCCTGTTTTCTGGTTTTTCTAGGTGTACTCTCTTCATTATTTCTATTCTCCATGTTACATTACAGAGATAGGTATTTTTATTTGTAAAACAATAGGTTTCCGGCTCGGATACCGCGATGGCGAGAAGCGAGGACAGAAAGGCGACCTGGACCCGCGAGATAGGAGTGGGCGGGAGCAGGGTTTTCCCGGCAATGTACAGTTGATGCCACGTCAGCAAGGAACGACCGGCTGCGCAAAGGAATCCGAAGCTGAAGACGGACCGCGAGATCCTGACAAGGGCGCAGGGATAGCCAAGATGGGCGCGCAAAGCTGGATGCGAATGTTCGTAGAATGTCCTTCCCCTAAGCCGATCGCCCAAAACTTGTCATTTCGCTTTCACCCCGATCGAGACCAATACGAATCCTCGATCATCCCTTTTTGGAAGACTCCTTTGGGCAGGTCGGGGGCCGCGGACTGACAGGTTCGGGCGCGCTATGTCGGGAAGCAGTCATTCGTTAGGGTCCGATGATGCGATTGACGTTTCACTTTGCGGGGTGACCATTTCTTATCGACCGCAGCTCCTATATGGTGGGGGATACATGCAGGTTCGGCTCGACCAGATCACGGTCAGACACTTCAAACGGATTGAACAGCTCACCATAAATCTGAAGCCCGTCACGGCACTTGTCGGCGGGAACTATGGCGCGGCGATCAGGATGAGACGGCGGCGACAATCTAGATGAGACTCTTATGTCGCGGTCGATTGGAAGTTATCACGCTGATTGTCGCTGGCAAGAACTTCGCTGGTTTCTGATTGCCGCTCCGCGACAAGTTCCTGGGTGTTTTTGATTGTCGCGTATGAGGCTGGTCTGCCGCGCTGGCGTTTGGCTTCCATTGCGGATCTGCGCCGATAGCTTTCGACATTCATCTCGAAGATCGTTGCGTGATGGACGAGGCGGTCGACCGCGGCGAGCGTCATAGCGGGGTCCGGGAAGACCCTGTTCCATTCCCCAAAGGGTTGATTGGCAGTGATCATGATGGAACGCCGCTCGTAACGGGCGGAGATGAGCTTGAAGAGCACGCTCGTTTCCGCCTGGTCCTTGGTGACGTAGGCCAGATCGTCGAGGATGAGCAAATCGAACTTGTCGAGCTTGTCGATGGCGGATTCCAGCTGCAACTCGCGTCGCGCGACCTGAAGCTTCTGGACGAGGTCGGTGGTGCGGGTGAACATCACGCGCCAGCCGTTCTCGATCAGCGCAAGGCCGATGGCCGCGGCGAGATGGCTCTTTCCGCCGCCGGGCGGCCCGAACATGAGGACGTTGGCGCCCTTTGCGAGCCAACTGTCGCCGGCGGTGATCGCCATGACCTGGGCCTTGGAGACCATGGGCACGGCATCGAAGGCAAAGCTGTCGAGCGTCTTTCCGGGCGGCAGGTGCGCCTCGGCGAGATGCCTTTCGATCCTGCGGTGGGCACGTTCGGCCAGTTCATGTTCGGCGATGGCTGACAGGAAGCGAGCGGCCGGCCATCCTTCCCGATCCGCCTGCTCGGCAAATTGCGGCCAGAGCGTTTTGATCGTCGGCAGCCTCAGTTCGTTGAGCATAATGCCGAGGCGCGCTTCGTCGATGGTGTGGGCACCCTTCATGCGGCTTCTCCCGCATAGGCCGTGCCGATCAGGGCTTCATAGCCATTGAGCGATGCCAGTTGCACATGGATGGTCGGCAACCGGGCCGGGTCCGGAGCGAAGAGCGCTCGCAGGGCGGCGAGGTCAGGCAGACTGCCGGCATCGAGCGTTCTGGCAAGCTCCTCGGCCAGTTCGCGCTCGCAACCGCGGTCATGGGCCAATGCCAGCAGCTCGACGGTGATCTTGCAGGCCTGCTTGTCGGGAACATGCCCTATGAGGGCCTCAAAAGCCCCTGCGATATTCCTGCCGTGGGAACAGCTTGTCGCGATAGACGAGCCCGCGAAGCGCCATCGGCTTTTTGCGCAGGGAATGGATGACGTGGGGGTAATTGACGACCTGGTCATGCCGTCCGTCGGCATGGCCCCGCCCGCCGGGCAACGTCATCAGATGCGTGCCGCCGATGAAGACTTCGAGGCGATCGTCGAAGAGGCGCACGCCCAGCCGGTGTCCGATCAGGCGGGAAGGCACGGTGTAGAGACCTTGCGCAAGGTGAAGCCGCCGGTGCGCGACACCGTAACGACCACCTCTTCGAAGTCCGTGGTGCGGCGTTCGGGAAGCTCTTGCAAATGAGGCCGCTCGGCGTCGATGCGCTTGCCGTGTGCCGCATTGCGGCGGCTGACAATCTCATCGATGAAGATGCGGTAGGAGCCGAGATCGTCGAAGTCCCTTGTTCCGCGCATCAGCAGGGCGTCACGAACGGCGTTCTTGAGATGGCCGTGGGAGCTTTCGATCGAGCCGTTCTCGTGCGCGATGCCTTTGTTGTTGCGGGTTGGCGTCATGCGGTAGTGGGCACACAGTTCCTCGTAACGATGCGTCAGATCGGCCTTGGCGTCGGCATCGAGGTTGCGGAAGGCTGCCGACAAGCTGTCGCTGCGGTGATAGAGCGGCGCGCCGCCAACAGACCACAACGCGTTCTGCACCCCTCGGCCAGGGCGATGAAGCTTTCGCCGCCGAGGATGACATGGGCGTGCTCAAAGCCCGACCAGGCGAGCCGAAAGTGGTAAAGGAGATGGTCGAGCGGTTGACCGGCGATCGTGATGCCGAGGCTGCTCATGTCGGTAAAATCCGACAACCCCAGCCGACCGGGCTCGTGCGCCTGGCGGAAGATCACTTCCTGTGCCTCACCGTGAACGGCCCGCCATGACCGGATACGCCGCTCAAGCGTGCGGCGAATGCCTTCGGACAGTTCCGGATGGCGCCGCAGCATCTCGTCGTAAATGGCGACCGCACGGATACCGGGAGCGGCCTTCAGGAGCGGAACGACCTCCGCGTCAAAGATATGCTCGAGCGGATCGGGGCGACGCCGGCCGCGCGGCGGTCTGTTTTGCGATGGAAGACGTGCGTCCTTCTCCATGCGGTAAGCCGTCGCCCGGCTGATCGACGCTTTCGCGGCGGCGACCCCAACAGAATGCATTTGTCGGTACTTCATAAAAAGCCTCGTCTGATGATCGGTTACATGGCGACCCGGCACAAAGGTGATTCTCCATTCCAGAAAAACCACCCACGCTACTGGGCCGACCGCGATCATGAGACGCCGAAAAGTTGCGCCGCAGCGGGGATGTAACTCCGGTCGGGCTACGCCCTCCCTTCGCCACACCCCCGCCGCCGAGTCTCATCCTGATTGACGCTGAATCTCACCTTGATTGTCGCCGCGCAGGGAACACCAGCGGAAAGAGCAACGCGCTGCAAGCAGCGCGGCTCGGCGTGCCTATCCTGCAGGCGGCGCTGCGTAGGATGCGTGGCGACGGCACACCCGACTTCGCTGCCACATTGTCGAACGACGCCATGGTGTTTCGGCCGACCGAACGTCTCCTGGATCTGCGCCGGGGTGATCCGGCAACCCAAGATCTCGGCTTCTCCCGCCTCTGCTTCCAGATATCCGCAGCGGCGCGGCCGCCTGGCAACACATGGAGACGCATGGTCCGAAAGTCCCCGTGACCTAAGCGTCCTGCCCTACCCTTGATTGCTGGATAACGGGGACGGAATCGGGCACCGACGGGCGAAAGCCAAGCGAAGCTCGGCTCGCACCGAGCTGTTCAAGCAGTTCAGCGATAACTCACCGTTCAAGAAATGGCTTTCGGAGACGATCTTCGCGGCGACCAATGAGCAAGTGGGCGTGGCGTGAACGTCGGAAAACCTGTCATGAGCTGACGGCCTGTCGTTCATGAAGCCGGCGGATGCAGGCGCGTGTCGAGCGCAAAAGGCTCCTGAAGTTTCAGGGCATACGCGCCTGTCGCGACACTTGCAACGAAGACGAGGTTCCAGCTATGCAAGGAAACCGCGCTTGGGATGACGACAAAACGATGATGCCGCAGAAGATCGTCGCCGAAGGTCTGCTGCCCGGCGCTGGGAATACCAGGACGCAGCCAGTTGGGATTCAGCACCGAGGCAGGTTCTACAACATGGACGTCGGTTGCGTCGCTGATGACAGCCGCTGTCATCACATGCGGGACCGTGTCGAGCGCTCTGAACCCTTTGTGGACCGCCACTTCGAGGATCGCGGTCGAAGGATCGATAGAACAATAGACGGCGCGCACGCCCCTGCTGTTCCAACGACCGCCGACACGGTAGGCGCCTTCTCCACTGTCCCAGGTGGGCGCAAAGCGAGCTTGGTCAAGGCGCCAGACGAGAAACTCCGTGCCGCCGAGCGCCGCGGGCAACGGCGTCATGCATAGACACCATATTCGAGCCGTTCCAGATAATCCTCGACAAGTTCGATGCCGGCAGGCGTCGACAGGAGATCGATCGGACGGCGCTGGTCCAGACCGATCGCAGGGCGTTCCAGCCACTGTTCCGCCTCGGCCTGCGATCCCAGCACGTCTGTCGCCTTGGCAAGGATTTCGGCGAACTTCCACGTTCGCCCGCTCTGTTCCTGACTGAGCGGTTTCGACGGCGTATCCTTGCGCCGCTGATAGGTCCGCAGACTCATGCCGACCGCCTTTTCGAGCGACTCGGTCTTGTGAATAAACACCAGCCGCCCGACGAGGTGGTCCAACGCCGATCCCGGCAGGCCGTGCAGCAGCAACTCATGTGCGTCGAGCGTGCTGGTCACACGGCGTGATAGGACGCGAGCGCCACCTAGTAGCTCCGCGACCTTCTGCAGGTCACCGACTTCTCTGTCAGGAACCATTTCAGCCGCGATAGTCATCTCTCACTTCTTTACGTCAACTGTCGCTTTCAAATATGACAGTTGACGCGGTTCTTTTCAAGGAGGCCGATCCCGCAACCTTGGGCGATGGACGACCTCATGTTTGTTAGTCACCAGCCTTCTGACGTGCCAGCTCGGTGCGAATAGGAGCGGCGCGGGCGTGCCCCGATGGCGGGGCACGCCCACGACAAACTCTCCATCTGGGGAGAGACCGATCCAGCATCAAAACGTACTGTCACAGATCAAACGCGCTCACCTCGTCGAGGCAAAGGCAAAGCCCGAAGCCGACGATTCCCCTCACCCTGCGGATAGGCATGTCGGCAGGCAGATCGCCGCGGTTCGCGTCCAGTCAGACGTTTCACAGGCTCAACTCGCCCGTTCCATCGGCATCAGCTTTCAGCAACTCCAGAAATACGAGAACGCCAGGAATCGCGTGAGCGCTTCCATGCTCTTCGAGATCGCCATGGCGCTCGGAGTAACCTGCGAGCCGCTTCTTCGAGGGTCTTCCGGGCAACGAAGCCGGTGTTCGAGCATCGCCGCTGCCGGTCGATGAGCGCATCGAATTCATTGCCAGCGCGGAAGGCCGGCGCTTGGTCGAAGGACTTGTGGGCCTTCGCCCGCGAGTGCGCACTCGCGTGTCGGCGCTGATCGCCGTACTCGGCGAGGAACTGGCCGTGCCTGACGACAAAAAAAACGGCGATGCGGCTGAGCACTCCAGTTCCGCCGAGTTCACCGGTTGATCATCAACATGTCAGGAATGAGCGAGCGAGCGGAGAAAGGCGACAAATCGCCGGAACCGGCTGGCTGCCGGAGGTGCTGCGCGGCAAACCCGCTAAGGCCGAACACGATGCGGCCGCCGCCTGACGGCCGCTTACAACCGGCCGCGCTCTACTGCGCGGTATTCCCGATGATCGTGTCGCCTATCTTTTCTCTCGGGCTTTTTGCCGGATGAAGGCGCGCGGGGGCGCTAGGAAAATTCTTTCAGCCGTTCTTTAATCAAGGTGAGCATACGTTCTGCTGCGTCGCTTATCGGCGTCGCGGCAGGCACCGCCGAGGGGAGCGCTATGGCATCGAGCCCCACCTGGAGCTGTGCAACAAGTTCGTCCATGGCTTCATCGGCATCGGATGCCTTTATGCCTGCTGTGCTCGCGAATGCCTTAAAGTCAGACCGGCGCAGGCGGTCATCTTTGCCGTTCATTTTGAGGGCCATGCGATCCCTTTCCAGACGCGGGAACACCCGTGTTGTGACGGCATCATAAAGAGGGGCCATCCGCACGGAGCTGAAGCGCGTGCTGCCCGGTTCGGCGATTTTCAGCAGGGCCATGTTCTTCAGGTGCATGTCGCCGTCAGCAATAAGCCATGCGAACAGCGCGCGCCTCAGAAGAAGCAGGACATCTTCGTCAGGAGAAGTGGATAGCGGCCTAATGGCCCGCGCTATGCGCTCCATCGTGCCGTCATATTTGGCGCTGGTGGGGACATCCAGGACCGAACAGAAATCCTCCATGGCCAGAAGCGCGGTATCTTTCTTGCCGACGCGGATATCGAAGCGCTCAACCAGCAGAGCGGGGGGCATTCCGTCCGGCATGGATAGGAGCGCCATTACGGGAGTCTTGAAGCCGGCGGCCGTTCCTAGCGTGAGGGATTGCCATTCGATCACGGGCAAAGCTTCAAACCCGCTTGTGCCGGCGGGCTTCAGGATGTGAGTGAACGGGGTTGTTATGCTGGGTGACAGCGTGCCATCGCCATCGAGGAACATCGGCGCTTTAATCTGCACGCCGGAAAGACGCGGGGTTTCGGCGTTTGCAAATATCTGCGCCAGGTTTTGCTCGAAACTCTTCTCGATGTGGTCGCGGCCGGGGCCCGCATAGCGGCCTGTAAAGACCCCACCTTCGGAGTAGGAAGCAAGGCGCGTTTGCAGAATGTCGGACGGAAGAGCCGCCAGTTCGCTGCGCTTTTCAACGATGGTGATGCTGGACATATACCGCCTGCCGGAGCGCAGCGTGGCGCGCTCGTCCCGGTCGTTCAGAACTGACTCCAGCCATCCTTCAGGAAGAAGCGAGAGTATAAACGGAGGCAACTTGCCGGGCGTGGTTTGCCGGATGAGCGGGGGACCATTCTCTGCCGTCTGCTGCCATCGCCATTCGAAGCCGTCATGGACAAGATTGCCGACCGGCTTGCCATGCCATGCCACGATCAGGTCGAGCGCGGCTTCGTTGCGCGCCGGCGCTGCCGCCGGCCGCTGCAGGAAATATCTCTCAGCCGCTTCGCCTTCGCGATACCACTGATTCTGGCGGGCGAGCGCCCAGACCGCATCGGCCGCGTCTTGAGCGCTGCCGTGCTCTTCGATGAGCCTTGCCGCGATGGCCGCCCGCGCCGTCTCGTCGATCGAGGCCGCGTGCTCGCTGCGCAGGCGAAAGGCTTCGAGGAAACGTTGCCGCATGGATGAAACATCAACGCGAAACTCTCCCATCCCGTCGTCGATGATGGCCTGGGCAACGGAGGGATGCGCAGGCGCTTCGTTCTGAATTATCTCCAGCGTGCGGAGCCTCGTGCGCTGTTTGCGGCGGCCACTCAGGAAAAGGCGACCGTCACGCGTGGGACCGAGCGCAACCGCGCTGGCAGCGGAGAGATAAGTCTGAGGGTAGAGGTAGCGAGCGATACGGACGGCGTGCTTGATGACCGTGGCGTCGATGTCGTCATCCGCGTTCACGTAAATGCCCCGCATCAACTGCACGAGTTTCCCCGCCTCCGCCATGTAGTGGCTGCGGGTCTTGTCGAGCGTTTCGCCTACCAAATTAAGGGGGATTGTTCTAACTTTCGCGTACCTCAGGTACGAGAAAGTTAGCATACGGCGCTCATAAAAGCCATCAGCAATATAACTTTCCCGTACCTGAGGTACGCGAAAGTCAAGCTTCTTGCTCCCATGGATATCGGGATTTACAGATTTTATATAATAAAACCAACATGATGTCGTAGGGCGGCGTCTTAGGACGTCACCCCGTATCGACCAGCCGCCGAATCGTCCCGTGCGGGACGTTTTCTGATCGGATGGGCGATTGCTTTCGCTATTAAGATGCGCAGCCATTTGTAAAAAAAAAAGCGTCTACTAAGCCGAAACGCCCGCCAAAGCTGCCGAATCCGCCAACGACCCCTGATCATGGCGGCGCCGTCGATTTCACTTGCTAGCCTGAGAATTTCCGACGATCGTTCGGCCACGTGGACGGCCCGGCCGCAACGGTCGGCTGGGGTACTGGCAATGCGGGCGCCGACGTATTGGTGGGGAGCGCGGGTGATGCAGCGTCGGCCGGCAGATTAGCTTCCGGTGGCGCGACGATGGGCGGTGGCGTCTTGTCCACGACCGCCTGCGGCTGGATCCCGAACCCGAGAAAGCCAGCGACCAGCAACAGCGACCCTGCCAAGATCGCGTAAAACAGGTCCATCTTGGTCGCTGACCGGATCATCGTCTTCTTGGTGAGCCACAGTTTGAACGGGCTGTGCTCCTTGATCTTGGAGCCGAGGTCGACCTTGTAGCCGAGATCCTTGAGTGCCGTTTCCGCCTCTATGCCAGCATAGACCGAGCCATCGAGCGGTCGGTCATACCAGAGCCGGTCCATGAAGTAGAAGGCGGCGAGCGGGAAGATCGCCGACACTACCACCAGCCCGGAGATCGACACCTCCAGCCCGGAGAGTTTGACGACGCCGCCATCCTTTATCGCGTAGCCGCCAAGACCGAGGAACGCGCCGGTGACGATCAGCGCGAAATTGCTTCGCCCTGCCGCTTCTGGTCGGGGATCGACACGTCATGCTCGGCCTGCCGCGCCGTCGAGACGCGAAGATAGAGGGCGGCGCGCAGGGACACGGTCATGGCAATGTCTCCTTCTCAAATCCTGGCGCGTCCCAAACTGGTGGACCGCTGGCCGCGCTCAGGCGGCGTTCTGCAACGGGCGGGCGCGCTCAACCCGCTCACGCTCCTTGGGCGTGTTCATCACCTCCCAAAGATCGCTGCGCCGCTGCACGTTGAGCCAGAAGTCGGGGCTGGTGCCGAACACACGGGCGAGAATCAGCGCCGTCGCCGCCGTCACGCTCCTGCGATTGCCGCACAGCTCGTTGACGTGCTTGCGCTGGACGCCCGTCTGGAAGCTCGGTGAACGGTGCGCCGTTGCGCAGCGCGCCCGGTTTGCGCTGCACGACCGCCAGATAATGCCGCCAGTCGTAGACCGTCTGGCCGGGGCGATCACGCGAACGGTCGATGATGCGGCGATGCTCGCACACGATCTGGCCTTCAGCGGCGACGACGACCCGATCCGGATAAACCCGAAGGCTTACCGGCCGATTGGCGAGGGATGCCGGAACGCAGTAGCGGTTGCGCTCCAGATGCACGAGGCAGGTCGGAGAGACCCGCTTGGTGTATTCGACGAAGCCATCGAATGGACGTGACATTGGCATGAGGGTCTGCGCCTCCTCGGCCCAAATATCGGCAATGGTGCCGCGCATGTGGCCATGGGCGGTCTGCGCCCAGAGTTCCTTGCAGCGATGCTCCAGCCAGTCATTCAGGGCTTCCAGCGATGGAAAGCGCGGCACCGGCTGCCACAGTCGATGGCGCGCATCCTGCACGTTCTTCTCCACCTGCCCCTTCTCCCAGCCCGACGCCGGATTGCAGAACTCGGGGTTCGTAGAGATAGTGGCTGGCCATCACCTGGAAGCGGATGTTGACGTCGCGCTCCTTGCCGCGGCCGACCTTGTCAACCGCGGTGCGCATATTGTCGTAGATGCCGCGCCGGGGGACACCGCCGAAAACACGGAAGGCGTGATTGTGGGCGTCGAACAGCATCTCGTGCGTCTGCAGGAGATAGGCCCGGACGATGAGGGCGCGGCTGTAGCTGAGCTTCGTATGCGCCACCTGCAGCTTCGTGCGCTCATTGCCGATGATGGCCCAATCCTCCGACCAGTCGAACTGGAACGCTTCACCTGGCTCGAAGGCCAGCGGCACGAAGGTCCCGCGTCCTGACATCTGCGGTTCTCTCTGCCGATCGGCTTTCCAGTCTCGAGCGAAGGCCGCCACGCGGTTGTACATCCACCGCTCGCGCCCAGCTCCGTGAATTCGATGACCACGTCCCAGCCTCGCGCGGCGCAGAAGGCAGCCGCCTGCCGGCGCTGATCCGGGATCGAAAGATCGGCTTCGGCCTGACGGCCTGTCGAAACGCGCAGATAGAGCGCCGCACGTTTGCCGAGGGCTTGGCCGCCTTCCTCTTTACTGGTGATGGTCATCGGCGTGCTCGTTTTAGCGGCGATATCGTCCCGAGGCTTGAAGCTTTTGTGAGTCCGCGCGCCCGCTTTGCGGCGTGGCCGGCGAAGCACCATCCGCCTCGCCTGCCGCGTCCGACAAAATCGCGTTGAGCAGCGGCATCAGGAAGGCCTCGACCGCATCCAGCTCTGTAGCACCGACGGCAGGGTGCAAAGGCAGATCGTCGACGACACGCCAAGTCTGGGTGACGCCGTCTGCCTACTGCCGTGTATGGTGCGGGACCTTGGCCATGCCCGCAGTGTGCCGAAGGGCATCCCGATTTTCCTGGCCGTTGGCTGGTCATCATGGCGATCTCTATGCCTCACCAGCTGTCTGGCTGGTTATCGAAATTCAGGCCAGCAGGGTATCTTTAAGCTGTTTTCATTGAATGTCATCTATTTTCATGTGATTATGGGGGCAGTGCTCAATTTTCACGGCAAGGTATCGATTTTCATGGGTGACGGCCTAAAGAATCAGTTTTCAGGCCTGGTTACTGTTTTTCACGACCGCAGGCTGCCGGTGGAGGCGCTGCCCGCAGGGTATGCCGCCCTGATCGATGCCTACCGGCTTGCCGTGCCCGTGCCCCTGAGACTGGCTGCCATCGGGCAGCGCCATAAGATCTATGAGGCGGACGGCTGGCGGATATTCACGCCCCGCCACGCGCCGCACGCCGACCTGGCCGGCCACCTGACATTCGCCCTGCGCTATGAGGGGCTGGATTTGTGCGTCCTCAAAGCCCTGTTCACGGCAACGGGGCCAGAACCTGTCGCCGACATTGTCCGCGCCGCACCGACGGGCTCGTTCGCGCGCCGCGTCTGGTTTCTCTACGAATGGCTGATGCAGGCCCGCCTCGATCTGCCGGACGCGGCCAGCGGCGCATATGCGCTTATCGTCGACCCCGAACAGCAATGGGCAACAGGAGGCGTCACATCCACGCGCCACCGCGTCAAAAACAACCTTCCGGGCACGCCCGCCTTTTGTCCGATGATCTTCCGGACGCCCACCCTTGAGGCGTTCGTCACCAGGAATCTTGCCGAGGAAGCGCGCGCGCTGGTCGCAGACGTTCCCGCCGATCTGCTGGCACGGACGGCGGCGTTCCTGCTGCTTAAGGATTCACGCTCCAGCTTCGAGATCGAAGGCGAGGACCCGCCGCAGGATCGTATCCAGCGCTGGGGCCAGGCGATTGCAGAAGCCGGACGGCGCCCGGTCGACCGGGCCGAGCTCGAACGCCTGCAAAGGGTTGTTATCGGCGATGCGCGTTTCGTTCATCTGGGGTTACGCACCGAAGGCGGGTTCGTCGGTGAGCATGATCGCACGACCGGCGCGCCGATCCCCGATCATATCAGCGCGCGGCATGAAGACCTCAGTAGCCTGGTGGATGGCCTCACCGCCTTCGACAGGACGGTCGCGCCGGCGCTCGACCCTGTGCTGGCGGCGGCCGTGCTCGCTTTCGGCTTTGTCTATATCCATCCCTTCGAGGACGGAAACGGACGACTGCATCGCTTTTTGATCCATCATGTTCTGGCGGAGCGCGGCTTCAATCCGCCCGGCGTCGTGTTTCCGGTCTCCACCGTCATTCTCGACCGCATCGAGGAGTACCGGCGCACACTCGAAAGTTATTCGCAGAGGATGCTGCCGCTGGTTCGCTGGCGGCCGACCGACCGCAACAACGTCGAGGTTTTGAACGACACTGCCGACTTCTACCGCTACTTCGATGCGACGCCGCATGCAGAGTTTCTGTTCTCCTGCGTCGCGCGGACAATCGACGTCGATCTGCCGGCAGAAACCTCTTTCCTGAAAGCTTACGACACGTTCAAAGCGCGCGTCCTCAATATCGCCGACATGCCGGACCGCCTGCTCGACCTGCTGTTCCGCTTCCTGCGGCAAAATGGCGGAACTCTGTCAAAGCGCGCGCGCGAACGCGAATTCGCCGGTCTGACCGACCAGGAAGCGGCTGAGATCGAAGCGATCTTCGCGGAGACGAATCCTATTGCCGGTCCCGTCGCCGCGCAGACTCGTTGACGCCTGCGGCATGAAACCCGGAATCGACCAGGTCACAGACGGCTCCTGAAGACTGGAGCGGCGGTGACATTGAACGCGAAGCATGTTGTTTTGATCTCCACGCATGCTCACGGGGCCGAAATCATGCAGCTTTCAATTCAGCCCATGCAATGGTCGGTGTTGCCAGAGCTTCAGGATGCGCCGCCGCTAGATAACGACGATCTTGCCTGCCTGCGGGATGTCCGTGATGCGCTCGCCCGGCACGGCAAGCTGAAGCGGTTCGCGATCCATCTGGCACATCGACACTTCGAGCTCGCCCCGAATGAAATATTGATCGAGCGCCCCGACCCCGACGGCCGGACCTAGCATGTAACCGTTGGAAAGCGCGTTGACAAAAAGGACGCCCAGCCGACAACATGGCTGTTCGAAGAAGGGCCGGAGCTGGTGGTGTCGGACGCGGTTTATTGTGTGTGCGTGTCGATCCCAGAGCTACCGACGCGCCTGTGTGCGCCATGGCAAAAGCCGTTCTCCGGGGGCCGCACGTCGGAGGGAGGACGCTGCGGGGGACCGGCGTATCTCGGACGAGAAGAGCCGGCATGAGCAGGGCTTCCCCGCAGGCGGGCACGACCGCGATCAGGGGCGGGACAGGTAACTCTCGGCCCTTCCCAAGGCAGCGGCGATTTTGAAAGCTAATTTCGCGCGCAATGTTCTATATTTGTTCTCATACAGGAGGGCAGATGTGGAAAGCGTAGAAATTGAAGCGAGATCACCTTGCAGCGACGGTACAGGTTCGCCCGGCGAAGTCGCCGCGGCGCTGGTGATACTCGCCAGGGCGTTGGCCCGGCGCAAGACATCGACCTTCGGCATGATCGCATCACACTTGAAGCGCTCGACTGCCTCGAAGAGCTTGCCGGTTCCCGCATTGCCGCCGCGGGAGTATTCCGGGCAGCGGTGGCGATACCGCATCCCGTCACCCGAAGACGGATGGTCGGCGATGCCTATAAAGAGCTGGTCGCCTTTATCGAGGCTGGGAAGGATGAAGAATGATTAACCGCGAACGGTGCCCTGAAAGCCCGACTCAATAAGACTCAGGTGAGAGTAGTTTCACCGGCCGCCATCATTTCCTCAAGCGCATATAGGAGAAACGAGCGAACATACTCGATCCGCGTGGCGATGATGCAGGCTGCCGATGATGGCCAGCCCCATACGATACCCGTTACCTCGGCATATTCGGGCTTCCATTCATGGCCCGTAGTAACAGGCCGCACGAAATTGGTATTCCAGACAAGCGAGCCGCTGAAGCCCTTGCGCTGAGGCAGCCCGTAACCTGGATCGAGCGAAGTACGAAAAGGATGGTGGGCCGGGCTGGCAGGAATGCTTCGAGCTGATGAAGAAAGTCACCGATGTCGTCACGGCCCGCACGCAACTTCTTGATCGCGCGATCTTCCAGTTCCTGGTCGGCAACCCGGACGCCCACGCGAAGAACTACTCACTGCTCTATCGGCTCGATCGCATCGAGCTCAGCCAGCTCTATGATGTCAACAACGCCGCCGCCTTCCGGTCCTTCTACAACGAGCAGCGTCCGCGGCTGGCGATGGTTCGTCGGGGGCAATCGTGATCCGCTCACGCTGACGCCGGAAAACTGGGAAGCCTTCGCCAAGGATACCGACTTCCGTCCCCGCTTCGTGCTTCGGCAATTGCTCGATATGGCCGAGCGCATGATCCCGGCAGCCGAGAAGGTGCTGGCGGAACTGAAGGGGACCGAGGCCGACAGCAAGCTGCTGGCGCTGGCAGTCGAGGACATCGTGCAACGCTGCACCGCAGTGCGCGCCTGGAGCGCATAGCTCAAAGATTCCCAGCCGCGTCGCGGCTCGGCGTGGATTTCATAATGTCCGTCAGGAGCTGGTCGATGCTGCCAGCCGATGCAGCCAGCCTGCCGTCGACGACATGTGAAAGGTCGCTCTCTTCTTCATAGCCATAGCTGGCTGCGAATTCCTCAACGGCTTCCCCCGACAGGGGGACGTCCCGATCCCTCAGCCGTGCACAGGCAGCGACGACACAGTTGAACACTATGCGGCCGAGTCCGGCCGCGACGTCGACAGGGAACAGGCACGTGCGGCCTGGGAGAAACTGCATGCGCTCCCTCCGCAAGGTGTCATCGGCTGTCTCGCCGAAATACACGAGCCGCTGGCGGCAAGTCATGTGGCAGAGCGACCACCTAATTATCCAGCGCTCCACCTGGTGGATGTGTTTCCGGTCGACCTGCTCGCGGTCAGCCGGAAGTTGGTTGATGAGGGCCTGCCCCCGACATCGTACCACCGGTTATTCGACTGACCGGGACACGGATTTGCCATAGCTGTCGAGCACGGCGGCAACGTCTCCAAGCATGCTCGACAATGTGCGGATTCCCTGAGCCTTAAGTCGAACATCGGTCCTGTCAAAGATGGCGAGGCAGATCTCGCTGGAGTCATGCCGCGACTGGTAGGCTATGCCATCCGGGCGGTCTGGATGGTCCCGGAGGGCATCCGACCAGAGGCCGCAAGGCTCATAGGGTCCGGTCGAAGTCGAGTTGTCCGTCCCGACAGTCTGCAGCCCCGATCCATACAGCCGGACAATCCGCAAGGGTCGGTCAGAGACGAGCCCGGATACGGAGCGCCCAACGATATCGGTCATGGCGACCATGAGGCGTTGCGGGTTGCGCACGAGCGTTTCAGCCAAGGCGCCGCGAAGGGTGAGACCGGCATAAAGGACTCCAAACCGTCCGCTGGCACTGTCAAAGCGATTCGTCGGTGGCACGCTGGGGCCCGGGCCATAGAAGATTGAATCGAGCGACGAACGGTGGACACGGTGCAACACCTGTCCGGCCTGGATCTCGTCGATCGGCAGCAATATGTCAGCGAGCCATTCGGGGGGAGGAGGCGCCAGACCGGAGGGACCGCGGGGGGCGGCCCGCGTCTTCGGCGTCATGCAAACCCGTCCTGCGCCTCACTACGCAGGACGCGCAGGACCGCGTCCCGATCGCCGGACTTCAGCGCTTCCAGAGCTGACCGCCCTCCAAGCGCTGAGTCGGGCGCGAGCAGGAAATCGAGCGCCACCCAAGGCCCGGCCGAAGCGTAGGCTTGAATGATATCCGCGATACCGGCGACGATCTCCGTCTCATCGAATTGACAGGCTGGATAGCGCCAGTCGCTTCCCTGGCGAACAGCTAGCAACGCTCCGGCTCGCCGGCGTTTGTCGACAGCTTGACGCGAGATGCCGAGAAGCCGGCCCGCTTCTTCGGCCGCCAAGGTGCCGCCAGCATGTTCAATCAGGCGCTTGCGGTGTTCGACGTTCCTTGCCAAGGCGGGAACGAGCGGGTCGAGTTCGATGACGGCCGGACCGACGACCTCGGACCGACTGAGCAGCCATGCAAGCGAACCCGCATCGGTTGAGGCCGCCAAAGCGTCGGATAGGGTCTTCGGCGAAGCAGTGGCCGCCATGCGCTCAAGCGCTGATGCGGCGCGCCGAAGAAAGGCCGCCTGCAGGGAATCAGAACGCGTGCTACTCGGGTTTGGTGCGGTGCGAGCCATGAATAACCGCGCTGGTTGTCTTAGGGTGTATATAGGAACCGGGGTGCCAACGTCAACCACCCGCCCGCTGTAAAGATGAACGGTTACAGCAGCGCCGCCGCGCATTTCCGCCGCGCCTTGACACTCCGCAATCCTATGGAAAGAGAGGCCGCCGTTACCCGGGCGCTCTCTTATCTCACCTGCCAAGCCTCCCGACAGACCCGCTCAGACGTGTGACCGGCGATACGCATAAGCGTATATTCTAGCTTTATACGCAAACGCGCATAAGCAGGACTCATACGCGAATCCGTATATTGACATTTTAGACGCACTCACGTATATTGACGATGGAGGCACCCATGACCGACCAGATCGCCCGTAACGAAAAACAGCTCGGCGCTATCCTGCGCCGCGCCCGCAAACAAGCCGGCCTGACGCAAGGCACACTCGGCGACCATATCCGCCTGCGCCAAGGCACGGTCTCCCGCCTTGAGGCCGGTGAACCCGCCGTCCAGCTGCGCACGCTGATGGCAGCACTGTCGGCTCTTGACCTTGAACTCGTCGTCCGCCCCCGCAGCAAGGCGAGCGCCGCCGATATTGAGGATATGTTCTGATGGCGCGCCGCCGGGCGCACGCGCCCCTCAATGTCTTCCTGAACGCCCGCCTCGTCGGAACCCTGCGCCGCAAATCCACCGGCGCGATCGATTTTCAGTACGCGAAAGACTGGCTCGCCTGGGAGAACACCTTCCCGGTCTCTCTTTCCCTACCTTTGCGCGAAGACCGCTATATCGGCACGCCCGTCATCAACGTCTTCGACAATTTGCTGCCGGACAGTGACGCCATCCGCAAGCGCGTCGCCGAGCGCGTCGGCGCAGGCGGAACGGACGCTTACAGCCTGCTGACCGCCCTTGGCCATGACTGCGTCGGCGCGCTGCAATTCCTCCCCGATGGCGTCGATCCCGGGAAGGCCGGCGCCACCGACGGCAACCCGGTCACCGATGATGAGGTCGCCGCCATCATCAACAACCTCGCTGCCGCCCCTCTCGGCATGGGCGAGGATGAAGATTTCCGCATCTCTATTGCGGGCGCGCAGGAAAAGACCGCGCTGCTGCGCAAGGACAAAAAATGGTTCAAACCCGCTGGCACCACCGCCACCACGCACATTTTCAAGCCGCAAATCGGTCAGCTGTCGAACGGCATTGACCTCTCAAACAGCGTTGAGAACGAATATCTCTGCCTGAAGCTGCTCGCCGCCCTCGGCGTGCCGACTGCTCACACCGAGATCGCCGATTTCGGCGACCGCCGCACGCTCATCGTCGAACGCTTCGACCGCCGCTGGACGAGCGATGGCCGCCTCCTGCGCCTGCCGCAGGAGGACATGTGCCAGGCCCTCTCTGTCCCGCCCACGCGCAAATACCAATCCGACGGCGGCCCCGGGATGCGCGATATCATCCAGTTCTTAAAGGGCAGCGACGCGCCCGATCAGGATATCGCCACCTTCATGCGCGCCTGCATCCTGTTCTGGATGCTGGGCGCTACCGACGGTCACGCGAAGAATTTCAGCATCACGCTCGGCCCCGGCGGACGCTTCCGCCTGACGCCGCTCTATGACGTGCTGACGGCGCAGCCGCGCCTCGATGCCGGGCAAATCCAGCAGAAGAAATTCAAGCTCGCTATGTCCGTCGGTAAGAACTGTCACTACCCCGTCGACACCATCATGCCGCGCCACTTCCTCCAGACCGCCGAACTCGCGGGCGTCGGCACGCCGCTGATGCGCACGATCTTCGAAGACCTCGCCGCAAACGTCGAAAAACAAACCGACGCCGTTATCGCTACGCTGCCGCGCGGGTTCCCCGATCAACTCATCAAATCGGTTCGTGCGGCCGTTAACGGCCGGTCGGCACTCCTAACCAAAACGTCAGAGGAGAGCGCCGATACGTGAGCCCAGACTGAAGATTGCCATAATCGGATGGGGCTCGCTGCTGTGGGACAAGCGACTGGAATTCGATGAACACCACGAACGTTGGCGGTTCGACGGCCCCGCAAAGGCGCGCGCTGACCCTCGTCATCGACGAGGTGAACGGCGCTCCCTGCCGTTCAGCCTACGCATTCAGCACGCGCCGAAATCCAGACTATGCCATGGCGGACCTGCGCTGCCGCGAAGGAACCGTTATGCGACATGTCGGCGTCTTTTTCAGGGACGGCACACGCCGTGGCCAGCCACCAATTACAGGCAGCATCTCACACTGAGGCGACTCGCATGGTATGTGCAGAACGCCATTCACCACCTTCAGTCGCTACCAGCCGATGTGAAACCCGACGCAGCGGAGTATGTCTGGCGGGCACCCGATCTCGTCGTCACCCCGGTTGCGTGACGCGCTGCAACCAGAGCCATGGTTTGCGAGAAGCGCTACGGGAGCAAATCGATGACTTACTGGGCCCGGTACCGGTTCAAACTCCTTTCTCCCCTGCAGATTGACAAGGGCAGACCGCTTGAGCTGGCTATTCCGGGCTTTGCGGCGGTGACCGGAGCGGACATAAAGATAGGACGTTAGCTTGCCCTCACGCCGCTTGGGGGTTCACTCTCGATTCGGCCAGCCCTGTCAGTTTCCTGTCAGCAGCCTCCTCCTCTGCTAGATTTTGAGCGAGTAGGTCAGCACAGTCCTGCCGCCCAAGCTGTTTTGCCCAAGCGATCAGTGTCCCATACCGGGTGATCTCGTAGTGCTCGACAGCCTGCGCAGATGCGATTAGGGCGGCGTCAAGAACCAACTTATCATCGACCTCGCCGCTTACCTCGTCTGCTTCTTCGAGAATGCCGTCGATCGCGGGACAATCGACTTCCTTGGCCTCGAAGCCGCACATGTCGAAAACTTCTTCGAGCCGTTCGACGTGAGCTTCGGTTTCCCTAAGGTGCTGCTCGAAGCCTGCCTTCAAATCCGGCGCGGTCGACTTGTCGATCATTTTCGGCAGCCCCGCCACAATCTGTCTTTCCGCGTAGTAAATGTCCCGCAGCGTATGCACGAAGAGGTCTTCCAACGTCTTTATGTCTTTGGAGAAGAAGCCCATGTTCCTTTACCTTTCATCCGTCACGTTTGCCTGGTGTTAGAGGCCAATGGTTGGCCTGTAGGCAAACACGCGAGAGAAGCGAGCGTTCCCACCGTAGGCAAAAGTGAGCAGTACCGAACTGAGGTAAATTGCTCGACAACGGTGAGGCCAGCGCCCGCTTGTGATCATCGGCGCCGGGCGGTTAGCCCGGAGCACTTACCGGAGAGTTGGGACCGCGGCGAGGGTGGCGAACCGATCTTGCCGTCCTGCTTTGCACCGGCAGCAGTCTGAAGGTACTTCGCCGCTCGCGAAGGACCGCTGTTCACCGCGAAATCAAGCACGGCCTAATCGACGCCGCCGGAGAGTTCAGGACGCGCGACGGCATCCCAATAGAAACGGCGGTAGACCGTCGCGACGTGCTCTTCCGTGATCTTGCGCAGATCAACCATCGTCGCGTCCGCCCTCACGTAGCGTTGAAGGTCGCCAGCGTGACGCCTTTCGTGGCGCGCCGCGGGGGTCCTTTGGATGGTCGCTCCATTCACCTTCATGCTGCAGGACGAGCGAAGCGCCCGCTAAAAATTGCGGTCCATGGCGATACTCTTCGAGGTGACGGCGCCGCCGTTGTCGTTGACGAAGGGGAACGGTGCTGGCTAAGCTCCCCGTTTCGTGTGAGAAAGGTCAGTCCATGCACTACAATTGGGATCGAGCGCCCTATCCTTGGGAGCGCTATCCGGCTGCTTTCATCTCGCTCGGGGTCGTTGGAGCCATCGCCCTGTTAGCGGCATGGATGATGACGTGATCTGATGGCGGGCCGGGGAGAAATGACGCTAGAAGCTCACTTCCGCACGCTCAAGGGCGCCAGCAGCGGTATAGTGCGTGGGGTTGTCTGGATGGCAATCATTGTGCTGGTTGCGTGGTGGTTGTGGTGATTTTTATCCAACCGCCAGGGCTATGCTGAGCGGGAATTTTTGGCCGGAGGAAATAATTGACGAGATCCGTGGAGGTCGTCCTCTCCATCATGGTTGAGGTCGACGATGAGTATTCTGGCGCTCAACATGCCGACGATATAGTTTTGACCGCAAAGCGGACGTTTTCGTCCGCCAGAGTGAAGCTCCTGGATATTGGCATCGGAACTCAGTCCGATCCCCAGTTAAGCGACCCAGCTTCGTAAAGCGTTCGGCTTGTCTAACTTCGCGGCAGGTGTACAGTCCGTCTTGTCTAGCCCGGTAGATTGCCCCGCCGGGACAGCGTGACCCGGCCGTCATCCGCCGTTTGGCTGATGGCCGGGTCATTTTCTTTCGGTTCAGCACGGAATAAGATTAATTCGATCGGCTGTCTCGGAATGACAGTCGGGCTTCCACCCCCGCCCCAGTGACCCGGCCGTCGCTACCTTCTACGCCGACCGGGTCATTTGCTTTCGACACGGCTTTGGCTATGCTGGCCTTCCCCGGCGGGTTTACAACTCCGGGTGACTTCTGCCCGGTCGCACGCCTCCAACCGCGCGACCGGGCTTTTTATTTACCGATACCGCATGCCATCAGCCAAATGGTGGATGGCCGGGTGGTTTCCATCGGGTTCGGCAAGGAATACGATTCGATTGCTCGGCTGTCTCGGAACTGCAGTCGGGCGTCCCCGGTCCGGTCGCCTTGGCCCTCTTCGGCGGCCGGGCTTTTCCATTGCCCCTTCTGCACGTCGGAGTATGATCCGACCGCCGGTCTTAGGCACCCGCCGGTAAGCTGAGAGCCCGGCCGCCTATCCAAGTCGGCGACCGGGCTTTTACAGCGCGGCAGCGGCCGTGAATAAGGCGTCGACCTGCCGGGGTGTGAAGTCAACCCGGGCGAAGCCTGCGTGCATCATAAGTTCGGCGCGAACGAACTCCCCCGCTCTCGTCGAATGCGATCTTGACGAATTCATTTTGAGCCGCGACCCAAGTCGTCGCCTCCGCGGAGAACCCGGAATCGGGCAGGCGATCGGCCGGCTGGATTTCAGGCAGACGGTAGGCGTCGTTCGTCCAGCTATCCGTTATCAAGACTCGGTTGCCGTTCGGCGGATCGAGCCACACCCATTCTGCCAGGACCGCGAGCATTTCATCCTGATTGTTGGCTGGGAGAACCGGCCGTCACCGGCCCCGGAGCAGCACGGCAAGCCGCCAAGGGCGTGGCATCGCCTGGGCTAGGCCAACCACGATGACGTTTGGGTGGCCACCATCGCCGGAGACAAGGTAGACCACGACAGCGGCGCCATCAGCGTCAAGCGCGGGGTGGTGGCGCATGTTGCGGCCTGGTGGTCAACTCCGACGGGCTGCACAACCAGATCGAGGGCAACGTCATCCAGTCGCTCGGCCGCACGCTGCACGAGGAAGTGGCATTCGACAAAGCCCACGGGACGAGCCGTGAACGGGAGGGCTACCGATCCCGCGCTTCAACGAGGCCCCGCACACGATCAACATCGTGTTGGCCAACACCCGGCCAGAATGTCCGTCCGGCGGCGGCGGTGAGCCCCAACGCCGCCTACGGCGCCATCGGCGCGCGGCTCAGGCCGACGCCGTTCCGCCCTAAAACGAGGGCGGCCAGCGCCCGGCTGGTTGATGGACGCGCGCCGGCCGTGCTCCAGACCTTGGTGGCCGCCCCTTTTCCTTCACACGCTACCTAAAATGGATGAGCCGTCTGTTCCAAAAGGGTGTTTCGCGTTAATAGAAAAGCTGAACGAGTGCCCCCATTCGCGGTATCCCGTGCAGTAATATCATCATTTTTGTTGACCTAGTTTCATCGGCGTTCAAACGACGCGCCGTGGCAACCGGCGCGAGAAAGCCTCATCTTCCATCTACGCAATTTCGGGCGGCATCGGGCTTGTTGGGCAACGATTGCATATGTTCAGAAGTCCGTTCGGCTTGAGCTATGCACGGCCGCAAGCCTGACGATTGGAGGCGAGCGACTGGTGGAGATCGAGGACGTTCCGGTCGGCGTGATCGTGCCGATGTACAATGCCGAGCGTACCGTCAAGGCGACGCTAGAAAGCGTTTGCCTACAGACCTACCCCGCACTGGACATCATCGTCGTTGACGATGGCTCGACCGACACGTCAGCCTCGATCGTTGAAAGCCTCGCCCGCCTCGACCCGCGCATTCGCCTGCTGCGGCAGGAAAACGCCGGCGTAGCGGCCGCGCGCAATCTCGGCGCTGCTTCGACAGGGGCGGAGTTCCTGGCCTTCGTCGACGCCGACGATCTGTGGGCGCCCACCAAGATCGCGCAGCAACTCGCCGCTCTGCAGCAAGGCGGCCCGATCGCTGGCCTTGCCTATTGCTGGTTCGCGCAGATTGACGCCGAAAGCCGGGTCTATTCGCTCAAAAACCAGCCCTTGACCCAGGGCTGGGTGCTGCAAACCATATGCCGCAACAATTTCGTCGGCAACGGCAGCTCCATGATGCTGCGCCGCACCGCCTTCGCCGCGGCCGGCGGGTTCGATCCGTCCTTGCGGGCACGTAATGCGCAAGGCTGCGAAGACATGCTGATGTGCTTACGCGTTGCCGAGCAATTCGAATTCCGGGTGGTGCCCCAGTTCCTGGTCGGCTACCGCATGACCAACACCAACATGTCGAGCGACGTGCAGCAGATGCTGCGCTCCTGCGAGATCGTCTTCGCCGAGTTCCGGGAAAAATATCCGGAACTGCGCACCGAGCTCGACGCCCATCTGGTCGACATGCTGCAGTGGCTGGTCGTGCGGGCGCTGGTCGGCGGCCGTATCCCGGTAGCCGCCCAATTGCTTCGGCGGCTGGGAACGCTGGAGCCGGGCGGCGCCCTTTCGCGCCTGCCCCGCATGCTCGACACGTACTGCCGCGCCTGTCTCGTGCCGCGGTGGGCCAAGAACGGCTGGCGGCGCCTCAGCGGGGCACAGCCGCGGCCGCCCTATGGGGAGATGGCGTGGTGAGTCCGCCGCTGATCGCCCGGATGCGAAGAATCATCCGCCTGGCCGCCGCGCCGCCCTGGGCCGGGCCGGCCATCGTCGCCCTCGGCCTCCTCGCGGCGGTGCTGGAAGGCGCCGGGCTGTTCCTTTTCATCCCGCTCATCGAGAGCCTGGGCGCGATAGCAGAGCCGAACCGGTGGAAGCCGCTCTTCGACTATCTGATGTCGCCCATTCCAGAGCACTACAGGACGGCGACCCTCGTCGGGGTGGTGTGCGCCAGCATCCTGCTCAAGATCGCGGTGAACCTCGCCAACACCTGGGTGACGAGATATGTCGACGGGCTGGTCGCGCACCAGCTTCGATGTCGCGTCTTTGACCAGACCATCAGTTCGTGCGTCGACTACCGGGTCGAGAGCAGGCGCGCAGACATCGTCACCACGATCGCGAACAACACCTGGAAGCTCAGCCAGGGCCTGGGCCTCTGCTACCGGTTGATCATCTGTGCCTGCACCTTCGTCGTCTTCATCGCGCTGATGCTGGCGATCTCCGCCAGCCTGACATTGCTTTCGCTGCTGTTCATTGGGCTCGCCGCGCTGGCGATCCGCTTTGCGACGCGCCGGGCCGATGAGACCGGCAAGGCCGTCGTGGAGGAGAACAGGCAGTTCGGGCTGCGCATGTGGGAAAGCATCAACTCCTTGCAACTTATCCGCGCGTTCGCCCGCGAGGGATATGAGAGCCAGCGTCTTAGGCAGGTATCGCAGCGCGTGCGCCAACGGCTGTTGCGCCTCGACATGCTGTGGGCCGCCCCGGGCCCGGTCTCCGAAATGTCGATCGCGCTCATGATCGGCGTCCTCATCCTCGCCGCGGAACGAACCGGCACCGGCGTCGCCGCGCTGGCAGCCTTCCTGTCGCTGCTCTATCGCCTGCAAGGCCCGGTGCGGGAGCTTCTCCAGTCGAAGATCGCCCTGGACGGCATCGGCGCGGCCATCGATGACGTGGACGATTTCCTGCGCGCTACCGATACGCCTTTCCTCGCCAGCGGAAGCCTCCCTGCCCCACAACTCCGGCGGGCGGTGGAATTCCGCGATGTATCCTTCCGCTATGCGCCCGGCGAGCCCCTGGCGCTCGACGGCGTCTCGTTCAGCATACCCGCCGGCACGACCACCGCCATTGTCGGCGAATCCGGCGCCGGCAAGTCCACCATCATGTCGCTGCTTTTCCGCTTCAGGGATCCCACGTCGGGCGAGATCCTCGCCGATGGAACCGCCCTGCCCGCCTTCGACCTGCATAGCTGGCGCGAGCGCCTGTCGGTGATGTCGCAGGATGTGCACCTGTTCAACGACACGATCGCCGGCAATATCGGCTATGCCGATTTCGACGCCGGGGCCGATCAGATCAAGCAGGCAGCGCGGATCGCCACGGCCGACGGCTTCATCGCCGGGCTGCCCGACGGCTATGAAACCCGGATCGGCGACCAAGGCATGCGGCTTTCCGGTGGGCAGCGGCAGCGCATCGCGCTGGCCCGCGCCATCCTGCGCGACCCCGACATCCTGCTGCTCGACGAGGCGACGAATGCGCTGGATGTCGAGACGGAACAGGCCTTCCAGCTCGCGCTCGAGCAGTTTTCGAAGAACCGGACCATGGTGGTCATTGCGCATCGCCTTTCGACGGTGCGGGCGGCAGACCAGATCATCGTCCTGTCGAAGGGGCGCGTCATCGAGGTCGGCCCGCCCGATCAACTGCTGGAGCGGCCCGGCCATTTCGCGCACCTGTATAACCTCCAGACCGGACGCCTGTCGGCGGCAGCGGCGAGCTAGGACGCGCCATGGGCTACAGGCTGGTTGAAATCGAACTCTCCAGGCCGCTGCAGGCGATCGAGATTGCGCTGGACCAGAGCGGCATCGGGCTGGTCGCGCGCTGGCGGGACCGGCTGGTCGGTTTTGCAATGGTCGACCGAGCCCCCGGCGAGCCCCTTCCGCTAGAGGAACTGCGCGCATTGGCGGACCGGCATTTTGCCACCCGCGTCCTTGTCGCGAAGGTCGAGGACGAGTTGGCGGCGAGCCCCGGTCCGGATACCGAATTGCCCTCGCTCAGCATCGCTATCTGCACCAAGGACCGGGCGCAGCGGCTTGCCCGGCTGCTCGATTCCCTCGAAGCGGTGCGCGAAAATTCTCCCTTCGGTGCGGTCGAGATCGTCGTCGTGGACAATGCCTCGGTCGATTCGGCCACACGCGAAACGGTTGGGCGCTATGCCGGGGTCCGCTACGTTTTCGAGCCCAAAGCCGGGCTCGACTTCGCCCGCAACACCGCGCTGCGGACCGCCACCGGCATCTTTATCGCCTTTCTCGACGACGACGTTGTGGTCGACCGCAACTGGCTCGCGGGCCTCGCCAAGGCGTGCCGCGACAATCCCACCGCCGGCGGGTTCACCGGGCTGGTGCTGCCCTACCGGCTCGATACCGAGGCGCAGATTTATTTCGAGCGTCGCGGCGGCTTCGGCCGCGGCTTCCATCGAAACGAATTCCGCAGCGCCCGCTTCGACAATCCGCTTCACCCCATCGGCGCGGGCGTGCTCGGCGCGGGCTGCAACATGGCCTTCCGGCGGAACCTGCTGGTTTCGCTGGGCGGCTTCGACGAAGCGCTCGACACCGGCAGCCCGCTGCCCGGCGGTGGCGACCTCGACATCTTCTACCGCGTCCTGCGCTCCGGGCGGACGATGGTCTACGAGCCGGAGCTCGCCGTCTATCACGAGCATCGCGAAACGATCCCGCAACTCAGGCGGCAATACTGGTCCTGGGGTCTCGGCATGATGGCGTTCCTCGTCAAAAGCCGGCGCAGCGACCACGAATTGCGGCCCCAGCACGGCGCGATGGTGCGCTGGTGGTTCGTGGATCAGGCCAAGGCACTCGCGCGCGCCATTCGCGACCTTCGCGGGCGCGACGTCAATTTCGGCATGGCCGAAATCTGGGGCGGCATACGCGGCCTGGCCGGGGAGTACGACCGTTCGCGCTCGCGCGTGCAGACGATACGGGAGGCGAACCAATGACGGCGCACAGCCTTCCGGTGCGGCACGTCGACCTGAGCACGGCGCGCAACGACGCCCACCCCGGCGATGCAGCCGCGTTCTCCATCTTCTGGTGGAAGGACCTGCCCCTGGGGATGCGCGCCTCGCTGCCGGAGGAACTGCCCTTCGGCGAGGCGCAACTGCGGCAGTTCACGGCCGAATATGGGGCCGAACAGCTTGCGGCGCGCTGCCCTGCCCTCGGCGCCCCGCTCAGGGCCACCTTCGAGGGCAGGCCAAGACAGGCGCTGACGCTGCCCCACGTGCTCGGTTCGGGCAAGCTGGTCGAGGAACTGGACGCGCTGGCGACCATGCCGCCGGTGCCCGCCGAGGATATCTCGGTCGTCATCTGCACGCGCGAGCGTGGCGAGGCGCTGGCCGGGTGCCTGAAAAGTGTTGTGGCGCAGGCAAGCGCGGCAGGGGAAATCGTCGTCATCGACAATTCCAAACACGGCGGCGCCGAACCGATATGCCGGCGATTTCCCGAGATCCGACACGTGCATGAGCCGCGCCCGGGGCTCAGCGTCGCACGCAATGCCGGCATTCATGCAAGCCGCGGCGAGATCATCGCCTTTACCGACGACGACGTCGAACTTCACCCGAACTGGACCGCCGAGATCGCGCGTGCCTTCTCGAACGAGGATATCGAGGCGCTGGCCGGCCTCGTGCTGCCGGCCCGGCTGGACACGCGCGCGCAGCGCATCTTCCAGCTGGAGATGGGGGGCTTCGGCACGACCTTCGTTCCGCTGCGCTTCGACCGTCGGTTTTTCGAGGAGACGCGGCCGCACGGAGCCCATGTCTGGAAGATCGGCGCCGGCGCCAACATGGCCTTCCGGCGCACGCTGTTTGAACGCATCGGCCTGTTCGATGAACGTCTCGGCGCCGGAGCGTCCGGCTGCTCCGAGGATTCCGAACTCTGGTACAGGCTACTCGCCGAAGGTGGCACCTGCCTCTACGAGCCGCGCGCCGTGGTGTTTCATCATCATCGCCGCGAGTTGCCGGAACTGCGCCGGCAGATGCGGTCCTACATGAAGGGCCATGTCGCGGCGCTCGTCGCGCAGTATGACGCGTTCGGCGATCGGGGCAACCTCACCCGCATCTTCGGCCAGCTTCCGGTCTATTTCCTGAAAACCTTTCTCAAGGGGTTGGTGGAAAAGCAGTGCGGCCGGCCGGAAACGCTGGTGTCCGAGGTCGCGGGCTGGGCCGCCGGCCTGCAGTTCCTGTGCCGCCCCGGCTGGCGCCGGCAACGGGCCCCACGCTATTTTGAGAACGGAGCGATCTGATGAGCAGCAAGGCGCCGCTCGGTGTTTTCCTTTCCGGCAACCCGTTCCCCAACGGCCTTACCGACGGGCTGTTCTATCGCGAGAAGATGCGGGCGATCCATCGTGTCGCCCCCATGGAACTGCAAGGGCGCGGACGCGTGCTGGAGGTCGGCGGCGGACGCAGCGGGCTGGCGAGCCTGCTCTATCCGGAGGCCGACATCGTCACGCTGGACATAGACCCCGCGCTCGCCGACAGCCAGCCCGCCTGGGAACGCTCCACTTTCGTGTGTGGCGACGCGCGTTCGCTGCCGTTCGAGGACAACAGCTTCGACGTCGTGACGCTGTTCGACGTACTGGAACATATCGAAGAGGACAACCGCGCCGCCGAGGAGGCCCTGCGCGTAGTCCGGCCGGGCGGCCGCGTGCTCGTCTCGACGCCCGAGGCCGAATGGCACTACCCCTACTACAAGGTGATGCGGCCCTACTGCCCGCATGAATCCGAGCTGATGCAGGAATGGGGGCATGTGCGGCGGGGCTATCGCGACCCCGAGCTTGCCGCGCTCTTCGGCCGGCCGGCCGAGCGGCGGGCGACCTTCATCAACCCGGTCACCGCATTCTTCCACGACGTCGCCTTTTCCCGGCTCGGCCGGCGCCGCCGCAAGCTCATCTACGCGCTGGCGGCCCCACTGACGGCGGTCGGCTACCTGCTGCACCGTCCCTCAACACGCGGCACCGAAACGGCGTTCGCCTGGCGCAAATGAACGGCCCGACCAAGGTCGTCGCGCTGTTTCCCTGGGGCGACGTCGTGGAAGAGTTCCTCGACCCGATCAGCCTCGCGCTCGACGATTTCGTGGAGCGCATGAGCGGCGGCTGGCTGTTCGGCTATGCGGCTGCCCTGCAGCTTGCGGGCCATGCCCCCGTCATCGTCTGCGCCTCGGAATGCGTGGATCGCATCACGCACCGCCGCCACGCAGCGACCGGCACGCCGATCGAGGTCGTGCCCGGCAAGCGTGCGCGAAAGGGTCAATATGACGCCGCCTACAGCCTTCGGCGCTGGCGCGCGACACCACTTGCGGCGTTTCGCGAAGTGCTCGCCGACGCCGGTTGCAACGCGATCCTGGCTCAGGAATACGAGTACACGCGCTTCGATGCTCTGGCCCTGCTTGCGCGGCGTATGGGCGTGCCGCTCTACGCGACGTTCCAGGGCGGCGATCGCACGCTTTCCTGGATCGAGACCGTTGCCCGGCAGGCATCGTTGCGTAGCTGCCGCGGCCTGATCGTCGCCTCGGCGGCAGAGCGCGACAGGCTTTCGCACGCCTACCCGCGCCTTCGGCTGGACATAGCCGACATTCCCAATCCGATCGATGCGCAGGAATGGCAAGCGCTTGAGCGCGAGCAGGCGCGCACCGTACTCGACCTGCCCGCCGACAATTTCATCGCCGTCAACCACGGACGCATCGACATCTTTCGCAAGGGCTTCGACGTGCTCGTCGAGGCATGGTCCGCCTTTGCCGACGACCCACGGGCGCAACTGGTGATCATCGGCTCCGGCCAGGACGACAAGCGCTTTTCGCAACTGCTGTGCGACAGCGGCCTCGCAAATGTGCGCTGGCTTTCCAGCTACACGACGGATCGCGGGTTCCTGCGGCAGTGGCTGTCGGCCGCGGACGTATATGTCACGGCTTCCCGCATCGAGGGGATGCCGGTCGCGCCGCTCGAAGCGATGGCCTGCGGCCTGCCCGTGGTGGCGACCGACGCGCAAGGGCTGCCGGATATCCTCGCCGAGGGCGAAGCCTCGGGCGGCCTTCTGGTGCGCAAGGAGAGGCCGCACGAGATCGCCGACGGCCTGAAGCAGCTGCGCACCGATCCGCAACTACGCCATCGGCTCGGCCTTGCCGCACGCCGCCGCGTCGAACAGGAGTTCTCGCTGGCGGCCGTCGGCGCGGCGCTCGATCGCCTGCTGACGGCCGAGGCCCGCTAAAGCCGAGGGCGATACCAGGCCAGCGCCGTCTCGACGATCCGGTCCATGCCGGACTGCCGCGGGGCCCAGCCCAATTCCCGCTCGGCCTTGCCGCGCGCCGCCACCAATACCGGGGGATCGCCGGGCCGGGCCGGCCCGTAGGCCACACGCGGCTTCGATCCCGATATCCGGCCGACGGCCTCGACCAGTTCCCGAACCGTCGTTCCGCTACCGGTTCCGAGGTTGTAGACATGCACGCCACGCTCGGCCGCCAGTTTGCCGGCGGCCAGCACATGGGCGTCTGCGAGATCGCAGACATGCACATAATCGCGGATCGCGGTTCCATCACGCGTGTCGAAACCGGTTCCGTTGACGGTGAACACCCGATCCTGCCGCAGCGCCGCCTCGATCACCAAGGGAATGACATGCGTTTCCGGCTCGTGGCGTTCGCCGATCTCCCCGTCGGGGTCGCAGCCTGCGGCGTTGAAATAGCGCAGCATGACCGCATCAAGCCCATGGGCCCGCGAAAAGTCCTCGATCATCTTCTCGATCATGAACTTCGACCATCCGTAGGGATTGATCGGCGCCTGCGGATGCGCTTCGTCGATCGGCGTGCGCACAGGGATGCCGTAGGACGCGCAGGTGCTCGAGAAGATCAGCTTGCCGACGCCTGCCCTTTGCATCTTCTCGAGCAGGACGAGCGTCCCGAAGCTGTTATTCCTGTAGTAGATTTCCGGCCGCGTGAGGGATTCTCCGACATAGGCGTAGGCGGCGAAATGGGCGACGACATCCGGACGATAACGGTCGAGGGCAGCCCCAACCTGTTTCGCATCCGTGATGTCGCCTTCGACCAGCGGCCCCCATTTCACCGCCTCGCGCCAGCCGCGCGAGAGATTGTCGAACACCACGACCGTCCAGCCGGCCCGCGCGAAGGCCTTGCAGCAATGCGAGCCGACATAGCCGGCGCCGCCGGTGACGAGGACCGTCTTCATTCGGCGGCGACGGGGCTGCCGGAGGCGGAAGCCAGAAGCCGCTCGAAATAGGCGATCGTCTGGCCTAGACCCTCCCGCAGTTGCATCTTGGGCTCCCAGTCGAGGAGGGATTGCGCCGAAGCGATCTCCGGGCGCCGATGCTCGGGATCGTCGACCGGCAAGGGCAGAAATTCGATCCTGGAGCCGGTATTGAGGTCGTCGACATAGCAGAACGAACGTGTCTGCTTGCCATTTCCGTGGACGGTGATCGGCCGGTTGCGGAGTGCCTGGACGATGAAATTGGATACCACGCGCCCGTCGTCCAGCCGCATTCTCGGCCCGTAGGTGTTGAAGATGCGCGCCACCTTGATCGGCAGCGCATGTGGCGCCAGTAATCGAAGAAAAGCGTTTCCGCGCATCGCTTGCCTTCGTCGTAACAGGAGCGCGGCCCGATCGGGTTGACGTTCCCCCAATAGGCTTCCGGCTGCGGATGGATGCCGGGATTGCCATAGACCTCGGACGTGGAGGCCTGGAGTATCCTCGCCCCCAAGCGCTTGGCGAGACCCAGCATGTTGATCGCGCCATGGACACTGCTCTTGGTGGTCTGCACCGGGTCGTGCTGGTAGTGGATGGGGCTCGCGGGGCAAGCCAGGTTGTAGATCTCGTCGACTTCCACATAAAGCGGGAACGTCACGTCGTGGCGGATGATCTCGAAGCTCGGATTGGCAACGAGATGCGCGATGTTCCAGCGGCTGCCGGTGAAGAAATTGTCGACGCAGATGACTTCGTGGCCCTGGGCCAGAAGCCGTTCGCACAGGAACGAGCCGAGGAACCCGGCACCTCCCGTCACCAGGATTCGTTTTGAGCACTGCATGGGTTAATACCTCCAAACAGCCCTTCCGCGCAAAAAAGCTTTAGGCGGAACTAAGGCTCAACCAAGGCTCGGCAGGCTAGCGCAAATCACATCGCATTAACGAGCTGAAACCGTCGAATAGCCGCTTCGTGAACAGGCGGCAGGGCTTCAATACCAATGGGTCGCGGGCCGGTTTGCTTGCACGCCGAAGGCTGCCTTCATGAGAGGTCTTCCCGGCCCGAATGCCGGGCAATTATGCTTACACCCTCTTCAGGCAAGCCAGTTTGCCGGCGGCAGGTTATTGCCGCCGAACATCGGGTTGCCGGGAACCTCGACGCGGGCCATCATCACGCGGCCGCTTTCGGCTTCGGTGATGAACAGGGTCCGCCCGTCAGGCCCGCCATAAGCGAGATTGGTCGGCGAGCGCCCTTCGGGCATGTTGATCCGCAGCGTCGGTTCTCCGACCGCGTTGAACACCCAGACCGCGCCGAGGCCGATATGGGCGACTGCCAGGCCATCGGCCGAATCCAGGGCGATGCCGTCAGGCCCCACGCCGCCGCTCATGCGGATGAACGCGCCGACCTTCGATACGGAGCCGTCAAGAAGGCGGGGCAACCGCCAGATGGCGTTGTCGCGGGTCACTGCGACATAGAGACAGGATTCGTCACGGTTCATGGTAAGCCCGTTCGGACTGGGGATTCCGTCCATCACGAGATGCAGCGCACCGGCCGCGTCGAGGCGGAAAACCCGCCCGGACGGGTCCTGCTGGCCCGTCTGGCCCTGGTCGGTGAAATAGAGGTCGCCGTTGGAGGCGAAGAAGAGATCGTTCACCCCCTTGAAGGGACCATCCGGGGCCTGCTCGAGCAGCGGCGTGACCTGCCCGGCATCGGGATCGAGCAGCATCAGGCCGCGAATGTGGTCGGCGATGAAGATGCGGCCGTCGCGATGAATCTTGAGGCCGTTGGGCTGGCCGTCATATTCGGCCACGACGCTGAATTCACCTTCGGGCGTTACCCGCAACACACGCCCGAAGGGCACATCCACCAGATACAGGCGGCCGGCGGCATCGAAGGAGGGGCCCTCCAGAAGCGAATGGCGGTTGGCGCCGCGCAGATGGAGATCGAGCCAGGCGGAGCGTTGGCCCGCACGGCGCAGATGATCGGGAAGGCGTGCAAAGCATTCCGCGACGATGACCGGTGGCGAAGCAAACATTCGAACTCCTGGATGAAGACGCCGGGTGCCGGACGGCCGGGCGTCAGGTGGTGGAACGCCGCGCCGGCGGCGGTGCGGTGCTGCCGCGCACGATGAGGCTGACATCGATTTCGGCAACGGCCGCGACGGGCTCGCCCTGCAGGCTGGACACGATATAATCGCCCGCCATCGCCCCCATCTGCTCTACCGGAACGCGCAACGTGGTCAGGGGCGGATCGAGATGGGCGGCGTAGTCGAGGTCGTTGAAGCCGGTAATGGAAATCTCGCCAGGCACGTCCACACCGAGCGACGCCGCCTCGATGAGCGCGCCGAACGCAAGCTGGTCGTTGCCGCACACCACGGCCGTGGGCCGGTCCGCGGAGGACAGCAGCGAGCGCATGGCCAGCCGCCCGTCGAGGATGCGGTAGGGGTGCTCCACCAGCCGTTCCGAATGCAGCTTGAGGCCGCGCTGGTTGAGGAAGGCTTCCATGCTGGCGATACGGGAGGCCGAGCGGTCGTTGAACTGGGTGCGGCCGGCGATGGTGCTGATCGAAGTATGGCCGAGGCTGACGAGGTATTCGGTGATCTGGCGCGCCGCCTTCTCGTTGTCGAAACCGACACAGGGCCTGTCGCTGGCCAGCGTCCATGTCTCGACGAACACGACGCCCATGCGCTTCAGCATCGGCATGAGGCGCGGATCGTGGCGATGGCCGACCAGGACCAGCCCGTCGACGCCTTGCGTGAGCAGCGCCGTCACCATCCGCAGCTCGACCTCGGGATCGTAGCCGCTATTGGCCAGAAGCAGCGTGTAGCCCGCCTGTTCGAGGCGGCTCTGCAAGGCGCCGATGGTGATCGCGAAACCGCTGTTCTCGATGGCGGGAACCACAGCGCCGACGGCACGGGTACGGCGAGAGGAGAGCGCCCGGGCGGCGCCGTTGGGTACGTAGCCGAGTTCGGCGCAGGCCCGCTCGACGCGCTGGCGGACGACCTCGCTGACCTTCGCCGTGCCGTTGATGACCCGCGAAACGCTGGCGATCGAGACATTGGCCGCGCGCGCGACGTCCTGCAACCCGACCAAGCCTTCCGGTCGCCTCGGTGACCTGCCCGAAACCGCTTTCATCGTCCGCGCACCCATAAAAAGCAGAACCTTAGCCGGGTCGCCGTGGTTCCACAACCAGGAGGACACCTTCGCCGCGGCGCCGGATACGTCCTCCCGGAGCCGCGGCCAGGATCACGAAACGGTGGCTCAGTTGATCGGCACATCCGGCCGCGCCAGGCACATGAAGCCGATCAGAACCGCCGTGGTGTCGCCGATGTTGCGGAACGAATGGCGAGGCCCTGCCGGCACCCACATCGAGCTGTTCACGGTGAGCGCATATTCGAAATCATAGAGGAAATCGTGGGTCAGGACCTTCGCGACCACATAGCCGCTGGACAGGACGTAAACGCATTCGCGGTCGAGCAGGGTCAACGGCTCGGTGGTTCCGCCCGGCGGAATCTCGACCCGGAAGGCGGACAGGCGCTGAAGGCCGTGCGGCCCTTCCCCGATCAGATAGTCGAGCGAAGCGGGCAAGGGAGAAGCGGGAAGGCTGCCGAGCGTCAGGTTGCCGGTCACCAGAATATGCTCCAGCATGTCCGGGCCGGTATTGCGCACCGTGTGGACGACGTCCTTCGGCACCGCCACCGCCGTTCCCGGCCCGACCTCGACGATCCTGTCGTCAAGCTGGATCTGGCCGTGCCCCTGGCGGAAATAGATGATTTCTTCCGAACGGTCGTCGCTATGGGTCGCCGACCGCCCCCCCGGGAAATACTGCGTCTGCTCAACTCCCATGAGGGACGTGTGCGGAATCTGGTGGGGCGACCAGATCGTCCGCACCAGGCGGGAGTTCTCGTTTGAAAACGGCAAGGCGCCGAGATGGGAGATACGGCTTTCGGTTCCCATGAAATGCTCCGTCGTGTGCTTGATTGGGTGGTCGGGTCAGGCCAGCCTGCTGTAGGTACCGGCCCATGGCTTGGCGCGCTCGAATCCTGCACTGGCGCTCAGGACGGCGAAATCGGCATGCCGGGGGCCGACGATCTGCATTCCGACGGGAAGTCCGTCGGGCGTAAGCCCCACCGGCACCGAAGCGATCGGATGCCCCGTCAGGTTGAACAGGTAGGTCAGGCTCCAGCCGATGGTCGGATTGATGGCCTGGTCGCCGATCCGGTCCGGCCCGAAGGTCTCGCCGAACGCCTTGGCATTGGGGATCGCCGCAACGAGATTGGTCGGCGTCACCAGGAGATCGTATTTCTGAAAGATCGCGTTGACGGCATCGAACACGCCGGAACGCTCGTGGTTGAAGCCCATATAGGTCATCGCCGACATCTTCATGCCGCGATCGACCAGGGTAAGGAAACTGGGGCTGAGCAGTTCTCGCTGCGGGGTATCGACGTCGAATCCGAGCCCCTTCAGGCCACGGGCGGTGTCGGCGGCAAACACGTCGTAGACGCCGCCCCAGATGCGCTCGATATCGGTGTAGTGGTAGGGGATGGCCGAGCCGACATCCTCGACGATGGCTCCCTCGGCGGCGAAGGTCTCGGCGGCGGCACGCACCAGCGCGCCGACATCGGGGTTGGGCGCAAGGTCGCACAACGTCGGCGCATAGGCCACCCGCAGGCCCTTGAGGCTTCCCTGCAAAGCGCCTTCCAGACTCTCTTGCGGGCCGACCGGGCCGAAGGGGTCGGTCGCCAGCGGCTGCCCCATGACGTCGACCATGGCGATGGCGTCGGCGACGCTGCGGGCGATCGGCCCCTTGTGGGTGAAGGGTGCCAGCGTGCCGAAGGCGTTGGACCTGTTCGTCCATGGAATGCGCCCGAAGGTCGCCTTGAAGCCATAGACTCCGCAGGCAGCGGCGGGTACGCGGATCGAGCCGCCGCCGTCCGAACCGAGGCCGATCGAGACCATGCCGGCAGCAGCCGCGGCCGCACCGCCGCCGGAGGAGCCGCCCGCATTATGGCCGATCGAGAACGGCGTGCTGGTCGGGCCGACGACATAGTTGTCGGTGGTATTCTTGTGGCCGAACTCGGAGGTATTGGTCTTGCCGATCGGGATGGCGCCGGCATCGAGCAGGCGCTGCACATGGTCGGCGGTGCGGGCCGCGGTAAGATCGGAAAAAGCGCGGCTGCCATAGGTGTTGCGCACGCCGGCAAGCGAGTCTGACAGGTCCTTCAGACCGATCGGAACGCCGAACAGGCGCGGCAGAGCGGCCGGCTTTTTCGCCAGTTCCGCTTCCTGCCGCCGGGCCGTCTCGTAGGCGATCTCCTCGGTGACGGTGACGAAGGCGTTGACGGCCTTGTCGCGCGTCTTGATCATGGCAAGGCAGGCATCGACCACGTCGACCGGCGAAAGCTCGCCGGCAAGGTAGAGCCGATGCAGATCTGCGATGCCGAGATAGGCGATTTCCTGATGCTTGCTCATCGATTACTTTTTTCCTCTAGCGGACGATGACCACGCAGTGCGCCGGGTCGACGCTCATGGTGATCGGAGAATTGACCGGGTAACGGTCGGTCGGCGGGCGGCGGACGACGACGGGCCCCCAGGGGGCGGCGATGACATATTCGATGAAATCGCCGCTGAAGATCGCTTCCGTCACTTCGCAGGCCCATCTGTTGGCGCCTTCCTTTGCGCCGTGACCCGCTTCGAGCTGCGGGTAGACGCCCCTTAGCGCCAGGAGGGCTTCCCCGGTGCTGCCGGCCGGACGGTTGTCCAAAGCGCGGATGCGCGTGCCCTGTTTGGTGACGAAATCGACGTGCTCTCCCGACCGGGTCGCTTCCTCGACCTGCCCCTCGATCAGGTTGGCGGAGCCGATGAAGCTGGCGACGAAGCTGTTGCCGGGGAAGTTGTAGAGTTCCTCAGGCGTCGATTCCTGCTGCACCCTGCCTTCCGACATGACGATGATGCGGTCCGACATCGTCAGCGCCTCTTCCTGGTCGTGCGTGACATAGATGGAGGTGACCCCCAGCCTCGTCTGCAACTCCTTGATCTCGCTGCGCATCTGGACACGCAGGTTGGCGTCGAGATTGGAAAGCGGCTCGTCGAAGAGAATGACCTTCGGGGAAAAGGCGACGGCCCGGGCGAGCGCGACGCGCTGCTGCTGCCCGCCCGACAGGGCCGAGGCGCGGCGCTCCGCATACTGGTCCATGCGCACCAGCCCCAGCGCCCAGTCGCCCTGGCGGCGAACCTCTTCCTTCGGCCGCTTGCGCACACGTAGCCCGTAGACGGCGTTTTCGAACGTGGTCAGGTGAGGCCAGATCGCATAGGACTGGAAGACCATCGACATGTCCCGCTTCTCGGCCGGAATGTCGATCCCCTGCACCGACGAGTAGACGACGGTCCCGTCGATCTTGATCTCGCCCGAACTCGGGCGCTCCAGGCCGGCGATCGAGCGCAGGATCGTCGTCTTGCCGCAGCCGGAGGGGCCCAGCAGCGTCAGGAACTCGCCCCTCCTGATCTTGAAGCTCACCCCTTTGACGGCAGTATAGCTGCCATATTTTATGACCAGATCGGTGACTTCGACGATGTAGTCATTTTCCGTCCCGGCGGCACTTTTAGCGGTCGCCATCAGTTCATACCCCATCAAGGTTTCGGCCCGCATCGGTGCGCGGCCTTCTGGTTTTTTCTCGGCATCTAGAACGTTTCGCGCCGGGTGAAGCGCAGCATCACCATGAGCGCCAGCAACAGAACGGCGAGTTGGATCACGGCGAGCGTGGCCGCCTGCTCGCGCCCGATGACCTGGTAGGCCTCGACGATGGACGGCGAGATGACCTTGGAATTCGGACCGATCAGGAGGATGGACGAGCCGAGTTCGCGCACGCTGACGATGAAAAGCAGGATCCATGCGGCGATCAGGCCGGGCTTGAGCAAAGGCACGGTGATAGTGCGCAGGTGGTAGAAGCGCGAGGCCCCCGTCACCTTGGCGGCTTCCTCCAGGCTCTTGTCGAGCTGGAAGACCACGCTGGCGATGGTGCGCACGCCCAGCGGCAGGAACACCGTGAGGTAGGCCAGCCACAGCAGCCACAGCGTTCCGTACATCTTGCCGGGAAACTGCAGCCACGCCCACAGCAGGCCGAAGGCGAAGACGAGGCGCGGAATGGCGACCGGCACCATGACCACATATTCGATGAAGCGGCCGACGCGCGGCGGCAGGGGCGAGCGATAGATCACCCAGACGACGAACCCCATCAACAGCAGGCCTGTGGTCGCCGTCGTAACACCGAGGATCAGGCTGTTGACGATGCTGTTCCAGTGGTCGGCCGAATTGAAGACCTGGACGTAGTTGCTCAGCGTCCACACCTTGGTCGAGAAGTAGATCGTCGAGAGGCGTTGGAACGAGTTGATGACCAGCATGAGTACCGGCAGGATGACGGCGACGAACCCGTAGACCAGCACCAGCGTGAACAGGCCGGCCCGCGAGCGGCCGGTCTCGATCGCGGCCATGCGGTAGGCCTTGCCCGTCACCGTCGCGAAGTCGCGGTTCTTGAGCAGGCGGAAATAGACGAACATCAGCGGCACGACAATGAACAGCAGCGATATGCCGAGCGCCGCTGCCTCGCCATAGGCGGGAGGATAGGAGCCGGCGAGGATGTAGATGCGGGTGCTGATGGTCTGGATGTTGTCGGTCGCGCCAAGGATCAGCGGCTCGGCAAAGGCGCCGAGGCCTTCGGCGAACACGAAGATGGTGGCGCTGAGCAGCGCCGGGCGCATCAGCGGGATGGTGACCCGCCACAGGGTCTGGCGCTTGGAGGCCCCGAAAACCTGCGAACACTCTTCCAGTGCAGGGTTCAGGAGCTGCATCGCCGCGCCCATGATGGCGAAGGCGACCGCACCGCCGGTAAAGGCCATGACGATGGCGATGCCGGTGAGGCTGGAAATGTTGACGAGCGGACCGTCGTGGCCGAGCCGGGCCGCGATCTGGTTGATCAGGCCCGACTGCGGCGCGGCAAGGGCGAGCCAGGCAAGCGCCGGCACCAGCGGCGTCACGTAATAGGGCAGAACGAAAAGCCGCTCGAAAAAGCGCTTTCCGGGAATGTCCGTGCGATAGATGATCCATGCGGCGAGGAAGCCGCATGGAATGGCGATGGCTGTCGAGATCACCGCGAGCTGGATCGTATTGAGGATGGTGTCGATGTTTCGCGGCGAGAAGACCAGCGAGAAGTTGTCGAGCCCGTAGCGGGCCGGCTCGTTCGGCGCGCTGACCCGCAGGGCCACCTCGATGAGGTAGACCATCGGGTAGGCGACCAGCAGCACCACCACCAGGAGAGCGGCATAGGCGGTCAGTTGCTGGACCGATAATTCGCCCTTCAGGCGGTTGAAGAAAGCCTGGCGCATCGACGACTCCTCGCTGGCGGGCGCTTACTGGCCGAGAACCTTTTGCCAATCGGCCTCGAAGGTCTTGCGACGATCCCCCATCTTTTCCCAGTCAGGAACCAGGAACTTCACGCTCTCGGGAGCGCCGGAATTCGCCGGTGCCGCTACGTCGGTGCGAGGCGAGAAGTAGTGCATTTCCTTGACGATGGTCTCCTGGCCCTGCTTGGAGAGGAGAAAGTCGACGAGCAGGCGGGCAGCCTGCGGATGCGGCGCGGACTTGACGACGCCGACGCCCTCCAGCGTCGCCGGAACCCCGTCCTCCGGATAGAGGATCGTCAGCGGCGCGCCCTTTTCGGTATACTGCATCGCGCCCGAAATCTGGCCGTTGATGGCGACCATGTCGGTGCCGCCGACCAGGCGGTCGAACTGCTGGGTAAAGGAATCGAAGGCGACCGGCCGGAGCCCGGCAATGCCCTGCGTCCAGAATTCGGGACCGTAGAGGTCCGCCAACGTCGCCCATTGCGCGAACTGCAGGCCGGACGTGGTATTCTTCAGGCTTGCCTTGCGGCCCTTGAAGCGCTCGTCCCCGGCCAGATCCTTCCAGCTCTTCGGCGGATTCTCGCCGATCGTGTCGGTATTGTAGACGACGGTGGTCGCCACCAGGCCCCAGGACGTCCAGTATCCCTTCGGCTTGCTCTGCACGTTCACGTCCGCATAGCCGGCCAGCGCCGGCGAAACGTACTCTGCGAGCACTTCCTTCTTCTGCAGATCGTTGAGAAGCGTCGGGTCGGAAAGCACGAGCGTATCGACCAGGGTGTTGTTGGTATTCACCTCCTGCTCGACCTTGGCGAAAAGCGCTCCGGTCTGGGCCCAGACGGACTGGGCCTTGATCTCGGGAAAGAGCTTGTTGAATTCGTTGAGGACGGCAAGCTGCTGGGCCTGCCCGGCGGGAGCGTAAAGCACCACGGCGCCCTCCTTCTTGGCGGCTTCGACGTCCGCGCAGGTCAGAAAACCCTGCACCTCGGTCGGCGCCTCACAGGCGGGTTTCGCATCCTGCGCAAAGGCCGTCCCGGCCATGCCGGCGGCCAACAGGCTAACGGCGCTCGCGGCAATCCCGGTGGTAAAAGAAACTTTCATCGGTTCCCTCTTTTGGTTGCAGTGTGGAAAACAGGCGTTCTTGCCGGGCGCTTTCGCGCGCCTTCTCATTGTCGTGTGTCTGCTCATGTCCGGAGCACGGCAGGGCCGCTCCCGGATATGTCTCGGGACGGGTCGCATGCCCGAACCCAATGCCGGTTGCCACATGAGCGGCAAGCGGCACGACCTCTGTCATCGACAGACCGGCATCTTGCCGGCTGCCTGGGCTTTCTTTGCAGAAAGTTATGTAAACGCTTTCAAGAATGCAGCATGCATGATGGTCCAAACCTTGTCAATCTACCGGGCCGGCTTTGTTTTCCTGAACCTGCCGGCCGCCTCTGCTTTCCCTGGCGCTCAGGCCCGCTGCCCGCCGGCATCGGCAATTCCCGCCAGCCTGACGGCGGCCTGGAAAAGCACGTTGCAGCCCGCCTCGAGATGTTCCGGCGCCGTATATTCCGAAACGTGGTGGCTGACGCCGCCCCTGCTCGGCACGAAGATCATCGCCGTGGGCACCACGGCCGACACCGGGATTGCGTCGTGGCCGGCGCCGCTCACCATGCGCCTGTGCCTCAGGCCCATCGCCGACGCGGCCGCCTCCAGCGCGCCGACGCAATCGGCATCGAAGTTGCGGGGCGGCACGGTCCAGTAAGGCGTCATCGTATAGCCGAGGCCGCACTCGGCGCTGACCCTGTCGACGATCTGCCGCAACCGCCGCGACATCTCGTCGAGGCTGGCCGGCGACCGATGCCGGCAATCGGTGGTGAAGACGACCTTGCTGGCAACGACGCTGCGGGCGTTGGGCTCGACCAGCAGCCTGGCCACCGTGGCGCGTCCGTCCGGCTCGAATTCCTCGGCGAGCGCCCGTACCTCGGTGATGCAGCGGGCGGCGGCATAAAGCGCGTCCTTTCGGCGGGTGACGGGCGTGGTACCGGTATGCGCCTCGACGCCCATCAAGGTGACGCTATAGGCATTGACACCCATGGAGCCCTGGACGATGCTGACGTCCTCTCCATTTTCCTCCAGAATCGGCCCCTGCTCGATATGGCCCTCCAGATAAGCCCTGGCGTTCAGGGCAATCCCGGAATCCCCCCGGTACCCGATCCGGTCGAGTTCGACCCCCAGCGTGATTCCGTTTTCGTCTTCGGCCGCGAGCCCCTGCTCGAGCGCGATATGGCCCGCGGCCACTTCAGCTCCCAAGCTGGAAGGCTGGAAACGGCACCCTTCCTCGTTGGTCCAGTTGACGATCTCGATGGGCGCCTCGGTCTCGATAGCGGCATCGTTGAGCGTGCGCACGATTTCGAGGCCCGACAGGACGCCAAAGGCGCCGTCGAAACGGCCTCCGGTCGGCTGCGAGTCCAGGTGGCTGCCGATCAGCACCGGCGCCAGCGTATCGTCGCGGGCCGGCCGGCGCGCAAACATGTTGCCAATCCCGTCGATCCGCACCGACAGCCCGGCTTCCTCGCACCAGCGGGCGAAGAGGTCGCGCCCCGCCCTGTCCTCGTCGGAGGCAGCCAGCCGGCAGACGCCGTCGCCCTCGATGCGGCCGACCTGCGCCATCGCCATGTGGGCCGACCACAGTCGTTCGCCATCGATCTTCGGCAGTTTCATCACGGATCAACCCCTCTCGGCAAAGCCGGCTGCATGGCACGCTCGCGCCGATCCGGGCTCAGGTCCGGCACTGGAACTGTACGAGGC
Organism: Aquamicrobium soli; assembly: GCF_042646345.1. Lineage (NCBI taxonomy): Bacteria > Pseudomonadati > Pseudomonadota > Alphaproteobacteria > Hyphomicrobiales > Phyllobacteriaceae > Aquamicrobium > Aquamicrobium soli. The sequence goes on along the minus strand of NZ_JBHRTK010000001.1, from coordinate 155,796 downwards.
TGAGGGGGGTGTCGCCGACGTTGCGGAAGTAGTGCGGCACGCCCGGCGGAATCCAGAGGCAATCCGACGCATCGAGCGCATACTGCCATTCATAGTCCGTTCCCGCCAGCTTCACATGCGCTATCGTAAATCCTGCAGAAATCGTGTAAACGCTTTCTTGATCGGGGAAATCGAAGGACGCGCCCGCCTGTTCTTCGGCAATGGTCATGCGCCGGCATTTCAGGCGGCTGAGCAGGCGGGACTGATCTTCCGGCAGGCAGTCGCCCGGCTGCTTCCGGTAGTCCTTTTCCGTCGGACGATCGCCGATCGCCGCCGAGGTCAGGATATGCTCCAGCACGTCCTTGCCCGAGTTCACCACGTGATGCTCGATCCCGCTCGGAATGGCTACAGCGCTACCCGGGCCGACATCGACATAGACGTCGCAGAGCAGGACCTTGCCGTGGCCGCGGCGGAAATAGATGATTTCCTCGGTCGGGCTTTCAGCATGGATGGGCGAACTTCCGGAGGCAAAATACATCGACCGCTCCACGCCCATGATGTTGCTGTCGACGAGATCGGCGTTCGAGAACACGACACGCACCAGGCGGTGATTCTCGTTGCGCTGCGGGGGCGTCGTCAGCGACCCCAGCTTCATAAGCGTTCCCATCTCGTCCAACCTCCCTCTGCCGACTGCCGGCGCCTTGCTCCGGGGTCAATCGCCGCCCTTTCAAGAAAGCGTTTACATGATTGACCGACCGAGACAGATAAGTCAACAGGGCGGCTTCATGAATTTTATTTTATCGAGCCCCGAGCGACGCAGGCCATTTTTAAGCGCAATATCCGCCAGTTAGTGGATTTCCCATGGAATTCCGCTACTTCCTCGGCAGCCGGCGCCGAGACATTTATCTTCCCTGCCCCGAAGCCGCCTTGACACCTCATCAGCCAGCTTCTAGAAAGTTTTTGTAAGCGTTTTCTTGTCGAGGCACGACAAGGAAAACTCCGCCTTCTTCGTCACGCCAGCCTGAGCGCAGGGAACCATGAGCCGTTTCAACACTATCCTGATCACCGGCGCCGCCGGGGGAATCGGATCCGTCCTCCGCGATGCGCTCCGCCCGCATTGCCGCCTGATGCGCTGCAGCGACCTTGGCGAGATCGAGCCGCAGGCTTCGCACGAGGAATCGTTCGCATTCGACCTGCGCGACGCCGAAAGCGCGATGAAGGCGATGGAGGGGATCGACATCGTCTACCACATGGGCGGCATTCCGCTCGAGGACAACTGGGAGAACATCCGCGACGTCAATATCGAGGGGACCTACAACATCTACGAGGCCGCGCGGGTGAAGGGGGTCAAGCGAGTCGTCTTCGCCAGTTCCAACCATGCCATGGGCTTCTACCGCCGCTCGACCACCGTCGGGCAGGGAGAGACGCCGCGGCCGGATTCCCGCTATGGCGTCAGCAAGGTATTCGCCGAGGCGCTCGGGCGGCTCTATGCCGACAAGCACGGCCTCGAGACCATCAGCCTGCGCATCGGGCAGTTTCGGCCACGGCCGACCAACCGCCGCATGCTCAGCCTGTGGCTGAGCCCCGCCGACATGGGGCGCCTCGGCGTAAGCTGCCTGAACGCCGAGGACATCCATTTCGAGGTGGTATACGGCATCTCCGCCAACAAGCGGGTCTGGTACGACAATCCCGGCGGCCGCAAGATCGGTTACGAGCCCAAGGATTGCGCCGAGGACTACGCGGCCGAACTCGGCGAGGAAGCCATGCGCGAAGACCCGGTCGAGGCGGCCTTCCAGGGCGGCCCCTATTGCTCGGCGGAATTCGACGGATCGCTGGGCAGGATCGACTGACGTGACAGCCTTTGCCGGAAAGCAGCGCGCATCGAAGCGCCAACGGGTCCTGTCGCCACGACGGCCGGCATGGGGCCTGCGGGCATGAGCAACCTTCTTGCGCAACCGCGCACGGCCCCGTCGTCGAGGCGCTGGCGCCATGTCCTGTCGCTGGACGATTTCGAGGCCGAGGCGCGCGCCTACCTGCCGTGGATGATCTACGGCTTTATCTCGGGCGTGGTCGAAAGGGGAGCGGCGGCGCGCTTCGCGGCCGAAGCCTACGAGGGCTACGCCTTCGTCCCCCGCGTGCTGCGAGACGTCTCCGCCCGCGACACCGGCATTACCCTGTTCGGGCAACGCTACTCGGTGCCGTTCGGGATAGCCCCGATGGGGGGCTCGGCCATAGCGGCCTATTGCGGCGACCTGGCGCTGGCCGAGGCGGCGGCGCAGATGAACCAGCCGATGATCATGAGCGCCACCTCGCTCATTCCCCTGGAGGAGGTGCGGCGGGCTTATCCGCAGGCGTGGTTCCAGCCCTATCTCGCCGGGGACGAGGCCCGCATCGTGCCGATGATCGAGCGCGTGGCAAAAGCCGGCTACGACACCCTTGTGCTGACCGCCGACACCCCCGTGCCCGGCAACCGCGAGAATAATGTCCGCAACGGCTACAGCATGCCGATCAAGGTCACACCGCGCGTGGCGCTGGACTGCGCCCTGCATCCGCGCTGGCTGCTTGGGACGTTCGGGCGTACGCTGGCCGCGCGCGGCCTTCCGCATTTCGAGAACATGGAGGCCGAGCGGGGGCCGCCGATGCTGTCACGCAGCCTGGAGCGCAACTTCAGCGGCCGCGACCGCTTTTCCTGGGACCACGTCCGACTGATCCGAAAGCTCTGGCCGGGCACGCTCGTCGTCAAGGGCCTGCTCAGCCTGGAAGACGTTCGCATCGCCCGCGATAGCGGCGCCGACGGCGTCATCCTGTCGAGCCATGGCGGGCGCCAGCTCGACTATGCTGTGGCGCCCCTGCGCGCGCTCGAAAAAATCAGGCCGGCCCTGCCCGATTTCCCGATCATGATCGACGGGGGAATCCGGCGCGGCAGCGATGTCATCAAGGCGATGGCGCTGGGGGCAAACGCTGTCTTTGTCGGCAGGCCGTTTCTCTACGCAGCGACGGTGGGCCAGGCGGAAGCCGTCCGCCATGCGACGCATCTTCTCAAGGAAGAAGTGGACCGCGACATGGCGCTGCTCGGGCTCAACACGCTTTCCGAGCTCAGCACCGATCATCTCGTCGCGGCGCGGCAAAGGCAGAACACGACAATCGGAGGACAAGGCAATGGCTGACGCACTGGTTTTCATGAGCGGATTCGCGCTGCAGGGGGCGATCGAGCCGATCGTCATCCCCGCCTTCGAGCGCGACACCGGCGTCAGGGTCGATGCCCGGTGGACACCTACCACGCTCGCCGTAAAGGCCCTCAACGAGGGCTCGGAGGCTGACGTGGTGGTGCTTGCGGACCCTGCCATCGATGACCTTTGCGAAAGCGGCATCCTTGTCCCCGAGACGCGCGTGGCCCTTGCCGACGCCACGGTAGGTCTCGCGGTGCTGGCCGGAAAGCCCAAGCCGGATATCGCCACGACGGAGGCGTTCCGGCAGGCCCTGCTGTCCTGTTCCGCCATTGCCTATTCGAGGGCTGGCGCGAGCGGCATCTATTTCGAGAAGCTCATCGACCGACTCGGCATCGGCGAGGCGGTACGGCAGAAGGCGGTCGTCATCCCCGAGGGGCTGACGGCGGAAAAACTGGTCAGCGGCGAGGCCGACCTCGCCATCCAGCAGATCAGCGAGCTCATCATGGTGAAGGGTGTCGACCTGGTCGGCCCGCTGCCGCCGGAAGTCGCCAGCGTCACCGGATTTTCCGCCGCCGTGCTGCGCTCGTCGCCACGGCAGGAACAGGCACGGCAACTGGTGCAGGCCCTGTCTTCCGCCGATGCCATGAAGGCCTATGCGGCGGCTGGCCTGTCGCCCAGGCAATAGTTTTTTCGGAGGCAGGAATGGCAAAGCCACGGATCGTTCTTCTTCACGCCACGCCGGTGGCGATGGCGCCGGTCCATGCCGCCTTCGCGCAGGACTGGCCGGAGGCCGAAACCGTCAACCTCCTCGATGACGGGTTGACCATTGACCGGGCCAGGGAGGCGGACACGCTGTCCGAGAAGCTGATCGCGCGCTTCGTGGCGTTCGGCCGATACGCTCATCTTATCGGCGCGGACGGCGTGCTGGTGACCTGTTCGGCCTTCGGCCCCGCCATAGAGCGGATGGCCCAGGACCTGCCGATCCCCGTGGTGAAGCCCAACGAGGCGATGTTCGCCGCCGCCCTGGAGAAGGGCCGGCGCATCGGGATGCTGGCGACCTTCAGCCCCTCCGTGCCCACGATGGAAGCGGAGTTCGCCGCCTATGCCGCCGACCGGTATCCGGACGCCACCCTCACCACCGTGCTCGTGGACGACGCGATCGACCGCCTGCGCAAGGGAGACCACGAAACCCACAACCGCCTGGTGGCCGGGCGCGCGCCCGAACTGGCCGACATGGATGCCGTCATGCTGGCCCACTTCTCGACTTCCGCGGCCGCCGAGGCCGTGCAGGCGAAACTCCCTCTCCCCGTGCTGACGGCGCCCCGGTCGGCCGTTGAGCAAATGAAGCGCCTGATCGGCCAAGGCAGCGGCCCGACATGCTGATCGGCGTCATCGCGGACGATTTCACGGGCGCCAGCGATATCGCCAATACGCTGGCCAAGGGCATCGGCGACGAAGGCGGGTTGCGCACCAGCCAGCATCTCGGTGTCCCGCGGCAAGACCCGGGACCGGACGAGGAAGCCTGCGTCATCGCTCTCAAGAGCCGTTCCATTGCGCCCGCCGAAGCGGTCGCGCAATCGCTGCAGGCCCTGGAATGGCTGCGCCGGCACGGGTGCCGGCAGGTCGTTTTCAAATATTGCTCGACCTTCGATTCGACGCCCGAAGGCAATATCGGTCCGGTGGGCGAGGCCCTCGCCAAGGCGTTGGGCGTGCGCGGGGTCGTTGCCTGCCCAGCCTTTCCCGCCGCCGGCCGAACCGTCTACCAGGGCCACCTGTTCGTTCACGACCGGCTTCTCAACGAATCCGGCCTCGAGAACCATCCGATCAACCCGATGACGGACGCCGACCTGCGCCGCTGGCTGAAGCCGCAATGCGCCACGCCGGTCGGCTTCGTCCCGGCCGGTGTCGTGTCCAGCGGCCCCGAGGCCGTCAGGACGGCGCTCGAAGCCGCCGCCGGGCGGGGCGAAACGCTGGTGATCGTAGACGGCATCGGCGATGCGGATCTCGTCACCATCGCAACGGCCTGTGCCGGGCAGCCGCTGGTCACGGGCGGTTCCGGTATCGCGCTTGGGCTGCCCCGGAATTTCATCCGCGCCGGCGACGCGCGCGGCAGCGCCCCGCAAGCGTCGGCAGTATCCGGACCGGAGGCCATCCTTGCCGGAAGCTGTTCCGGACGAACGCGCGAACAAGTGGAATACCACGCGCGGCTTCATCCCACTTTGGCTCTCGATGTCGGCGCTATCGTCGAGGAGCGGTTGAACCCCGAAGACGTGGTCATGTTCTTGCGGGAGAACGAAGGGCGGGCGCCGCTCGTCTTCACCTCCGCCAACCCCGCAATGGTGGGCGACATTCAGGCACGCTACGGTGCGCCCCGCGCATCGGCGGCCGTCGACGGATTCTTCGGCAAGGTCGCCCGGCACCTGGTTGCGGGCGGGGTTCGCCGGCTCATCGTCGCCGGCGGCGAAACCTCCGGCGCCGTGGTGTCGGCGCTCGGAGTGGGGCCGCTCGCCATAGGCCGGGAGATCGATCCGGGTGTCCCGGTCCTGCTCTCCGAGGCCGGCCCCGGAATGGCGCTTGCCCTCAAGTCGGGCAATTTCGGGGCCATCGACTTCTTCGACAAGGCACTGGCGAGGATGGAAGCTGCGGAATGACCGAGGCGGAACTCAGGCAGGAAATCACCCGGCTGGCGCGCTCGCTTTTCGAGCGAGGCTATTCCGTCGGCTCGGCCGGCAACATAAGCGCCGCCGTCGCGGACGGCTATCTGATGACCCCGACCAATTCCTCGCTCGGGCACCTTGATCCGGAAAGCCTGTCGAAGCTCGACTTTGAGGGAAAGCATGTGGGCGGCCTGCCGCCCTCCAAGGAACTGCCGCTTCATCTCGCCTTCTACGCCACGCGCCCGCAATGCAGGGCGGTGGTTCATCTGCATTCGACCTACGCCACGGCCCTTTCGTGCCTGCCGATGGACGATGAAGACGACTTCCTCGAGCCGATCACTCCCTATCTGATTATGCGCGTCGGCCGCCTGAAATACCTTCCCTACACCATGCCAGGCTCGCCGCTGACCGGCGAGATGATCCGTGGCCTGAAGGGGCGGCACGCGGCGGTGCTTCTCGGCAATCACGGGCCGGTCGTCAGCGGCCCGGACATCGCCTCCGCCGTGTATGCGGCCGAGGAACTGGAGGAAAGTGCAAAGCTGCAGATGCTGCTGCGCGGCCAAAGCCCGCGCCACCTGAGCACACGGCAAATCGCGGAACTCCGCGCCAGATACGGCGAGCCCTGACCCATCCCCATCCGGCGGCGAAGGTCGATCCGGCCTTACATCCTGGACGTATAGGGCGGGATGGCGAAGGCGAGGTCGCATCCCCTGTCGGCCTGGGTAACGTAGTGGAAATGCAGGAACGCATAGCCTCGCTGCACGGGCTCGGTAGCCTTGCGCGCAGCGGAGCGCCGCCGCTCCAGTTCCACGGCATCGACTTCCAGTTCCAGCCGCCGCGCATTGACGTCGAGACTGATGACGTCTCCGTTCTCGACCAGCGCCAGCGGGCCGCCCTCGGCAGCCTCGGGCGTGATGTGCAGCACGATGGTCCCGAAAGCCGTTCCGCTCATGCGCGCATCCGAAATTCGGACCATATCCTTGACCCCCTGCTGCGCCAGCTTCTTCGGGATCGGGATATAGCCGGCCTCCGGCATTCCCGGCCCGCCCTTGGGGCCGGCGTTGCGCAGCACCAGGATATCGTCCGGGCCTACGTCGAGGTCGACGGAATCGATCCGGTCCGCAAGGTCGGCGAGATTCTCGAACACCACCGCCCGCCCGCGATGCCTGCAAAGAGCGGCGTTCGCTGCGGCCTTCTTGATCACGGCGCCCCTGGGGGCGATGTTGCCCTTGAGGATCGCGAGGCCACCGCCGGCATGGATAGGGTTCTCCAGCGGCCGCACCACGGTCTGCGGCCAGTCCGGCCTCGCCGCGCGGACATTTTCGCCGAGGCTCTTGCCGGTAATCGTCAGACAGTCCAGTTCCAGCAGGGGGCTGAGCTGGCGCAGCAGCGGCGTCAGCCCGCCCGCGCGGTGGAGGTCTTCCATATAATGCTGGCCCGTCGGCTTGAGGTCGACCAGCACCGGAATTTCGCGACCGATCTCGTCGACGCGGTCGAGATCGACCTCGATGCCGAGCCGCCCGGCAATCGCCGTCAAATGGATGATGGCGTTGGTCGAGCCTCCGGCCGCCAACACCACCCGGAAGGCGTTGCGGAATGCCGCCGGCGTCATGATCTTGTCCGGCGTCAGGCCTTCGGCCGCGATCTGCACCGCGCGTTCACCCGTCCGCTCGGCCAGACGGCGCCGTTCGGCAAACACGGCGGGCGTACAGGCCCCGTCCGGCAGCATGATCCCGAGGGTTTCGGCCGCCAGGGCCATCGTGCTGGCGGTTCCCATGACGCCGCACGTGCCGATCGTCGGCGCCAATTCGTCGTTGACCTCGGTGATTTCCTCCCGACTCAGTTCGCCAGCGCGGTGGCGGCCCCAGAACCGGCGGCAATCGGTACAGGCGCCGATCTTTTCGCCACGCCAGCTCCCGGCGCTCATCGGGCCGGTCACGAGAAGAATGGCCGGGACATTGGCGCTTGCCGCGCCCATGAGCAGCGCCGGCACGGTCTTGTCGCAGCCGCCGAGCAGGATCACCGCATCCATGGGCTGGGCCCGGATCATCTCTTCCACGTCGAGCGCCATCAAATTGCGCAGGTACATGCTGGTCGGGTGGGAAAAGCTTTCCTGCAGCGAGATGACCGGAAAGGCCATGGGGATGCCGCCAGCCAGCATGACGCCGCGCTTGGCCGCCTCGATCAGGTCGGGAACGTTGCGATGACAGGCGTTGTAATCGGAACCGGTGTCGATGATGCCGACGATCGGCCGGTCGAGAGCCTGGTCGGTATAGCCCATCGCCTTGATGAACGCCTTTCGCAGATAAATGGAAAAGCCGGCGTCGCCATAATGCGCGACGTTCTTATGCATTCCTTTCCGGCCCGTCATTCCAGCGCTCCTCGTGCTGGGCCACAGTTGACTGTCGGGGTCCAGATTGTCAATAATATTATTGACAGGAGATCGAAATGCGGATTGTCATTGCCAGCCCCGTTCCCCAAGCCGTGGCCGATCGCGCCGAGGCCGAATTCGATGCCGTCCTGTCGCAAGAGCGGGAACTCGACGCCGAGGCGCTCGTCGCCACCCTTCGGTCGAGTGCGGCGCGGGGCGTGCTGGTTTCGTCACGGCAAAAGCTCGATGCGACGACGATCGCGGCACTTCCGGAGACGGTGAAGATCATCGCGACCTGCAGCGTCGGTTTCGATCATATTGACCATGAGGCAGCCAGGGCCCGGGGCATCGTCGTCACCAACACGCCGGACGTGCTGACGGACGCGACCGCCGACCTTGCCATGATGCTCCTGCTTTGCGCCGCGCGCCGCGCAAAGGAATATGCCGCCGTCATGGATGCAGGCTGGCGCAAACGGTTCGCCCTGAACGAGATGCTCGGCGTGCAGCCCGGCGGAAAAAACCTTGGAATCATAGGCATGGGCCGTATCGGCCGGGCCGTTGCAAGCCGGGCGCGCGGCTTCGGCATGCATATCCTCTACCACAACCGCCACCGGCTGCCAGACGACGAGGCGATCGGCACGCGCTACTTCGATATGCTTGAGGAAATGCTGCCGCACTGTGCCTTCGTCAGCCTGCACATGCCCTCCGCCGGCTCTCCCGTCATGACCCGGGAGCGCCTCGACCTGCTTCCGCGCGGCGCGATCCTCGTCAACACCGCGCGCGGGGACCTGATCGATGAAGAGGCGCTGCTGGCGGCGCTCGCGACGGGCCAGGTCGGGGCAGCCGGGCTGGATGTCTTTCGCGGCGAGCCAGCCTTCGACCTGCGCTTCAGGGACTTTCCGAACGTATTCCTGACACCGCATATGGGCAGCGCCACGATCGAAACCCGCAATGCCATGGGTTGGCGTGCGCTGGACAATCTCGCCCGGTTCATGGAGGGAAGGCATCCGCCCGATGCCATCAATTATTGACAATCAGACGCGAAGGTCATTCGTTAACCGACACCAAGGGCATGAAATGGGCCTGACCGATTTGGACGACGCGCAGCGCAAATCCTCCGGCTCCACGCTGGAAGAGATCGTAGCCCGGCTCGAAGAAGACATCGTGCTGGGCGAGCTTCTGCCGCGCGAGCGGTTGGTGGAAGACGCTCTTCTCGCGCGCTTCGACACCAAGCGCCATGTCATCCGCCAGGCGTTGATGGAACTCGACCGCATGGGGCTGATCGAGCGCGTGCCGAACCGCGGCGCGCAAGTCCGCGCCTACTCTGCGCTGGAGGTCGAGCAGCTTTACGAGCTGCGGGAACTACTGGAGACGCAGGCGGCGCTTCAGATCCGGTTTCCCGTCGACACGGCTGCTCTTGCCGAACTCGAGGCCGTTCAGGCCGGCCATGACCGTTCTGTCCAGGACGTCGACTATGTCGGCATTTTCAGGAGCAATCTAGCCTTCCACAAGCTGCTTTTCTCGCTTTGTGCCAACCCGTTCCTGGCGCAAGCCATCGACAGCGCGTCGCAGCGCGCCCATTCCATCCGCTTCGCGGCGCTCAAGGATGCTAAGGCGCGCGAAACCGCCCGCAACGAGCACCACGCCATGATCGACGCGCTGAAGCAGGGCAACGGTGCGCTGCTGGCAAGGCTGTGCCGGGCGCATCTGCCGACATCCAAGACCTTTTACCTGAAGACCCGCTGAGCTGGTGACGCGGTGCCATTGGCCGCGAAGGCCAGCGGTTACAGATACGCGACCTTGGGCAATACGCACAGCATTTCAAAGGCAAGGTTGGCAGCGGTATACGCCGTGGTCCCAAAAGGATCGTAGGGCGGAGATACCTCGACGATATCGGCGCCGACGAGGTTGAGGCCGCGACACCCGCGGATGATCTCGAGTGCCTGGGGGACGGTCAGCCCTCCGATCTCAGGCGTGCCGGTTCCCGGCGCGAAGGCCGGGTCGATGCCGTCGATATCGAAGGAAAGATAGACCTTGCGATCGCCGATCCGCTGCCGGATTCCCTCCATGAGTCCCACAAGCGATTGACCCCAGCATTGTTCGGCACGGATTGCCGTAAAGCCTTGCTTGTGCGCCCAGTCGTAGTCCTCAAGCGTATTCGCCGACCCGCGCAATCCGATCTGGAAGACAGCGTCGGTCTGCAGGCATCCGCCCTCCACCGCCCTGCGGAACGGTGTGCCGTGGGCGATGGGCTCCCCGAACATCCGATCGGCGACATCCGCATGGGCATCGACATGGATCATCGCCAGAGGGCCATGCTTGCGGCTCAGCGCCTTCAGGATCGGATAGGAGATCGTATGGTCGCCTCCGAGGGAAATGGGCACGACCCCCTCGTCGACCACGGGGCGGTAGAATGCCTCGATGATATCGACCGTTGCCGGCAGATTGTAATTGTTGACGGCGACGTCTCCCAGGTCCGCGACCTGGATGCTGTCGAACGGGGCTGCCCGGGTCGCCGAGTTGTAGGGTCGGATCATCACGGATTCGGCCCGGATCTGACGCGGTCCCAACCGCGTGCCGGAGCGATTGGAAGTGCCCGTGTCGAGGGGGATGCCGATGAAGCACGCGCCGAGGCCTTCCGGGCTTGCAGCGAACGGCAGTCGCATCATCGTCGAGATGCCGCCTGCCCGCGGCATTTCGACGGCACTCAGGGGCCGATTGTAAGGCTGCGCCATCATGAGCGTCCTGAAAGAAAGAAAAGGGCGCTGCCGGCTGCGACCGCCGCCGGCAGCAGGGCACCGTCATTGCGGAGCGACGTTGACCCCGAACCACTTGTCGGAAATTTTCGCGATGGTGCCGTCCTGCTTGGCTTCCTCGATCGCCTTGTCGAAAAGCGCCTTGAGGTCGGTATCGGATTTCCTCAAGCCGACACCACGGCCGACGCCGAACATGCCGCCCGACAGCTTCGGCCCGACGATCACCATGTCGCCGCCATCGGGACCGGTGAGGACACCGCCCAGATAAGCCAGGTTGTCCAGCGCGACGTCAATGCGCCCGGCTGCGAGATCGAGCACATACTGCTCGGCCGTCTTGTACTGGCGCACCTCGACTACGTCGCCGAGATAGGTCTCGATGAACTTGACATTGGCGGTTGCGGTCAGCACGCCGAGCGTCGCGCCCTTCAGTTCGGTGCGTAACATTTCGATCTGCTGCTTCGCCTCGTCGCCGCCATTCTCGATGTCGAAGATCTTGTCGGAGAGCGCGAGCTTCGCGTAGGGGCTGTCCTTGAGCGTCAGCAGGACCCGGGGGCTGTCGGCGTAGGGGCTCGAGAAGTCGATCACCTCGAGGCGCTTCGGCGTGATTGCCATGCCGGCGATGATGGCATCGAACTTTCCGGCCTCGAGGCTGGGAATGATGCTGTCCCAGGCTTGCGAGGTGAGTTCGCATTTCACCTTCATGCGTCCGCACAGATCGTTCGCCAGGTCGACTTCGAAGCCCATGAACGTGCCGTCCGAATCCGTGAAGGACCAGGGCTTATAGCTGAGGTCCATGCCGATCACGACATCGGTCCAATCCTTCGCCGGCGCCGGCGTGGCAACGGACATGGCCACTGCGCCGAGCAGGCCGATAAGTAGCGATTTCATTTTCATTTTCCTCCGGTTTTATAGTTTTTCGGTTTGCTTCAGTTCTCTTGCTTCAGTTCTGCCTCGACCTGATCCAGGGCGTCCGTCAGGAGGCCGGCAGCAGTGCTGATTTCCTCTTCCGTGACGATCAGCGCCGGCGTGAAAGCCAGGACGTGCCCTCCCACGGCGCGGGTGTTGAGCCCCTTCTGGAAGCAGGCGTTCGAGACACGCGCGCCGACCTTCTGCGCCGGCTCGAATGCCTTTTTCGTCTGCTTGTCGGCAACCACTTCGACACCCCACATCAGGCCTCTGCCGCGTACGTCGCCGACGAGAGGGTGGTCCTTCAGAGGTTCGAGGTGACGACGCATGACCGCGTCGAGCCCGGCGGCACGATCGATGAGTGCGTCTTCCTGGTAGATCCGGATCGTCTCCAGGGCGACGGCAGCGCACACAGGGTGCCCGCCATAGGTGTAGCCGTGGCCGAATACGCCGACGCTGTCGCTCTTGTCCGCGATCGTCTCGTAAATCTTCTGGTTGATCATGAGGGCGGAGATCGGAAGGTAGGAGGACGACAGCGCCTTGGCGCTGGTGATCATGTCCGGCTGGACACCGTAGGATTGAGACCCCCACCAGGAGCCGGTGCGGCCGAACCCGCAGATCACCTCGTCGGCAATCAAGAGGATTCCGTAGCGGTCGAGCACCTCGCGGATCTTTGGGAAGTAGGTATCCGGAGGCGTATAGATACCGCCGGCCCCCATGACGGGCTCCGCAATGAAAGCCGCTATGGTCTCGGGGCCTTCACGGCGGATGGTTGCATCCAGTTCCTCGGCAAGGCGGGTGGCAAATTCGGCCTCGCTTTCCCCCTCGTTGGGGCCCCTGTAGGTGTCTGGGCAGGAAACGTGGAGAAAGCCCGGAAGCGGCAGGCCGAACCCGGCATGCATGTGCGGAAGGTCCGTCAGGCTCGCAGCCACCGCGGTCGTGCCGTGATAGGCGCGCTTGCGGGCGATGATCTTTCGCCGGCCGGGCTCGTTGCGCGAGTTCCAGTAGTACCAGGCGATCTTCACGGCCGTGTCGTTGGCTTCCGATCCCGAGCTCTGCAGCATCGTTTTCGACATCGGCACGGGGGCGAGATTTACGAGCGCGTCGCACAGCTCGATGACGGGTTCCGAGGAGCGGTGCCCGAAGGTCTGCGCGTAGGCAAGCGTCTTGAACTGGCGGGCCGCCGCCTCGGCCAGGCGCTCGTTGCCCAGCCCCAGCGACAAGCTCCAAAGGCCCGCGTGCATGTCCAGATAGCGCTTGCCGCTGTCATCGTAGAAATAGCAGCCCTCGCCTCCCGCCACGATCAGGGGGCCGGTCGTCTCATGCGCTTTCAGATTGGTCTGGGCATGCAGATGGGAGGCGATATCCATCTCGCGGAGGTTCGTGTTCCGCCGGGCGATCTCAAGCATTCTATCCTCGTAGTATTATTGCCCAAGGCCAGCGGTGACTGACTTCAGGTCGGTGAGCAGCATCCCCATCATGTCCTCGACGGACACGCTGTCGTTCACGACATAGAGCTGGAAGACCCGGCGAATGAGGCCGTGAACGACCCTGACGGCGCTATCGCGATCAAGGTCCTGGGAGAGCAGCCCGCGCTGTTGGAGCCCATCGACCGCAAGGCCGATATATTTGGCGCTTACCGACTGCAATTCCCGGAACTGGTTGCGTTCTTCGGAGCCGAAACGAAGCGAGGCCGCGAGTATCTCGCGCCAGACGTTCTTGCGCGTCACGTCATAGCCGTCCGCGATGATGGCCCGCCCTATGGCGAAAAAGGCCTCGACGGCGTCGCCCGGCAACTGCCCGACAATCGCCGCCAACTTCGGCTCGAGCAAAATGCGGTCTTCCTCCAACAGCCCGAGCAGCAGTTCCTGCTTGGACTTGAAGAAGGTGTAGATGGTCGGGACCGAAAGGCCGGCCGACGCGGCCACATCCTCCAGGCTCGTGGCGTCGAAACTTCCGGACGCGAACAGGTCGCCGGCCGCGAACAGGATCGCCTGCCTGCGTGCAAGCCTTTGTCTCTCTCTCAAGCCCATCGACTTCACGGCATTTCCTTTCATCAATAAAAAACTTTTTATCCAATAAAGATTTTTGTTGCAAGAAAGAAATTTATGATGATGCTTCCTTTCAAGGCGGTCGCCTGAAGGACGTTGTTGGTGGCATGGTTGGTGAAGCGAAATCCTCGAACGAATTCGCACCCGCGCTGATCGGGGGCGAATGGCTGTTCGTTCCTGCGCGCGGCGGTCCGGTGATCAATCCGGCCAGCAGCCAGCTGATCGGCCACCACGCGATGGTCGGCGACGGGGAAATCCATGCTGCGGTCGACCATGCCGTGCGCGGATTCCGCTACTGGCGCGGCGTTGCCGCCTCCGAACGCTCGCAGGTGTTGCTAAAGGCTGCCTCGCTTCTGCTCGAACGGCAGAACGAGATCGCACGCACACTTTCGCGGGAGCAGGGCAAGCCTCTAGCGGAAGCCATGGGCGAGGTCGCGCGCTCCGCCGATGTCACGCAATGGTACGGCCAGGAGGCTCGCCGGATCTACGGCCGCCTTCTTCCTGTGGCAGACCAGGCCGTGCGGCTTGCCGTCGAAAAAGAGCCCATCGGCCCTGTTGCCGCCTTTACACCGTGGAACTTTCCCCTGTCGCAATCGGCGAAAAAGGTTGCCGCGGCCTTGGCGGCGGGGTGCTCGGTCATCCTCAAGGGCTCCGAGGAAGCTCCGTTCTGTTGTGTGCAGTTCGTCCAGGCTTTCATCGACGCCGGCGTGCCCGCCGGTGTCATCCAGTTGCTGTTCGGGGAGCCGGCCCGGATTTCGCAGATTCTCGTTCCCCATCCGGCGGTACGCAAGGTTTCATTCACCGGATCGGTTCCGGTAGGACGCATGCTCGCGGCGGTAGCCGGACAGCACTTGAAGTATGCGACCATGGAGCTCGGCGGACACGCGCCAGCCCTCATATTTGCCGATGCGCCGTTGGAAGAAGCGGTCCGTTCGCTCGTTTCCGGCAAATACCGCAACGCAGGACAGGTCTGTGTTTCCCCGACACGGCTCCTCGTCGAAAGCCAGGTCTTCCCGGATTTCCTGCGCCGGTTCAGTGAACTTGCAGCGGCGGTGAGGGTGGGTGATGCGTTCGATCCGGTTTCCGACATGGGGCCGCTCGTTCATGAGCGTCGCCTGCACGTCATGCAAGAACTCGTATCCGATGCCGTTCAGAAGGGTGCGAAGCTGGTCACCGGCGGCAAGCGCATCGATCGGGCAGGCTTTTTCTTCGAGCCAACGGTTCTCGCCAATGTCCCGCTTGATGCCCGGATCATGAACGAAGAGCCGTTTGGCCCGATCGCAATCGTCAATCCGTTTGCCAACGAGGAGGAAGCTGTGGCCGAGGCCAATCGTCTTCCCTACGGCCTCGCCAGCTATGTCTATACGGTATCCGCGGCCCGAACCCGGCGGCTATGCTCGGCCCTTGAAGCGGGCATGGTTTCGGTCAACGGCCAGCCCATCGGACTGCCGGAAGCTCCCTTCGGAGGCGTCAAGGATTCCGGCTTCGGCCGCGAGGGCGGCATCGAAGGCCTGGACGAGTATCTCGTAACCAAATTCGTGGCGGAACGCGCATGGTGATAGCGGCTTCCAGCGGCGCGGCGCTCCGCCCGACAATCACAGGCACGCGGCAGATGGTGGCCAGCGGCCATTATCTTGCGACCCTGGCCGGCCACGCGATGCTGGAAGCCGGCGGCAACGCCGTGGACGCCGGCTGCGCGGCGGGCATCGCCCTGGGCGTACTGCAAAGCGATATCGTCAATGTCGCGGGCGTTGCGCCCATCCTGATGCGCATGACCGACAGCCCCGATGTCGTCAGCATTGCGGGACTGGGCTGGTGGCCGGCAGCGCTCGACCCTGCCGTCTTCATGAACCGCCACGGCGGCAAGCTGCCGATCGGCGTCCTGCGCACCGTCGTTCCCTCCGCCCCGGATGCCTGGCTCACGGCCCTTTCCAGGTTCGGCACCATGCGGTTTGCCGATATTGTCGAACCGGCCATCCGCTACGCGCGGGACGGCTTCCACATGCACGCCCTGATGGCGCAGACGCTGCGGGAAAAGGCTGAAGACTACGGCCGCTGGGAGAGCACCCGCGATATATACCTGCCTAGCGGAAATCCCCCGAACACAGGCGACCTTTTCGTTCAATCGGACCTCGCGGCGACGCTCCAATATATGGCGGACGAGGAACGCGCTGCCGGCGGTGACCTGCGAACCGGTTATGAAGCCGCACGAAGCGCCTTCTACCTGGGCGATATCGCCAGGAAGATCGTCGATCACCAGCAGGCGAACGGCGGTCTTCTCGCCATGGAGGATCTGGCGGCCTATCGCTCGGAGGTCGGAAATGCGGTCGAGCGCCGCTTCGGCGCCTATAGCGTCCATACCTGCGATGCCTGGTGCCAGGGCCCGACCCTGTTGCAGGCTCTCAAGATGGTGGAGAACTCAAACCTGAAACACCTGCCCCGCAACGGGGCCGACTACATCCATCTGCTGACGGAAATCCTGAAGATCGCCTTCCGGGACCGCGAACGCTTCTATGGCGACCCGCGGTTTGTGGACGTGCCCCTGCAGACGCTTCTTTCCGACAAATATGCCGCTGAATGCATCGCCGGCATCGATCCGGCAAAGGCATCGGATGCCGGCAGGGCGAACCTGGTACCGGAGCCGGGCACGGAGCCGGATACGTCCTATGTGAGCGTTGCCGATCGCTGGGGCAACACCTTTTCCGCAACGCCAAGCGACGGCTCGTGGCACGCCCCCGTCGTTCCGGGGACCGGCCTGGTGCCGTCCTGCCGGGGGACCCAGTCCCGCCTGGACCCGGACCATCCGGCCGGCCTCGCTCCCGGCAAGCGTCCGCGTCTGACGCCGAGCCCGGCGCTGGCCGTGGCCGACGACGGGTCCGTCATCGCGTTCGGGACACCGGGTGGCGATGTCCAGATACAGGCGATGCTGCAGGTGTTTCTCAATCTGTCGCTGTTTTCGATGGACCTTCAGGCTGCAATCGAGGCCCCGCGTTTCGCCACCTACAGTTTTCCTTCCTCATTCTATCCGTATGAGGATCGTCCGCAGTTGCTCAAGCTCGAGTCACGTCTCGACCCGGGCCTCGACGGCGATCTGCT
Source organism: Aquamicrobium soli (assembly GCF_042646345.1). NCBI lineage: Bacteria > Pseudomonadati > Pseudomonadota > Alphaproteobacteria > Hyphomicrobiales > Phyllobacteriaceae > Aquamicrobium > Aquamicrobium soli. Next base: position 138,810 of record NZ_JBHRTK010000001.1, on the reverse strand, counting down.
TAACCGGGGGCACAAGGTCGAGCGTTGGCCCGATTATAGCTGGCTGGCCGGCGGCGTGTGCGCCGTCGTGTCCGGCAAGGCCGGATATTTCGGCGGAGCCGATCCACGCCGCCCCTCCTACGCGATCGGCTGGTGAAAAAAGCCATGGCCCGCTCAACCATGCTTCACCCGGATTTCAAGCCGTCCCCCTACTGGTGGGAGGACGTGCCTGAAATCGAAGCTTCGGCGCCACTGCCTCGCAAAGTGGACGTTGCGATAGTCGGCAGCGGCTTTTGCGGCCTGTCCGCCGCGATCGAGCTTGCGCGATCCGGGGCGTCCGTGGCCGTGCTCGACGCGGGAAGGATCGGCGAAGGTGCGAGCACCCGAAACGGCGGCATGATCAGTGCGGCTCTCAAGCTGCCCGCCGACCTCGAAAAACGTGTCGGCGCCGACAAGGCAGATCGGCTGCGCCGGGAGGCCGTCGCGTCGCTCGCGCATCTGGAAGGCAAGATTGCGCAGGAGAATATCAGTTGCGCGCTGCAGCTGAGCGGAAGGCTGGTGCTGGCATATTCGAAGCGCGCCCATCGCTCGCAGATACGGATGGCCGAACCCTTGAGCCGGCTGACCGGAACAGGGGTACGCGCGCTCTCCAAGGACGATCTGCGCAGCGAGATCGATACGGACTTCTACCATGGCGGAATGCTGATCGATCACGCCGGAGGGCTGCATCCTGCCAGCCTTCACCGGGGCCTTGCGGAGGCCGCCGTACGAAACGGGGCAACCCTTCACAATCATTTTCCGGTGACCAAGGTCGAGCGGAAAGCCGGCGGGTTTTCGCTGTCGGGCGCCGCCGGGCGTCTCGACGCGGACACGTTGATCATGGCCACCAATGCCTATACCGGCGGCGTGTCTCCCCACTTCCGGAGAAGGCTGGTTCCCGTAGCCAGCCATATGATCGCGACGGAGGAAATTGCGCCCGACCTGATGCGTGAAATCAGTCCGAAGGGCCGGTTCTTCGCCGATACGAAGCGTGTCCTCTACTATTTCCGGGCATCACCCGACGGAAAGCGCATTCTGTTCGGGGGCCGGGGGAGATTTACCGCCTGCAATGAAAGGGAGATCGCCCGGATCCTGCATCGGGCCATGTGCGCGGTATGGCCACAGCTTCGGACTGTCCGGGTCACGCATGCCTGGCAGGGCAATGTCAGCTTCACCTTCGATTACCTGCCGCACATAGCGCGGCATGAGGGTGTGTACTTTGCCGGCGGATGCCAGGGCAACGGCGTCGCGATGTCGAACTACCTGGGTTTTCGCCTTGGGAGGTCGATCGCCCGCCCGGAAGAAGAGCCGAGCGCTTTCCAGACGCTGGGCTTCCCCACCATGCCTTTCTATTCCGGCAATCCGTGGTTCCTGCCGCTTGTCGGCGGATATTACCGTGCGCTCGACCATGTCGAGCGTCATTTCTTCTAGGTGTCAGGATGACTTTTACGACAAGACCGGAAATCGTCGGCCGGTTCGGAGTTGCCGCTTCCACGCACTGGATCGCTTCAGCGGTCGCCATGGGCATTCTGGAGCGCGGCGGCAACGCGTTCGATGCGGGCGTCGCCGCGGGCTTTACCCTTCAGATCGTCGAGCCGCATCTCAACGGCCCTGCAGGAGACGTACCGATCATGCTGCACCATGCAGCATCGGGCAAAACCGTCGTCATCTGTGGGCAAGGACCGGCACCGCAGGGTGCCACGATAGAACATTTCGAAGCGCTGAATCTCGATCTCATTCCCGGGACGGGCCTTCTGGCGCCCTGCATTCCAGGCGCCTTCGATGCTTGGATGCTGCTGCTGCGCGACTATGGGACAATGCCGTTGCGGACTGTCCTGGAAGCGGCGATCGGCTACGCGCACGCCGGCATTCCGGTTCTGGAACGCATCCACGCGACGATCGCGACGGTTGAACAGCTCTTCGTCGAAGAGTGGCCGAGTTCCGCAGCCGTTTTCCTCCCCGACGGCAAGACGCCCGCTATCGGTTCCTTCCTGCGCAATCCGGTTCTCGCAGCGCTCTATGAAAGGATCGTCGTCGAGGCGGAAGCCGTCAGCGGTCGCGAGCAGCAGATCGAGCGTGCCCGCAAGCTCTGGTCAGAGGGCTTCGTGGCGGAAACGGTCGATCGGTTCTGCCGGGGCGAACCGATGATGGACGTGAGCGGCCGCAGGCATCGCGGGGTCTTGACAGGCGAGGACATGGCCGGATGGTCTGCCACGCTCGAAGACCCGATCGGCTACGACTATGGCGAATACCGGGTGTTCAAACCGGGAGTGTGGACCCAGGGTCTGGCGGCGCTCCAGCAATTCGCCCTGTTGAGCGGCTTCGATCTGCGCGGCTCCGATGTCACGAGTGCGGAATTCATCCACCTGCAGGTCGAGGCCGCGAAGCTCGCCTTCGCCGATCGTGAAAAATTCTATGGCGATCCCCGGTACGCCGACGTCCCGGTCGAGCAGCTTTTGTCCAAGGCCTACAATGACGAGCGCCGCAAGCTCATCGTCGACGAGTCTTCGAACGAGCTGCGGCCTGGAGACATCGAGGGTTTCGGCGGAAGCATCCGGCAAGGGAAGGCACAGGCCGCCACTGTCGGCGCCGGGGAGCCGACGACCGGCAGGCTGGGCGACGTGCGTGGAGATACCTGCCACTTCGACATCATCGACCGCCACGGAAACATGGTCTGCGCGACTCCCTCGGGAGGCTGGCTGCAAAGCTCGCCGGCTATCCCCGGGCTGGGTTTTGCATTGGGCACGCGCGCCCAGATGTTCTCCCTCGACCGGTCCCACCCTAACGCACTGGTACCTGGCAAGCGGCCTCGCACCACGCTGACGCCAACGATGGCGCTCCGCGACGGGCTGCCCTACATGGCCTGGGGAACGCCGGGCGGCGACCAGCAGGATCAATGGAACGTGCAGTTCCTGCTTCGGCATATCCATGCAGGCATGAACCTGCAGCAGGCGATCGATGCGCCGGCCTGGCACAGCGAGCACTTCCCATCCTCGTTCTGGCCGCGTGCGGGCCATCCGGGTCGACTCGTGGTCGAGAGCCGGTTGCCGGCTTCGACGGTCACGGAACTTGAACGGCGCGGCCACGAGGTGATCGTCGGTGGCCCCTGGTCCGAAGGCCGCCTGTCGGCCGCGACAATCCGCGACGGAATTTTGCGTGCCGCCGCCAACCCTCGTGGCATGCAGGGCTATGCGCTGGGGAGATAAGGCAATGGAACGAATAAACGCTGAGAACGTGACGCCTTATCGCAATCCCATCAGCCATGCCGTGCGAACCGGCAACCTCGTATTCCTGTCGGGCATCACCCCTTTCAAGGGGGATCGCGAGATCGCACGGGAGGATTTTCCCGCGCAGCTGAGGCAGGTGCTCGCCAACATCGCCGAGATTCTTGCAGCGGCGGGAAGCCGGATGGACCTCATGGTTAAGACGACCGTCTACCTGCGCCGCAAGCAGGACTTCGCGGCGATGAACGATATCTCCCGCGAGGCCTTTACAGCGGGTTTCCCGGCCAGAACGACAATCATCACGGAGCTTAGCCACCCGGACTTTCTCGTCCAGATCGATGGTGTCGCCGAATGCGTAACCTAGACAGGCCGGCGCCGGCAGGCCACGCCTGCCGCGCGCAACCAACAACGATGAACGTGGAACCAAGATGAGCTACCTCGACCTCATCTCCTTCGGACCCGGCGGATGGGCCAATCTTTTGCTCGCAGCCGCAGCGGTGACGCTCTCGGTTGCGCTCGGTGGATTTCTGCTGGGATCGGTAATCGGCACGTTCGTGGCATGGTCCCGCCTGTCGCGAAGCGCGACGATGCGTTTCCTGGGTTTCAGCTATACGACGGTTTTCCGCGGCGTTCCGGACCTGCTTGTCATCTATCTGCTCTATTTCGGCGGCAGCGCCGCGCTGACCGCCGTCGGCAAGGCGCTCGGGGCGGGCGGGTTTGTCGGGATGCCGACCTATCTGACGGGTGTTCTGGCCATCGGCATCCTCTCGGCCGCGTATCAGGCCGAAGTTTTCCGCGGCGCGTTTCTCGCCCTTGCGCCCGGAGAATTGGAGGCCGGCAAGGCGGTGGGGATGTCCGGCTTCCTGCTTTTTCGTCGGATCATCGCGCCGCAGGTACTGCGCTATGCGCTGCCCGGACTCGGCAATACCTGGCAGCTTGCCCTCAAGGAAACGGCACTGATCTCCGTGGTCGGGCTGGTGGAGCTCGTTCGGCAGGCCCAGATCGCGGCCGGGTCTACACGCAGGCCCTTCGAGTTCTTCATTACGGCCGCCGCCCTTTACCTGTGCATCACATTCTTCTCGTCGCTTCTGTTCAGGCGGGCCGAGCAGCATTCCGCACGCAAGATGGGGGCAGCACTGTGATCGATTTCGCGTTTCTGGCAGAAGCGTTCAGGACGTTGGTTCCCGGCCTTCCCCTCACCTTCCAACTGGCGTCACTTTCGCTTGCCCTGGGCGCCGTCCTTTCGGTGCTGTTCGGCGTTCTTGCGACCATTGGTGGAACGGTGGTGTCGCGGGTCGTTGCCTTCTACGTTTTCTGCATACGGGGCACCCCCCTGCTGGTGCAGATCTTCATCGTCTACTACGGCATGGGCCAGTTCCGGCCCTTCCTGCAGGACTGGGGCGTGTGGTTCATTTTTCGCGAGCCGTTCTGGTGCGCGATCATCGCGCTCACGGTGAACACAGCAGCCTATGGCAGCGAGATCGTTCGCGGCGGCCTTAAATCCGTTCCCGCTGGTCAAATCGAAGCAGCGAAGGCCTGTGGCATGTCGGGTTTTCTTCTTTACCGGCGGATCATCCTGCCGATCGCTTTTCGCCAGGCCTTGCCGGGCTATTCCAACGAAATCGTCCTGATGATCAAGGCCACCTCGCTCGCCTCGATCATCACCATGATGGAAGTTACCGGTCTTGCCGCGAAGCTGATTTCCGAGACGTTTCGCGCCTTCGAGGTGTTCATCGTCGCAGGTGGGATCTACCTGGTGATCAACTTCCTCATCGCGCAAGTCATCGGCCGGATTGAATACTGGCTTTCTCCCCACCTTCGAGACATGCCGACAGCGGAGCCCAACAATGCGTGATAACAGGCAAGCTGAACCTGCGGGCAAGGCCCGTCCGGTTATTTCCATCAGCGACCTTCGCAAGAAATTCGGCGGGCTCGAAGTCCTGAAAGGCATAAGCCTCGCGGCCGACCAGGGCGAGGTCATCACCATCCTCGGATCGTCGGGGTCGGGCAAGTCGACCATGCTGCGATGCGTCAACATGCTCGAGGTGCCGACCTCCGGAACCATCGCGATCGACGGTGAAGTCATTGAAATGCGCTCGACCCGGCAGGGTATCCAACCGGCCAGCCGCAAGCAGGTGGACAGGATCCGTTCCAAGGCCGCGATGGTGTTCCAGAGCTTCAACCTCTGGTCTCACATGACCGTGCTGGAGAACGTCATCGAGGCGCCCGTGCATGTACAAAAGCGGCCTCGGCAGGAATGCATCGCCGAGGCGGAAATGCTGCTGGCCAAGGTCGGGCTGTCCGCCAAGAAGGAAAGCTATCCGCGGCATTTGTCCGGCGGGCAGCAGCAGCGTGCCGCCATTGCTCGCGCGTTGGCACAAAAGCCATCGGTGCTGCTTTTCGACGAGCCGACCTCTGCACTCGACCCGGAATTGGTCGGCGAAGTCCTGAAGGTCATGCGCGAACTTGCCGATGAAGGCCGCACCATGCTCATCGTTACCCATGAGATCGCTTTCGCGCGCGAGGTATCCAATCGTATCGTGTTTTTGGATGGTGGCCGCATAGAGGCGTCAGGCACACCCGCCGAATTGTTTGCCGAGGGGACGAACGAGCGATTTTCCCGGTTCGTCTCTCGCAACAACTGAGCGGGTCTCAGCGCAAGGCCACCTCTTCCCTGATTGGAGCCATATTTTGGATGTTTCGCTTTCCGAACTCATATTGATCGTATGTGGCCTCCTTGCCGCCGGGGCGTTCACCGGCTTGCTGGCGGGCGTCTTCGGCGTCGGAGGCGGCGCTGTTCTGGTGCCGATTCTCTACGAGTTCTTTCGCATGTTCGAGGTGCCCGACGAAGTTCGCATGCCGCTTTGCGTCGGAACCTCCCTCGCCATCATCATCCCGACCTCTATCCTGTCGTTTCGGGCGCACCGGAAAAAGGGAGCCGTCGATTTCTCGATCCTGCGAAGCTGGGCCGTTCCTGTGGTTCTCGGCGTGATCGTCGGCGGCGCCATTGCCCGGTACGCGCCCGAAAACCTGTTCAAGCTGGTATTCATCGCAGTGGCATCGGTTTCCGCCATCAAGCTGCTATTCGGCCGCGACACTTGGCGGTTCGCCTCGGAACTGCCCGGTGCCTTCGTCATGCGCCTCTACGGAGGGGTGATCGGCGTTCTTTCCGCCCTGATGGGGATTGGAGGCGGACAGCTTTCAAGCCTGTTCATGACATTCTACGGCCAGTCCATCCACCGCGCCGTCGCGACTTCCTCCGGCCTGGGGCCGTTGATCGCCATTCCCGGCGCACTGTCCTACATGGCGGCAGGATGGGGCAAGTCGAGCCAATATGGCGATGTAGCCTTGCTCCAGTGGCCCTACAGCATCGGCTATGTTTCCTTGGTCGGCCTCATTTTGGTGTTCCCGGCAAGCTCTCTGGCGGCCCCCTGGGGAGCCAGGATGGCTCACGCCATGTCCAAGAGAAAACTGGAGATCAGCTTCGGGATATTCCTCCTCGTGGTCGCCCTGAGATTCGTCATTTCCCTGTGAGGGGCGTCTATTTCCCGAAAGCGGCTACGTTTCGGGACAAGGTGAGCACGACAAAAAGGTTACAGCCATCTGGCGCTTCGCGGTGAGCCGAAACCGTCGCCGGAAACCTCGCCAGTCTGAATGTCATCCGGCGGTTCGCGCGGAATCGACCCGTCGCGGTTAGAGGCGGCTTTATCCGGCCTCTTCATCCGCGAGCCCGACCGGAATATCCCCGGCCAGCAGCTTTTCCTCGGACAGCAGGCCCGCGTCTTCGAGCGCTTCGAAATCGGGCAGGTCGCGCAGCGTATCCAGGCCGAACTCGAGCAAGAATTCTTTGGTAGTGACATAGGTATAGGGCGCGCCGGGCGTCGGGCTGCGCGGCCCGAAGGCGATGAGGCCAGCGCCGCGCAGATGGCCGATCAGGTCGCGGCTGACCTCTTTGCCGAAGAAGGACGACAGCTCTCCGCGCGTGATGGGCTGGAAATAGGCGATAGCATTCAACACCAGCACGTCGGACTGGGTGAGGTCCCTGGCACGTCCGCTGCCGGCGGCGCCGGTACCGAATGCGCTGCGGATGACATCGGCATAGGCAGGTCGGGTGAGATGCTTCCAGCCGCCGGCGACGGCGACGAGGTCATAGGGCCGGCCGCGCAACTCTTCCCGGATGTCGTCTATCAGAAGATCGACGCTGCAATTCTCGCCGACGACGCGGGCCAGGGTCTCGCGGCCGACCGGCTCGCTCGCGGCAAAAATGGCCGCCTCGACACGGTTCATCCATTCGCGCCAGCGCGCCTCCGGCGGCAGGTGAGCTAGCTCCCGGTCGAACAAATGGCCGTCTGGCCGGCCGTCGCCCGGTTGCCCTCTCCCCCGTGTAATGCGTGCTGTCTCCGCCATGGCATTCACAGTCCATAGACGCGGAAGGCCGGCCGGCCGGAGAGCTCCCGCACGGCGCCGAGTTCCATCAACCGATCGAACAGGCGGCGCAGGCCGCGGTCGCTCATTCCGGCTATCTTCTCCGAAGCGATGACCGCGTCATCCGACAAAAGCCGCTCGACGACAGCGTCGGACGCCTTGGCCCGGAGCTTCGGCGCAACGGCGAGAAGCTTGTCCGCGCGGCGCCCGAGCTCGGTCGACAGGTCGATGGCGCGCAGGGCCGCCCGTGCCTGTGCGGCAAGCAGGCTCTTGGTCCTGCCGGCTTCCACGTCATCTGCCTGAGGCTGGCCGGCAGTCACCGCCCGACGCGAACGGGTCGTTCCCAGTGCCGCCTCCGCACCCAGCAGCGGCATCGCCTGCGTCCAGCCCAGACGCTGCGCGAGCAAAGCGTCGGCTAGCCATGCCCCAAGGACGCGCCCCAAGCCGTATTGTTCCGCGACCGCGAAAGCCCTGGTCGTCATCGCAACCGTCCCGTCATTGGCGGATAGCTGGCCAAGATCGTCGATCAGGCAACTCATGCTCCCGTCGTCATAGGCGAGCCCGAAATCATCCATCACCATGCGGATACTCACCTCCGACAACAGTTCGTCCGCTGGCGTCGCGGCCAGCCTGCGCCAAGCTAAAAGGATACGGCCGGCAGGACCGACATCGTCTCCCTGTCGCGTCAGCAGCACAGCGTCGCGCAGAGCGGATTGATCCTCGACGCGGCCTGCCTGCCGTGCGGCAAGCGCTGCAGCCGAGAGCGCCAGGCGCTGCCGCCAGGCACCGGCCCATCTCCCCTGCGCGCGCACCACGGCATCGAGCGCGGCAATGGCGCCGCCGGCGAGGAGCGCGACCTCTTCGACGCCTTTGCCTGCAAGGCCTTGCGTGTCGGAGACGGCGCGGCGCAGCCAGCTCGGCACACGGGTTTCCTGCATAACGCTCGTAGTTCCGGGAAGCGAGCCGGAATGGCGGGAGAGAGATTGGGGTTGCAGAATCATCGATGGCAGGATGAATCAGTGCGGCGCTTTTGGCAATCGATTTACGCCCTATCCGCCGCGCCTGTCACCCGGCAAGAACGAACGATAATGTTTGTGTTTAGCAGCTCTCCTCAAGCTTGACGGGAGAACGCCTTTCCGCGTGAATCCAGGTTCTGCAGAGTGGGCTTCGTCCTCTCCTGCAAGTCGCAGAAAACACCATCGGAGAGCCGGATCCGCATCGACAACCTTCTGCAGGCATAATACGCCAATTCCCGCCGGAGACAAAGACGATGCGTATGCGGACATCGTCGAGATCGGCCTGGCGGTGGGCCCTGTTACCCTTACCGTCAACGCCGAGGACATCTTAGACGCCTGTCTGAGGCACTTCGATGGTGGTGTGCTTCACCAAAAGCACCGGCTTTTTCTGCTTAGCACTGATCCTCGCGGACGTTGATCCTTCGATCATTTTCTCTGACACTGCAGGGATTCCTGTTCAGTCGGGCAAGCCGCGGGATGGAGCGGGTGCCAGGAACGAGATCAACTTGGCTTAGCTCTTTGCCCACGTTCTGCCGCCCGCAACAATGCCATCAGCATTGGTCCGGCGGAAAATTGCCCTGCCCTCGCCTTCTCGGTCAGGCTGCGCAGATAGCCGCCGGGGTTGTTGATCTGCTCGGCCCGCTGCAGCATCGTCGCCACGCTGATGGCGGCCTCGACGGGTCCCATCGTTGCACAGGCTTGTTGCCAGGCGTCTGGACTGATGCCGAGGGCCCCACGTACCAGGTTTGCGGCATCCACCAGCCCTCCCCAATCCGAAACTTCGTTCCGGGCGTAGTGGGCAATGTCGGGGCAGGCTCGTAGCACCAATCCAAGCGGGTAACCCGTTGACGGCTTCTTGCGAGTCTCCGGTGTCGGGCGGACATTTTGCTTCGGCGCTTTTTTGGCGCGCGGTTCAAATCCATGAGATTCGGTTTGTGGATTCTGTATGTGGCGCTCACTATGGGACTCATTGGCGCTTGGATTTTGTGTTTTAACATGGTTTTCCAGCACCTTGCGTACGCTCTGGGCCAGTTGGGCGAGCGCCTGTGCGATCGGCTCCAGTTCCGTGTGGCTGGCCGTGCGCGGAATCTGCGAGACTATCTCTTGATACGCAAGGCGGTGGCCCTGCCAATCGGTCAAAATCCCTTCCTCGGGGCCGAAGGACAGCATCTTGCTGATATCGCGGCGCAGCATGGTGATGCGCTCCTTGAGCAGCTGCAGGGCGCGCCGTTCGCCGCGCACGGCCTCGGCCATGGCCTCGAATTCCCGGGCCCGCGCCAGCAGCGGCGCCAGATCGAAGCCGAAAGCCTGCCGAATGTCGCCGCTCTGGTCCTTTCGGGCATAGCGCTTGCCGTTCGGGCTGTCGCGGCGCACCACGAGCCCGCATTCCACCAGCACGGCCAGATGCCGCCGCAGGGTTGCCGCCGCCATGCCGTGCGCGCGCAACGAAAGCTGGGCATTGGATGGAAAGACGACCAGCCCCTCCCCTTCCACAAGGTCGGTCTCGGGGTGGAAGCTCAGCAGCGCGTTGAGCACGCCGAGTGCCCTGTCGCTGGCGCCAAGCTTCTTCTTGGCCTCGCAGACGGCGCGAAACACCTGCCATTTGTTGACGCTGGCGCCGGGCTCGCATCTTTGGGACGCCACCTGCCCTGCCAACATCGCAAACGTCAGCGATCGCCGCCCAAACGGCGTCGTTGAAATAGGCTCGATCATCTTCGTTCACCTCAATAAAAGGCAAGCCGAAGGCGTTCCGGAACACGTCCAGTGTTGACAAGTCGGCCCGGAAATGATTCTCTCATAATTGCTACATTGATGAGGGCTTCCGGAATGGCGACGTTTCGGGGGCCTTTTTCTTGCCGATTTTTCCTTCTGTTTCCTACCTGCTACGCGTTGGATACTTACGCTCTACGCTCCCGTTCGGTCGAAGGGCGAATGCGGCGCATCCTCCCCTGACCGCCGGGATGATCTCATTCCGGTTCGGTCGAGCCGCCTGCTTCCTGCCTGAACCGCTCCACCAGCCGTGGCAGTTCCTCGCCGAGAAACACCTCGAAGCCGTCGACTAACTTGTCCACGAACTCGACACGGGCCCTGCCCTTGCTGACGCTGACGACGGCAACCGCCCTGCCCTGCCCGTCACGGATCGTTTGCGCTTCCCCGGCCTTGGCCGCCGTCTTGCGCTGCAGCCGCGAAAACACCAGGTTGAAGCGCGCGTCGCTGTCGGTTGTGGCGCGAAAACGTTCGCTCGTGATCTCGTCGTCGGCCTTGACCGTACCCGCTTCGCTTTTGAGCATCTCGGCTAGGGCCATCCAGCGTGGCCGACCGATCTTGGGGGCCGGGCCGATGGCGTTGGCGATGCGGTGCGGCACCCCCTCCGCCACCTGCAGATAACGTGTCATTTCTGCTTTGTGCAGCGACAGCGCTTCCTGGACGACGCCGCGCTCGAAGCCGCGCCGGATCAGCGCCCAGGCAAAGAGCGCCCGCTCGATGAAGGACAGGTCACGGCGTTCGGTGTTCTCCTTGCCCTGCGCCAGCACGAGCTCGGTGTCGGAAAGCTCGCGCACGATGGCGTGCACGCGCTGGCCGAGCTTGGCTGCGGCGCGGATGCGGCGATGGCCATAGGCGGTCTGGAAGCGGCCGCTCTTTTCCGGGTGAGGTCGCACCAGCACCGGCACCTGCTGGCCGCTGGTCTCGATGCTTTGTACCAGCGCCAAGAAGCCTTCGTCGCCATCATCATGGCCGAGCCGGTCGCTGACGAAGGAGGAATCGATAAGCTCCGGCTCGATTTCGATGATGCGTTCGGCCGTGCTCAGGCTTTCTTTAAGCCGCCGTGCGTCCTCGATCTCCCGCGACAGGCCGCCGAGCGAGAGCCCCATTGCCTTGATCGCCCCGGACGCTGTGCGGGCTCGTGGTTCCGGCGCCGGAGCAGGGGCCTGTACGGCGGGAGCCGCCGGAGGCGGGGCGGCGGCGGGTCGTTCGCCGGGCGGCTCCATCGCCTGGAACAGCGCCTTCAACTGGTTCTTGCGGTTTTGTCCAGCCATTCGGGTCTCCTTCACGCCTGCCTGTTCCACGCCTTCAGGATAAGGCCTTCGATCTCCCCGTTGACAGCTGTCAACGACTCCATCGCGCGGTCATAGGTAGCCCGGCTGAAGCTCTCCCGCGAAACCTCGTACAGCGTCTGCTTGGTCAGTCCGGCGTCCGAAAAAGCCGTGGACTTGACCAGCGGCGCGGTCAGCACCCGTTCCCCGAATAGGGAGCGCAGGAAGCCGACGATCTGCGTCTGCGGCCCGTCATTGGGCTCGTAGCGGGTGACGAGATAGCGCATGAAGTCGAAATTGAGCTCTCCGCCTGCCGCGCGCACCACCGACAACAGGTCGGCGGTCATGAACAGGAACTGGCTCATCGAGGCGACGTCGAGCATCTGCGGGTGCACAGTGACCAGCACGGAGGTCGCCGCGCAAAGCGCTGACAGCGTCAGGAAACCGAGCTGCGGCGGGCAGTCCAGGACGACCACGTCATAACGGTCGGAGACGGTGGCAAGCGCCGCTTGCACTCGCGCGAAAAACATCTGTCCGCCGGCAGCGCCGTTGTCGGCATGGCGCGACGCCAGCATCTGCGGCGTCGTATGCTCGAACTCCTGCAGTTCGAGGTTGCCCGGAACGATGTCGAGCCCGTCGAAATAGGTCCGGCGGATCACCTGCGACAGCGCGAGAGCCTCGTTGTCGTAGCGGATTGCGGCGTAGAGCGTGTCGTTGCCCGAAAGGTCGAGTTCCGGCTGATAGCCGAACAATGCCGATAGCGAGGCTTGCGGGTCTAGATCGACGGCGAGTACCCGGTAGCCGGCAAGCGCCAGATGCTGCGCCAGATGCGCGCTGGTCGTGGTTTTGCCAGAACCGCCCTTGAAGTTGGTGACCGCGATCACCTGCAGATGCTCGCCGCGAGCCGCATCGCGGCGCGGCAGGTAGGTCCGCGCCTTGGCTGGGTTCTGCTCGGCCAAGTGCCGGCGCAGCCCGTTAATGTTCTCCAATGAGTAATAACGTCGCCCGCCGGCACCGGTCTCTGGCTGCGGCCCTTCGCCGGCGATGGAAAGCTGACGCAGATAGCCGTCGGAAACGCCGATCAGCTTTGCAGCCTCACCGCTGGTAAAGCGGCGTAGCGTCTTGCTCGCCTCGGGCGTATAAAGCCGGTCGCGGATCGCCTGGAGCTGGGCCGACAGCATTTCGGCGTCCTTGGCGATGGCGCGGTCGGTGGAGGAATCGGGGCCGTCTTCCCGTGAATTGGCCGCTTGCAGGCTCGAAGGCGCCACGCTCATTTCCTCTCCAGAATGGACTACAGCCATCTTTGCACCCCTTATGCGCCGATTCGTGGGCAATTCCGAATCCTGCCTACGCCAGTCCGATCTTCTACGGAATGAAGCGCAGGTAACGTGAACGCCAGCCAGTTACGCGAAAGACAATCTTATACGGTAGATACCGTAAGAAGATGACGGACGCGACGATTCGGGTCAAGCGCTTTATAGTTAATGGAAATTAGTGTGTTAGAAGGGCCGGTTCGTGCGATGAGTCTGGCCGGGTTGACAGCTGTCAACCGATTCACCGGCGTCAGCAGCCAGGATCGCAGATCGGCGCCAGAAATCGATGACGCCTGGCCCCAAGCCAAGCTAGTAGGCGCGGGACGTCGCCGTTCGGCTTCGCTCTATTCGGCTGACGGCCACCTTGACGGTCAAACCGTCCTTAGGGGAGGCGGCTTCGGGGTCGCAGGAAAGTTGGTTCCTGCCCCACGAGCGAGGATGGCGCCACCGCCCGACCGTCTCGAAAAAAACACAAGCGACGGTGCGGCTGTTAAAAACTGGACGGGCTTATGGAAGGCGACTAGCCGGTCTGGATGAGCCGGATTTCGCCAGTGCAGGCGCGATCTGTCCCAGCCGCCTCGGCGCGAACCTTGCATATCAAAATCGCTCGACCAAGAAAATCTGGGCACCCGCGCGTTGTCCCTCTGGAAAACCCGCTAGGACGGTAGTCGTCGCCTGGTACGCATTTTCGAGAGGTTTGCCGGTTCTCTTGCCGACGGCCGGCGAAGGGCCCGCGTAGGCTGCTGAGCGGCCACCGCACCATCGCGGAAGCGCCGAAAGGGGAGGGGAGGAGCGGGGCAGGGCACCTTAATGTCCCGTCGCTCGGACGTTCAAGAACTTCAGTCTCGTGGTACAGGCCCCGACACGAGTGTCACCGATCATCTTGGTTTCGGTGGAAGGTGGCGAGGCTGCTTTACCCGTTGCTCTGGCCGGCTTTCGTGGATGAGGCAAAGCTGCCTTTCAACGACTGACTGCTAAACAGCCTTTCGCGTTGGCCATCCGGCAGGTCGCCACGGAGGCCGGCGGCGAGCGCTGCTCGTTTTACCAGCCGAGCGATCTCCTGGCCATTTAGCCGATCGGCGCCGACCGCTTTTCCTTTGCCCGTCACCCGTCGGAACAGTGGGCCATTAGCGATTCGCGAGAATTTCAGCCACGTCTGCAGCGCCACGACGGGGCAGTTGGCGTTGGAAGAGCCCCGACCGATCTCGACCTCGCGCCAGCTTGTGTTAGCGCGTAACGTCACCAGCACGCCCCTGTCCAGAATTTCGATCCAGCCAATGGCATCTTCGGTCTGGTTGCGGCCGACATCCAGCCCGACGATTTCCGAGCGACGCAGGCCGCCGGCGATACCGAGCAGCAGCATGGCGCGGTCGCGCAGGCCGCGGAGCGTACCACGGTCCAGCGTTTCCAGCATGGCGGCAAGATCCTGCGGCCGCACGACTTCCTTCCGTTGAGGAGGAGCAGCCTGGGTGCCGCGAATGTCGGCAATGGCGGTAGCAATAGAGCGGTCTTTCCGGTCCAGCTTCTGGCCGCGCTGGGCGTAATTCCATGCCAGCGCGGCAAGCCGGCGCTTGATCGTTGACAGAGTCCTCCTCTCGCCGGCAATGGCATCGGAAACCAGTGCGGTGAGATAAAGCCCGACCACGTGCGGATCGGGCGGCAGGAGCGGATGCCCCTGGCGCCGACACCAGCTCGCGAACTGCTTCCAGTCCGATCGATACGCGCGGTGAGTATTGGCGGAACTGGCTGCCACGGCAGGACCGAGGGTGGGTCCAGCGGATTTTTCCTGATGTCCTAGGGACTGACCACCCGCGCTGTCTGCTGCCGGCGGCAGGGTAGAGGGTAGGCCGGAGGTCGGGACGGGATCGGCTGCTTTTAGTCGGATTGGAGAGGGCAGGGCCCGATCTTCCGGGATCTGATCGCTATAAGAGGCCATTGCCCTTTAAAGCCCAAGAGGAGCGATTAGGCAACATTATCGGTCGTTTTTGTCATACGACAAGCGCGGCGGATTTATCGCAAATTGATTGCCAAAAGCGCCGCACTGATTCATCCTGTTTGCGATGATTCTGCGGCCCAAAACTGTTTCCCGCCACACCGGCCCGCTGCCAGGGGGGACAGCCGTTCCGCTGGCGGTCCTTGTGCCGGCCTGGCTGCGCCGCGCCGTCGCCGATGCGCAAAGCCTTGCCAGCAAAGACATCGAAGATATCGCGCTCGTTGCCGGCGCTGCTGTCGGCGCACTCGACGCTGTGGTCCGCCGGCAGGAACGGTGGGCGGGGGCCTGGCGACAGCGACTGGCGCTTGCCGCCGCCGCGGTGACGGCAAAGCAGGCTGGTCGCGTCGAGGACGAGGCGGCGCTGCGCGATGCCGCGTTGTTGACGAAGGCGGGTGACGATGTGGGTCCGGCGGGCCGCATGCTTTTGGCGTGGCGCCGGTTGGCCACACGGTCGACGGAGGATTTGCTTGCGGGAAAAAACCTCGGCGCGGTGCTGGAGGAGTTTGGCTATGCCCCCGACGATGAGGCGGTCAGTGATCTGACGGGCGAACTTCGCCGGCTCGCCGCATGCGGGATGGTTGAGATGCTGACCGGCGCTTTGATCGCGGCCGAGCGCTATGGGTTCGGGCGCGCCGTTGGCGCCTGGCTGGCTGACGGGCTGCTGGCGCAGCGGCTGGGCTGGGCCTACGCGCTGCCGCTGCTCGGTGCAGAGGTCAATGCGGCGGGTTCGGGTCGCGCGCGTCGATCCGCAACCGTCGTCGCGGCAAGCAGTGAGGATGGAACCGCCCAGTCGAAAAGTCTGATGGCCGCACAGACACGTGCCGCGTTGCGCGCGATTGATCGGGCGGTCGAGCTTGGGCGCCGATCAGAGCGGTTGCTCGCGGTTGCACCGAAGTTGCGTGCCCAGTCATCCGATCTTGTCGTCGAGAGGCTGTTGTCCAACGACGCAATCGTCGCTTCGGACAAGGTCGCCGGCATGAGTGACCGTGGTCTGCGCCGCCTGTTCGACCGTCTGGTCGAGCTCGGCGCCGTGCGCGAGCTGTCCGGCCGACCAACCTTCCGCATTTATGGACTTTGAAAACGATGGCGGAGAGTGCGCCCACGCGACGGAAGGAAGGGCAGGGAAGCGAACGCCGGCCAGACGACGGTCTGTTTGATCGGGAACTGGATCATCTGCCGCCGGAAGCGCGATGGCGTGAATGGATGCACCGCGTCGAGGCGACCATCTTTGCGGCACAAGAACCGGTCGGCCGCGAGACGCTGGCGAAGATCGTCGGCAGAAGCTGCAGCATTGATCTTTTGATCGACGACATCCGTGAGGAACTTCGCGGGCGTCCCTATGATCTGGTCACTGTGGCCGGCGGCTGGACGCACCTGACCCGGCCAGCCTATGCCGACGCCATCCGCGCCGCGGTCGGCGCAAGCGAGCGTGCGGTCGACCTGACGCAGTCGGAGATACTGGTGCTGATGTGCATCGCTTACTTCCAGCCGATTACACGCGGAGAGCTGTCTTCCTTCTTCGGCAAGGAGGTTTCGCGCGATCTTATCGGTCATCTGCGCGGTGCCGGCCTGATCGCCTCTGGGCCACGCAGTCCGACGCCCGGCGCGCCCTATACCTATGTGACGACAAAGGAGTTCCTGTTGGAGTTCGGGCTTGAGACGTTGCGGGATTTGCCGGATTTCGAGGCGCTCGAAGACGCGGGTCTGCTGTCAAAAGAAAAACTGCTGGCAGGCGATATTCCTGTCGCCGCGTACGGCGAACCGACTATCGATGATACCGACGAAGAAGCTGATATGGGTTTGGTTTACGACGAAGAAGGGACGTCGTCTTGAGCGCACAGGGCGCGGAGGTCATAATCCTGGAGGATCCAGCTTCCTGGCCGAGGGACCTGCGCGCTGTTCTTCACGCGCAGCACGAGGTGCCGGGAGCGGCCTTCAGGAGCGGAACGACCTCCGCGTCAAAGATATGCTCGAGCGGATCGGGGCGACGCCGGCTGCGCGGCGGCCTGCTCTGCGATGGAAGACGTGCATCCTTCTCCATGCGGTAAGCCGCCGCCCGGCTGATCGACGCCTTCGCGGCGGCGACCTCAACAGAATGCGTTTGTCGGTACTTCATAAAAAGCCTCGTCTGATGATCGGTTACATGGCGACCCGGCACAAAGGTGATTCTCCATTCCAAAAAACCACTCACGCTACCGGGCCGACCGCGATCATGAGACGCCGAAAAATTGCGCCGCGGCGGGGGGCTGTAACTCCGGTCGGGCTACGCCCTCCCTACGTCACACCCCCCGCCGCCGAGTCTCATCCTGATTGACGCTGAATCTCACCTTGATTGTCGCCGCGCATGCCGGAGCGACCGAGCAAGCTTGATCCGTTTGCAGATCGGCTGTCGGCATGGCTGAAGACGGAATCGAAGAAGGGCCGCAAGCAGAAGCGGACGATCAAGCAACTGCATGCCGATCTAGCGCTCGTGGACAAAAGGTATCCATAGTTTGACTGCGGCGATGGCGACGAAGCAGGATTCCTTGGTTTTGTCATAGCGGGTTGCAACGCGCCGCCAGTTCTTGAGCTTATTGAAGAGCCGCTCGATTTGGTTGCGCCATTTGTACTTGGCTTTGTCGTGTGGGATCAGCTCGCGCCTGTTGCTTTTTGAGGGGATGACGGCCTCGACCCTGGCGCTGGCGATTTCGTCGCGAATGGCATCGGCGTCGTAACCTTTGTCGGCGAGGAAAGCCTCGATCCGATTGGAGATCATCCGGAACAAGGGCGCAAAGCCTTGTGTGTCATGCGTCTGTCCGGGGGTCAGGATGAAGCCGAGCGGACGGCCTTTCGCATCGCAGCGGGCATGGAGCTTGGAGGTGAAGCCGCCGCGCGATCGACCAAGCGCCTCGGTCTCCTGAGTCCCCTTTTTATGCCGACCGCACAATGATGTGCCCGGACAATGGTGCTGTCGATCATGTCGGCGCTTCGATCCCGCTCGACCAATTCAGCCAGAGTTTCGAGCATGGCTTCGAACACGCCGGTTTCGACCCAGCGTCGATATCGGCGGAAGACGCTGTTCCATTTGCCGTATTCATCTGGCAGGTGTCGCCATTGCGCTCCCGTGCGCGCCATCCACATCATGCCTTCGAAATAGCGCCGATTGTCCTGGGCTGGGCGGCATCCGCGTCCTTGCTCGGCGGGAAGAAGCGGACCGATCACCGCCCATTCATCGTCCGTCAGACCAATCCGTTCGCCCAAGGCTGCCTCCAAATGGAAGCCTTGAATCAAAACCCGATTCCCCAGTCAACCTTTGTCCACGAGCGCTAGTTGGCCTCGGTTATGAGGGCTCTTATAATCGGGTGGCGGCATTTGCCCGAGAGTGGAAGGCCGACAGGCAAAGGGAACTTCAGACCACAGGACGCGGCACGTTTGTGCCTCTGGCCTTCGAACCGGGCGAAGCGTTCCAATTCGATTGGTCGGAGGACTGGGCCATCATCGGCAATGAGCGCACCAAGCTGCAGGTCGCGCATACGAAGCTGAGCTACAGCCGCGCCTTCATCGTGAGAGCCTATCTCCTCCAGACGCACGAGATGCTGTTCGATGCCCACAACCATGCCTTCCGCGTCTTTGGCGGCATTCCTGGCCGCGGCATCTACGACAATATGCGCACGGCGATCGACAAGGTTGGTCGCGGGAAGGATCGCGACGTCAACGTGCGCTTCATGGCGATGGCCAGCCACTATGTGTTCGAACCCGAGTTCTGCAATCCTGCCTCCGGCTGGGAGAAGGGACAGGTCGAGAAGAACGTTCAGGATGCCCGTCATCGTCTCTGGCAGCCCACGCCGCGCTTTCCGTCGCTGGAAGCGTTGAACGACTGGCTGGAGCAGCGCTGCAAGGAATTGTGGGCGAATACCCCGCACGGACAGATGCGCGGCACCATCGCCGACATCTGGGCTGAGGAGGCTTTGGCATTGATGCCTGTCTCCCGGCCGTTCGATGGCTTCGTCGAGTATACCAAGCGCGTCACGCCGACCTGCCTCGTTCATCTGGAGCGCAACCGCTACAGCGTTCCGGCATCCTTCGCCAATCGACCGGTAAGCCTTCGCGTCTACCCGGATCGTGTCGTTGTCGCCGCGGAGGGCCAGATCGTCTGTGAGCACCGCCGTGTCATCGATCGCTCTCATGATCGACCGGGACAGACAATCTACGACTGGCGGCATTATCTGGCGGTCGTGCAACGCAAGCCGGGCGCTCTTCGCAATGGTGCACCCTTTGCCGAACTGCCCGATGCGTTCCGAGCCTTGCAGCAATACCTCCTGAAGAAGCCGGGTGGTGACCGCGAGATGGTCGATATCCTGGCCCTCGTTCTCCAGCACGATGAACAGGCTGTGCTCTCGGCCGTGGACATGGCGCTGAAGTCCGGCGTCCCCACGAAGACCCACGTGCTGAACCTGCTGCATCGCCTCGTCGACGGCAAATCCTTCACACCGCCCACCATCGACGCGCCTCAGGCCCTGACGCTCATCAACGAGCCCAAGGCCAATGTCGAACGCTACGATGCGCTGAGAAAGACGGAGGCTCGCCATGCGTCATAATCCGGCAAGCGGCGCTATCGTCATCATGTTGCGGCAACTGAAGATGCACGGCATGGCCCAGGCCGTTGGCGAGCTCACGGAGCAAGGATCGCCGGCGTTCGAGGCGGCAATCCCGATCCTGTCACAGCTTCTCAAGGCCGAGACTGCGGAACGTGAAGTTCGATCGACCGCCTACCAGCTCAAGACGGCACGCTTTCCAGCCTATCGTGACCTGAACGGCTTCGACTTCACCAGCAGCGAGATCAACGAGGCGCTGGTGCGTCAGCTTCATCGCTGCGACTTCCTCGATGACGCCAACAACATCGTTCTGGTCGGCGGTCCCGGCACGGGCAAGACGCATATCGCCACGGCGATCGGTGTCCAAGCCATCGAACATCATCACAAGCGGGTTCGGTTCTTCTCGACCGTGGAGCTTGTCAACGCGCTCGAACAGGAGAAGGCGATAGGACGGTCTGGCCAGATCGCCAACCGCCTGGCGCATTCCGATCTCGTCATCCTCGATGAACTTGGCTACCTGCCGTTCAGCGCTTCAGGCGGGGCGCTGCTCTTCCATCTGTTGAGCAAGCTCTACGAGCATACTAGCGTCATCATCACGACCAACCTGAGCTTCAGCGAATGGGCCAGCGTCTTTGGCGACCCCAAGATGACAACCGCGCTGCTCGACCGCTTGACCCACCATTGCCACATCCTTGAAACCGGAAACGACAGCTTCCGCTTCAAGAATAGTTCGGCTCATGAGCCCAAAATGACGAAGGAGAAAAGGAAGAGCTTGACCGCAACCACCGACCCGAACGACATCTAATAAACGGGTCAATTCTCGGTGGAAATGCCGGGTCAGTTCTCAGTGGCAATCAACACCCACACGTCGTTGGGCTCGACAGCGGGCTGGCGATCGTCTCGCAGCTCGCCCTCACGCGCCTTTTCGGTGTCTTGTTTCGCAGTTGAAGGCCTAAGCCCCTGTAAATCCTATAGGTCCGCTTCACGTTAATGTCCCAGCCCTCGCGCGTGAGCATCACGTGCACGCGCCGGTAGCCATACGGAACCCGCGTTGCACAGATGTCTTTGATCCGAGCTTCGATGCCGGCCAGATCGCGGCGACGGGACTTGTAATGAAAGGTCGAGGTGTGGAACTCCAGAACCCGACAGGCTCGCCGGATCGACACGTTCCACTCACCACACGTCTGCGCCACCAGCTCGCGTTTGCGACCAGGCTTCACAGTTTTCGGCGGATAACGTCCTGCAGCATCTCCTTATCCAGCGACAGGTCGGCGACCAGCTTCCTGAGCCTGCCGTTCCCATCCTCAAGCTGCTTCAGCCGCTTCATCTCTGTCGGCAGAAGCCCGTCATATTTCTTTTTCCAGTTGAAGTAGGTTGCATGGCTGATCCCGGCACGGCGACAGATCTCCGACACCGGAATCCCGTCCGCCCCCTGCTTCAGAATGAACGCCTTCTGGGCGTCCGAAAACTTCGATGCCTTCATCGTCTTCCGCTCCTCTCCCAGCCAGGAAATTACAGCGGAAAACTCCAATTCTGAACGGTCCAGTCTTCGGGGTTCAGATCACAGACAGTTTTTAGGACGCCGAAGCTGTACCCGTAAGTGAGCAGTATCGACCTTTGATAACCGCGCAGAAATATGTCGCGCTCTTCGAGCGGCTTCTTCTGATCAGAACATTGGCGCCGTGGTCGAGCAACCGGCTTAGCCGCCTGATCAACGCCGAAGCTGCATTTCCTCGACAGTGGTCTTGTTGCCGCCTTGCGCGAAAATGAGGAGCAGGCTTTGCGGCAGGGCCAGTCCAGGTTCGGCGCGGTGCTGGAAAGCTTCGTCGTCTCGGAGCTGCTGAAACTCGCCTCGTGGTAGGAGCGCCGCGTGTCGCTCTCCCACTATCGCACCAAAGATCAGGTGTGGTCGGATCATCGGCATCGAGGTGAAGGCCTCGGCAGCTGTGCGCCCACAGGATTTCCGCGGGTTGCGCCAGTCACAGGAAGCGGTCGGTGACCGGTCCGTGTGCGGCCTTTCCCTGTCCTGGAGAGCGACAAGGTGTCGGTCGCACGACGATCCACCTGGACACCGAGAATCATGGTCACGTCTGTTGCAACCGGTTCTCGTCATCGATCAGAATGAGGCGTGAGGGTGGTGCATCACTCCATGTCCAAAGCACGAGATTGAGATCGATCTCGTTAGCGCCCGACGCAAAACTCCTCACCAGTAGGCCCCGATAGCCGCTGGCGATCAGCTTACGAGCAAACGCCTGCGTTCTTGCTTCTCCGGTCGCTTTCATCTGGTCGCGCCATGTGCCGCTGGCGAGCGCAGCGTCATCCATGCCCTCCGCTTGGAGAGCCATTCCGTCCCGGCAGTCGAATATGTCATCGATATCCGCGTCGTAAGAGACGAGCGTGGTCGGCTGAAGGTTGCCAACCTGGTTGGCTTCCCTCAGCGCCGTCATCACCGACAATGATGCGTAGAGTGCGGGCACGCCTTTCGGATTAAAGCGTCCGCCATAAAGCTGAGCCCCTCGGCCTGACAGCGGTTCGCGTGCGTAAACAGGGTTCAGCGCTCGATAGAGTTTGCCGCGAAAAAGCATCTGCCGCGTCAGGCGTGGATGCCGGCGTCGATCGCGTCGACATAGTCGAGCACATCGTCTGTCCGCCCGCTGCGGACGAGTTGCATCGCCGTCTGGCCAGAAAATCCGGGCAACGGTTCGGACCGGTACCAAGCGTACGCCATCAAGGTGGAGCCGAAACGCGGCTCGACCTTGTTGATCACCTCGACCACCTCACGCAGTCTGCGTTGGGTCTTGTCCGATCGAACGCGGTCCTTGCGCTGAACGGCGTCCTTGCCGAGCCCTGCCGTTCGAGCGACCTCCTCGCTCGTGGTTCGAAACGCGTCAGCGATTTTACGCGGCGCGAAGAAACCGTTGTCGCAATATTGTACCAAGCCCATCCTTTTAGCCTCCTGTCGTCTTGATGACGCGTTCATAGACGCAATATAACGTCAATATGTCGGCATTCAATGAGAATGAAGGTGGCGGCGGGAGAGGGCAGAGGGGAGGTCAGGAAAATCTTGTTCGCCGATCGGGCGGATGGCTGACGCTTTCGCTTAAGCTCTGTGACGGGCACGTTACAAAAATCGCCTAGCCTTTAATACTTCGGCAGGAAGGGACCCGGTATGACCTTCTGAGGGGGGGATCATATGCGGGTTTTTTCTACCTTTAGCGGCATTTCCGCTGCGACAGCGGCGTGGAAGAGGCTTGGCTTCGAGTTTGTGGGCTACTGCGAGCCCGAGGCATTCCAGAGCCTGGTTCTTTCCGAGCGATGCGGGGCGACGAAGCCGCGATACCTGCCCGATTACAGGACGATTATGGAGGCCGTCTGCCGGGAGGTTTTCGCCGATTATGCGACGCCTGAAATTCTCACGGAATGGCAGGCAGCATTTGCGGGTCGCGATTGGAATGACCCGGAATTTGATTTTCCGGACTTGTTTGCCGAGATGGTCCTGGAGGGGTGGGGTCAGCGCCAGCCAGCCGCGGATGAGATGATGAGGCGCGACGAGACGGCGCGGAAAAACAATCGGGTCAAGGCCTGGCCCCGAGGGCGCGTCCCGAATTTCGGCGACTTGTCTCAGATCACGGACGATGACCTTCTTGCTCTTGGTCCGGTGGACATTCTTGAGGGAGGATCGCCGTGCCAGGCTTTCAGCATCGCAGGCAAGCGACTTGGCCTGGACGACTACCGGGGTAATTTGACGCTTCAGTTTGTCGAGCTCGCCTACCGGATGCAGAAGCTGAACGGGCTGAAATACGTCGTATGGGAAAATGTGAAGGGGGTTTTGGATGCCAGGAAAGGCAACGGGTTCGGCTGCTTGCTGGGAGCGCTTGCCGAAAAGCAAGGCGGTGAAATTCCTGCGCCAGGGAAAAGGTGGACGAACGCAGGTATGGTGTCTGGGCCCAACGCCAAGATTGCCTGGCGGTCCTCGACGCTCAATATTTCGGCGTGCCCCAACGACGCGAAAGGGTCTTCCTTGTGGCAAGTCTTGGAAAAGCCGCGCGATCCTTCAGACCTGAAGCCGTACTACTTGAGCGCCGAACAGAAGGCGACGGTTCTTCGAAACGCCGGACTAAGAGGCAGCCCGCTGCCGGAACTGCTGGAGAAGGCGCTGACGTGGCCTTCTGCAACGAGGCGGGGCCTGGAGCAGGTTCTGCGAAGAATGTGAGCAGGCGATGAAGAACGAAGCGGTCGAGTGTGATCTGAGCTTTCTCGATGTGCCGTTGGAGACGGTGCCGGAAAACGAGACGTTTGAGATCCGTCTGGGCGGCTCCGGCTGGAAACGCGGGTTCAGATACGGAAAACTCTGGCTTTGTGACGGCGACCTTGTGGGGCGTGTCAGCGAAACCACCGCTGTCCGCATCCCGGCAAAGCGTGTAGACGCCGCAATCGAAGATCTTGTCGATACCATTGCATGGGGGAAGCAGTCGACAGATTCGAAAGCCGATATCCAGGACGCGCTTGACGACAATCTGGACAGTTGCTCCCACGATCTGGTCTGGCCGCGCGGTGACGATGGCGAACGGGATCCGGCTGCCTTGGCAAGGGCCCGCAGGATGCTGTGTCTTGCCGCTTTCCGGAAGGCCGATCCCGGGAAAGCGCTGTCGGAGATCGTGGCTGGATACCACGTGCTCAATGTCGCGAACGAGGTGGTGTTCGAGACTACCTCATCCGTTTGCGCATGCGACCACGCGTTCAACGTCGCGGGCACCGGCTTTGCGGGTGTCGGCGTTGTCTTTGCCGATGGCTCGGTCCGCTACGACGATGAGCTGGTGCGCGTATCGTGGCTTCCCTGGCCAAAGCCTGGCCGGGCGTCCCGTGCTGCCGCAAACCGGAAACCTCCAAAGACCCGGGCGCGACCCCGTTCAAAATCGAAGGCCGTATAAAAATTCCTGGCCGGTGACGAAGCTGCAGAAGCCCCGCGAGATGCGGGGCTTTGCTTTGGAGATCGCCTTCAAGGCGTTCTCCGGGTCACCATAATCCATCATTGATCAGGCCTGCATCGCGACACGATCCGGTTTTTGTCGCTTGCAAGGCCTGCGCCCATCCTTGTCGCAGGCGGTCTGATGGTCGGACTGCTGCTATTCGGTGAGGAGGGAATGGTGCGTTCAACAGATATTTATGAGGATGCGTCGCGGTTTGGGGACCTGCATGCGCGGTTCCGTGCGGCGATCGAGCGGCTGTTCGAGCTGGACGATGAGTTCGGGTTCAAGCCGGGACCGGAGCTTGGCTTTGTGCGGCGTTTGTATACTGCCTGGAGCGAGCTGAAGAACCCGGCCCATGCGGCAAGCCCTCATGCGTTGTGGCGGGCGTTGGCCCGGTTCGACGCCGAGGTCGAGCTTGCCGAATGCGAGCTCGACGGACTGGAGGCGCGGCTGCGTTCCCTTGCCCCGGTGCTCTGATGATCTCCGGTAGCGGTGGGAACGCATCGCCGATGCGTCTCACCGCCTGTCGAGGGAACAAACCCGGTCGATGGCGCGAGCCCGGCGTTAACCATGCGATCGCTGATTTTGCCGTCCCGGCATTTTACGGGCTCAGATTCGATCCGGATCCCTGTATGCCATCCCTGTTCCCGTCGCCATCCGGCCGGGAATGGCGGCCTCCGCCGGTGCTACCAACACCGGACGAAGGCCTGACCCGCAACCTGATTGAGAGGTATTGGGCTATGGCGAGCACTATCGCGTTCGTTCCCCTCGGGGAAGGTTCTTTTATTCCCGGATCGATGACGCATCCCGGCGGCGAGAAGCCGGGCGGAATGTCGGCGCCCGGACAGGCAGGACCGACGGTCTCCGCGGTCGCCGTGGTCGGCTGACCCGTATCATCATCATCATCATTATCGAGACGACTGGCAGCGCGACGGCCTGAGGCCGTGCGAAACCGAACGGCGTCGACGCAGACGGCGATGGCGGGTTCTCCCCGTTCATTCCCGAGGCGCCGCCCCGGTGGCCGATCGTGCCGTTGTTTAGGGGAGTATCCATGTCCACTCATTCCATTCCGCCGGCATCACCAGCTGCCGCCTATGCGCATGAGGCCGTCATCGCCGATCTCGAAGAGGATTTTGCCCGTCTGGTCGACAAGGCCATCGGCGCGATCCTTGCCGGCGATCCGAAGCCCGACGCCGTGTTCGGCGAGTTCGCCGCGTTCATCTCCATGGCGCGTTCGGTCTCCTATCACGAGGGCAAGCTGCTGGAGGCGGGCATCGTGCGCATCGCCGCCTGCAATCCCGATCTCATGGTGATGCCGCAGGACCGGCCGATGCCGATCGTGCCCGCGGCACTGGCCTTCCTCGAACGCAACGAGTGGTCCTCGCTCGAAGGCATCCGGTTGCGCTCGGATGTCCATTACCGCGCCACCTATACGCCGGACCTGGTGGTGGTGAACCGCAAGCACCATTGGGCACTCATTATGGACATCAAGCGCTCGATCGCCTCCTACCAGGAGCGGCGGCTCGATGCGCTGCGCCAGCGGATGATGGCGGTGGCGCTGATCGGGGCGGACTGGCTCTATGTCGAATGCAAGGCGCCGCCCGTCTCGGAGGTCGGTATCGCCATCATCGACGGGGCCGACGAGGCCTGCGATCCCGATCGGGGCCTGTTCGGCCTTGCCGGGATCGGTGACCTGCTGGAGATCGCGGGAGCTGGTGCAGCGCTCTGCCATCTCAGGTCAATGTTCGCGGTGCGGGTGCGCGAGGAACTCGAGCGTCAGTGCCGCGAGGCGCTTGCGCGGACCGAACTGGCGCACCGTCCCAGGCATCATGCCGAGGCTGATGGCGGAAAAACCTGCCCGGACGAGGCCGAAAGCGGGCGGGGCGAAAACGTCGATCCGATGGTGATCGAGCTTGACCCCTCGAAGACAAGGCTCCCGCAGCCGGCCACGCGGGTGCGGGTTGGCTTTGCCCGCTCGCGTGCCGGACCCTGACGGAGCCGCTGGCGCTGCCACTCACAGCGTAATCGTTCGTATTCCCTCTCATTCAGACCGCCCGACCCGGCGGCAAGGAGTTTTGTTGCCATGAAGCAGCACAACAAGATCAAGGCCATCGCCAGTATCGCGGCAACGTCGACGCCCGCCCTGGCCCCCGACGCCACTGACAATGCCGGAGCGGAAGGACCGTTCGCGCGCCTGGCGTGGCGGAAGCCGCCCACGCAGAATACGAAAGGACCGGCGCGAGCCTTGCTGGACCTTCTCGGCCATAGCGCTGAATGCGTGGACCTCGCCATGGCGGGGCGGATCGTTTCCTGCGGTTGCCGGACCCGGCCGATGGAGGATCCGGCCGTCGCCATCGGGCTGGTCATGCACTATGCCCGCATCGCGACGACGCGCCGCCTGCCGATCCCCCCGGCGGTGATCGAGCTTCTGGCGCAACGTGTCGAGGAAGGCGATCCGACCTGCGTCGTTGTCGCGAAACAGCTCGAAGCCAGCGGCCTGCTCGACATCGCCCGCAAGGCCGACGAGGAGAGTGACGCGGCGGGGAAGACGCGATGACCGAGCAGCGCCTTGCCGGACATCTGCTGCGGCGCCTGTCCCAACGGGCCGAGGCCGATGCGATCGAACAGGCGGCCGGCGCCCGACTTTTGACGGAACGCCGCCTTCGCGTAGCGGGTTGCCAGGTGCGCGGCTTCGCGCCTGGACCGCTGGCTATGGGCAGGTCGGCAGCCGGGATCGGGCGCATGCTCGAACGGCTTGCCCGTGCCGGATCGATTCTGCGCGACGATGACCTGGCTGAGGACAATGATCCGGTCTCCCTGTTCGATGAAGGGTGGTCGGCAAATCAGGCTGGCGGCAGCGCCGGGCAGGAGCTCGACGCAGCTTCATCGCTTGACCCGGTCTCCCTGCTGCGCGCCGTGCGCCGATCGGCGGAACCGCCGAGGGCGGTGGACGTCGCCGTCCAGTTGCTTCTCGCGCGCTCGCTTGGCATGAGCGCGACGCCGCTCGGCGAGATCCTGGAAGCGCTTCGTCTTCCCGCCCCCATCATGACGATCACCGGACGGGTCGCGGGCTTCGAGGCGGCATTCATCGAGCTGTTCGAACGGGGTCTCGTCCTTCCCGGCAAGGTCTCGGTGTGCAGAGGGGATTTGCTCCTGCGCGATCACGAGTTCCGCTTCTCTCGTGTTCCCGCCCCGCGCTGGCGCGTAGTCGTCTTCGCCCGGATCGGAACTGGCCCCCGAGGACCACGCGAGGACCGCGAGGCAGGTCTCGCTGGCGGCGCAAAGCCGCTATCCGATCCTTGGCGTCTCGGAGGACGAGGATCGCCTTCCCGGGCCGCTGCGACAAGCAGCCCGCATCAATCTCGTCTGCGGCCCGCTCGACATGACCATCATCCGCGAGACCATGCGCGCGGTGCTGGGTGAGGCGCCGGAAGGCGGCGTTACACATGAGCATGTCCCGTCGTTGACGCTGGCCGACCTGGCGCTGGCGATCCGGCCGGGTACGTCGGCGGAACGGGCGCTCGCCATTCTGGACGGCCTTGCCCGCATGCGGCAGGCATCGGCCGCCGAAGAGGAAAACGACAGCTCGGGCAAGAAGGAATCCGGCGGCACGACCGCCACGAAGTCGAAACCCGGGCGCGGCGCTCCCGGATCGGGCAGCGAAAGGATCGAGCCGGCTGCGCCGATCGGGACATACACCGACCGCTTTGTCCCCCGCGTCGAGACGCTGTCGGGCTATGGCGAAGCAAGGGCCTGGGCCCTGGAGCTGAAAGAGGACCTGGCGCTGTGGCGCGCGGGAAAGCTTGGTTGGGAGGAGATGAGCGCAAAACTGCTTCTGTCCGGGCCGCCCGGCACGGGCAAGACGACATTCGCCAGGGCGCTCTGCAACACGCTCCAGGTTCCGCTGATCGCGACGTCGGTCGCGGCGTGGATGGAGCCGGGTTATCTGGGCGACGTGCTCATCCGCATGAACGCCGCCTTTGCCGAGGCCGAGGCGACGAAGCCCGCGATTTTGTTCATCGACGAGATCGACGGCATCAATACGCGCGGCAGCTCGGGCGAGTGGACGACCTATTGGGATCAGATCGTCAACCGCCTGCTCGAGCTGCTCGACGGGACCAGTCAGACGGACGGCGTCGTCGTCATCGGCGCCACCAACAATCCCGACAGGATCGATAAGGCGCTGCTGCGCTCCGGCAGGCTGGAGAAGCACATCGTCATTCAGCGCCCCGACACCGAGGCACTGATCGGCATTCTGCGCCATCACCTGAAAGATGACCTGGACGCCGTCATCGCCAGCGCCCCGAAGCGGGAGGCGGGTCCGCCGGACGTCGCTGTCGATGCCGGCACCAAGGTCGATACCACAGCCGCCGACGGCCCCGATGCAATCGCATCCCACCGCGACCCGCCCGCAGAATAAGGAGGCTAGCCTCATGGTAACATTCAACTCCGGCAGGGCCGATCAGGGCGCCGTCTTCGACTATCAGCTGGCGCGCCTCATCGCCCTTGTCGACGACATGAAGGAAATCCGCTCCGGTGCGTCGCCCGAGCGCCTCGCCGCCGATCCGCCGATCCTGGAGCGCTGGGCGATGGCCCGCAGGCCAGCCATGTGTCTCACGGGGCTGTCGGCCGGGCACCCGCTGCTACCAGGTGATGGCCGAGCGATCGTTACCTCCGACCTTTGCCTGCTTGCCGACGACCAGACATGGGCGCGCACGCTGTCGCGTTGGTACCGCCTCGGGCGCCCGGCCGAGAGCCCGATCGGCGATTCATGACCTGGCGCATGACCGTGGATGCAAACAGGAGGGCTTTATGGAAATGACGAATGAGCAGGGCCGTCCGATTGGAGCAACTGGCGATGCTGTCCTGCGCACCCTGGCGATGAAAGCGCGCGGCATGAGCGGCGCCGATATCGAGCGGCTGGTCCGCGAGGCGCGTCAGAAGGCGCGGCGGGCTCATCGGCAGCTGGCCTTTTCCGACGTCTTCGACCTGTTGGCCGCCGCCCGGCCGCAGCGGTCGCAGGCATTGCGCTGGCGTGTGGCTATCCATGAGGCTGGGCATGCTGTCGCCAGGCTGGTCCTTGGTCTGGGGCATATCACTTCCATCGGCATCGACAGTCCGGCAGGCGGCTATACCGAGGGCACGACACCAACCATGGATGCCGAGACGGAGGCCTTCTTCGACGGCCTGCTTGCCGTCAGCCTCGCCGGGCGCGCCGCCGAGGAAGAGTTTTTGGGCTCCGTCACCGCAGGCGCGGGCGGATCGCCGGAGAGCGACATGGGAAAGGCGACCGCATTGGCGCTTGCCATGGAGACCGAACTCGGCTTTGCTGAAACATGGTCGCTGCTCTACCGCCAGGCAGAAAACCAGTCCGCGCTGCTCGCCTACAATCCCCTGCTGGCCGATCAGGTCAACGCCCGGCTCGAAGCGGCCTATGTCCGAGTCCGCAGGCTGGTCCGCCGCAACGAAGACGCTCTCCGGCTCCTGGCCAACGCCCTGATGCAACACGGCACGCTCGAAGGGGCAGCCCTCGCTGCCGTGCTGCAGGAGGTGAGGGAACGGATGATGGCCGAGCCGGCGTCCGGAGGGTGAGGCGATCGAGGCACAGCGGCGGCGCCATGCGTTCCCGAGGCTCGGGCTGCCGCCGCGGAAGATCGGTGTCCAGCGGGTACCCTGACCTTCCACGGAGGCCTGCATCGGGATGACTTGCCTTAAGTCCCAGACACCCTGGTCCAGGCTGAATCGATTTGCGCTAATCCGATTCCGATCACGGTGGTGGCGATTCAGAAGCGAGACATCGCGATTCCGAACTCCCTGAAGGCGTTACATAGGCAAACGCGGTGCGCTTCGGTACGTGTGGACGAGTTGCCAGCAACCGGATTCGCGTTCCTGGTAACGCATCCCAGGTCTAAACGATTTGCGGTAATCCGATTCATGGCCGGGGATCGGCGATTCAGGACGTCGGATAACCGATTCCGTTTACGATTGTGCCGTTACATCGTCAAACGGCGTTTGCCGCGGGGCAAGGCCGGGGCGGGCAGCTGGAGGACGGGGATGGCTCAATCGCGGCGGCAGAGGCTGGACAGGCAGCGCGAGCGGCAGCAGGCGCTGCGCGCCGAGGCAAGCGCGCAACGCAAGCCCTCCCGCGACGACATTGCGCGTACCCTGCTGCACTGGGCGATCACCGAAAACATCAAGCACGGCCGCGAGGAGGAGATTTACCGTCTGCAGGTGCAGGTGGTCGAGCATCTGGTCATTCAGGGGTTCGACAGGCAGGCCTCGGACACCGCCTGGGACGCGCTGGTCGACAAGTACCGCAACGGCTGGGCCTTCCAGACCAAGCGGCGCCTCAAGGCCGATGACGGCGACGGCAAGGACGACGGTGCCTGATCGTTGCCTTGGCAAACCCCGTTTGCTCTTGCCTAATGCGTTCTCCCCATTACTTCCGCAAACGCCGTTTGCTGATGAATCGGCTCACAGATCGGAAGTTGGCAGCGGCGGCGCCGATCCCAGACGTCGAATAGGGGGCGGGCAAACTTTGGCTGTCTCGGCGGCCCTCGAGCCCAGCTCAGTCAAAGGAATAAGCTTGTGTCTGGCCGATAATCGCCTATAGCGTACCCATAGGGCCACCAACATATGGAGTAATCGTGGATATCCCGGAACCGACGTTACCTCTCGGCCACCCCGACAGGGATGATGAATGTGCAATGCATATGGGAAACGCAATCTCGGGATTATGGGAATTCTTTGAAGATGCAGGCTGGACCGAAGAGGAATTCGATCGGGCGCTCCTTGCGGAAGCAAAGCTCGCCATACAAAACGATGATCAAGCCTGATTATCGATATTTTATCCGCAACTGGCGCGGCGGTCCGTTAAATATATATTACTGAAAGCGCCGCCGCTTGGTTGCTCGATTTTACGGAATTGAAGAGAGCAAAGGCGTCGGTTGCTATCTTGCCGAACTATCCCTAAAACCACTACCGTGGGCTTGCGGTAATTATCGAGAGCTTTACCGGCGTTCCCATTTGGACGGAACCGCCCGTGCATATAATGGAAGTACCGTTCCGCGACGGTGGCTAGGGATTCTGCTGTTCGAAACTGTCATTGACGCTCTGGACGATAAATCCCATCTGATTTGTCGGGCGAAATGATAAACTGACCCCCTTAATTCCTCACGTCGAATGTTACCGATAGATCGCTGTCCCGGATTGGATGCAGGTTCATTTGGCATCCTGGTTCAGGAATGATGGATGGCGCGGCGGGTCAGCATGGCGACACGGGTGGAACTGGTTGAGGTGATCGTCGAACGATACCGATCGAGCTGCCGGAAGCATGCGATCCGGGTGCTGCGCCATCGTGAGGCCCCGTCGGCGTGCGTTCGGCAATATGCTGCTTGGTACGGTCCCGAGGTTCGGGAGACGCTGGTGGCTTTATGGGAAGCTTCCGATCGTCTCTGCTCGAAGCGCCTGGCAGCGACGATGGATCGCTTGCTGTCAGAGGTGCGTGTGGTGGCCAGCGTGAACGTGCCGGAATGAGTTCCGCGGTTCGCCGATCGGTGCCGGTGCGCACCTTCGGCAACTAAAACGATCCGGCGCTCGGTTATGTCGACGTCGACTTAGTGAACCATTCGGGCACATCGTCGTCGGGCAGCTTCGTGCAGACGATGGTGTTGACCGATGTCGCGACTGGCTGGACCGGATGCGTGCCTGGCCGAAGCCGATCTACGGGTCGTGTGCATTGAGACGCGGCATGCGAAGGTTGCGCTGTCGGCCATGCCGAACAAGACCGACCGCAACGATGCGCGCGGGATCGCCAGACGCAGACCGCGCAAGAGCTGCGCGTCCTGCTGGTGGCCAGGCAGACGCTGGTTCGCAAGCTGATGGATATCGAGCTGGCGACCAGAGGCATGCTGCGCAGCTTCGGCCTGAAGATGGGCGTGGTCTCCAAGCGCAACTTCGAGGCGCGCGTTCTGGAACTGGCCGGGGATCGCGCGATGCTGATGCGAGCACTCAATCCGATGCTGACCTCGAGGCGTGCTCTGGCTGTCGAATATAACAACCTGCAAAAGGTGGCGATGGACTTCGCTCGTGACGATGAGGTGTGCCGCCGGTTGATGACCGCTCCCGGGGTTGGCCCCATCGTGGCGCTGACCTACCATCGACGTGCCCTCGCGGTTCCGGCGGTCCAGATCGGTAGGCGCGCATCTGGGGCTGACGCCGCGCGCCTACCAGTCTGGCGAGGTTGATTGGACCGGGCGCGTGTCCAAGAGCGGTGACGCGATGGCACGGGCGGCTCTCTATGAGGCCGCGCCCATCCTGCTCGTCAGGGTACCCGCGCGCTGACACTGGACTGCACCACGCCGAGCGCCTTGGCAGCATGGCGAAAGTTCAAATGTTCGGCAACGGCAAGCGCCTGGATCAGCGACGCAAGCGGGGTGCGTCCGCCCAGCAGTTGGGGTAACTCACGGGGGGTAATTTGTTTCAGCTTTCGCCTGCCCATCCGGAAAGCCTGTCCGCTATATAGTAACTTGGGTTTGAGCCATCAGCCCCTCGCACGCTTAGCTTTGGGATACTGAGGGGACACTGCACTTGGCCGCTTGGAAAACCGGTTGTGTTGCAAATTTTTCGTTCGGCCAAAAATGTGGCTTTGCCAGACGGATTTCAGGCGGCAATTATCTCGAATTGCTCCTTCAGCGTTGGCCTTGGATTGAAGGCGAAACGACCTTGTCGCTTGCGCATCATGTGAACCATTTCGATGCCCGCCAGGGTCAGGGCTGCCGAAGAAAATGACTTCAAGCCGAGCATTGGTCGCACTCGCCGCTTGATACGCCGATGATCCTGCTCGATGCGGTTGTTCAAGTACTTGCTGCTGCGAATGCGAATTGCCTTCAATTCCCGCCGTGATCGGTCCAACAAGCGGTTCTCGGCATCGCAGGCGATGATCGCTTCCCGATTGGTCTGGCTGCCGTCGATGACAATGCGTTCAGGCCGATGGTGACCCTGCAAAGCCTTGCGCAGGAAGCGCTTGGCAGCAGGCAAATCGCGATGCTCGCTGAACCAGAATTCGACGGTGTCACCGACACTGTCGATAGTCCGATAGAGATACATCCATCGACCGCGAACCTTGATGTAGGTCTCGTCCATATGCCACTTTCCTGTTACCTTGCGCTTGCGCAGATTGAAGCGCTCGGCGAGCTCGGGGCAAAATGGACGACCTAGCGATGCACGGTGGAGTGATCGATGCTGACGCCGCGCTCCGCCAGCATTTCTTTCAGATCGCGCAGGCTGAGATTGTAGGCCAGATACCACCGGACACAAACCAGGATGACCGACGGTTCGAAATGACGGCCTTTGAACATGGTGTGCGCTCCAATGATGAGGCACGTCTCATGCCGCAGGGCCGGTTACCGAAAAGTTTGCAACAGAACCGACGGGCGACTAGGCATAAAAGCCCGTGGTACTATCGCGCTGCGAGGCGCCGAAACCGCCGCAACTCCCCTATGTTAAGGAAGGATGGCCCACTGGACAGATGTGGTTTTTACGACATAAACTTATTACGGATGCGACCATACCCACTACAAAAATGGGGGATAAATGGATGGGAGTCGAGCATCGCAATATCAACAGGGACGACGTTGTTTCGCTCTCCGCACGTCACGGAATACCACCCAGGATCGCTAAGGTTATACTTCGAATACACGGGCCATCTGCCTGCGAGTGCAACGCAGCGGCCATAGAGTACCGAAAGCGTGCCGAACGCCAGATTGCTAGTCGGTTGAGGCCCCCGCCAGAAACCGAACACTAGGGGCACTGCCAGTCTCCCGTAAGAACTGCCCCGCCAGTCCGAGCGGCAGTGTGGTTTCGGTAGCCGGCATTCCGGGCCATATCCTCATCACCCAGCTTCCATCGGGAACTGGCGGCGTGCTGGAAGTTCCCGGCTATTGCGGGTGGGTAGAGGCCCTCATCTACGGGGTTGGATAACCGCAGCGTTGATCGGCGGGACTTCGGTCAGAAAGGATGTAACTGCCGTGGGCACGGCCGCGCTGCCCGGCGCATAGATGCCGCAGCGCGAGATAAGCATACGCAGGTCGGTGGCGTTCCCCAGATAGTGCCAGATCGTGCGGGTGGCGTAAGGCAAATTGTTGTTTCGCCACGACACGCCCATGGTGATGCCGCGCAGGTAGCGGCGCTGGTGGATTTCGAATGGCATCAGGATTGTTTGCCCGAAGGTTGGTGCCTGCCCACTGGTCAGTTCGGTCAGGAAGACGCAGCGGCGCCGATAGGCCGCCATGCCGACATAGCGCGAACGCTGCAGGATGCCGCTCTCCGCGTCCTCGATACGTTCCAGCGTGGTGACCAGGACCTGCCCGTCGCGTGACCGCAGATGCGAGCAGGAGCAGACGACCCGCCCTGGCCAGGACAGCGACAAGTGCCATGTCTGGTAGAAGCCGAGATAATCGGCTAGCGCGTTCAGATCGCCGGGAAAAGCATCGGCCAGCGGCCCCGCACCGGTAACGGGCCGGCGCCGCTCACCAAGCTTGCGGCGAAATGCGCTTTCGGGCAGATCGAAATCGACCGGATTAAGGCCGAACGCCGTCGCAATCCGCATCAGGTTGTGCGCTGAGGGCAGGGACCCCGCATTGAGGTAACGGTTGAATTGCTGCCGGTTGAGCCCAATCGTCCGACAGAGATCCGACACCGATTTCTGTGTGCTGCAGGCGAGTTTCAGGTTGTTGCTGAAGGTGGAGCAGGGGTGTTTCATTAGGGCAGCATAAACCTGCTTAAATGCGCGTCAAACCGCGAAATTGCGTTGCCGTGGCGGCTGCCTAATATCGAAAAAACGCTCCATCATCGATAAAAGGGAACCCACATGAGCGCGTCTGGCAAGACATTGACATTATCGCGGCGCGGCCTGCTGCAGGCAGGCGCGGTCCTCGGCCTTTCGGCTGCGGCCGGGCCGCTCGTATCAACAGCAAGGGCGCAGACGCCGGTGCGGGGAGGGCAGTTACGGATGGGGCTGGAAGGCGGTGCTTCCGCCGACACGCTCGACCCCGCGCTGGCGTCGGCCAGCGTCGCTTTCGTGATCGCGCATTGCTGGGGCGACACGCTGGTTGAATCCGATCCAAAGACGGGCGAGGCGCTTCCTTCGCTGGCCGAATCCTGGTCGCCATCGGCTGACGCCAAGGTGTGGACCTTCAAGATACGCAAGGACGTCCATTTCCATGATGGCAAGCCGCTGACCGTCACCGACGCGGTGGAAACGCTACGCCGCCATGCCGGCGCTAAATCGCAATCGGGCGCGCTCGGCCTGCTGTCGGGCATCGATCGCATCGACGAGCGGGCCGGCGACATGGTGGTAACGCTAAAGGAAGCTAACGCCGACCTGCCGCTGGTGCTGACAGATTACCACCTCCAGATCCAGCCCGGCGGCGGCGTCGACAAGCCGACGGCAGCCATCGGCACCGGGCCCTACAAGCTGGTTGCATTCGAACCGGGCGTCCGCGCCGAATTCGAAAAGAACAAGGACGACTGGCGGCAGGACCGCGGCCATGTCGACAGCGTCCTCATCACCGTGATGAACGACCTTACCGCCCGCACCAGCGCCCTGCGCTCCGGCCAGGTCGATTTCATCAACGTTATTGAGCCCAAGGTGGTGCCGCTGTTGAAGCGGGTTGCGGGCATCGAAATCTTGCGCACCTCGGGCAAGGGTTTCTATTCCTTCCTGATGCACTGCGACACGCCGCCCTTCGACAACAACGATCTGCGCCTGGCGCTCAAGTACGCGGTTGACCGCGAAGCCATCCTCAAGCGAGTGCTGGGCGGCTTCGGCACCCTCGGCAACGATTATCCGGTCAACGCCAACTATGCGCTCGCGCCAACCGACATTGAGCAGCGCCAATACGATCCTGACAAGGCGGCGTTCCACTTCAAGAAGTCGGGCCATCAGGACCCGATCCTGTTGCGGACCTCCGAAGCGGCGTTCCCCGGTGCGGTCGACGCGGCCCTCCTTTTCCAGATAAGCGCCGAGAAAGCCGGCATCAAGATCGACGTGAAGCGTGAGCCGAGCGACGGCTATTGGTCAGAAGTGTGGAACGTCAAGCCGTTCTGCGCCTCCTATTGGGGTGGGCGCCCGACGCAGGACGCGCGCTATTCCACCTCCTACGTCTCAGGTGCTGAGTGGAACGACACCCGCTTCAAGCGGCCCGATTTCGACAAAATGGCGGTCGAGGCGCGCGGCGAACTCGATGAGAACAAGCGGCGGGCGCTCTACCGCGATATGGCGCTGATGGTGCGTGACGAGGGCGGGTTGATCCTGCCTGTGTTCAACGACTACATCAACGCCTGTTCAAGTCATCTAAAGGGTTTTGTGCCCGACATCGGCAATGATCTTTCCAACGGCCGTATCGCCAGCCGGGTCTGGCTCGAAGCCTGAGCTGGCATCTGTAGTCGTTACCATCATCCAGCCGCCGGCGGCGTCCGCACCCGCCGCTGGCTTTTTCCCTTACGGTTGGCCTCATGACAAACACGAATTTTCACGTTCTCGAAAACGAATGGATCGTCCTCAAGGACGGCACCCGGCTTGCCGCTCGCATCTGGATGCCTGAAACGGCATCCGCCGCAGCCCCGGTGCCGGCGGTTCTGGAAATCTTGCCCTATCGCAAGCGCAACGGCACCGCGCCGCGCGACGAATCCACCTATCCAGTCTTCGCCGCCGCCGGGATCGCAGGCGTGCGCGTCGACATTCGCGGCTGCGGCGAATCCGATGGCGTGATCGACGGCGAATACACGCCGCGCGAGCTTGCCGACGCGGTGGAAGTTATCGCATGGATCGCGACCCAAGACTGGTCGAACGGTAATGTCGGCATGATGGGCATCTCGTGGGGTGGGTTCAATTCGCTTCAGGTGGCGGCGCTCAAGCCGCCGGCCTTGAAGGCTGTCATTTCACTGTCCTCCACGGTCGACCGCTATAACGACGACATCCACTACAAGAACGGCGCGCATCTGTCGGCGCAGGCCTCGTGGGCGGCGACGATGGGCGCCTATCAGTCGCGCGCACCCGATCCCGCCCTGGTCGGCGATCGATGGCGCGACATGTGGTTGGAGCGGCTGGAAAACGAGCCCTTCTTTATGAAGGAATGGCTTTCCCACCAGCGCCGCGACGATTTTTGGCGCCACGGCTCCATCTGCGAGGATTTTCCTGGCTATTCCGTCCCTTCGCTGGTGATAGCGGGCTGGGCCGACGGCTACCGCAATACACCGCTCAAGGCAGTCGCGGGAATGCCGCGAAAGGCCTGGGGTCTTGTCGGCCCCTGGATCCACAAGTATCCGCATTTCGCCTATCCGAGACCGCGCACCGACTTCCATACCGAGGCGATCGCTTGGTGGCGGCACTGGCTGTGCGGGGAAGACAACCAGGCTGAAAAGACGCCGAGGCTGCGCGCCTATATCCTCGACGGGCCAAAACCCGCCCGCTGGCGCGAGGCGGACCCTGGCTATTGGATCGCGATCGACGAATGGGCCGAACCGGAAACCTTCACCCTTCGTCCGGACGCTTCGGGTCGGCTCGGTCGCATTTCCTCCCCGCCCGCAGAGGGCAGCGTCCTGCTGCGCTCGCCGCTGGATACAGGCACGGCGGCGGGTGAATTCTTCACGCTCAAACCGGATACGGAAATGGCGGGCGACCAGCGCGGCGACGATGCAGGGTCGCTCACCTACGACAGCGGCGTTCTTTCCGAAGAATATGTTATCCTCGGTCAGCCAGTCGTGAAGCTAACGCTCTCCAGCGATGCCCCGCTCGGCAACCTCGCCGTCAGGATTGTCGACGTGCATCCAGACAGCACGGCCACGCGCGTCAGCTACGGCGTGCTCAACTTGGCGCATCGTAGCGGCAACGCCGATCCGCAACCGCTACAGTCGGGCAAGGTAGTCGAGGTGGTGCTGGTACTCGACGCCTGCGGCTACCGGTTTGCGCCGGGCCACCGGATTCGCCTTTCCCTGTCCAGCGCCTACTGGCCGACGATCCTGCCTTCGCCGCACGATCCGACACTCTCGATCGACCTCGCTACGCTGTGCCTGGACCTGCCGCTTGTCGGCGCGCATCGCAAGATTGAGATTTCAGAGCCCGCCAATCCAGATCCTTTGCCGCACTACGATGTCCTGACCGAAGGGTGGTCCGGCCGCTCGGTGGAGCGCGACCTTTTGCAAGGTGTCACGCGCTACCACGTGCAGGAAGACACCGGCCTAAGCCGGCATCCGGGCAATGGTCTATGCAGCCGCGACACGAGAGAAGAAATCTGGTCGATAACGCTCGGCGACCCCTTGTCGACGAGGGCCGATATAAGCTGGACGTGCAGCGCTCAGCGGGAAGGTTGGCGTGTCCATACCTCCTACACCTCCAGCCTGTCCTGCACCGAAACCGAATGGGTGATAGGGGAGCGGCTCGAAGCGTGGCATGGCCAGGACAAGGTGTTCGAACGCGAGCGCAGCGCCCGCATTCCCCGCGACCACATGTGAGGTTCGTGCCGGTATCGTCAAGCGGTCTGGGTTTTCTATCGGTTTCGATCGGGCCGGAGCGCCCGTTTTCCCGTTCGCATCGCCTACCCGTTCCGAATTGCCCAGCCCGGAGGGTGGCGGGCGTTCCTGCCGGCATTCGGCGAGAGCTCCGGGTGGCCCGCATATATCGGGTCTTGGGGCTTCCGCGCGGGCTCAGGCGCCTCCGACGCACTCGCTATCGGGATCACTGTCCCCTTTGCTATTGATGCCAGTAGCGTGCCGATCGCGCTGACGACAGCCCGCATATCCATCCGATTGCAAAGCCGACGACGCCGACGACAAGCGCCGTAGATGTAATGGGGACGGCGTTTTCGCGCACGGCGTCGCCGGTAGCCCGGGCCGCCTCGCTGACCCTGTCCTTGGTCTGGCTGATAACGCCGGGATCACCCGGCTGCTCGCTTCCATAGGGGTTCATTGCAATGTGCTTTTCAAATTCGTTAGCTATCGAAGTTCTCCGCTGGGGTAGGTTCAAGGCAACCTGTGGCCGGTGATTTTGTTCCCCTCGGAGTTCGGCCCACATACAACCCGCGGCGACATCAATGGTCGGTCTGTCGACCTTCGTAATCGATGGAACTGTTGACGTGCTTGTATAGGCGGCCGCAGTTCAAGCACGCTCTTGGCGACTGATCTTGGCCGCCCTTGGTAGAACGATCTCGCCTTGGCGCTTCTCGATACATCGACGTTGTCCGTCCCACGTCGACTCCTGAGAGAAATGGCTGCGCGGCACCTCTGAGTTGCCCACGACCGCAGCGCAGTCTCCTTTAAAATTGCTTCCGGCGAGGCAGTTTCGATCCTGAAACGGCGTACTGTCTCGATGATCCCACCGGCGGTGGGCCCTTCGACGATACCCGACGCGGTGGGGAAGCGGCCCCTTTTTTTGTGAGCGCGCTCTTGCCGCGCCGGCGGTGACGACCCACCTAAACGCGGGCTCCGGGACTGTGTGCCTTCGATACTGCAAAGCTATACGGGTCCTCTCGCCGATGAACGCGCTGACGCTCGAAACAATGGAGAATTCGATCAGACATGGCGGTTCACTGCCAAGCCAAACATACTGGGCCGCCGCTCGATCCGGCATCCGCGATCTTGGAACGATCCGAGATGCCTCGGGCGGGACGGATCGGCCGCATCTTGCTGGTGATCAACCGTCACAGCCGCTCCGGTGAGAAAGCCGGCCACGTGGTTGTCTCCCGACTGAAGGCGAGGGGCCTCGAACCGGTCGTTTTCTCCTCGAACAGCCCTACCGAGGTCTCGCCCTGGATTGAAGCGAACGCGGCTGGCGCTGAGGCCGTGGTCGTGGCTGGCGGCGACGGCAGCCTCAATGCCGCTGCGGCTGCCCTCGTTAAGACTGGACTTCCCCTCGGGATTCTGCCGACGGGGACCGCAAACGACCTCGCCCGCACGCTCGGATTGCCCCTGAACCTGGAAGCCGCTGTCGACGTCATCCTGGCCGGTGAGCAACGCGAAATAGATATCGGAGAGGTCAACGGACATCTGTTTTTCAATGTCGCCAGCCTCGGTTTGAGCGCGGATCTCGCCCGCGACCTCAGCCGCGACGCCAAGCGCCGTTTCGGGCGGCTAAGTTACGCGCTCATTGCGATCAAAGTTTTGATGAAGGCCCGCCCCTTTCGAGCCGCCATCGTTGCTAGCGGCCGCGCCGTACGGGTGAAGACGTTGCAGATCGCGGTTGGCAATGGTCGTTATTACGGAGGAGGACTCGCCGTCGAGCATACGGCCGAAATCGACGACTCCCATCTTGATCTTTATTCGCTCGAACTCGGCCGCGTCTGGAAACTGGCCCTGATGCTGAAGGATTTCCGCCTTGGAAGGCACGGACTGTGGCGCGAGGTGAGGGCCGCGCGCGGAACGTCCTTTGAGATCCGCGCGCGGACGCCACGACCAATTAACGCTGACGGTGAGCTGGTCACATTCACGCCGGCACGATTTTCGGTGCGGCCGAAGGCCGTGCGCGTTTTCGCGCCGTCCAGGTTAGATGCTCTCGAGGGATGATGGTTGAGAATCGGCTCGCGATCGCACGCTGTCGATACCCGAGGGATTGGCGAAGCTGCCCCCGACCGAAAAAAGCCTTTTGCGCGGCACACATCATCTCTCTTAAAGTCTGTATATCAAAGTAATCGCTCGACCGCCAACATGGGGTTCTGGTGTCTGGTGCGGCTCAGGCGTCGCTTGGCATTTTGCGTAAAAGTGAGCCTACGAAATGCTATTTGGGGGTGGATTTCGATAACCAGTCGGCAAGGTAACTGGCACGACCGCTATTTTGTCCGCATCGAGGAGATGCCCAGTCACTGCTCACCGCGCATCCCGACGGGTAATTGGGTCTCGGCGCATATGTTTGCGATGTTGCGGCAGCCATCGCCACGCTCGGCACTGTCTTCGGTGGCATCGATCGTTAGCAACGATAAAGGCGAATAGAACCGATAGCGCTCCCCGCGGTAGGTGCCCGCTTCTAATTGCACAGGAACTCGCTGGCACCCGTCTTCTGCGTCACCGATGTGGCTACGTCATCCCCGAAAGGAATGATCACTTGCCGACGGGTGTCCGATACCGACGGATCAATCTTACTCCCATTGGCACGGCAATGGAAAAATCCGGTCGCAGACCTGGGTCTAGCGACCGGGCCGAGGGTGTCGGCAGCTTTAGATTGAGGGTGGTGTGCCGACAGGCGGATTTTACTCCGACGTCCTGGCCAGAAAATGAAGAGGCTCGGTCACAGAAGGAGTAGGCGACCAAGCAATAGAGGGTAGGGGGTAGCTAAACGAACCGGCAGCTCAGTCATTACCTATGATGCGCTGAAGGAAAATGACCCGGCAATCACCCAAACGGCGGATGATGGCCGGGTCCGCTGCTGCCGGTCGAGTTGCTGCAGCGCGCCTTCATAGCGTGGTCATGATAGGCGCGGCAAACGCAATGCACGGTCCAGTCAAGCGGCGACGGCCATCACCGCGACAATGCCAACAGCGCTTACCACACAAGCGATGAAATAGAACCAGTCCTGCACCGGAGTGCCTCCCGGTAGCCAAACTGACAGCCTCACCAGAAGTTCCGTCAGAAAGATGCTCATCTTGTACGACGCCAACCGGCAGCGAGGCCGATGCTGTGCGCGACAGGTGTCGAGTCTGGCCGGGGGAAAGCGATGGAGCCTCACCGCAATGAGCAAGGTGCGTTCACATCACCGTCCGAACATCGCTATCGGCCCGAGAAAAGCGGCCAGCCTCGCACTGGCGCTCTACGAACTCGCTACGAATGTCGCCAAATCCGGCACGTCCGGGGCCGTTTACATCGAATGAACACTTGGACAGGCGGACACGATTCGCTTCGTTGGTAGGCACGCGGTGGCCCGGAGGTTGCGGGCCGCCGGGCCGAAAAGGGTTCGGATTGCGACTGATCAAACTGGTGGTTTCCCGCGGACTCGCACTCGACCGCGCTCGATTCTCATCCCGAAAGGTGGTCGGCGCCTTCAAGTTTTTTCCCGAAAGATGCAGAAGGCCGTCTGTCTTAAGGATCGCCGCCCTGGGCGACGATCCTTGGCTCGCTCCTAGCATCATAGCGCGGGGCGGGCACTCCTGCTATTTGTATCTGTCAGTTTCCGATACGACTTCCCCCGATACTGGCACCAATCCCATCTGAGCCGGCGCTCACGCCGACGCCGTCTCGTCCACCCACTCCAACGCTTACGCCGCCACTGTTGTTGCTGCCAGCGCCCGTACCGCTTCCGCCGACGTCAGCGTTGATGCCGCCTGTATTTCCGGTGGCGGCTTCCGACCCAACACCGACGTTTATTAGCCCGTTATTGCCTGATGCGGAACCGCTTCCCACCCCGACATTAACGCCACCAGAGTTCGTAGACGCCGCACCGCTGCCGACGCCGATATTGACGCCACCGATATTGTTTTCTGCGGCAGCTCCGATACCCGCGCTTATTCCGCCAGAGTTATTAGGCGCCGCCTCGCTCTTGGGTATGCTTCTTGCCGAGCGATTCTTTGCCGGAGGCGTCAGGCAATCACCGTTCAAAACACTCATAAGCTGAGCGCGAGAAAGGCTACCAGCGGGAGCGCTGCAAACGTCTGCTTGCGCATTGATTGCGAGCAGAAACGAGCCGGCAACGGCCAGTGATGAAAGGCTCGCTAGTTTCGTAAATTTGGTGATGGACATATCTTTTCCTCGGTCGTGGTCGATGCGAATCAACCAGATCGAGGCGAGCAGGTTTCATTGACGCCTGTTCTATGGATAACAATTTATTAACTAGCCACACCTTGCAGGATCAGACTCTTTATGTTTGCCCGGCAATTGCCAGAACAAACACATGGAAGGCATTATTCGTGGGTGGCGAACCTTGCCGCCTCACGGGTGCTCGGTGATGTTGTTATGCCTCAATTCAAAGGCATCGACATCTGTGTTCTGCTTGGCGAAGTCATCCTGCAATTCGCTCCATGAACCGAGGTAAGCACCGCTACAATGAACCGGCGTTTCTTCGGTAGCGTCCACCGAACGTCCAAAATGATTTTTGCACTCCAGCTAGCAGTGCAAGCAGGTCATCCTCATGAATGCCTTGAACAAAACCAAGCGGCGTTAATGGTAGCTCATCCCGTTGCAGTTTTCTGACCGGAAACCCATGTCCGACCGAAGCTT
Source organism: Aquamicrobium soli (assembly GCF_042646345.1). Lineage (NCBI taxonomy): Bacteria > Pseudomonadati > Pseudomonadota > Alphaproteobacteria > Hyphomicrobiales > Phyllobacteriaceae > Aquamicrobium > Aquamicrobium soli. Next base: position 95,042 of record NZ_JBHRTK010000001.1, on the reverse strand, counting down.
CGCCGTCCGAACGCATTATTTTTCTGCAGTTTGATGCCCGTTGTTTGGTTCGAAGGGAGTTTCGATACAGCATGTCCGCGACACGCTCGAGCAATTGCGACGCTATATCGAGACCTGGGAAGAGCATGATGAACGCGAGGAGGGAACACCCTCTTCTCTGTCGCACTCGAAGAGGTCAGACGGAAGATCGCGACAGGCACTTGCTCAGCACACGGCTGAGCGATGACTTCCATTGATGGAAAAGCGGAAGCCCGCTCCTGCCAGCGTCTTCCGCCGGGCCTTCGGTGTTTTCCGATCGCTCCCAATTTCGCTTGAGATGTTTTATTGGGGGGAGTGACCCTAGCGACCCTCTCTCCACCGTGGCTGTAAAGCATGCGACGTTTCGACTTCGTTGAGCCCGTTGTAATGTTGGCCACCGCCATCCAGTGGCTTGTTCTGGCTATGCTTGTGGGCGCTGGCGTCGGCTGTGGTACCAGCCTGTTCCTGCATGGCCTGTTTTTCATGACCGACCGTACCGCGGCGGTGCCTTTCTGGTTCCAGGTACTTCTCTTGCCCGCCGGCGGACTTCTAAACGGCTTGCTGCTACATTACGGCTACCTGGCCGGACGTCTCGACCTTAAGGATACGTTGTTCGCTGCGGTTCATGCACAAGCCGGCCGCATGCCGTTCCTCACGATGCCGATCAAGCCCATGGCCGCCATCATTACTTTGGCCAGCGGCGGCTCGGCTGGCAAGGAAGGACCTTGTTCGCATATCGGCGCCTCAATCGGCGCAGCCATCGGCGAGATGCTTCATCTCAACAGCGAGTTGCGGCTGCGGATAGTCGCCTGCGGAGTGAGCGCCGGCTTCGCCAGTGTCTTTGGCACGCCGGTCGCAGGCGCGATCTATGGCGTTGAGGTGCTGGCGATTGGCCGTATTCGCCATGACTTCCTGTTCCCCGCCATCGTCGCCGGCATCGCTTCGTATCAGGTGAGTCTCTTCTGGGGGATTGCCTACACCTATTATCCCCTTACGGCCTTGCCCCCTTTTTCCGAGATTCTCTTCTTCAAGACGACGTTAATTGGCATCATCTGCGGGCTAGTCGCGCTTGTGTTCGTCGAATTTGTACATAGGGCGCGAGCACTGTCAGAACTCGTGAGGATCCGCCTCGGGGCATGGCCACCACTAATGCCGTTCGGCGGCGGGGTACTGCTATCGCTGCTGATCGTCGTCATTCCAACTGATTATCTCGGGCTGAGCCTGCCGCTGATGGATCGCGCGCTGGCCGGCGAAGGGATGCCTTATCTCGGCTTGCTCTGGAAGATCCTCCTGGTGGCAGTGACCATCGGTTCGGGGTTCTATGGCGGCATAGTGACCCCCCAATTCGTGATCGGGGCGATCGCTGGCAACGCCTTTGCGCCGCTCGTAGGTATCGATCCGAGCTTAGGTGCCGCCATCGGGCTGGTCAGTGTCGTTGCGGCCGCTTCCAACACTCCGATAGCCGCCATCTTGATGGGTGTGGAATTGTTCGGTGGAACCCCTGGCACGCTCTATGTCGCAGGTGCGGCAATTGCCGCCTATCTCATCATCGGGCACCGAAGCATCTATCCCGAACAGCGGTTGGCTTACGTCAAGACATCCTGGATGCGGGCTCCGCCCAACATGCCGGTAGATACTGAAAAGGTACGCCTGTCATATGGTCTTTTGCGGTGGTGGCGCCGTGTAAAGCGTTGGTAGACGTATCCGATCCAAGCCCACCACCCGAGACGCCGGTGGGCTTTGCGTGTTCATGCACCGGTAGTCTCATAAAGATCACCCCGGTGTACTCTGTCACGCCAATGCCAGACCCAAGAGCGATGTGAACGGCGTCGTATCGTTACCAATTCCCCTTGAGAATGACGCGGTTACGGGCTGCGCCAGAAAATCCACTCGTCATCGCGCGCCACCGATGTCGGAACATGGCAGCGCTTCTGCGTAAACTGATCCGTCACCCGGGGAAAACCGGTGGCTTAGGCGCGGGATCGGGATCAGGTCGAGGCGACGGCCCGGGGCCTAGCGGGACGGGTTTGTCCGGGGCATCGGGGTTCTCTTTGGGTTGGCGCTCGGGATTCGGATTTTGCCTTTTGGGATCGGTCATCTATCTTTCCTTTCAAGACAACAATTGCCCTTGGTGGCGATCGTTCCGGCGATCGGCTGAAACTGGGATGGGAGAGAGAATTTGCATCGGGCGATCGTAAGAGTGATCTGCGCGATCGGACAGTCGGGACAGATGGGCCTCGAAGGGCGCTTGCCGTGGGAGGGAAACCGAGCGGCCGAGTATAAAGCGGATGTCGCGCGGTTCTTCGAAATGACAAAAGGTCATGTCCTTGCAGCAGGGCCCAAGACTATCGGGAGCGTTCCGGAGTTTGCCCGTGCAGATCGGGAGTTGCTTGTCCTGCGCTCCAGCATGGTTCCGGAGAGGACGTTGCAAGGTTTCCCGGGTCGCGTTGTCTTCATTGGGGGCGGACCACCAATATGGGATGCCTATGCGCGGTTCGTAAGCCGTTGGGACATTACACGCTTACCCTACGATGGCCCGGCCGATCGCTGGTTCGATCCGAACTGGCTGATCCAGCCGGAAAGGGCGCATGACGTTACTGCCTAACTTGGCAGCCAAAGCAAACCCGGACGTAAGCCCATGGTTCTTGAGCCGTCGCGGTCGCTTGGTTTAGAAGTCAATCGTCTCCCGGTAAGCAAACACACCAGATGGGAGAGCGTTCCCATCGCGGGAAAAGTGAGCGACACGGAATCTGGGCAAAAGCCTCGATCCGGTGAGATGGATGGGCGCTTGTCAGTGGCGTCAGATACGGACCGCAGTCACGAGCAAATAGGCGCCAGGGATCAGAGCCAGGAGCTTCGATTGCCACAGGCCAGAGATAGAACGGGCCAAGCACGTGAAAGGCCGCCGGGCTCTAGTCCGGCTTGTCCTGCTTCAATGGAAAGGTGGCGTCGCCGCTTTTCTTCCCGGTTATGACCTTCGGATCGGCGCTGCTGACCCCATCGTTCCTGCCATCAGCCTTGGACTTGGCGAATTGCCCCTTGGCGTCTGCTTCAGGATCGCGGCTTCGTTTCGGATTGCTCGTTGTCATCGGTACGGCTCCTGTCTGATGAGGGAAACCGGGAATTGGCCACTTCGTTCCAGGTCGCCGTGGTGGCGGCCGGACTGAAGGCTGGTCAAGGGAAGCTGAAATCGCGACGATGAGCGGATGGCCGGCAGTTCACTTCTCCTCCCTCTTTCTTTTCCTCAGGACTTCATCCGTTCCGACCAGTGGCTTCGTCCTGCCGGCGATCGCTGTCGAAACCACCGCCGGCGGGTCGCTTGCGGGGAAGGTGTCTTCCAGCCCCTGTTGAAGCTGGCCCTCGAGCGTTTCCGCTTTCTCGGATCGGCCTTGCGTTCTTCGCGACTGAACGTCCTCGAGCGGCTGGGTCATATCCGGAGAGGACTTAACCGCGCGCACGCAGGCATATAGCTGCTCGGTCGCGAACTCCTTCATGTCCTCGAAATCGGTATCGTCCGCCGATGACCGGTCGATCATCTGGACCATGGCCTTTTCAAAGCGGTCGAGGCTTTCCGCGCCGCATGCCCTGCTCAATCGAAGCAGGGCTTCGTACAGCATGCTCGGTGCGAAGTGGGCAGCCGCTTTTTGACGAATGCCCTCCAGCTCATTGCTTGAACCCTGTTGCAGCTTCGACATGGCATTGCTCCGGACCTTGAACGTGACCGTTGTAACGCCTGGAAGCAGCGGCGGTTCCTAGTCCGATGAGGCAGGAGCCAAACCGAGTCAAAACGTGATATCGCCGGGCCGGAACCAACGGTTGCCATTCATATTGTACTTTGATCAGAACGAAAGGCTAATTCGATGAACGCTTTCCCAAAGATCGTCGCTACCGCGGCTACCGCACTGCTGCTAACTGGCGGTTTTGCAATGGCAGATTGTGCCGACACGACAGCCTCCAGCGGCAACTCTGCCGCGGCAACTAAGACGCCTCCGATCTCCAAGGACGGCAGTAAGGCTCCCTTGGAGGTGCAGCCCAATAAGCAAGCCACTGCCACTCCCCAGAAGAACGGTACCAACATGCCGATGGCAGAAGATAAAAATGTAGCGACTTCCCAACAGGATGTTGAGGCGCAGCAACATGGCGACAAAGCCGCAGCAGCGAAGGCTGAAGATAAAAAGGAGCCATGCGGCAAGAAGGGTTGAATGCGGAAGCGCGTACGCGGGGATCCATGCCCCCGCTTCTCCGGGCTTCCTAGCCTCGCGCTTAGCTTGCCGCGTGGCTGTGGGCGGGTCAGTAGCGCGTTGGGTCCGAGCCGATCACGACTCCGCCGGATATCTGGGACGCGCTAGCGCGAGCTGCTGTGGCCCAAGCTTGCTGCGCAGCCGGTTGACGTTCTGGAGCGGCGCGAGGGCGTTTGTTACAGCCATATTTGATCGACAGGGCGGATTGCGAGGTCAAGGTAAGGCGCTATACTTGGGAGCAGGGCTCGGGGCTAACCACCGCTATAGGAGGTTGCTGTGAAGCACCAAACCCTAGAACAGCTGCATGCGGTCGCTGAGGTTCAACCCACCCCGGCACCACTTGGAATGACCAGAAACCAGCGTCTCGAACGCTGGTCGGAGTTACTGACGCGCGACCCCAAACGGATGTTGACGACCCTTGAAGGAACCGAGCACCGCCCGATGCGAACCCGGGTCTCGATGCGGGCGGAGGGCTCACCGATTACGGTTGCGTTCCAGGACGATGTTTTGCGTGAAGAAGGACTGGCGAACGACAGCTACGGTGAAGCGAAGCGCTTCTTCGAATTGACAGATAACGAACTCCACGAAATCGTTTGCTCCTGCCACGTAGGCGCAACCATGCAAGCGTCCAGGGCTGCGCATCGCGTGCGCGGGGCAATCAGGGGCGGCAGCGTTATGCAGCGGCTACGGCGAGTACTGGGAATACACCCCTGACTAACCGCAAAATTGAAAAGCCTGTCCCCAGCGGGAGCGACGGGCATCCGGAGTGGATCGTCCATCTCGCGAAGGCCCGGGGCTCAGTACCCGCATCTCGGCCACTGGCGATAACAGATGCGCAGAGAGAACGCGCGGCGCGAGCCCTTTGTCGGCGTGCCGGAGATCCAGAAGACCCGACCTTCTACGGCAAACCGATGTGGATGAACTACCTTGGAGAAGTGGACGCAGTGCTGAAAGCGATAGATTCGCCGCCAGACCCACTCGAGAGAGACGTAACCCACGCATTTTCAATCCAGGAGGCGATAAAGAATACGGCAAGGGCCTTTTGGCGGGGGATCGGCTTGGCTAAAGTGGAGTAGCCCGCGCATTTATGGCGTAGCCTTATATCACGGGCGGCCACGGGTTTCCTTTTTCCCGCTGACCTCTTCGAGGTGACGGAGGGAGACCGTCCACTTCCTCAAGTTCATCGCGCGCTTCGCAGGTGCTAGTGTCACAATTGCGCAAAAGCGTCGCGGACATGCTGCATGCAGGCTCCCCGCTCTGACGACAAGCCGGAGTAAAAGACATCCTCTTGTGGTTTCCGGAGGACCGAGCCACCGCAGCACCTGCGGGGTTCACGTCGGTTCCTAGGCGAACTGCAGTGTGACCAAAGACGCCGATGCTTTGTAATTGAAGTCCGGCAACATCATTGCGCCAGCGGGAGGTAGTCGTTGATAGCGGCGATCTCGTCCTTCTTGACGGTTTCCTCTGTCGCCAGATCATAGGAAGTTTGCAGCCGAGAGTCGTTGAGATCAAACCGAGCCATACGCCGTCGGAACTGCGCCGTCTGGCGATATCGACGAAGGACGCGAGCCAGAGCCGGCGGTTGTTGTCGATTGCGGCGGTTCTGGACGGGATGAGCCGCGCAGAGGCGGCTGAGCCGCGCAGAGGCGGCGAAGATCGGCGGCATGGACCGGCAGACGCTGCGCGACTGGGCCCATCGCTTCAACGCGCTTGGTCCCGCCGGACTGAAGGATAACCGCCGCCGGGGAAATCCGAGGCGGCTGTCGGCGGCGCAGCAGGCGGAGCTTGCCGGGATAGTGGGAACCGGCCCGGACCCTGCGGTCGACGGCGCGGTGCGCTGGCGGCGCATCGACCTCCAGCGGGTCATCGAAGAGCGGTTCGGCATCGCCTATCACGAGCGCAGCATCGGCAAGCTGCTCAGGGCTTTGGGCTTCTCGCACATCAGCGCCAGCCAGCGTCACCCCAAGCAGGATGGCCAGGTCGTTCAAGCAAAAAAACTTCCCGCGCACGCTTGCGGCCCATCTCGCGGGCGTGACCCGCAAGAAGAAGATCGAGATCTGGTTCCAGGACGAGGTGAGGATCGGCCAGAAGAAGGGCCTCGTGCGGCAATGGGCGCGCCGCGGCACGCGGCCGCTCCAGCCCGCCGACCAGCGCTACGAGAGTGCCTACCTGTTCGGCGCCATCTGCCATCGCGAGGAACGGGCGCCGCGCTGGCGCTGCCCTTCGCCGACACTGATGCCATGCAGCGTCACCTCGACGAGACCAGCCAGCATGTCGCCAGAAACGCCCATGCCGTATTGCTGCTCGACCGCGCCGGATGGCACACCACAGGCAATCTCATTTGGCCCAGGAACATCACGCCGATCCTGCTGCCGTCCCGCTCGCCCGAGCTGAACCCCTTCGAGCAGGTCTGGCAATATCTACGCGCCAACTACCTGTCCAACCGCGTCTTCGATGACTACAACGCAATCATCGACGCCGCCTGCGAGGCCTGGCGAAATCTCCTCGCACAGCCGCACACGATCACCTCAATCGGAATGCGGACCTGGGGCGCATGAGGGTCACTTGTGAGGGCCGTTGGTATAACTCATATTCATCGGCGTTTGATAGCCAGAAGCCGATCACCGTGAAATGCAAGCCGCAGTACGCGGACGGTGAGCTTGATCGGCTCTACATTTCTGACGTAGCGGCCTAGTGCCGATGCTAGGTCATTCGTCGGCCCTTAAATAGCCGTGCCTTGTAGCCAGTCGCGAATGATACGCCGAATACCGGGCCGAATTCGCCCAAGTCAGGCCGGTTTTTATTTCAACACTTGGATGGATGCCCCGGCACGACGGCTTGGAGCCCACCAGCCACGATCCTGTTGAGAATGGAACAGGCGACCTCGGCGCGGGGTTCCGATCGGTTAATCAGCATTTGGCCGCCGAGCAGAGCAGGCTCCTCAAGCTTGGTGTCCCAAACCGTCCAAGACCCGTCTTTCTCTCGGATGCAAGTAAATCGAGGAGCGTCATCAGCCACAATGGACCTCGTGCGATTGCCTCCCGCGCGGCGCTCATCGATAGTTTCGGGCTCTTTTGCAATTCAAATGTGGTACGGGGTGGCAATTTGACGCAAAAGGCCGCCGGGGCTCGGCAACAAACCCGGTACAGATCGCTGTCGCAAGGCGGTGTAGCGAGATGAACCGGCAGATGCTTGCGGGGCCTGCACTTCTCGCGGCGAACGCGGTCAGGATAGTCCGCCGCAACAGCCGGTTTCAGTCCGGCAACACGCCTCGCACCATGTCGTTGGCACACGCTCCATGGCTCTGGCGCCTAGCGCCAGAACAGCAGGATAAGGATGATGATGGGGATCGGTATGCCGAGCAGCCAGAGCAGTATTCCGCGTCCCATTTGCCTGTTCCTCCATTTCGGCCGGCGGGTGTGCCCGCCTGCCATTCTCAATGGCGGACAAGCAAGAATGTTCCCGAATGGCTCGATGGTAAGCCCGTCGACCCGAACCATCCGTGGAACAGGTGACGTACGGTCAATGCACGGAACTCTGGTTGCCCTTCAATCCCACAGGCGGACGATTCTCCGGCGATGGTGCCGGCAGGAGAGCGGGGGTCCGGTTCTCCTCGACAATGCGAGGTATCACGCGCCAAGCGGCGAAAGTGGCTGCGGCAAGTAGGGCTAGACGGATCATGGGCTTCTCCTCTGGCTCACCAATGGCCGCGCACTGAGTTTGTTCCAAATGCCGAGCAAGCCTTCAGTCCACCGCCCACCAGGCACAGGCAATCGCCAGCAACAGCGCCGAACCTATGACCAGACACGCGACAAGCAGGAATAGCACGGCTGGTACAAGACGGCACCGTGGCAGGCGACCAGAGAGCGCCAGCTTACCGCCGAGCCGCTATGCCGGATGTGCAGGGGGGCAGGCAGGCTGACCCCGGCAACGGTGTGCGCGATCACATCGAGCGGCATGGTGGCGATCCGGTGCGGTTCTGGCACGGCCCGTTCCAGTCCCTGTGCGCGCCCTGCCATTCGAGCGAGAAGCAGCGGCAGGAGCTCAGTTTAGGCGGGTGAACGTTACCACGCCCCGAACTATATCCACCTGCGCGGTGTAGCCTGCTGCCCGCCACGATTTACATTGAGTGTGCGTCGTTACCTCGACGTTCTCGTTCGACCACCATTCTGGGTGCGTACGCGCAGAGGTTGGCAACGGGGCCAATGCGTCGAGCTCATCAAACGTCATCGTTACGGTGCTGGCCTGCTGGCGAAGCAGATAATCCCGCCAAGGATCGTACTTCGACATCGGTTTCATCTCCCACGAGCACGCAGCAGATGGGAGTGGGGGCCTCGAAAGTCTAGAGGGCTTGGGGGCTTGTCATCGGGCGATGAATATTCCCTGATTGTGGGCATCGAAAATTCCCTTGTTGGCGCTTCTGCCGCCAGTTCCGGGACGCGTCCCGGAACTGGCGGCTTTCGCCCCGGTGCCGATAGTCCGTTCCGATCTTTGCGGGACGGGAGCGGCGCTGGTGGTCCAACTTGGAGAACGTCTGATGATATTGGACCTACACCGTCAGGGTCTGTCGGTGACCGCGATCGCCCGTCGAACGGGCCGCGATCCCAAGACGGTCCGCAAATACATCGAACGCGGGCTGGAACTGCCCGTCTATGGTCCGCGCCATGTGGGGCGGCCGTACAAGATCGCGCCCTTTGTCGATTATCTGCGTGGACGCGTCGCTGCCTATCCCGATCTCACGGCCATTCGCCTGACCCGCGAGATTCGCGAGCGCGGTTATGAAGGCGCTTATACGGCAGTGAAGCGCTTCGTCGCGGCGATCCGGCCAGAGAACCATCCCAGGCCATTCGAGGTGCGGTTCGAGACGCCGGCAGGGTATCAGGCGCAGGTCGACTTCGCCCGCTTCGTTACCGAGTTCACCGACCAGCCTGGCGTATCGCGCATCGTGTGGCTGTTCTCGCTGGTGCTTGGCCATTCGCGCTACATCTTTGCCCGCTACGTCATGCACCAGGACCTGCAGACGCTCCTGCGCTGTCACATGCAGGCGTTCGACGCCATCGGCGGCGTGCCGATCGAGACCCTCTACGACAGGATGAAGACGGCCGTGACCGGTGAGGATAGTGAAGGCCACATCATCTACAATCGCTCACTGCTGGCGCTGGCCGGCACTATGGCTTCCAGCCGAAGGCCTGCCGGCCCTATCGCGCCAAAACCAAGGGAAAGGTCGAGCGACCATTCCGCTATATCCGCGAGGACTTCTTCTTTGCCCGCAGCTTCCGCAATCTCGACGATCTGAACGATCGATTGCGCGGTTGGCTCGATACGGTCGCCAATGTTCGCCTGCACGGCACCACGCAGCGCATCGTCAGCGATGCCTTCGTTGCCGAGCAGCCGGAACTTCAGTCCCTGCCGGCCGGTCCCTTCGATGCCCTTCTCAAACTGGAGCGTCGCGTCAGCCATGATGGCCTGGTCTCGATCGGCGGCAACTATTACAGCGTTCCCGACCGCACCCGGCGCATCGTCGAAGTCCATCAGCTTGCCGATTGCATCCGCATCCTCGACGAAGGTCGGCTCGTGGCCACCCACCCTGTCCTGGATGGCCGTCGCCAATATCGGATTGATCCCGCTCATCGACAGGGGGCGGTGCATCATGCGGCAAGGAAGACTGCACAAGACATCGTCGTCGGACGCCGTGGCGACCATGTCGCCCGGCGCTCGCTCGACTTCTACCAGGCCGTCGGCGAACGAATGGCAGATACGAGAGGCCGGCTATGAGCATGCAGTCATCCACGATTGACAGCATCCGGAAAAGCCTGGTCGGGCTCCGCATGCCGCGGGCTCTCGAAGCGCTCGACGCCACGCTGCGAGGCATCGAGCAGGGCGAGATCGACGGCATCCAGGCCTTCGATGAACTTCTGGTCGAAGAACTCACCCTGCGTGAGAGCCGACGCATCAAGGCCGCCCTGATGATGGCCCGGCTGACCACGATCAAGACGCTCGCCGGCTTCGAAACCGCATCATGGCTCTGGCCGAGCTGAAGTTCATCGAGCGGGCGGAGGTTGTCCATCTTCTCGGCCCGCCCGGCACCGGCAAAAGCCATCTGGCGACAGCCCTTGCCGTCGAGGCCGTGAAGGCCGGAAAGAGCGTCTACTTCTCCACGCTCGCCGACATCATCGCTTCGCTGGCGAAAGCCGAACGCGAAGGGCAATTGCGCGAGCGGATCCGGTATCTGTGCCGCGCCTCCCTGCTTGTGGTCGACGAGATCGGCTATCTCCCGGTCGTGCCTGGCGGCGGAAACCTCTTCTTCCAACTCGTCAACGCACGCTACGAAGGGCGCTATGATCCTCACCTCCAATCGCGGCTTCGCCGAATGGGGCGAGGTCTTCGGCGATCCCGTGGTCGCAACCGCGCTGCTCGACAGGCTGCTTCACCACGCCGTCGTCGTTCAGATCGAGGGATCCAGCTATCGGCTGCGCCAACACGCCGATCTCGTGCCGGAGCACGTTCGCTCCAAAGCGCTCATCAATCCGCCACCACCGCCGAAAAAGCGCGGCCGCACAGCGGGAGTGAAATCCACCGATCACGACCCCGGCTGATCACCGAAACCTTCACCCGCCAGGTAGGGAAAATTGGATGCCCACATTCGCGGAAACTGCGGTGCCCATTGACAGGGGCTAGACCTGCTCAGGGTCAAATTTTCACGCGTGCAAAACTGAAGGTAAAATATGGCTGGCGGTCGACCTCGTAGACCGACACGCCTGAAGGTGGTCGCTGGCACGGCTCAGAAATGCCGCATCAACCCGGACGAGCCTTCCACCAAGGGCGGCTGGCCGGCTGCGCCTGAGTGGCTTTTCGGCGGAGCGAGCGCGATCTTCGAGGAAACGTGCCGGCGCATGTCGGGCATGGGCACGCTCAGCGAGGAATGGGCAGACATGATCGCCGATTACGCGTCTTATCGAGGAAGTCGAAATCACGACCGGCATCATCGAAGACCTCACCCGCACGAAAACGTCCGGGAGGGGCTGTGCATCTTGATGAAACGAAGGGGTCTTTCATTCCTAACGCCCAACACAACACCGCCGTTCCAGCCACTCCCACCCCGAGCGCGCCAAAGGGAGGTCACGCAGTGACCTGGCTCCTAACACGATCATCCATTACCGTCTGTCGGCTTGTCGAGGTGAAACCGCGCTTGCTGCTGCCGCGCTTCACGCGTGACCTGATCGGCAGCTTCCCGTTCGCTCGATCGCTCGCGCAAATCCTTCGCGGCTTGAACGAGGAAGACCCGCTCATTGCCATATTGCTCGATTAGTATTCGAACCTCATCGGCGGCTACACCATTTTCCCGCGCGAAACGCTCGACCTCGTCGTCGGTAAACACCGTAGCACTGTCACGGAAATCCCGCTCGTTCTTGTCGTTGGTCATTTGGCGCTTCTCCTGGTCCTGCGAGGGAGGTTTTGCGCGCCTCGCCAATAATGAATAGCCATTGCACGTACTCCCGATAGGTCGGTCAACGTCGGGCCGGCGATTCGGTTGCGCCTCGTGAAACGAATCACGGGCTTGCCGGAGTGCCGGTGCCGCCATACATCACACCGGCTCGACCAACGGCAGCACTGGACGATCTGGATGCTGTTGAGATTGTCGAGATCATGCGCAGCAGGCGGGGAATCTACAAAGGCCGACGACCGACAAGTCAGACATTTTGCGGCGTCATCCCTGATCAGTGTTTGATTTTTTGCCGCGTCTTTCTTCAAGCTTATTGCGCGAGTTCCAAGGGCTCCTCCCATCCGACGGCATGCCACATGAATTGCCTTTTATTGAGCCTTTATATCATCCTCGGTAATGCCATCGGGTGTGGCGGGCTTTGCGATAGCTCTCCAGCGCACTCTGCCTCGGCAGAGCCGTCCGAATAATCCGATTTGGATTTTAGTAGGTTAATCTTCTTCTTCGGCAATCGCCGAGTTACACATGACGACGCTCTCGTTGATGTTGCTATCTCTCTCGAGGCTCGTTTCATAGCGGCCGGCAGCACGGCTATATTCTACACGTCACCGAGTTCAATTCGGTCTCTTTATACCTCTCGCCTTTAATCTATTTGGGAGACCGGAGCACGCTTCGCCTGGTTCGGAACTTGGATGGGCGCCGCCTGGAGCTTCTCCGGCTTCGTCAACTGATGGCGGCAGGTATTTTTTCGCGAGTCCATCTCGCCCTCGCGCGCGTCAGGGCGTGATTGGTATCGTGGCCAAGACGTGAGGAATGGAGGATAGCGAAAAACGCGATGCCTAGCCATCTTATCCGCCGCAGTTCCCATTTTCTACCCAGTGGCCGACGTGAAAAAGAAACCAGTTCCTCCTCATCGATAATGCCTACCATATAGTTGGCCATAACGCGTTGTGCTAGAATTTCCCGGTCGTTCTCGGGGAGATCATTGGCGTGAGCTTTCCCAGCACACGGTTGAACAGGTCAAGTTCGGCCGCATTGAAAGTACTCGTGTACTGCAAGTCGTCATCCTGTGACATTGACGCGTTCCAATGCCTCTGGCCGGAGTGAGTTGCCCCGGCCTCCAGTTTTGTCGAAGTAAAGCGCGCCGCCGGAGGGGACGGGCGACGGGGTCAGAGGAGGTTTCAAGTTCCTCTGTTCGCTGCGCAACATGCGAATGCCATCGAACTGTCGTCCAAGACAAAGGTTCCAATGCAAAATATACCGCAGCTTGTCTCGGACGACCGCGTGCGGCTACCTGGCGTGGCTCGATTGCATCCGTCAGTGTTCGTGGTGACTGCTCAGAAGCGCCATTCTCATACCGCCAAGGATGGCCGGATGACGGCTTCGTCTCGGAAGCCCCTAGAATAGCAATATGATCGCCTGCGGGATATCAGCGGCTTGGCGATTTCGGGCGGAATTGGTGATCCGCCCAAAAGAGATCGGAGAGGGCTTCTCGGCTGCCTGTTGCGGGGTGGCTGCCTCGACAGCAGCATCGACCACATCCTGCTGGATAAATTTGACCCAGCATTCGCTAGGCATCCTTGTAAGGCGTTCAGCGGTGCGGCCGCACGTTACGCCAATTTAGCTGTAGCTCGTCGTTTCGCGTCGGCACAGAGTTGCCGAAACTCTTCAACTTCAGCTTCGGTTAGATGCTCTATCCCGATGAAAGCGTTCTTCCCGTCTCCCGACCTGATCAACTCGTCGAGCTTCGCCTGGATCGCCGCGCCGTCGCGATTTTGGGTGTTCTGGATCAGGAACACCATCAGGAAGGTGACGATGGTAGTGCCTGTGTTGATGATCAGTTGCCAGGTTTCCGAAAAATTGAAGGCGGGTCCGGTGACGGCCCAAAGCACCACCGCCGCGATGCAAATTGTAAAGGCCCAAGGCCGTCCAGTAGCACGCGCGACGGATTCCGCCATGCGGTTGAACATTCTTTCCATGATCGATCCCATTGAAAAGGCCCCGGCAATGCGCCGAGGCCTGAACTCCCTGGTTCATGTCGTTATGCAGCTTCCGCCATTGCTCTTTCATTGGCGCCGCTTTCCCCAAGTGCGGTTAGAGCCTCGTCGGTCGCGGATTCTTCTTCGAGGGTCGCCTTGAGCAGTTTCTCGGCGTCCTTCATGCCGAGCTGCTGGGCCCAGGCAATCAGGGTTCCATACCGCGCGATCTCGTAGTGTTCGACTGCTTGTGCCGCGGCGACCAGTCCGGCATCAATTGCGGGAGCCCCTTTGTACTCCTCGAGAATTTCAGATCCTTCTTCAAGGATGCCGTCAATTGCCGGGCAGGTCTTGCCGCGTGCCGGTTTATCCAGCAGCTCGAATATCTGTTCGAGCCGATCGACGTGTCCTTCGGTTTCCGTGCGATGTTTTTCAAAGGCCGCTGCGACCTCCTCCGCCTCAGCGCCTTTCGCCATTTTCGGAAGTGCCTTCAGGATCTTCTTCTCGGCGTAATAGATGTCTTTCAAGCCGTCGAGAAACAGTTGTTCAAGGCCATTGGTCGACGCTCTCGAGCTCTTTTTGGTAGTCGCCATTGTCGTCTCCGTTGTGGTGAGGGAAATGCCGTTGGGGCCTCCCGATAACACTCCTTCTGGCCATAGGTTCCGCTCTGGATTGCGCTCGAACGAAATGGGGAACAATTGTGATCGCCAACGGTTGGTCGGGTGGCACAGCAAGTGCCTGCGGGGCAGATACCCAACACGCGAAGGCAGATTGTCATGCAGCTACTACGCACGGAATGTTCGATCGCAATCGATTCGGGTGCAGATGCGATGCATCTGGTGACATTTTTGGGCGAAGGCGGAGAATCGATCCAGGTGAGGTTGGCTGCGGTTCCGAGCGAACCCGCAGCTAGCGACAACGAGACGATCGCGAGGGCAGCCGCCACAATGGTTCAAGTGGCGGCGTTCCTTGCGCAGGATGCAGGTGGTTCGCCATCGCAGGAAGGCGGCCGGCGAGAAGGCCACCAATTTCGATGAAGCCACCCCTCTGTGGGCTTCGATCGACATCGGCTCCCGAAGACAGTGCGTGCCGCGTCGTATGGCCGAACTGAAGCGTAGGCCGGTTTGCGTTCGGCTTTGGCTTACCACGGCTGTGCACTGAGGAGGGCGCGGTGGTCGTCCTAAAACTGTGATTTTTCGCGGAATGAGGACCCTGTTTGAGGGGTGATTTTCGTCCAAACGGGGTCTGACGCAAACTCGCTGCATTGGCTCAGGCCGCGCCGATGAGACGCGCCTGGAGCAGATCGATCTTGGCGCGGCCGTACATATGCCGCCTGATGAGTTCGAGCTTGGTGATCTGGCCTTCCGGTCTGGCCGTTAGACCACGGAGAGATGATGGCATTTGCCGACAGCGTCGAGAAAGTCGCGGCTCGCGTTCTCGATCAGCTGCCATCGATCTGTCACCTGGGCGGCATGAGGCATCGTTTTGGCGATTGCCTCTCCATATCCACCACCTCGATCTCGGGCGACAATCGAGATCGACGGATGTCCCCCGGGCCAAGTCCGCGAGGTGTCCTGTTCCCGATCTGGAAGCAATGTCCCGGGCCTGCGCCGCTCGAGGTCGCAGACAATTGTCCCGTATCGCTAGCCGCGTCGGAATGCAAAGTCGTCGATACCGATGATGGCGAGTTTGTCACGCGGCTGCTCAGACCGCCGGCGCACGACACGCAACAGGGTGTCGTTGCTCACCGGCATCGTCGGCGATCGGCAAAGGCAGCGGCCGGGCTGCCACCCAATGCTAGTCCCAAGTGATGAACGATGGTCTCAAGGCGTCCGGTCCTCGCGCGACAACGGAGCCAATACGGCATCGCCAAACCGCTCGGCAAAGATCCGGCGACGGCAAAGAACGGCATGCACCAGAACCGACGGACCGTTACCCGTAACCCGGCGGCCCGAAATCGGCAGATCGGCCACTTTCCGCACATATCGGTTCTGGCTTCGGCGTGAGGCAGTTCCACAGCAAGGGCAGGTCGCCGAAATTGCCGCGGCTCGCACGTCAAGAAATACGCAATCCGTGCCCATCTCCGCACGCTCGACGACGAAACCTGCCGGGCCCAGTCTCGTCGACCCGAATCTCCGTTCCATCGCGCTGATTCCCTCTCGAAAATTGCGCGACATCAGCCTTCACATGCAGCGAAAGTAAGTGAGAGCTCCTTTTGCGCGAAAATACAGGGTCCCGATTCCACGGTCATTGACGCTAAGAACGTTACTCACGGTTGCAAAGCCGGCGGGCGCGCATTTTACCTTAGGGCGTCCAACCTTCTGGCGCGCTCTGAGCCAGAATGTCTTTTGATCAGGACACCCGGATCGGTCGAGCCCAACGTCAAGCCCTATACCCATCGACCATCAAGACATACGGTCGAACCACCTCGGGATCACAGTTCCTTCGTCACGATGCCTGCCCCCCATGCTCGCTGCCCAGAACGCGGCGGCAGCGCTAATAGCTAGCGAAGCGGCGGCGACGAAAGCGGCAATAACTGCAAAGTGCTTCGCGCGTTTGGCTTGCTGCTTTGCCTCTTGGGCAGCCGTCTGGGCATTGGTAATCATGGCGTCGACTCGGCCCTTCGCCTCGTCTTCAGAAACGCCCGCGTGGGCGGCAATGACTTGGGCAAGATATGTCCGGTCTCCTTGGGATATGTCGCCGTTCGCGACCCCACGCGCTATGATCGCCATCGCCTCATTACGTGCATCTGCGGAATTACTTGCCTCTGGCCGGCTGGTACGGAAGGCAGTGTCGACAGCTTGTGAGAGAGGGTTCGATCCTGCAGCAGTGTTTGCTATCTTTTCCACGGCGGCCTGCGCGGCACCACCAGCAACCGTTGCTGCGGTAGTCGCGGCCCCGCTGGCGCTCAACGCCAGGAACAGCGCTCCGACCAAAACTCCAATGCCCCATACAACAAGTCCGTGGATACCGTCACGAACGTCGGATTCATGTTCGGTGGCATCGTGAGCTCGGCGGCGCATCCGACCGGTGACATACCCTCCGGCCATGAAGCTCGAAACCTGCATCCAGACGACCCACAATCCTAAGGCGATGGCCAGCCCCACCGCCGACATACCGGTATTGTCGAACGGAGACGCTAGCGACAGTCCGATCGCAGACCCGAAGGTGACGAGTACGAGCGAGATGGCCGACGCTACGACGGCTCCCGCAAACACCGCTGGCCAGTCCAGATAGCTGCGGGCATCCGCAGCGGTGTCGTTTTTTTCTTCTATAATGGTCATGGTTAATCCTTTCGCGCGACACCGGAATTGTCCGGCCGAAACGATGAATTCCTGACTGGCGCCTCAGCGCAGCCCGAGGAAGGAAAGAATGAACATGATGATCACGATCAATCCGACGAGGTAGATGATGCCGTTCATGATGATCTCCCTGTGCAGATTTGCCGCACAGGAACGCGCCTGCGCGCGCTTAGTTCCGTATGATGGTCTCGAGATAATCCGACGCTTGAGGAGCGCCATTTCCCAACGCTCGGACTTCATCCCTGCTAAAAGGCGCCTTTAGAAAACTGGCCGCATCGACAAGATCAAGCTAGCGGGGCTGTGCCGCGATCGCCTTTGAGATGTTCGCGCGTGAATTTTGGCCGTCCAGGAATGCCTTGATCTTGGCAGAAAAGTTTGATCCGGAGTGGCCCAGCTCCAAGTACTTTGGACATTCTGCCACGCTCCCATTTCCAACATCGGAGGATCAGGATGCACATCGACGGTTCATGCCACTGCGGCGCGATAACTTATGAGGCTGATATAGACCCAGGTGAGGTCAGCATCTGCCACTGCACCGATTGCCAAACGCTTACAGGAACCGCTTTCCGCGTCTCGGTTGATTGTCGAGCGATCGGTTTCGAGTGCTAAGGGGTGAGCCCTCGATCTATACCAAAAGGGCAGACAGCGGCTCCTTACGAGCACAAGGGTTTTGCGGTAAGTGCGGTACCCCACTCTACTCGACGGCCGCTGATGAGAAGTCCACGTCATATGCTCTGAGAACCGGAGCAATACGACAAAGAGCGTCTCTTATTCCTGCTCGCCAGGTCTGGTGCCGTTCAGCTTTGTCGTGGCTGCCGTCATTAAGCAACATTACCCGTCACGACAAGGAAGACTCCATCGCTTTCTAGAAGATTTCTCAATTTGCGCTTCCTGCTCATCACTTAAGAGGGTTTGATGCGCAGAACGGTCGCAGCAGCCACCATAATGTCTCGTCCCACCCGTCATGACCCGACAGGCGATATAGGAGCGTAAGGTGCAAGTGCATCTCTTAGCGTTCTTGCCGGTTGACCCGGACATGGCGTCTCTTTTTGACGATCTCCGTTACAGTCTCCGATGAGCTGAGGGAGCCGCTTAGTTCATAACATGTCCGCACCTGCTTCAAGCGATACCGGACCTACCAGCCCGGTGAAATTATATACCAGCCTTACGACGGCCAAAGCCGTTCGTGACTTTACCAGCGCCCCCTCATACTTGAATTCAGGCGCTGCTTTCAGTTGGCCCTTGGTGGTGTTCATTTTTGCAGACCACCGCCGTGCTCGACCACGAATCCAGACGAATCTACCCGACGCTGGCGGGGTCGGCTCGCCCTTTTCTGCCAGCTGCGCGCGTTCGCGACTGCCTGGATGACTTCTGCTCAGCCTGCGAAACAGCTTCCGATAAAGGCCGGTCAGTCTTGCGGAGTATTCACCAGGGAAGCTATCTGAGGTCTTTGTCGAATACAGACAAGATGGGATTCCTTGGCCGCTCGGATAAAGGCGAGTCGAGCCTGCCTGTGGTTACCAGTTTCGCGCATAGCATATTCGCACGCCTCGCAGGCTGCTTGATAAAGTGGCCCCTTGGGTGCCGGCCACTTGGAACGAAGCACAATTTCAGCTTCGGCCGTACACGCCACGCAGTCCCAAATGCCTATCCAGATAAAGACAGGCTGTCCCCACCATCCACGTACCGTCATGGTGCTCAAACGCCATATCGTGTGCTTTGTTCCATGGCATCTAACCTTCCCCTCGATCTCGCGGATGCTTCGACGAAATGTGATCGTGACGCACTGGTGTAGCGACGGTATCGAGCAACCCCTTTGTCACTGGCGACGCCGATAAAGTCAGCACGTACCGGATGGAGCGTGTGCTGTTCCGACCCGGTTCCGGTCACAGAAACCGAGATCGAGGTTCCGTGCAACGGATCGGCGGCACGTGGTGAGCTCTTTGACTCGCCCGACCTCGAGAAATCAGGCGAACATATTACCGCCAGTCTGGAGCTCGACCGTAGAACAGTTTCTTGCGGCAGGAGCTCTGCGGACGCGGCCCGCCATGACGTGAGAAGGCCATGACGGGCGCCAGGCAGCTGCCTGCAGAGAAATTGCCGAGGCATCAGGAAGGCCAACATCACCCTGGCACCAGATAGATAGAAAACGGGACTCGTCAGCCGGCCCGGCGCTATCAAATGCTGTCCCGTTCCTGATAACGCTGCTTGAGCGGTGTTTTTCCATCCCTCGTCGCACATATTCCCGTTTATCGCCCACGCGAAAATGGCAGGTAGCCGGCAGATCAGCTATGACGAGAGGCGGTCGTAGCGACCGAACTTGCTCGCGCTTGTAACAGGCCGCCGCAGTTCATGGCCTGCAGCCGCCTCGAACATCTACCTCCTTGCTCGTCGGGTCGCCTGGATGCCCGAACCAGTCGCCCGTTGAGGGCGGGATCAGTGGCGTCTGTTCACTTGAAGAAAGTTCTCTGTCAACGCCGGTTTCACGTTTCAGTCGAAGTCACGAATCATCTGCGCTTCCTTTTCCAGTATATCTGCCACTTGATTGGATGAAAGGTGCGTCAGCATTAGACTGACGCAACATTCCAAGTAAATGAGGGAGGTGCGATGGAGATATTCTTCCGTGCGCTCTTGTGACAACTTCCTCAGGTTATTTCTGTCGATATCCATGGAGCGACCTACCTTTTGCAAAGTCACTTGACGAGGGATTGCGCAAGCCTGTTGCCTAACTGCCGGAGTTCGAAGATGTTTCTTACGTCTCCCCGTTTTTCGAAGTGCGCGTTGAACAAACAGAGGCACGACCTGTACACGAGCGGTTCTTGGCCGGTCAGACGTTAGATGACGGGGTGTTATACCGGCCCGACCGATCAACCTTTTTTCGCTGGGCGGTATCAAAAATGCGCCGCCGCTTGGAAGACGCTGTCTGGTGACGGCAGGCGACAAGCTGGAGTTCTTCAAGATCTCGTCGGCGCCGGTTCAGCTGGGAGAAAGGGACGCACTTGGAACGCGTCGCGGACCTGGACAGGACGCCCGCTTTCGTAATCCATTCCGTCAGGCATCAACTATTGGCTCGGGCCTGTGAAGCCCTGTCTTGTTCAACCTCGACCGCAAATTTTTTCGAGCATATCAAATAGCCGGCCGGCTGCACCGCGCGAATAGGCCAGGGCCTGATAGAGTGAAACCGCTGCCTTGGCCCACCAAAGATACAGCCCAGGCAGATGAATGTTCTTCGCTAACGCGAAGGTAAGCTGGCTTTCACGGGCGATCAGATAACGAGCTCGGTAGACGAGTTTGCGGCGCGCACCCAGATGCGCTGCCGATTTGCCGACACGCTTGGAGATCGGGATCGACGGTGGTTTCCATTGAAGGCGATAGGCAAGCCCCTCACGGCGATGCCGCAGGCCTGCAGCTTGTGTCTGTCGCACGAATTGCGCATCTACCGGTGCCAAGCGGATGCGGTTCGAGATTGCCGCTTCCCTCAATATGCCGTCCAGTTCGGGCTTACGGACCACCACCACATTTGTGCCACGAGCATCTGAGGAGTAAGGCTCTATCCACGCATCCCCAAAGGCAATATCCGCTGTTTCGGCCACCACATCGTCGCAGTAGTTGCAGGCCGGATTCTGGAAAAAACCGGCGCCCCAATCTCCGTCAACAAGATCCCACCAGTCTTTCTCACGGCGATTGCCATCAACGAGCTCCAATCTGGCGCGATACCAGCTTGCCGGACGCCCCGGCGTCTTGACCCGATAGTCAATGGCTCTGACGGCACTGGGGTTCACGCCGGCTTGCCACGCCATGCTGTCGACGAAGCGTGCGCTCTTCATATGCCCGCAAAAAAGGCCCAACGTGCAGACGATGCGCTGCCGGATAACCGCATCCTCTGCGATCAGCAAATTGACCGCCTTGATGAAGCAGGGGATGCCAACCACGGCATAGCGACCGGGTGTATGACGGATCGTCTGTAGTACCTCCGACAAATCAACTGGATAATAGCGGGAACAGGCGCCACTACGGATTTCGGCTTCGTTGCGAGATATGGCGTAGCGGAAAAACCTTCCGTCCTTACGCGGATCGGCAGGCCTCACATGCGCGATCCCGTCAACCACACACCGTCGCAGAAGCTCGACTGCCATCCAACTCGCCATGCCGCCCGAACTGCCGCTTGTACGAAAGTCGCCCTCGTCGACATGGCCGACATAGGCTGCCTGAAATCGGCCGATCAGACTGTCCCGGTTAAGAGCGCCAGCATAGAGGCTTTCAGCGATTTGGTCTTCGTTCCTCGCACTTGGGGCGAACGGGCAGATCCGCCCAAATGCCGCTTCCGCCAGCCCAAGCTCGGGCTTCAGGTGACCATAACGATCCCATGACATGCGGGCGTGCGCCTCGCTGCTTTGTGCCACACAGCCGCCGCAGCCAATGCATAGGCCTGCAGCCGCAATCTCGTCGGGACCCGCAAACCCTGGTGCGACTGCAACACGCCTCACGGTTCGAGTGCCCGCTCTAGGAAGCGTTGTGAACGCGCCCGCAAGCTATGAAGGCGACCACTGATCTCCGGCTCCAGAGGTGTTTGCAACAGGCTTTGAACCTGAGCATAGTTCGAACGTTCAGTAATAAGATGAGCGTCAGCGGAAAGTAACGCTAAAAGATCAGTCACCTTGTTTGCCCGGTATGACGAAGTTTCGCAGGCAAATGGCTTTTTATTGATGAGAGCAAACACGCACCCGTGGAAAAAGTTCGTCACCACGGCCGTTGCACTGGCCAGGACTCGCGCGAAATCGCCAGGATCGGCTTGAAGAAACTGCTCATGCGTCCAGGAATTGCGATAGCCGATGCTCACCAGACGATGACCGGTTGCGTGGGCAAAATCTCGGATCGCCTGAGCAAAGCCAGCCGAGAAGCCGTGGCCATATACGGCGATATAAGGATCCTCCGCACTGGATTGCGGCCTCCCGAGGAGGGGAGGAAACAACAGGCAGGGGTCGAAGACCGTTTCCGGTCTCTGGCCCAGCACATTGGCGGCTATGGCGACGCTGTTGGCATCGCGTACTGAAATACAAGAAAATGTGCGGAGACCCTCGACTAGGGCGCTCGGCAAGTAGTCGGATGCCGACTGGCTGCCGAAGCTTGCCGCATAGGCCACCAAGCGGACGGCCTGGACACCATGACCATAAAAGAGCGCATGACCACCATACCAGGGATGGCGTCCGTTCCAGACCTCGTCGCTGCCCACGATCACCAGGTCCCATCGGCCCAAGGAACTAGGATCGTCCAACTCGAACCGGGCCGAACGGGGCAACGCTTCCAAGGCATTTAGAAAACGACGCGTCTTCACGGCATATTGAAGTCGGTCGAAGACAGAGGATTTCGTGGGCAGCAGTGGATCCAGCGCGCACCTCCACTCGCGACGGTTTATTGCGGGCGAGTAATGGTCGAGAAGTACGGCTTCATGCCCCATGCCGCGCAAGCCCTCGATCAAACAACGCGCCTGCCAGTAGGAGCCGTAGTTGATGCAGCGATGAAACGTGAGTACGCCAATTTTCCTTGGGATGGTCATCTGCTCGGCCCCGAACCGACTCACGTCTTCGGAAGATGCGGGTCATAGGGGCCCGGCCGCACATATGGTGCATAGCGCTCGATCATTGCAGCGCAGAAGCCCGCGAATTCATCGGGTACCAGTGGCGGACTGGTATGATGCGGCATTAACCCGCGGTGCTCAGGCGTGAAGCAGAAAGTCACAGTCAGGGCGAAATCGCCAAGGGCCTCCAACTGGCGGTCGAACCAAGCGAGCGCATCGGGGCGAAAACTGTCGGCCCACGATAAGCCCGTCCGCAACTGGGTGACTCCGAGACGCTTCATCCAGGAGACGGCATCGTTAAGCCGTGGGTCCTCGAAATGGAACCACTGGACCAAGCCCATCTGCGGGGCAAGCTCGGCAAACTCCTTCAAGGCAGGTTTCGGCGACCCATCTTCGCGTAACAGACCCATATGGAAATGCCGATAATAGGACGAACCTTCGGCCTCGCGGTGGCGGGTGGTGGCACCCCAAGCTGCAGGCAGATCGTAGAGACTATACCACTGAACGCGAGTCGCGTGCCCGATCAGGAGTTGAGCCGTGCGCTTGAGGCCCCAGATTTGGATCTCCTCCGCGCCAAAGGTCGAGATGCCAACTTCGCTCACCCATATGGGCAGCTCTGTGACAGCGCCGATTTCAGCCAGCTTGTCCGGCCACTCATCAATCTGCCACAGATTCCAGTCCAGGGGGAAACCATGCACGCCTACCGCGTCTACGTGGTCCAACACCCCAAAAGCTTTCATGCGCTCTATGAAAGCAGGGTCGATCGGCGAGATGCCTCCAAGCACCTTCGTTACATCGGGATTAACTTGGGCGATGGCATCGGCGGCAAGCATGGCCATCTCGGCGAACCGGCTCCAGTCAGGGTCGAGTTCGGGGTCCCAATGCGACTTGTTGTTGGGCTCGTTCCAGATCATTGCGGCTTCAATCACTGAATCTGCCCCTTGTCGGATAAACCGCGCGACCTCCTCGCGAACCGGTCGGACGACAGATGTAGACCTCCTCCTCGGGATGGGCCGCAATCTGGAAGCCGGCGCTGCGTAGCATTGCTTCGACCCCGGCACGGTTTGGAATCCACCAGTTGGTGGGGTCCTGCGCATAGCGGTGCTCGATAAAATGAAGCTTCGGAAAGCCTGGCTGGTTGAACAGTTCCCGGCAGGAAAAAGGATGATCCTCGTCAAGCTCCAAAACTTTGTCACTGCCGCGGTGCATCGACTGAAACACCAAAAGGTCTCCCATGACGTGCTCGCGTACGAGATCGAGCGCCAAGAGGGGGTGGCGCAAATGATAGAAAACTCCCATGAAAAGCACTATATGGAAACGCTGACCGAGCCGGCCGATGTCATAAACCGAAAGTCGCCTGAATTCGATCTCTACGTTGGCCACTTCGGCGGCAAAGCGCGCCTGGGCCAAATAAACTTCATCGAAATCGATGCCGAGCACCCGATCCGCACCACGCTGCTTCATTTGGATAGAATAGAAGCCGGCATTGCAACCTATGTCGAGCACACTTTTACCGCGCAGGTCAGCTGGAATGGCATGCGCGAACTTGCGCCATTTCTCGTATGGATAATTGCCCAGAAAATGATCTGGCGCGGTTTCTATTCCGCCTAAGTTCATATTGTGGAACCAAGGACCAAGTTCTTCTATACGGCGGCGCAGCGCGCCGTTGGACAGCGTCATGGTGTTTTTCCAAGATCGGTCATTTCTTTAAACCGTCTCATTAAGGCGCAGGAGCCGTGGCTCTGTTTCGCCCATGGTCACGACGCTGACGGAGGCGGGCTGGATATCGAACCTGAAACAGCGGTCGGCTGAAAGCCCAAGTACATGGCAGATCACGCTTTTGATGACATCAGCGTGGCTAACCAGCGCCATGCGCCCTTGGGGAAACTCTTGAGCTAGGTCCTCCATGAAATCGCACACCCGGCGCCTGGCGTCGGCCATGCTTTCACCCGCGGGGGTTACGGCTATATCGCGCCGGCTATTCCAGTGTCGCCAGTTCGGGTCATTGTTCAACTCGGCGAATGTCTTGCCTGACCAAGGACCGAAATCGATCTCGTCGAGTTCGCCTCTTACAGTCACCGGGCCGATCGCGCAGGCGACTGACACCGCCTGCGCGGTTTCTCGCGTGCGCTCGGACGGGCTGGAGAATATTGCGTCGCACCCTTCTTGGCGCATGCGTGCGCCCAGACGTAATGCCTGCGCACGCCCTTGAGCACCAAGCGATACGTTGGCGGATCGTCCCGCTAGGAAGCGTCCGAGATTGTCATGGGCTGCATGCCGCAACAGAAAGAAGATCGTCATTCTGCCGCCCTCAAAGCTCCCTCTTGCCGGTTAGCGATGAAAGCCTCGGTGAGGCGGCGCGCCTCCTCATCGCTGAACTGCCGCGGCGGAGACTTCATGAAGTAGCTGGATGGCCCATTGAGCGCGCCGCTAAGCCCCCGATCGAGCCCAAGCTTGGCACAGCGGATGGCATCGATGACTACACCGGCGGAATTGGGCGAATCCCATACCTCGAGCTTGAGTTCGACGCTAAGAGGCACACCACCGAACGTGGTCCCCTCTAGACGAATGTAAGCCCATTTGCGATCAGCAAGCCACGGTACATGATCGCTCGGTCCGACATGGATATTGTCTGGAGTAAGTGGCACATCCAGTTGGCTCAGAACGGATTGGGTCTTGGAAATCTTTTTGGATTCAAGCCTCTCTCGCTCCAGCATGTTCAGGAAGTCGGTGTTGCCGCCAAAGTTAAGCTGATAGGTGCGATCTACTTGGACCCCTCGCTCGCGAAAGAGCTTCGTCAGCATCCGATGCACGATCGTCGCCCCGACTTGGCTCTTTATATCGTCGCCAATTAGCGGGAGCTGCGCATCCTTAAACCGCTGACGCCATTCTTGGCGCGATGCGATGAAGGAAGGAATGCAGTTGACGAAGGCGCAATTGGCTGCCAGCGCTTGCTCGGCATACCAGTTGGTCGCGAGCTCCGACCCAACCGGCAAGTAAGAAACCAGGACATCCGTGCCATTGGCACGGAGCGTGGCCGCGACATCCACCGGGGCGGCGTTGGATTCCACAATTGGACCTCGCAAATATTTGCCCAGGCCATCTAAGGTAGGACCGCGGGCGACCTTAACGCCCGTCGTTTCAACGTCGGCAAATTTTGCGGTGTTGTTGGGCCGCGCGAAAATGGCTTGAGCTACATCCGCTCCAACCTTGCCTTCGGCAACATCGAAAGCGCAGGCGACTTCAAGATCACCGGGACGATAGCCTCCGAGATCGACATGCATGAGGCCGATCACCGGCTCGCTTGCCTCGACATCGCGATAGTAGCTGATGCCCTGCACGAGCGAGGAAGCGCAGTTCCCGACGCCGATGATGCCGACTCTGATCTTACCTGCTGCCATTTGCCTGCCTCGCATAAAGCTCACGGAGCTATCACCGCCAAACCTGTAATCGAAAGGAATGTTCCCGTTTTAGGAGATTTCGGTGGAGAGCAAGTGGATCAAAGACGCCTGGCGGCGGTTCGGCAGTGATGATCTGGAGTGACGCTCGATGATGCTTTACGGAAATCCTGCCCGGCTGGAGAATGCAGCATCCGTTGCGGCCTCAATTTCCACCCTGCTGCATCGTGCCGGCTCGATGCCTTCCGGCATAGATCGCCATGCCGTGCTGGCTCATGCCTTTATCCGGGCCGGTGAACTCGTCCAAGGCATTGCCGATGCTGAGTTCGATCGGTGCGGTGTAGACGCCCGCTCTCGAATGCAAGACAAGGGCGCGACCTTGCTCCTTGCTATGGCGGTCGCTCTTGACCGATCGTGGCGTAGCAACTTTCGGGAAGAACTGAGCGACATCCCATTATCGCTTCTGCGGCAACTGGGTAGCGCTGGCTGGATCAGTACGCGCGTGGGCGAAGGCTATGCTCACTACGCGCTCTATCCCGAAGCATATCTTGAAGCTGCCCGGCGCTCCGGGCTCGGATCTGAAACGCTGGTGATCGGCATACGGAGCATAGGAACCAGCTTGGGCGCCTTGGTGGCTGCCGCCCTTCAAGCGCGCCCTGCCATCAGCCTTCGGCCGGTCGGTCACCCCTTTCGGCGGGAAATCCGCGCCGAACCGGGCATTCTCACGATCGCGGCAAGTGACTCGGATCTGCAGTTTGCCGTGGTTGACGAAGGTCCAGGGATGTCGGGCAGCTCATTTGCCAGTGTCGCCAGATGGCTGTTTGATCTCGGGATCGGTCCGGCGCAGATTCATTTCTTTTCCAGTCATGGCAACGGCCCTGGTGAGGCCGCAGGCCGAGAAATTCGCGCCATCTGGCAAGGCTGTCGACATCACCCGGCTCTTTCGTGCGATTTTTTTGACCAGACTTTAAAGCCGTGCATAGAAAGCCGTCTGGGCTCTCTGGAAGGCGCGTTAAAACCCTATTCTCCAACCCCTTCGACACCTCGCGACGGTCGTTTCGAGCGTTTGAAATTCTCTACTACGACAACGCATGGGCGGTTGCTGGTCAAATTCGCGGGTTTGGGCGATTCGG
The DNA here is from genome assembly GCF_042646345.1 of Aquamicrobium soli. Classification (NCBI taxonomy): domain Bacteria; kingdom Pseudomonadati; phylum Pseudomonadota; class Alphaproteobacteria; order Hyphomicrobiales; family Phyllobacteriaceae; genus Aquamicrobium; species Aquamicrobium soli. The sequence goes on along the minus strand of NZ_JBHRTK010000001.1, from coordinate 67,955 downwards.
GCGAACGCAAACTGCGAGACGCACAGACGTTAGCCACAGAAGGCTTCAGTCCGGGTGTCGTCGGGCTTTGCTACGGCTTCTTGTTGCAGGAACATGCCACGGCACGGCGACCTGGTTGTACGATCCACGACCGCGCCCGTTTTTTGCAGACACTGGCCTCCTATTTAAGCTTCCGTGCCGGGGGAGGCCTCGGGCCGGCCGGACCCGGCGCAACCGTGGATACGCTTCGGCGTATGGCGATTGAGAACAGTTTGGAGCTCCTGGGTCCGCGATTTGCCAGCACTCTCGAGTGCCATCTCCAGCGTCTATCTGATGCAGGCGCTCCAGCACGTGTGGTGCGCACAGATAACCGCCTCCAAAGCTGGAAATGGTTAGTCACTAGCGACGGCTTCCTCAAGGTAGATGCCGTAGACCATTGCGAGGCCCATGACCTCGTGGGTTGTCAGGACATTGCTTGGGACATAGCCGGCAGCATTGTCGAATATCGACTGTCTGCCGCGGAGGCAGGTGCGATATGCAACGCTATCCGCTCGGCCGGCGGCAATGTTGAACCGCATCTCATTGCGACCATGCTGCCATGTTATTTAGCGTTTCAAAGTGGGTTGTGGGGGACCGCGACGGGTGCCGCCGCCGAGGCGTTGGCGCGAAGTTATGTTCATAGACTAAAGAGCTTCCTCCATCTCTTGCCTCAGTATGAATCTCAGACTCGGTCCAATGATCTCAGATCTACACCAGCAGGCACCGCTCCCGGTTTTACCACTTCACGAAAGTAGTCTACCGTGATGGCTAAACCCTCTTGCAAGGTGGTTTTTGGACGCCAGTTCAAGAGCTTAATAGCGCAAGCTATGTCGGGCCGGCGTCGCTGTGGATCGTCGTTCGGCAGGGGCTCGAAGCGGATGCCGGCCGGGGCGCCGATCTGCAACCGGATCAGCTCGGCTAGCTCTAGTATGGTGAACTCGTCAGGATTTCCCAGGTTAACCTGAGCTTGCGGCGTGGGCTCCGCCTCCATTAGCCGGTAAAGTCCGTCGACCAGCTCACCGACATAGCAGAAGGAACGGGTCTGAGATCCATCGCCATAAACGGTCAGAGCCTGACCGCGCAGCGCCTGCACTATCATGTTGGAGACCACCCGACCGTCGTTTGGCTGCATACGCGGGCCATACGTATTGAAGATACGCGCCACACGGACATCGACACGGCCAGCGCGTTTGAAGTCGAAGCACATCGCCTCGGCGGCCCGCTTGCCTTCATCATAGCACGCGCGTGGACCGGTACAGTTGACGTTGCCATTGTAGGCTTCGTTTTGGGGATGTACCTCCGGATCCCCATACACCTCGCTGGTGGATGCCTGTAGGAAGCGTGCGCCGTGGCGGTCGGCCAGTTCCAACAGGTTTATTGTTCCAACAACACAGCTTCGCATGGTTTGCACGGGATCTGCTTGGTAGTGCGGCGGCGATGCCACGCAGCCGAGATTATAAATCCGGCCAATTTGTATTCCGGGATCGAAGGGCTCGCATATATCGCGGGCCTCTAGCCGGAATTGCGGATGATCATGGATCGCTGCGAGATTGCGGTCGCTGCCCGTGACGAAATTGTCAACGCACAGCACCTTCTCCCCCTTGGCAAGCAGCGTCTCACATAGATGCGAGCCGAGGAAGCCGGCGCCTCCCGACACAAGGGTCGTCCCATTTTTTTTCGAAAGCGACATCTAAATTCTCTCCTTAAGCAGCTTGAACCCACGCACGCGCAGAGGTCGTAACGCTGGACAAGGCCCCAACGAGCCCACGAGCGCGCGCGACGCCCGTGTGCCCGCTCAGCACGCAGTCTCTGGCGTTCTGGGCTATCGTTAAACGCTCGGCCTCGCTGCTGCCGGCGAGGGTAGAGCATATGTCCTCGGTGGAGGCTGCGACATGGATCGCCTCCCCGGGCGTGAAGAAATCTTCCAGGCCCGGCCAATAGTCGCTGATTGCCGGGCAGCCACAGGCGGCCGCCTCGAACAGCCGCACGCTGGGCGACCATCCGGCCGCGATCATGTCTGCGCGCGTAAGGTTTAGCGTGAAGCGCTGCTGGCTGTAGAAGGATGCATGCTTGGCCGGCGGTAAATGATCGATGCGCTCGATATTTTGCGGCCAGACAATGTCTTCGGGGAACTGCGAGCCGGCGACAACGAAGCGGCGCTCCGGCATGCGGCGCGCCACCTCGATCAGCAACCGCTCCAGCGGGGCCTGCCGATCGGCGCTGTAGGTCCCCATATACCCGAGATCCCAGAGCGGCGCTTCGCCAGTGGGCGCATAGCGGCATTCGTCGACCGAGCAATAGAGCGGTTCGGCGCGCCTTGCGCCGAATTCATTGCGCAGGCGCTGCAGCGTTGGCCCGCCGGTAAAGGAAAAATAAATGTCGAACAGGTCGATCTGGCGCGCGGCGAGATAATCGCAAGCTTGCGCCCTCAGCTTTGCCAGCGTCACCGGCGTGTCGATATCGTAAAAGCACAGCTTGCCCCGGGCGAGTTCCGCTACACGGTCGATGACGGCTATGCCTTCCGGCACAAATGAACCGACCAGCACGAGGTCTGCCCGACGGATACGCTCCCCGTGCTCCGCCTCCAGCTGATTCACATCGTTGTAAAGGCAAAGCTCGCAGAAGGCCGGCTGCGGCAGGTCGCGGTGCTGTGCATACCAGGGCATGTTCCTTTCAAAGAAGCTGAGCCGATGGCCGAGACGGTCAAGGCCCCGCATCAGCGCGCGAAAGGTAGTTGCATGGCCGTTGCCCCAGGAGGATGACAGTGACAGGCCGATGACGGTGATGTCCAATACGTGTGTCATGCCATTGCCTCGACGGCGGGGTTGGCAAAAAGGCTACGGAAGGTCTCGTCCGCCAGTTTCGCGCGGCTTTCATAAGTGTGATGGCGCAGCACTCGGTCCAGCGCTGCGGCCCCTATCTCTCTTGCGCGCGCCGGTGAAAGTTGCTCCAAAATGGTAGCGACATCCTTCCCGTCGCGGGCAATCAGTATATCTTCATTGGGCTGCAGAAAGAGTTCTATCCCGGCCCAGGCATCGCTGATGATGCAGGCGCCGGCGCCCGCAGCCTCAAAGACGCGCGTCGCGGGCGAAAACCCATTACTTGCCATGCTCTCGCGGCTGATGTTGAGCACTGCCCTGGGTGAAACATTAAAAGCATTGTGGTCGTGAGTGCCGACGTGACCAATCCAAGCGACATTGCCCGGAACGGGTTTGTCGTCCCAACCAGCGCCGCCTAGCATGAAGGCAAGTTCCGGCGATCGCGATGCAGGCTGGAGGAAGAAACTTTCGACGCGGCTTTCCCGGTCGGGAAGCCGATTGCCCAGGAAAGCCAGATCGCAGCGGAAGCGGGCCTGAGGCGGTACCGGATAATGGGTTCGCGGATCGAGCGCATTATAGATCGGGATGCAATGCCTGGCTCCCAGCGCCCTGTAGGCATAGACCACCGGGTCGCCGCCCCCATAGGTGAGCACCAGATCGAGCCGAGGCAGCGAGCGGTGGAGCGGGTGGTCCGGTTCATTGCGAAGCTGTGCCAGCGTAGCCGGTGCATCGACATCCCAAAAAACCTTCAGCGCGTCAGCATGAGCATGGCGCAGCACCTCCAGCAGCAGCGCCTCGTCCTCATAGCCCACACCGCTTGCCTTCACCACGATGTCGGCCTCTCCTGCTCGGCGCGCTACTTCCACAAGCGCCTGAGGGGTCGATTCATAGACCACCACCGAACACCATTCAGGGGGATCGATGTCTCGATGCTGCTGCCGGTCATAGACATCAGGCTCGTAGAAGGTGATCTCGTAACCTCGCTGCGCCAGCGCTTTTAACAGCCCACGATAATAGGTAGCCGCGCCATTCCAGTAGGAGGAAAGCAGGCTTGATCCGTAGAATGCCATCTTCATTGGGCGGCCTCCTTCTGTTGTAATTGCGCGATGACACACGCGGTGCCGTGACGCGCAAGAATGCTGAAAAGCTGATCGACGCGATGGCCGCAGCCATGGCGAGATCGGATCGTTTCAAGCCCGTTGCAAGCAAGCGAATTTGCCAGATCCTTGTCGTTCAAAATCTGCCGTAACAGCTTGCGCATATGGGCGCCGTCGCGTGCGAACAGGAAGTCCCGGCCGGGCCGGAAGAGCCCTTCCACATCGTCCCATGGAGCCGAAACCAGCGGGATTGCGCAGGCAAGAGCTTCGAACATTCGGATGGTTGGTATCCCTGGCAAGCTTTCCACATAGGGGCGGCGGGGTATGTGGATGGTGGTCCGGTGCCGGGCGAACACCTGCGGCACCAGTGAGTTGGGCAGCCAGCCGCGATATTCGATCCCGGCGTCAGCAAGCGAGGCAAGCGCTGCCAGCGGGTAGCGCACCCCATACACGCGCGCTGAGAGGCCGAGCGCCCCAGTTGGGCCAATGAGGTAGTCGGCGATCCCGGCTGAACGCTCCTCGTCGCCCCAATTCCCGATCCAGACCAGATCGGCCTCCTTGTCGATTTCGGGCAGCGGCGTGAAAAGGCTTAAATCTGCCGCTTCATGCCAGCTATGGACACAAGCGCCCCAACCGGCCTGAAGATAGCGCTGGCGCAAGGTCTCGCCGAAGGCCAGGATCACATCATAGTCGTCGAGCACCAGCGCGGAAATGGAAGCTGCTTGCGATACCGCACGGTGATGTGTGTCGTGGAAGAGCAATGTGAAGCGACCGCCATGGCGGCGGGCAGCGCCGATGCGCGCGACGAGGGCCGGATCAGTCCACTCGTGCACGACCACCACATCGGCTGCTGCCAGTTGCGCCTCATGGTCGAAGGCGATGCCGTAGGAAAGGGATTTGAGTTCCGGGAAATCGGCAGAAAACCGCTCGACCGCCTCCGGATGGCGGCTAATGAGATTGCTCCGGCTCCAGCCATCCTCGGGCTCTAGCGCCAGCGCCTCATGCCCCCTTGAGATCAATTCTCGCATGATGCCGCGCAGGAAATGCGCATTGCCATGGTTCCAGTCGGAAACGAGAGAGTGGGTGTAGAACAGGAAACGCATCAACTCCTCCCGATTCTCACGGCTTCGACGCTGTCGTAGGCGCGGCGCATGGAGACTGCCTGCCGCTGATACGTCAGCCGGCGCGCTCGCTGCCGCGCGGCGGCGCCCATTCTGCGGCGGAGGGCTTCGTCCTGCGTCAGGCGATTGATTTGTGCTGCCAGCGCTTGGTGATCCCGCGGTGCAAAGAATGCCGCGACGTCTCCCCACAATTCGCGATAGGTGGGAATGTCGGCAAGAAGTAGTGGCGTGCCGGCGGCGGCAGCCTCCAATGCACCCAGGCCAAAGGGCTCGTACAGGGATGGCGAGACGAAGAGCCCGCTTCTGCCTGCCAGGCTAAGCACCTCGGCGTGGGTGATCGGTCCCAGCGCGATGAGATTTTCGAACGTCATGCAACTGCCATTCGGCCCCACCGTCGCGCCGGCAGCAAGAACGGGCCATTCGACAAGTGCGGCGGCCTGGTCGAGTACATGGCCGTTCTTGCCCTCGTCCCACCACCGGCCGGCAGCAAACACCGTGTCATTACGGTTGCCGGAAGGAGCGAAGTTGGTAGCGGCGTTGTAGACGACAGCCAGGCGCGGCAGCAGCCCGTAGCAAGCGCGCAATGCGCCCCTGTGGCTGAAGCTGGGGGCGACCACCAGGTCAGCACGCTTCAGGCCGACACCGGTGCGACCTTGTTGCCACGTCCATTCGTTGGGCGGCGGCGTGCCTCGAACCGCCTGAAACCAGGTGGCGATACAGGAGTGCGAAACAGCAACGAGAGGGCAGGAAAGCTCAAGATGCGCCGCTTGGCCGGGTTCGTTTACTTGCACGAGATCGATGGCATAACCGCGCACGAGGCGGTCAAGCTCGTCGCCCAGGCCGGCAACCGCCTGCTCGTCCGCAGCCAGCCAGTCTGGCGGACTGGCGAGCCATTCAAGCGTGGAGAACGCTTCCGCTTCTCGCCTGTCGCAGGGCTCAGGCTCGGGGCCGAGGCCCGCCAATACGACAAAGTCCCCGAGCGCCTGCAGTTGCTGCGCTAGTCCCAGAGCGTATTGCCAGACCCCTCCTACGGCATCGAGCGTCATCAGGATGCGGCGGCTGCGGCCTGTCATACACTGGAGCATCGGCGTAGCCTTTCGCGCGAGCACCGTCCGCCGACCGGGCTCATGCCACGAACCTGTCAACCAATGCGCCCTTGACACGGTGACGACTAAACCATTCCGCAAGTGCGGTGATGCCGTCGCGCCAGCCGGTCACCGGCCGCCACCCAGTCGCCTCGTACAGCCGGGTCGTATCGGCGACGAAATAGAGCTGGTCGCCGGTGCGCGGCTCGGCGTGGCAAATTTCGGGCGGGTGGCCGATAGCATCGCCGATCGCTCCGAGCACCTTCTGCAGACTGACCGCATTGGCCGGCCCGCCGCCAAGATTGAAGGCCTTTCCCTTGAGGCGATCGATATCGGCAAGCAGCGCGCGATAGGCGGCAACCGCATCGCTGACGTGAAGCACATCGCGCACCTGCAGGCCATCGCCATAGATAGTGATCGGCATTCCTCTCAACGCCCGGATCAGAAAATGCGCCACCCATCCCTGATCCTCGGTGCCGAACTGACGTGGGCCATAGATGCAACTCATGCGCAGCACCGCCGTTCGCATGCCATAGGACTTGGCATAATCGAGCACATATTGGTCGGCCACGCCCTTGGAGCAGCCGTAAGGGGTACTGAAATCGAGCGGTCGCGCCTCGCCAATGCCGCGCAGGCGTAGCCGGGCATCGAGCGGCAGGTGACACCCGCTAACATTGCTCGTCTCCAGATCCGCCAGTCCGCCATAGACCTTGTTTGTACTGGCGAAGATGACCGGTACATCCCCGGCCTTACGCGCGGCTTCAAGGACATTTAGCGTGCCGCGAGCATTGACCTCGAAATCCTCGACCGGATCGGTAAGACTGGTGGTTACAGCCGTTTGCGCTGCCAGATGGAAGATAGCCGCAGCCTCCGCAACCGCCGGCTGCAACGCGCGGGCGTCGCGAACATCCTGAACATAAGCAGTTATCCTGCCCCCATGCCTTTGTTTCAGCCAAGCTAGATTATGATCGACACCCGATCGACTGAGATCATCGAGGATGGCGACCTCCTCGCCTGCCGAAAGCAGGCTGTCGGCGAGATTACAGCCGATGAAACCCGCACCTCCTGTAATGAGGATGTGGCGGGGCTTTCCTTGCCGTCTCATGAAACCAGCCCCATGGCTTCGAGTTCGCCTCGCATCTGCGAGCCTCGATCTACCGCGACCGATGCACGAACCCAGTTCACTATTTCGTCGAGAGAGCCTTCGAGTCGATGCGCGGGCTCATAGCCCAAAATCTCGCGCGCCCTCCCGATATCGGCAAAGCAGTGGCGAATATCACCCGCGCGCGCCTTGCCGAGGATTTCAGGGCCGAGTTCCGGCACGCCCATCGCCTGAGCCAGCATGGAAGCGACATCGCTGATGGCATAGAAGCTGCCACTGCCGATATTGATAACCTGCCCCCGCGCCTGCGGACTCTCCAGCGCCCGGCAAAAGGCGCGGGCCACATCGCGGACATGAACGAAATCTCGCCGCTGCCTGCCATCCTCGAATACTGTCGGCCGCTTGCCATTGGCCAACCGCGACGCAAAATTCGCCAGAACGCCGGTGTAGGGATTGGACAGTGCTTGGCCGGGCCCGAAAACGTTGAAGAGGCGCAATGCAACGGCGTCCACGCCATAAGCTTCGCCGAAGATCAATACGGCGCGTTCCTGAGCATATTTGGTCAAAGCATAGATCGAAGCCAAATCTGCTGGCTTGCTTTCATCAGTGGTTGTCGAGACAAGGGGTTCTCCCGTGTCTGAGACCGGGTCCCAAAGGCCGGCCCTCATACGCTCAGCATCACGCCGCGCATTTCCCACGATCCTGTCGTCGGCCGAAAGATAGGCGCCTTCGCCATAGACGCTCATGGAAGAAGCAACAACAATGCGGCCGACGGGCTGCCTCAGCATAGCTTCCAACAACACCGCAGTTCCGAGATCATTGGCCCCGACGTAGCGAGCAATCTTATACATGGATTGTCCGACGCCTACTTCCGCGGCAAGATGGATTACCGCATCGACGCCGCGCAGCGCCTGCTCGACGCGGCCGGGGTCGCGAACATCGCCCTGGATCAACTCCGCACCGGCGGGCAGCTCGATACCTGAGCCGCCATGGACCTGCTCGACCAGCGCGTCGAGGACGCGGACCTCGAATTTCCGCTGGATCAATTCGGCGACAACATGGCGGCCGATGAATCCGGCGCCTCCGGTCACGAGGATATGCTTTACCATTCCGCTTTCCTCTGGTCTTTTCCTCCGCCCAACAACGGGATCGCAGGTTTGTTCCTTCGAGCTGACCTAATCAGGTGACCTGTCGCCAGAACAATTTCCCAGGTATCGCGGTTCGGGGCACTGGCAATCGAGGTCACCGCCATGACATCTGCGCAAGCCAATCAGGATTCCAGGGACGAAATCTCAAGGCCACTCGCCCGCAACATCGACGAGTTGATGCGCCGAAGGCAGCGCGAACAAGACAGCCAGGGTTTCGCGGACAAGGTCGCGGCTGCGATAGCGACCTTTACCGGAAGTATCTGGTCGCTTTTGGCTCATGCCGTGGTGTTCGGCACCTGGATCATCGTCAATACGGGCGCATTTTTGCCTTTCCCGCCGTGGGATCCCACCCTTGTCATGCTCGCGATGGTAGCTTCGGTAGAAGCAATCTTCCTGACAACCTTCGTGCTGATGAATCAACGTCGGCAGGCGCGGCTGGAAGACGACAGAGCGGAACTGACACTGCAGATGAGCTTGCTAGCGGAACAAGAGACGACGCATGTCGGCGAACTTGTACTGGCCATCGCGCGTCAACTCGGCGCAGAGTTGCCGCCGCAAACGGAAATTAACGAACTGACCAAAAATGTTGCGCCTGAGGCCGTACTGGACGAGATCGCCCGCAAGCGCACCGAGTAATCAAGGAACATAGCTTTCCCTCTCCGGTTAGGGCCCACTGCAGACAAAAGGAATCGGCGATGAGGGTAACAATCATTGGAGCGGGGTATGTCGGCCTCACTACGGGAGCATGCCTGTCGGAGCTCGGCCACGATGTCATTTGCGTGGACATAGACAAGGAGCGAATAGCACGCCTGAAAGCCGGCGTCTTTCCCTTCAGGGAGGCCGGCCTCGATGAGATCATGATCCGTAACATGGCGTGCCGCCGGTTACGCTTTTCCGATCATTTAGCCTCGGCAGTGCGCGGACGTGACATAGTGATGGTGGCGGTCGGCACTCCCAAAGGCGTTCGAGGCGAGGCAGATCTCGCTTTTGTGCGGCAGGCGGCTCAGTCGTTCGCCCCTTTCTTGTCGCCCCGGACTGTGGTCACCTTGAAGTCCACTGTCGCCGTAGGTACTGCGCGAGAGGTCCGAGAGATCATCGCTGAAGAGCGTGGCGCATTGGATTTCTGGGTGACCTCAAACCCGGAATTCCTGCGTGAGGGCAGCGCGGTTTCCGACTTTCTCACGCCAGACCGCATAGTCATCGGTGCAGACGACCGGGATGCCGGCGAAAGATTGATCAAGCTCTATCGGCCTCTTCTTGACCGGGGCGTTCCCCTTGTGGAGACCGGGACCGCCGATGCCGAGCTCATCAAGTACGCAGCCAACGCTTTCCTTGCGCTCAAAATAGGTTTTACCAACGACGTGGCCGACCTGTGTGAAGTTACCGAAGGCGATATCAACTCCGTGGCCAAAGGCATCGGGCTTGACCCACGCATCGGCACTGCGTTCCTGAAGCCTGGCCCTGGTTATGGCGGCTCCTGCTTTCCAAAGGATACTGAAGCCTTCGCTTGGATCGGCCGCGCGCTCAATGCACCGCAGCCTTTGATTGAGGCTCTCATTGCGCGCAACGATTATCGCAAAAGACATATCGCCGAGCGCGTGCTTAAAGAAATAGCAGGCATTTCCGGCGCGCAGGTGGCCGTGCTCGGCGCAGCCTTCAAGGCCAATACTGATGACGTTCGTGAATCGGCTGCCCTCCAAATCGTACCTGCGCTGCAAAAGGCCAATGTCGGGGTCAAAATGTTTGATCCTTGGGCGAGTGGCAATGCGGCCCCACTGCTGCCGTCCGCCACGTGGGCAGAAGATCCCTACGATGCGGCGCAAGGAGCGGATCTTCTCCTCATACTGACTGAATGGGAGATGTTCCGCTCGCTAGATCCTGCTCGTCTGGCCGAGGCCCTGCGCAGGCCGGTGGTCTTCGATTGCCGAAATCTCTTCGATCCGGAGCAGATGGCACTGTACGGGTTCCGCTATGTGAGCCTTGGTCGGGCCAATGTACCGCGTGAGCGTCGGTGGCGATCCAATCCTCTTCCCAACAACCGGCAAAAGGCCGCGTCGCCTTCGACCTGATTTTCCCTGGTTGACCCAAAGTTGTGAAACGCCATACCGAGAGCGAGTTCAAGCCTTGAATTTCCTTCTGTATTTAATACATAATTTGAGGCATCGACTACTTCGGGAGCGTTAGTTTTGGCTCGACGCGATTCGCCGCCGTCCGATCTTCCATTGGAGACGGCAGCCATTGACATTAAATTGGCTGGGCTGCTGGATGAGATCATGCAAGAAGAAACGCCCGAGCACCTGCTGGAACTGGCGCGCAGGCTTCAAAACGAACTGCTTATCCGAAAACAGCGACAAACACCGAGTTGACGACTATCGCGGTCTTTCCGTGTGAACACACATCTCGGGGTTACCGTATTTATATCCTTGCTCCAGCAGCGTGGCGGCCGATGCTTCGCCCAATTGTTCCAAGACGTTTAACCGCGCCCGGTTCAAGCGGCTTTTGACAGTTCCCATGGCGCAGCCGCATATTTGGGCGGTTTCTTCATAGGAAACGCCGAGCACGCCTACCAGCATCAACACTTCTCGATGGCATGGCGAAAGGCGATTGATCGCTTTCCTCACTTCTGCGCCTCGGATCGACCACTCTTGTGTTGGGCCCACGGAAGGTCGGACAGCTACGCAATCAGCTGAGCCTGGTGCTTCACGGGAATAGAGCTTCACGCGGGTATAAAACGTATTACGCATGATCGTAAACATCCACGACTTCAGGCGAGTGCCCGGCTCGAAAGTTTCAAAACTTCGGAGCGCCTTCAGCAAGGTATCTTGAACGAGATCGTCGGCATCGTTGGGATCGCGATAAAAGGTTCGCGCAAAAGCCCGCAGTGCGGGCACAAGTTCCACGATTGAAGCATCGTCACGCGCTCGGCCGAGGTGTTCATCCATGACAGTTCCAGTCGAAAAAGGATTCAAAGTCGACAACGACGCTGTGCGAGGAATGTTCCTTAAAAATTTCCGCTACGACACCCAAAGCTTGGCACCCAAGGGCCTATCCTGTATCGCCGCAATACGCCTTGCATTTGCTTGATAAATTCGATCCAACACCTCGGCGACTCGGGCGAACTGACCTGCCTCGGCATCGAAGTGGCGATCGGTGGCGAGGTGCTCTGTCCAGTGCCGGATGGACCTTCCCCCCCAGGCATCAGGAGGGGACACGAGGCATTCCCGAGAGGTTCCGCGCGCAAGATGCGCCTCGAAATCATAGAAAGACCCGCCCACATTGGTGAAGATAAGCGAGCCAAGGGCGCCATGAAACGTCGCGCCGATGACGGCGTCGCATCCGGCATGAAGTCTCCACGAACAGGCGAGGCGCGCCACTTGCCCGCCTTCAAGATCGAGCATGGCTAGCGCATAATCCTCCACTTCCTTGCCGGTAAGAACATGCCCTTTCGCCAACAGCCGGGCGTGGGTGCCGACAACTATCGGAAAATCCAGCGCCCACAGAAGCAAATCGACCAGATGAACACCGAGATCAATGAGACAGCCGCCACCCGAAAGCGCCGCATCGTAGAACCAGGGCTTGTCTGGCCCATAGGCGTTGTGGAAGACCAGATCGACCGCGTGCACCTGGCCTATCGTCCCCTCTCGCAACAGGGACCGCACCGCCTGCATTGCGGCAGTGTGACGGTACGACAGGTCGAGGCCGAGTAGGCGGTTGCTGGCCTTTGCCGCCTCGATTACCGCTTGCACTTCCGTGAGGTTGCGTCCTAGCGGCTTTTGGCAAAACACCGCGCTATTTGCCGCCAACGCCGTCATCGCCTGTTCCGCATGGAAAGCACTCGGAGTGGCAATCACCACGCCATCAAGGCCCATCGCCAGCATGTCTTCCAGCGAGTCGGTCACCGCGGCGCCAGGGGCGAGCTTGCAGGCCTTCTGTACCATTTCACTAGAAGGGTCGCAGATGGCGCAGATGCTGGCGCCGGCTTCAGCGAGCGTTTGCATCCGGCTGCGACCGATCCAGCCCACTCCGAGGAAACCGAGGCGTGGTGCAGCCCCCAACCATCGTCCTTCCATCGTAGGCCCGGGAGTCACATCAGCACCAGCGCCTTGACGAAACCATCAGCATGCGTTGCGGCCGCTCGGAAGGCTGTATTGATATCGGAAAGCGGATAGCAGTGCGTGTAGAGCCGCTCCGTAGGAAGAATGCCGGCCTGTGACGCCGAGATCGCCTGCCTTACGCCTCTTACATACGTTTGGCGCGCCCGCTCATGGGCGTTGATGACGTCGATGCCCTTCCAGTTCCATTTCTGCATATCGACTTGGCGCAGACCGTCTTGGTGATAGCCTGCAATTACTAGTCGCCCGCCTTCGCAGATGAGCTCTCCGGCAAGATCGAGAGGCGCCTGCCTGCCAGTGGCCTCGATAACGCGCTCACACATCCTGCCGCCCGTCAGGTCGCGGACGCGGCTGATCGCTGACAGCGCATTCTCGCAACGGATGATTTCAATGGCGCCCATCTCGCGGGCAAGTGCAAGCGAAGCTTCGCGCCGCGAAAGCGCGATCACGCGGGCACCGGACTGCGTCGCCAGGCAGGTCAGCAGCGCACCGAGGAAGCCGATACCGAGGATCGCCACATAGCTGCCCGGCACAATGTCGCTACGCGCCAATATGTTCATGGCGCATCCAAGCGGCTCGCCGGGAAAAGGCTTGCCGGCAAATGAGTGGGGCAAGGCGATCACTGCGTCTGCCGGACCGGTATCGTATTCGGCAAAACTGTTGTGGAACAGGGCTGCCACCCGATCGCCGACGTTGATTGAGGCTACGTCCGGGGCAACCTCATCGATCACTCCCCAACCTTCATGGCCAAGCGCACCGGCTTCTGTGGGAAAATTCATCCAATCGGGCCCTTGCCACGGGACGATGTTGGAAGCGCATAGGCCGCAGCCTTCCAGCCGCACCCGCACCTGACCGGGCAGAATCGGGGGCAGGGCCACCTCTTTGATCACCCATTGTCGAGGTCCGGTCAGAATGGCGGCCCTCATGCTCTCACGGCTGCAGCCCCGGGATGCCCACGGCGTCTCGCCGACGTCCTGCGCCCTCATTTTCCGCGTTCGACGAATTTGTGGAAGCGGCTCGTGTTTCCATCGGAGGTGCGGTTCTGGTGCAGGAAGGCAAGATCATTGTCATCGAATATCTCGAAGAATTCATCCCAGCTGAGTTCTTCCAGGTTCTCCTCGGGCTCACCGAAATCGATCCGCAGCAAGCCGCCCGAGCCAGATGTCCGGACTACGGCTGGCCTGCCCTCCCGCTCTTCGACCCAACGCCGGATTTTGTCATGATCCGTGGTGGTGACGGCTTCGCTCATCCTTGCCTCCATTTCGTTGGGAATCCAACTGCGGAGCCGCAGCTTTGTTCCCTAGTCCGACCCACGGGCGAAGCGAGGATGTAGGCTAGCGCGCAAAAGTTATCCGCCGGCTGCCGCCGAACGGTGGCGAAGCCGGGCGATGAACGCCGAAGCTGAGGGGTCTTCCAGCAACTAACCTGAACACGCCTGCTTTGTGGGCGAGCCCGGCGCTTGCATTCTCGGCGGAACCGAAATCCGACAAGATGCTCGAGCCGGCGAATTTGCCCGCAAGGTGATCGCCTTACCGTTGCGGACAGGCGGATTCGGCGGCGAAGGAAATTTGATATTGATTTGCGGGCATGACGCACAGCAAACGCGCTTTGCCCCGCGGCCCGTCGATAAGTACGTCCAGACAGGCGTTGGCCACACAGTGCGGATCGGCAGAGCGATCGACCTCAAGATCGAGCAGGCCCCCATCCGCATATCGGCAGATCAGACGCCGGCCGCCGGCCGTCGAGGATACCTGGATCGAAGACCACGCCGCGTCCGGCAATTTCTGATCCGAGGGATGGGGATCGCAGCAGGCAATGGCAAGCCTGCGTGCCCTGCAGCAGTCTTCGAGGATTTTCTGCATTTTTCCGCCACCCGACAGCAGAAGCAGCCGTGCCGGCATGCGCGAAGGGCTTTCTTCCTGCCACCATCCCGGGCGGTCAAGGACAGGATGATCATAGGTCTCTCCGCTGGTAAGCCGAGCGATTGCCCGCGATAGCGCAGTGGGACGTGGCGGCTGGCAGCGGATATCGAAAGCGCCGTTTTCATAGTGGCGATCGCGGCGCAGCAGCATCGAGTTCCAATCAACCATGCCGAAAAGCGCCCACGCGGTGACGGCACGCAGATCGATCCCCTTGCCACGGGCCGCACGGGCTGTCTGCCAGGCCTCGAGCAGCCATCGCAGTTGCTCATCGCGCGTGCAGCCATTGTGGATTTCGGTGAGCGCCAGTGGCAGGCGATAGCGCTTCCAGGCCTCGTCTATGCGTGCGGCAAGCGTCGCCCTACCCCGATAAGGCGACCGCACGGCGGCGGCGTCGACATAGACGTGGATTCCATTCCCGCCGATCGGCTCATGCGGATAGAGCCAGAGGCGATGGTCGAGAAAGCGGTCGCTGGTCAGGTAGTAATCGATGCCGAGGAGATCGGGAGGACAAGGCTGTGCGACAAGTTGGGCAAGGTCGGTTTCGCTGACGCCTGCTGCAATCAGCCTCTCATGAAATGTATGGCTTCGGTCTACACGGCCGGTGATGAGGTCGAGGCCGAGCCAGCGCCTCTCATTCTCGTAATCAGCCTGATATCGCAGCGGCGCGGTGGAAAATATGTGGCCTAAGTCCTCGGTCTGCACCAGGCGAGCGTTTGGATTGATCTTCCTGATCGCAGCCATCGCGGCGGCAACCGCGCTGCACTGCGCGACCAGCAGCCGGAAGCAAAGCGTCTCATCGCGGCCATGCGGATACCACAACCCATAAAGACCGCTGATGCGCGCGGTTGTGAGCGGCTCGTTGATGGGGGTGAAAGCATCGATCCAAGGATAGCGGCGCGCCACCGCTTCGGCAAACTGCGCAAAGGCCTGCGGAAATTGTGGCTGGAGCGCCAGTTCGGGCTGCGGGCCAAACCCATGATGCAGGAGGCCTGCAACTGGCGCGATGCCGAGTTCTCGCAGTCGCTTCAGCCTGGCATCCGGCCAACTCCAGTCTGCATCCGTCATGCCATAACGGATTTTCTCCCATAATACGGGGTAGCGCAGCGTCTTGATGCCAAGACCGGAAATGAGATCGAGATCGCTGGCCCGAACGTCATGCCCCGTTTCGGCTAACTGGTCGCGCAGCCGATCGCCGACCCGCACCATGCTGCATTCGGCTCCTCCCCAAAGCTGAAGCGGCATGCCTTGTCTCGTCATTCGGCCGCCTCTGCGCGGTCCGTTGCCTGTGCTCCGGCCGACACCGTCCTCTGAATCCGCTCGAAAGTCGCCAGCGCCTGACCGATGACCTGATCCATATTGTAATATCGATAGGTCGCCAGTCGCCCCACGAACCAGACATGTCGAAGCTGCGCCGCCAGCATCTCATAGCGCTTGTAGAGCGCTTCGTTTTCCGGACAGGGAACCGGATAATAGGGATCGCCGGTGTCGCTGGGATATTCATAGCTCAGGCTGGTGCAGGGATGCACCTGCCCGGTCAGGTGCTTGTATTCGGTCACGCGGGTGTAATCTTCGTCCTGTGGGTAGTTAATAACGGCAACCGGCTGGGTTCTTTCCCGTTCCAATGTCACATGCTGAAAGCTCAGGGATCGGTAAGGAAGGGGTCCGAAACGGAAGTCGAAGAACTCGTCGACCGCGCCTGTATAGATTAGGCGACGATGGGGAATGCGATCGCGGATAGCACGATAGTCTGCCTGCAGCATGATGTGGATGCGCGGATTGTCCAGCATGCGCCGGAACATGCGCGTATAGCCCCCGGCCGGCATGTTCTGGAACTTGTCGCCGAAATAGCGGTCATCTCGGTTGAGACGCGTGGGAACCCGCGCGGTCACCGACTTGCTCAGCTGCGATGGGTCCCGGCCCCACTGCTTTCTGGTGTAGCCCTGAAAGAATTTTTCGTAGAGCTCCCGCCCCACCGTGCTAACGACGACGTCCTCGGCCGTTGTTATCTGCTCAACGGTCTCGCGCCGCGCCGCGAAAAAAACCTCCAGTTCCTCGGAAGTCAGGTCCAGCTCATAAAGACGGTTGATTGTGTCGAGATTGATCGGGATCGGCAGTAACTTACCGTCGACGCGCGCCAGCACGCGATGTTCATATGGTCGCCAGGCGGTGAATTGCGACAGATAGCCGGCGATGGCAGCCGAGTTGGTGTGAAAGATATGCGGGCCGTAAAGATGGACCAGAATACCGGCCTCGTCATAGCAGTCATAGGCATTGCCACCGACATGGGAGCGGCGGTCTATGAGGAGCACGCTTTCCTGCCGCTGGGAGGCGATGCGCTCTGCCAGCACACTGCCGGCAAAGCCGGCGCCAACAATCAGCCAATCGAACATTTCAACCCTCCGCTGGCGGCTGGCGCCCGCCTCACGTCCCGCGCCTCTTCGATCAACGCCGCCATTTCGGCCCAGGTGCGGTCCCAGGATGTCTCTGCAAGGAGCATGTCTGCCCTGTCCAGCCAGCCTCTGTCCGGACCCTCGAGAAGCGCCGCGAGCTTGGAAGGCATGTCGGCGGCATTCGCGATTTCCACAAGACCACGGGCGCCATAGCTTCGCACCACATCCACTATCGCGGTGGAGACGACGGGCAGGCCTGCGGCAAGGAACTCGGGAGTCTTTGTCGGGCTGATGTAGCGGGTGGAGGCATTGAGCGCGAAGGGCATCCAGCCGGCCTGCCAATTGGCGAGATAGGCCGGTAGCTCGGCATAGAATTTGCACCCGAGCCAATGCAGGTTGGACGCCTTCGGCAGGTTAGCCGGTTCAATCTTGGCGGTCGGCCCGAGCATGACGAAATGGACATGCGGCAGGGCCTTCGCCACCCGCGCAACCAGTTTAATATCCATGCGCTCGTCGATGACCCCAAAGAAGCCCACGCGCGGATAGCCTATCGTCTGTTGGTCCGCCGGATCGGCAAGCTTGCGCCGTGCGCGACTGAAGTGGCCGCAATCGATACTGCTCGCGAACAGATACGTGGCCGGATGGCGCGTGCGCTTGTCTTCGTAAAGGCTTTGCCCCCCGGTAAAGACGATATCGGCCTGTCTGAAAAGCTCGCCCTCCAGATCGGACAGGTCGCGCGGCGCGCCCTTGAAGGCCGAAAGCTGGTCCATGCAATCATAGACACACAACTCATGCTCGAGATGGCGGCTAAAACGAAGTGCCATCGGCGTATAGTACCACAGCAGCCTCCTGGCGGCCGGCGTGGCCGAGACCAATTCGTCGACCTGACGGCGCTGGATGCGCAGGGCCGTCGCCGCAGGGATTCCTTGCGGCAGCACCGGCGTCACCACGCGCAGGCCCGGTTGTATCGAGACGATGTGCAGCGATGGCTCCTCGACCGGCTCGAAAACCGGCTCCTCGAAATAGATAACGTGTCGGTCCTGCGCCGCTCTTGTCAGAAGATGCTGCGGACGTTGAAAGACGAAGTTCCAGCGCAGATGGGAAAAACACAACAATAATGGCCTATTGTTCTTCCCAAATCCATCAATTTCCAGAGCCATGTTCCATACCCTTTCAGGCTTAACGTTGATTCGTCGGAAGGTGACCTTCTACATCGATAGAATGTTATCCTTGGAAGACTTCAGTACCTGACTGGTTCGGTCTGCTTGTGATGTGTTTCGCCTGCCTTAACCTCCGCTTGCTGCAGTTGTTCCGCGAGCTCTCGCGGAATTTTACCAAATAGCCGGAACACCTGGCGCGCACGACAGTTTAAAGCGGCGGGGCCATGGAGATGACGGATGATTATCGACGCCCATCTGCATACATCTGGACGCGAGGACGCGGATGGCGTGCTGCGATCGCTGGATGAAGCCGACGTGGATATGGCGGTGCTGCTGGCGCCGTTCCTCACCGAGCCTTATTCGCTGACCAACCGGGAGTCACTGCGCGAAGGCAATCGCCATCTGTCGCGGCTGGTCGCCGGCCATAAGGACCGCCTGCTGGGATTTGCGGTGGTGAACCCGCTGCATCATGAAGCGGCAAGCGATCTGGAGGCCGCAGCCGAGCTTCCCGGCATTTGTGGCCTAAAGCTGGTGCCGACGGGCTGGTATCCCTATGACGATTGCGCTCACCGCGTCTATGAGGTTGCAGTTCGACTGGGACTGCCTATCCTTTTTCATAGCGGCATCTTCATCGATGGCCGGTCAGGCCGCTTTTGCCGGCCGAGCTTCTATGAGGTGGTGCGCGACTATCCGGGGCTGCGCGTCACGCTTGCCCACCTAGGCTGGCCATGGTGCGACGAAGCCAACGCGGTGGGGTTGATCGACCGCATCAATGGCGTAGATCCCGCCGAAAGTCAGTTTCGCTTCGACATTTCATTCGGGCCGCCGCCGGCCTATCGCGAGGGAGTACTGCGTCTCGCCTTCGACATCTTGGGCGCGCAGCAGATGCAGTTCGGCAGCGATCGCTTCCTGCCTTGTCCGGGCGCCCACATCCGTTCCGCCATCGAAGAGGTGCATGACTTGCTTGACCGGCTCGACATAGCGACGGAGGACCGCCGTGAACTGATGTCGGGCACTGCAGCCAAGTGGCTGCGCCTCGTAACGGGAGAGCCAGGATGACGTCCGGTCCCAACCAAGTGGTAGCTGCCGATCAGAAATACAGGGATGGCAGCAGGATCAACCTCCTCGAAGTGCTGGGCAACGCGATCGTTGGCGGCATGGAAAATTATGTCGGCAACCTGATAGGCAAGTTGCCCAAAGACGAATTCGCGGTGACCGTGCTTTGTCCGTTCGAAAGCGCCTATACGCGCGCATTGCGCCAGAAGGGCTGCGCCGTCTACATCGCGCCGTTACGCGACGATCCGCCCTGGCGCTCGATCGAGATGATCGCGGGGCTGGTCGAGAGTCACCATATCGACATCATCCACGCCCATCTGATGAACGCTCATACGGTAGCTGCACTCGCGGGTCTGCTGACCAACACGCCCATGGTGGCCACGCTGCACGGAATGAGTCTGCAGCCGCAGGAGATCAGCGTCGCCCGACTCACCGGCACGGAAATGATCCTTGTGTGCCGTGAAGCCTGGTCCCAAGCGCTCGCCGTCGGCATGCCTCCAGAAAAGCTGACGTTCATTCCCAATGGCGTCGACCTCGAGCGCTATCGACCGGGGTGTGCGCCGCGTAGCCTGCTGCGGAAGGCAATTGCCGTATCCGAAGAGGACTTCCTGATTGGCTTCGTGGGCCGGCTTGCCTGGGAAAAAGGTCCCGACAAGTTCATCAAGGCAGCTGACACCATTTTGAGGCAACTGCCGCACGTGCATTTTGTGCTGGTGGGCACCGGCACCCAAGAAAAGGAGATCGCCCGAGCGATCGAGCGGGCAGGCATAGGCACCAATGTGCATCTGGCAGGGCTGTGGGACGATCCCGCGCAAGTCTATCCTGCGCTAGACCTGATGCTTCACACCTCTCGCGCCGACGCCATGCCGCTCGCGCTGCTGGAGGCCATGGCTTGCGGCGTGCCAGTCATCGCGATTGGCGTGGGCGGCGTGCCTGAAATCGTCGAGACTGGCGAAACAGGCATATTGATCGGCACCAGCGAATGGCCGGGCATCGTCAGCGAGTTTCCGGGCGATTGGGAAGGTGTTGCGCGGGCAGCAATCAAGCTCATCAGCCAGCCGGAACGGCTTAAAGCCATGGCGGAAGCGAGCGCGCGGCGCGCCGCCGCGCTCTACGACATAACGACCTCTGCCGCCTTGACTGCCCAGTTATTCCGCAGGCTTACAGATAATGCCGGCACTCCCCGCATCCGCAGCCTGCGGGAAAAGAAGGTTGCGAGGAGCCTATAGCTGGCTACCGGCCTAAGACATGGCGCCAACCATCCTCGGGCCTCCTCCCTTTTTCCATCCCGCGCCTCCGCGACTCCGAACGCAATGGACAGGGAACATATAGGTGCAAAGCCGGTTTGAAGCCGACTACAGGGAAAACGTCGTTTTCCATCTGACGGACGAGCCTCTGCTATCTGGAGCGGCTCGGCTGGCTGGGTCGGAACTGGAGAAAGCCCATGCGCGCACTTGTTTGGCACGGGAAAGAAGACATACGTTGTGACGAGGTCACGGACCCAGAAATCGAGGATGCGCGCGATGCCATCATCAAGGTGACGAGCTGTGCCATCTGCGGCTCGGACCTTCATCTTTACCACAATTATATCCCCGCCATGATGCCCGGTGATATCATGGGGCACGAGATGATGGGGGAGGTGGTCGAGGTCGGATCAGGTGTCAACCAAGCGCTCAAGAAGGGCGAGCGCATCGTTGTGCCCTTCACTATCTTCTGTGGGCAATGCGTGCAATGCAGGCAAGGCAACTACTCGCTTTGCCGCAGGACCAACCGACGCAAGGACCTGGCCGACAAAGTATTCGGCCACACCACGGCAGGCTTGTTCGGCTATACACATCTGACGGGGGGCTATCCGGGTGGCCAGGCCGAATACCTGCGGGTTCCATTCGCCGACAAGACGCATATCAAAGTGCCGCAAGGCATCCCCGATGAAACGCTGCTCTTCCTGGGGGATATTTTCCCGACCGGGTGGCAGGCGGCTGTGCAATGCGAAATCGGCCCACTGGACACCGTGGCAGTCTGGGGCTGCGGTCCGGTGGGGCAAATGGCGATCCGAAGCGCCATTCTGCTCGGCGCCAAGCAGGTCATCGCCATCGATCATCTCCCGGAGCGGCTTTCCATGGCAGCCGCTGGCGGCGCCGTCACCATCAATTTTTCAACGGAAAGCGTAGTCGCCCGATTGAACGATCTGACCGATGGCGAGGGGCCGGAAAAATGCATTGACGCTGTCGGCATGGAATCCCATGTCGGCTTCGGACAGCCGGATACGCTCTTTGACCGCTTCAAGCAGATAACCTTGTTGGAGAGCGATCGCCCCCACGTGTTACGCGAGATGATCTATGTCTGCCAGCCTGGTGGCGTGCTCTCGATCCCTGGCGTCTATGGTGGCCTGGTCGATAACATACCTTTCGGTCTCGCCATGAACAAAGGCCTCACCATCCGGACGGGACAAACGCATGTGAACCGTTGGACGGACGAACTCCTGCGGCTCATCGAAGACAAAAAGATCGATCCGTCCTTCGTGGTTACCCACAAAGCCGATCTGGCGGACGGGCCCCAACTCTATCGAGTTTTCCGGGATAAACAGGACAGTTGCATCAAAGTCGTGCTTACGACTTGAGGCGGGTGAAATCATGAACATACTGAGGCGTGCAGCAAACCTTACCAGATCCGCGAGCGACCCAAAGGTGCTGAAAGTCGGTCCATCGGTCCGTCCTACACCAGACTTGGTAGCAGATGGCCTGGGTTGGTTTTCCTTGGCTCTAGGGTTAGCCGAACTTTTCGCGGCGCCATCGCTGGCACGCATGCTCGGCACTCGAGGAAGGGAGAACGTCATCCGGGCTTTCGGAGTCCGTGAACTCGCGGCAGGCATGACATCCCTGTCAGTGAGCAGGACCGCAGGTCTATGGAGCCGTTTCGGTGGCGACATTCTTGACATCGCCGCGCTCTGTGCCGCTTACCGGAGAGACAATTCCAAGAGGCAGAACCTTTGTTTCGCTCTTGCTGCGGTCGCTGCAATCACACTGATTGATCTTACTGCTGCAAAAAGAAGTGCCGCAACCCATGGTCGCGGTAATAAACCATTACGTGACTATAGTAACCGCAGCGGATTTCGGACAGCCCCGGACACTGCCAGGGGGATTGCCCGATTAGCCGGAGTGGGCAACAAGATTGGTGCGAAGGACCAATGATGTCGCTCGAGCGGTGGCTTTTCTCGGTAACCGTAACTCTGGCGGGCAAGATCGTTCCAAAGACGCCGGTGGGGGGGACGAGCAGCCGGCCGGTCACTCATCGCCGCTCGGCGTCTCGGTGCCGCTCAATCTCTTCCGGCTCCTGCTCGTCAATCTTGGTAAGCTCGTTGCGCGCCGACCCCGACGCCCGCAACAGTTCGTCCAATTTCGCTTGGAGCGCCAGTGTGTCTCGGTGCTCCGATCTTTGAATAAACAAGGTCATGGCCCAAGTTGCCAACGTAGCCGCGCCGTGCCAGTTAAGGCTGTGCCGGTCAACAATCAGCCATGCGCCCGCATAAGCCAAGAGGATCAAGAACGACCAGGGACGAGCGGTGAGCGTGCCGATTTTGGTGAGGACCCCGACCGCTCCGCTTCCTCTTTTGCGATCGTCCGGTGAAGGCCGAGTCGGCTCGGATAACTTGGGGTTACGCGAGCCGCGCACGGATGGGTCTTCCAACTGGCAGGCGAGGGCCAGGCTTGGCAAACGAGCGTCCAGCGCCTACCGGCCCAAGCTTAAGCGCTTTTCTGCGCGCCTCTTGCGCCTTTCCCTTCAGGCGTTGTGTGGGCTGGAGCTCTTCGGCAGAGATACCCCAAGAGTGCTTGCTTTCGGCCACGGGAATTCCTTCCTTTCGACGCCGAACCTGCAGAAGAAGCAGTTGTTCCCGTGCGAAGCGGGACGGCAGGACAGGAGCGGTCGAACCCGGGCGGAAAATTGTTGAAGCAGCCGACACAACCTCCCAAGCGGCGCGACGCTCGGATAGTAAAGGCTGCTCCGGCGCGAGACAACGAGGCCTCTGGCGGCCGGCGTATCGTCTGTCACCGTCAAGACGGTCCTGCACTGGGTCGTTGGCACACAGGCCGCCGCCAGCGCTCCGGCGGCTCGACCCGGGACACGAACGGGATTAATCAGGAGGAGCGTCGTGCCGAGCGCGTGCTCCGATTTATTGACCTTGTGAGGTCTGGCAGGCAGAAAGACCACGATACGGCCACCTCCTTGGCGCTTGCCAAAGGAATGCCTTGGCCTTCCAGGAGAACATCGAGCATTGGAAACGCGCTCTGCCGCAGCGGACGGCGATCCGAATTCTGGCGGGGCAGAGCGCCCGCCGCCAAATTCGTATATTCAGCGGCATGGAAGCATCAAAGCAGCAGAGGGATCAAAAACGCGGTTGATGCCGCAACCGTGCTGCGGCGTTGCTGATCGCGCGCTGCGATATACCAGGTCTTGAGGGGGCAGTTTTCAACCTTGGGATCATACATCCTCAGCGGCCGATTGTGTAAAGATAGGCCGCGATGTCCCGCGATTGCGCCTTGCTGATCAAAGTACTTGGCATGGCCGTATGTGCGTCGTAGCGGCGGGCGTCTCGAATCCACGCGGCGAGATTTTCGGGAGTGTTCGGCAGAAGGCCGGCGATAAATTTCTGCCGACCCATTCCGGCCAGTTCCGGGCCGGTGCGGCCCTGTGCACCAGGCACGCCTGCAATAACGTGGCATCCTGCACAGCCGTTCCTCACCATCAACACGGGCGCCCTGGCGGGGTCCCCACCAGTAATGGCGGCCGCCCATCGTTCCCGCCCGGCGGCAGCCTGCGCCCGCAGGAGCATTGGCGCGCCAATGGCAGCCGTAAGGCAAAGGACAAGCACGATGCCCAGCGCAGCCAGGCCGCGACCGGCCAACTCATCGGGTGGCGGTGAAGCAGGATGGGCAGCATGCCTCTTCTTGGAACGGAAGACCAGCAAAGCGGCGCCGGCAGCCAGGGCCGAGGCCGCCAGCCAGAACACTCTAGCCCGGACGGTAGACACGATGGGTCTCCTTCTGTCTGCCGCTGCCCGAAATCCACAACCCAGCCAGCGCGATCGCTGCTCCCGCGTAGATCAGGCCAGCGGGTATCCACATAACCAGGCCGGCAAGCTGCTGATCTTCGATAGGAGCCAGATTCCAGGCCAGCGAACCGATTCCCTGCATCGGGAACCAGATATGCCGGGAAAAGAGCAGAAGCAGCCCGAGCAGGCCGGTGTGACCAGCTGTCGCGAAGAGATGGCCGATCGCGCCACCGTAGCCTTTGCGGCTGGCCGGACTGAAGAACAGCGCCCACCAGAACAGCAGCGCCGAGAATAGAAAACAAAAGTGTTGCAGCCAATGCACCGGCGAGTGGGCGAGCGCGGCTTCGAACAGCGGCGGCGCATGCCACAGCCAGATTGCCAAGCCATGGACGATCGTCGCGATCAAGGGTGTCGTGAGTTCACGCCAGAATGCCGGGAAAAGACCGCTCCTGGGTATCCGGCCCAAAGTTCGGCGCCAGCCCGCCGGCAGCGACCACAGCATCGCGGGCAAGGGGCGGGCAAGGACCAGAAGCGGCGCGGCCGCCGCCATGATCAGCTCGTGCTCGATCATATGCGCGGTGAAAACTGTTTTGCTCGCTTCATGCAAAGGCGATATCAGAGCCGACGCCAGGATCAGCCAGCCGCCGACGAAGCATCTGGTCTGGATCACCGTTGCGCCTCTACCGTAGCCTGCGCGCCGCCAAAGGCGGGCAACGCCGGTCGCATAGAGCGCCGCCACGAGGATTAGAGGAGCGGTGGCGGGAAGGTCGAAGGTCCAGCCGAAGACGAGCGCGCCGCCGAAGCAATGGCCGACCCCGCTGGAAAGGCCGGAGCGAAGAAAATCGAAGATCGGGCTCATAGTTCGCATCCGCCGAAGATCAGGCCGGCTGCAAATTGCATTGCCATAACCAGAGCGAAGAGCATGCCGATGCCGCAGGATACGCCGGCAAGGAAGCGGCGCGTTTCCGCCGTTTCCGGCGGTGTGACGCCGTGGCTGCCATCGGCCAAGGCGCGCCAGGACAGAAAGGCCCCGGCTAGGGCTGCGACCATTGCTAGGACGCTTACAAGCGACGCCGGGTGCCAATCCGAAAGGCATTGCCAGTGGACGATCGAATAATTGGCCTGGAACGAAAGCGCCCAAGCGGTCGGCCCAGCGGCGAGGCCGGCCCAGGAAACGCCGTTGCGAAGGGCATGAGCCATCACATCCTCGGAAACCAATAGATGACGAGATACAGCACCGCCCAGGAGACGACGACGAAATCCCAATAAAAGGCGTTGTCGGAGACGTCGCTGAAGCGCTTGCCGGAATGGCCATGGCGCGTGAACATCAACACCGTCAGCACGATCGTGTCGCCGACGTCCGTCAGCAGGTGGGTCGTATGAAGGCCGAGCAGGAACCATACGATCGAGCCGTAGGCATTCTCGTCCCATGAAATCCTAAGTGCCGGAAATTCCCAGATGCGCACAATGAGTGGCAGCACGCCGGCGAGTGACATGACCACCATGCCGACGCGCACCTTTGCGATGTTCTGCCAATGCGCCCACCGCGAGGTCAGATGGTTCGGGACCAAGCTGGCCAGAAGGATGGCGAGCATGAGCGTCCCGGGCAGCAGGTCTGGCGGCGGCGCCTCGAGCGGCCAATCGGGCGCCAGCGACCAGAGATAAAAATAGGTGCCGATGGCCAGCGCGAAGCCCATGCCTTCGAGCGCGACGACTGCCAGCGTTCCCCACCACATCGGACTGCCCGACCCGAAATCGTAGGTGGGCAGATGCGAGACATCTGCAATAACGCGTCGCCTCATTCCTCGTCCTCCGGCGTACCCTTCGGCCAGAACCAGCCGATCATCGTAACGGCCACGGGAATGGCCCCCCAGACCACCGCCCAAGGCGTGAAAATCGATGCCAGAAAGGCCGCGCCCGTTGCCAGCGCTGCAAGAAACGGCCATATCGAATTGTCGGCGGAAGGCTCGCGGATTTCTGGAACCGCATCGGCCATGGTGCCGGAGATCACCTCGCGCGCGTCGACACGCAGGCCCTCGACGACAGGCAGAACCTTGGGGTCTGCCCACAGCGGCTCGCGATGGGTGACAGCCGGCAAGCGCAGGAAGTTGTAGGCCGGCGGCGGTGATGTGGTCGCCCATTCGAGCGTGCTGGCGTGCCAAGGATTGTCACCGGCGATCCGCCCGTTGCGTAGGCTCAGAACTACATTGAGCACCAGCGTCGCAAAGCCTGTGAAGACGACAACCGAAGCGAAACTGACAAACAGGTTCGTGGCTGCCCATGGGCTTTCGAGCGGATAAGTGTAGACGCGCCTCGGCATACCCTGCAGGCCGAGCAGGTGCATCGGAAAGAAGGTGGCGTTGAAGCCGGCAAAGATCAGCCAGAAATTCCAGTGGCCGAGCCGCTCGGAAAGCATTCGGCCCGTGATCTTGGGGAACCAGTAGTACACCGCGCCTATAAGTGGGAAGACGGCGCCACCCACCAGCACATAGTGGAAATGGGCGACGACGAAGTAGGTGTCGTGTACCTGCAGGTCGAGCGGTACGGAGGCCACCATGACGCCAGTGAGCCCGCCGATGACGAAGGTAAAGATGAAACCAAGCACAAACAGCATCGGCGTGGCATAGACAGGTTTGCCGCCCCAAATGGTGGCGATCCAGCAGAAGATTTGAATGCCGCTCGGGATTGCGATCATCATCGAGGAGGCAGTAAAGAAGCTCGACCCGAGCTGGGGCAGGCCGGTGGCAAACATATGGTGCACCCACAAACCGAACGACAGGAAGCCGATCGAGATCAACGACAGCACGATGGCGAGATAGCCGAAAACCGGGCGGCGGGCGAAGGCGGGCAGCATCGCCGAGACAAACCCGGTCGCCGGGATGAAGATGATATAGACCTCCGGATGGCCGAAGAACCAGAACAGGTGCTGCCATAGGAGTGGATCGCCGCCTTCCGCTTGGTTGTAGAAATGCGTGCCGACCAGCCGGTCGAGGATGAGCATGGTGCTGGACACCATCACGGCGGGCATCGCGAACAAAATGACGAAGGCCGTCACCAGGATCGACCAGACGAACAGCGGAATGCGATCCAGCGTCATGCCCGGCGCGCGCTGTTTAAAGACGGTCGCGATGATCTCGACCGCGACAGCGAGAGCTGCGACTTCGGTAAAGGTCACCATCTGTGCCCAGAAGTCGGACCGCTTGCCGACGCCGTATTCCGGCCCGGCCAGCGGTACGTAGTTGAACCAGCCTGCGTCCGCACCCGTGTTGAGCGCAAAAGCGATCCAGATCATCAGGCCGCCGCCGAGGTAGACCCAGTAGGAGAAGGCGTTGAGGCGAGGAAAGGCAATATTGCGCGTGCCAATCATCAACGGGACCAGGTAGACCCCGAACGCCTCCATCACGGGCACAGCGAACAGGAACATCATCGTGGTGCCGTGCATGGTGAAGAGCTGGTCGTAGAGGTCAGGCCCGATGCGGCCGGCTTCCGGTGAAGCAAGCTGGTAGCGCATGACCATGGCCGCAAGTCCGGCCAGCACGAGAAACAGGAACGCCGTGACGATATAACGACGGCCGATCAGTTTGTGGTCCACGGTGGTGATCCAACCGTAGAGACCTTTCGGCGTTTTCCACGTTTCGGCGAGGAAATCATGCAGCGTGGCGTCATCGAGCCCGGTGTCGCGGATTCCCTTTAGCCGCTCCGTATGCCCAGGATCGGCGGCGGTGAGCGCCTCGAGGGTCATTTCAGGCCCCCCAAATAGGCCACCACGGCGTTGAGATCGTCAGGATTGAGGTCGACCCGCGGCATCTTGCTGCCGGGCTTGATAGCCTGAGGATCGGCGATCCAGGCGGCGAGTGCGCCACGCGTCATCGGCAGGGTGTTGGCGGCAATTCCGCGCTGGCTGGCCACATGGGTAAGATCTGGTCCGGTCGTGCCACCCGCCTGGGTGCCCCGGATCGTGTGACACATCACGCAGCCCTGGGACATGAACACCTGTTGGCCTCTCCTTTGCTCCTCGTTGGCCGGCGAGATGGCCGGCGCAAGCTGTGCACTGCGCCACTTCTCGAAATCCTTGCGTTCGTGTGCGACCACGATCAGTGCCATGTGAGCATGCTGGTAACCGCAGAACTCGGCGCATTGGCCCCGGTACACGCCCGGCTTGTCCGCCATGATGGTCAGTTCGCTCGGCCTGCCTGGAATGAGGTCGCGCTTGCCGGCAAGCGCCGGCACCCAGAAGCTGTGGATGACGTCGTTCGATTGCAGTTCGACCTTCACGGCCTCTCCGGCCGGTATGTGAATCTCATCGGCGCTTGTGAAAATATCCGCTGGATCAGCATCCTGATATCTGACTTCCCACCACCATTGATTGCCTGTAAGGCGGACGGTCAGCGCCTCAGTTCCCGTCAGCGCCGCAATCGACCTGCCTGCGAAGAAACTTGCCGTGGTCAGGATGACGAGGACGATTACGGTGATCGCCACGGCGCCGGCGACTAGTTGCGTCAATCGCCGTTCGCGCGATAGGTCCATTTCAAGCGGTGCTCTCGCGGCTTCCGCAGCGGGACGGCGGCGCGCGAGAGCCCAGCCCAGCGTGAGCATTACGAGCACCCAGACAACAACCGAAACCGCCGTGAAAGTCCAAATGAGCGAAAGCGCCGTGCGGGCGTTCCGGCCGTGTACCTCGAGAGCCGATTGCCAGTCGCGGCATCCGGCAAACCACGGCGCAAGAAACGGCATCCAGAGCCACCGGCGCGACACCTTCATGGCTTTCCTTCTCCCGAAGTAGGGAGCGCGGGAGCCGTATGGAGCCTTTCGGGCGCGCGCAGTCGGTTTTCTGCAGGGTGAGGATTCATATCGTCGTTGCGGGACGGCGCTACGTCTTTCGAAACATTGCCGCCCAGAGATCGCACGTATGCTGCGATCTGCCATATCTGCTCCTCTGGAATGAGGCCGCGGAAGGTGGGCATTCCGTTCGGCCTGCCTTCGCGGATCGATGCGGCGATGTTCTCGATCGAGGAGCCGTAAATCCATTTGTCGTCCATGAGCGCCGGGCCCATGCCGCCACCGCCGTTGAAATGGCATCCGCTGCAATTGAACCAGGCGAAGAGGCGTTTGCCTTCGGCAACCTGGTAGGCGCTCTTATCGTATTTACTCGCCGTGCCCGACGTTGCCGCCTGCGGTCCGCCTGATCCGGGATGGTTGCTCGACATGGTGATCTGGTCGTCGTTCTCGCTGCGTGGGAGAGGCGATTCGAGGGGCCGCTCCTCGCGCTGACACGCTGACAGAAGCAGCAGCAGGCTGAGCAGAGGGGCGGTCGCTTTCACGGCTTTTTTGGCTCCTTTGTGCCGCTCACGACGAGCGGCACGTTGTATTCCTTGAGCACGGTTGCGATATCCGCACGCCGGCGGCTAAGCGCAGTCTCGATCTCGTCCCTGAGCGCCTCGTCGTCCTTGCGCACGCCCATGGCGATGTCGAATACCATGGGCAGGAGGAACTGATCCGGGGAGGACGCTACCGGGGTGATATCCAGTTTCTGGGGGTCCTGGAGGGCGAAATAGCCGGCGGTTGGCCCCCAAACGACAGCGATGTCGATGTCGCCCCGGTCGAGAGCACTGATAATCGCGCGACCGGGGGAAGGATTTGCGTAGTCGCCGTAAATGGGATAGCCTCGCAGGTTGTCGACCAATCCACGCTGCGCCAGCGCATGGGCGGGCGGCGAATTGGCGCCGTCGTCGCCGATGAGCTGAACGCCGATTTTCTTGTTGCGCAAGACCGGGTCGTCGAGCGAGCCGATCGTCAGCCGATCCGCAGCACGCGTCACGAAAACATAGGCCGAACGATAATAGGGACGAGTGGTGCGCAGCATGTCCATGCCGGAGAGCGTTCCCGGCACAAGGTCGCATTTCCCCGCATTGAGCGTTTCGCGGATAAATCCCCGCCTCTCCGCCCACCATGTGTAGACGACCTGTGCGTGCAATTCGCTTGCGACGATAGCGACGATCTTGTTCTCGAGCCCCTCTCCGGCCTGATTGGAGAAAGGCAGGTTATTCGGATCAGCGCAGACCCGAAGAGTGAACGCGGAGGCAGGGCAGGGGACGGCGATGGCGACGGTAACCATGGCTTGCATCCAGAGCAGGCGCGCCATTGCGGGCCGGCGTCGTGTCCTGGTGCCCTTAGGAGGTCGTTCAAGGCAGCCGGAAGACATATAAGGTTCCTCCCTTGGTAGTGGCGTCGGGGAGATCCTGCATGGCGCCCACGAAGCCGAGCGCGGCGGTCTTGTCGCGGCGGTCGAGCTCGGCTGCGACGATCGCCCCCGACCAGCCGCCGACACCCGACAGGATCGCCACGTATTGATGCCCATCGGGACCACGATAGGTCGTCGGCTGGCCAATAATTCCGGAGCCGGTCTTGAACTGCCAAAGAGCCTTCCCGCTCGTGGCGTCGATCGCCTTGAACCAGCCTTCGATCGTGCCGTAAAAGGCGACGTTTCCGGCCGTCACCAGCGTGCCGCTCCACACGGGGAAGCGCTCGTTGATGGTCCAGACTTCCTTTCCCCTGGCGATGTCCCAGGCTGAAAACTCGCCACGATGGCCGTCGCCCGG
Source organism: Aquamicrobium soli (assembly GCF_042646345.1). NCBI lineage: Bacteria > Pseudomonadati > Pseudomonadota > Alphaproteobacteria > Hyphomicrobiales > Phyllobacteriaceae > Aquamicrobium > Aquamicrobium soli. Next base: position 37,276 of record NZ_JBHRTK010000001.1, on the reverse strand, counting down.
TCCCGCCTTCATCGTGACTTCAGCCCCGACATAGGGCGTGCCCGAAATGTAGTTGGCTTCGGTACCCTCCAAATCCATGCACAGATTGGAATGAGGTATGTAGAGATAACCGGTCTTCGGCGAGAAGGCCGAGGGGTTCCAGTCTTTCGCTCCTGGCGCGGCCGGACAAATGTCACGCATCACTTTTCCGGTGACAGGCGCTTTGTCAGGATTCATCTGGAGGCGGCCGGTTTTTAGGTCGACGCCAGTCGAACTGTTGACGGCGGCGAATGGCCTGGCAGAGAGTACCTCGCCGGTGGTGCGGTCGAGCACATAGACGTACCCGTTGCGTTCCGGCCGGACCAGCACCTTGCGGGGTTTGCCCTGCCAGTCCATGTCCAGCAGGATCTGCTCGTTGATGCCGTCATGGTCATAGAGGTCGTGCGGGCTCCACTGGTAGAACCATTTGGCCGAGCCGGAGTCGGCGTCGCGAGCGAAGATGCCGGCGGTCCACTTGTTGTCGCCGGGGCGCGCATCGGCATTCCACGGGCCGGGATTGCCCGTGCCGTAGTAGATCAGGTTCAGGTCGGGATCGAACGAAATCCAGCCCCAGGAATTGCCGCCGCCATGCTGCCAGGCATCCGGCGGCCAGCTCGTTACGCCGAGATCCTTCCCCTGGTCCATCTTGTAGAACGGGTGGAAATCCGGCCCGATCAGCACGTCCTTGTCGGGTCCGGTTGCCCACGCCTTCCACACCACCTTGCCGCTTGCGGCGTCGAGCGCTTGAAGCCAGCCACGCACGCCCATCTCGCCGCCGGAATTTCCCACGAAGATCTTGCCCTTAGCGAACAACGGCGCCATCGTCATCGTCTCGCCGATGTTGATGTCGCCGAGCGTGACATTCCAGCTTTCCTCGCCGGTCGTCGCATCGATGGCCACCGTGTGGCCGTCCAGGGTGTTGTAGTAGATGCGCCCGTCGCCGAAGACTGGGCCACGGTTCACGACGTCGCAGCATGCCACCCCTTGAGCGGCGGCCTCCGGCTTGGGCTCGTATTTCCACTTCACCGGTGCGCCAGGCTTGGTGAGGTCCAGCGCGTAAAGAATATTGGGATAGGGCGTCAGCACGTACATCGTGCCGGCGACTACAAGGGGCGACGCTTCCTGGCCGCGATCGATGCCAGTCGAAAAAGTGAAGGCGACCTGTAGGTTGCCCACATTGTGCTGGTTGATTTCGCTCAGCTCACTATAGCGTGTGCTGGCGAAATTCTTCGCGGGCATCGCCCACTGCCCGTCGTCCTCGGGTGCAGCGGACGCAGGAGGCTGGATAGAGCCCGCACGTCCCGGCGGGGTCACGGCTATGAGGATTGCGAGACAGATTCCGAGTTGTCGCAGGACCAGCATCAAGACCTCCGGCTCTTTGCCTTTTCGGCACGCCGCGCCCTATCGAACCGTTTGATCACAGGAATGTTCCTGCGGCTGTCCTCTTGTACGTTCCTATGTCGGTGAGGGCGGCGGCTTTTCGGTCGACGCAGGTGCCCCTGCCTGTACCGGTCCATGCAACAGACATGGTGGAACGTTCAGGTGTCGAGCCAAGGAATAATAGGTCGGGTGATCATGAGCCAAAGGATGGATAGAACCGCAGCGAAAGCAGGAAAGCCGAAGAAGAACCAAAGCCGGAACAGGCAATGATAACGTTGCGGTGGGACTTGGCCGATGGCTGCGGCCCGGCCAGCGAGATCGCGCATTTCCATTTGCATCCACACGACGGGAAGCCAAAACAACCCCGTGAGAACGTAGAGGAGGATCGACAGGACGATCCAGCCGACCCACAAGGAATAACCTGCGTTCCATGCGAGAGCGACGCCGGTAATCGGCTGTGCGACGACGGCAGTCGCTGTGAACAGGAAATCGGCGATGACAACGATACGGGCGACTGCCGCGATCGTCCCCGAATCTCCAGTGCGGTGAGCCAGAAGCATGAAGAAGGCTATGCCGGCGCCTGTTCCGAGAAGCACGGCGGCGCCAATGACGTGCAGATATTTGAGCAGGAAATAGACCACTAGCGTTCCTCCAGGATCGCTAGCGCGACAAAGTGAAGAGTAAGAATCGGTAGGATCTTCAGGAACGGTCCCAGCGGTTCGTTCCACAGATCGGGGCGCAAAATCGTTCCCGCAGCGGCATAGAACAAGGAGACGGCGATCCCACCCCAAAGGCCAATCCGGCTCGTCCGACGCCAAGCGATCGACATCCCAATGCTGGCATCAACGATCGCTCCAGCGAAAACAGCCGGTTTAGCCAACCCTTCAGCGGCCGTGCCAACCAGCAATGCAACGCCGTTCTGCCAACCCGTCGTCAGTGAGACGACGCTGGTCATGATCCAGAAGAAGGGAAGCACAAAGAAGATTGCCGGCTTGGCAAAATACAATCCAGCGAACCATCGTTCCTGGACCGTTGCGGGTGCCGCGGTAAATGCGAAGTCTAGGTCCTTCGGCGTGATGCTCGTCAACGCCATCCATGGCGCCGGATCGCCCGTGGCTCCGCGACTGATTTCCCGAGCCGCGTTCGTACGCATAGGTGGCCGCCAGCCGAGCCAGCCGGTAAGATCGCCAAGGCGATAGAGGAGCCCGGCGACCGGGCCGGGCAGGAGGAATTCAGGCGCTCTCCTCCATCCCAGCCAACAGCGGTAGCGCTGGACGATCTCGCTCACACTCAGCGCTTCGGGACCCGGCAATTCAAGCGCTAGGCGTGACGGACTGTTGCGTCGGATGAAGAACAGGATAGTGGCGACCACGTCGTCGAGTTGGACGACCTGAAGACGGCCGGTGTCGGGCATGAGCGGCAGGACGGGCAAGGCAGCAAGCCCGCGAAAGAGCGCGCTTGCGCCGAAAGCCGGCCGGCCAAGCACGACCGACGGACGCAATATCACCCAGTCGAGGGCTCGCGTCATGAGCGTCTTGTCGCCCTCGATCTTGCTGACTGAGAAAGCAGACGGCTGCTCGCGGTCCGCACCTATCGCTGAGAAGTGGATGATTTTACGGACCCCTGCGCGTTCACACGCGAGAAAAAGAGCCGAGACCCCCTCGGCGTGCACGTGGTGCGTACTTTCCTGAGCGCTATCTTGTAAAACGCCGGCGCAGTTCACGACGACTTCGATACCATCCAGATGCGAGATCCAATCCTGGGGCCGCACAGCTTGACTCATATCGACCGCGACTGTTGGAACGGACGATGCGACCAACTGACGATGACTTATGCGGACTACGTGATGGCCCTCGATTGTCAACCGCGCGCAAATCGCAGAGCCAATGAGGCCCGTTGCGCCTGTCACGAGGATATTCATGCCGCATTGCTCCAGCTATTTCGCCGACAATGTGCGAGTCGGGACTGTGCAAGATCAATCATAGACAGCCCGACCTGTGGTAGCCATGACAGTTCCCTCGACCATCTATCCCGCTCAAACCTCAATGAGCCGAGCATGTTCCAGGCGCCCCCATCAGTGCCGACGATCAAAATTATCAAATCCGCGCTCCAGCGTTCGCGCGACCTAGCGCTCATTCGCGTAGCTAAGGTTACTGGTATAAGGGCAATCTTGAGGTCCATGCCGCCAATCCTAGGATGGCGACGAAGGCCCAGAAGAGGGAATTAATCTGCATGCGGACCAGTCCGCGATTTTCCTCCTGGGAGACGCCGAGCCGGTCAGAGATAAAGTCGCCAGGCAAGATAAAAAGGCGAACGATGGCACCAACGAGCTTACGCACAGAAGGCTGACCTAGGCGAATGATCAGTCGGTACCACTCTTGAATTTTGTCCCACCGTTTTCCTCGTCCTTTTCGGTCCCGACGGGCGGGGCCGTGTCCAATGGAACATTGACACCGGAGTTTTGGTCTCCGTCGTTTATGTTTGGGGAGGTCTCTGACTGACCTGGCCATAAAAGAAACAACGCCAACATTGCGATGCAGAGCAAGAGGCCAACTGAAACGCCCCACAGGATGACGTCGCGGGTCCCACGTTGCTCTTCCTTGCGGGACAGTTCTTTGGGCATATCGCCAGTCCTTCGAAAACGCTCGATAAGTCGCAACGTGTGCTAGCCGCTATGGTTCCGCGCTATTTCCGGCGTCACCAGGCCATAGGCGGACGGTTGTCCAGTCAAGGTGCAGTATCAGGAGCGGCTTCGATCAGGAGGCGTTGCACTGGACGTCAAGTGGCACATGCGTGCGCGGCGAATGTCATGGAGACCTCCTGTTACCATTCAAAACAGATCACGGTTCACCAAGCATAGGATGCAGGCACAAGCCGTGTCTTATGAACGATCGTTACCAACGGCAACACACCGTCCTGTAACGCGAGGCGGCCCTCCAGTACCGTTTGAACGCTGCACAGCCATCTACGGTTTCGGATCACGGTATTCCCCCTCCTCTCTGTCCATGGCAGGCCGGTTGCCTCCGTCACCCTTCGTCCGGGCGCAACTGCGACTCCAGGATTTCTCGAGCGGCTTCGTAGATCGGCTGTGCCCCGGGCTCGTCGCTCTGATGCTCCTCGAGCAGGTATAATGCCTGCTCGTAGACCTCTCGGACTTCCTCGTCGGACAGGATACCTTTCGCTCCTAGGATACCCAGCAGGGCCGCCAGGATCGCTGCGGAAGACAAATCACTTGCGGCGATAGCGTCTAAGCGAGCATCTGGATTGCTCATGGCGCGCCGAGCTTGTCTTCCGCAACATCAATGCGACCCATCTCTTCGCTCATGGCATGGAGACAATTGAAGACATCGGTCTCTTGGCTCTTTGTCCCCAGGTCAGATTTGCACTTCTTGCCCATCGCGCTCCGGGATTTACTCGTCAATACTTCGGAGGTCCTTTTCAGCCTACTTGAGGTGTATTCTTGGTCAAAAAGTTCCTCGTCGCCAACTCCCTCCAACCGCGCCAGCTTGCTCCTCGTTTGCACCCGCCGGAAGGTGTCTGATCGGCCTAAGCGCCCATTACTTCGGCGTAGACCGTGCGGTCTCTTTTGTGTTTCAAACAGCATCACGGCCCGCGTCCCGCTTGGTATTCGAGGGCGATCGGAATCGTCCCCGCGTCGGTCCGCGGCTTTTTTCGACTAACCTATAACCATAGCCATGGATGGCAGTATTCCGTGAATAGTTTGTCCAATTGTTGCGCTCCCACGCCATGGAAGAGCGAGCTGAAACTATGTTGTTCGACCGGCCAGAGCGGCTCAATAACTATCTAGATTTGGCGGACCACTTCAATCTCCACTTGGAAGAAGCGAGCACAAGCGCGTAGGCTGGCTGTTTCGAGAGAATGAAAGCAGCCGTTAGGCCACTCCGGGAAGGCAGTATTGCCCTAGACCGGGTACGTCATAAGGGCTACGGCCACGATACCAAGGACGAGCCCTGCGGCGTGCAAAGGCGCGATGGACTCGCCAAAAATGAAAAAAGCGACAACATTTACCGCCAGCAACTGGACGAAGCCGGAAAGGCTCAAGGCAACGCCCATTCCCAAGTCTCGAACCAGGCGAAGCATGATAAGGTTGCCGGCGGAATAAAGAGCGAGGGTCAGTACGAGCAGACCCCAATTGTTATCAGATAGCGCCCAGGATTTAGCCGCGCTGCCGCCTGCTATGAAAGCGAACGTCGAGAGGAACAGCAATAAGAACGAGAGCGTCGACATTCGTCATGTGTAGCTTGGCTGCTGCGCAAAGAGAAGCTAGACCGCTGGTGCCCGAACACGACCCATAGCGGCTTTTTGTTGAGGCGGGGCATTGGTGGTGAGGGCGCTGCCTACGTGTTCAACTGGGGCAGTAGGATGCAAACCGGGCGCGCTGGAGGGCCGTCCAACCCACGAAGGCAGCCAAGGAATTCTCTCACAGCTGCATGATCGGTTTCGTAGCTTCACGGCACGTCATCCATAATCTGTTCTTCCGCTAGTCTCCCGCGGCGGCCTCTGCCGCTATAGGCTCCGCGCGGAAATAAGGCCGGCCGAGCTCGTCATCGGTGATTACTTGGACGCGGCGGTCAGGCGCACGCCGGGATGACTCGGCCAAACTCCACGCACCCGTCCTCAAAGCTTTGTTTTGCTTCGCACGGCTCTGTTCAAACCCGCCAGAACGCGCGTCGTCGGACGCTGGTGGGCGGTTAAAGGCGGATTCTAAAAAGAAATCATCGGAACTAGCCGGTATCCCCCAGCTCCCGTGGCTTGGCTGCGCTCCGCGGAGAAAATACAAGAGTATGCCTTTTTACGCTTTTCGAGGTCAAATCGTGGACACAACCGGGTTTTGGCTGAACTCCTCGGGCGACAATGATGTCAGATCTTGCGCCGCTTAGCGAAGCGGCGCGTCGCGCTCTTCGGCGATCAGCCGAGCACCGCGCTCGTAGGTAAGGTAACGCCACAGCCACTGAATCGAAACCTGGACGCGATGCTGGAAACCTACCAGGAGATAAACATGGATCATGGCCCACGCGACCCAGGCGAACCACCCCTTGAGCTTCAGCCGGCCCGTCTCGAAAACAGCGGCGTGGCGTCCAACAATGGCGGTGTTGCCTCTGCTTTTGTAGACAAATGAGGGGAGTTCCTCGCCGTTCTGTATTTGATTGGCCAATGCCCGTCCCAAGTGGATGCCCTGTTGCTTTGCCACTTGCGCCAGGCCAGGCAATGGATTCCCGCTTTCGTCAATAAAGAGCGCGACGTCACCGAGTGCGAAAATCCCCGGGCAACCGACGACCTGATGGTCCGGCGCCACCTTCACACGGCCGCCGCGCTCGAGTTCGACGCCGAGTTGCGCTGCCAGCGGCGAGGCGGAAACGCCTGCGGCCCAGAGAGTCAGACCAACCGGGATGAGGTCGCCGGCGATGGATACCTGGTGCGGCTCAATCGCATCTACCCGCCTTCCGGTCATGACCTCGACACCGAGCCGTCTCAGCCGGCGCAGTGCGTACTCCGAAAGCTCGGGAGCAAACCCCGGCAGTGGCCGATCGCTGGCCTCGATCAGCAGGATTCTGGTTTTTTCCGGCTGTATGTTGCGGAAATCTCGCGCGAGCGTATAGCGGCTAAGTTCGGCAATACTCCCGGCAAGCTCGACGCCTGTCGGGCCGCCACCGATGATTGCGATCGTCATGAGGCGGCGCTGCTCGGCGGGATCGCTGGTCCGTTCAGCATGTTCAAAGGCAAGCAGCAGGCGCGACCTGATCGTGCGGGCGTCTTCGATCGATTTCAACCCGGGCGCGACGGTCGCCCAGTCGTCGCGACCGAAATAGGACGGTCTCGAACCAGTCGCCAGAACCAAAAGGTCGAATGGGACGGCGCTCCCGTCGGCCAGCAGCAACTGCCTTGAGGAGGTTTGGATTGCCACGACGTCGCCGAAGATCACCTGCACGGACCGGTAGCGGCTCAGTATCTTGCGGATCGGCTCGGCGATATCCGGCGCGGACAGCGCTGCTGTCGCCACCTGATAAAGCAAAGGCTGGAATAGATGGTGATTGTGCCTGTCGAGGATCGTGACACCGATATCCACCTTGCCCAATGCTTTTGCGACCTCTAGGCCGGCAAAGCCACCACCGACAACAACGATGCGCGGAGGTATCCGGTCCTGTCCGGCTTGGTCAGCATTGATATGGATGCCATTTTTGTTCCCAGGATCAGACATCTGTACTACCACCTGGTATTGACGAGGCAAGGTAACGATGGCGGGCTGTGCTGACGCGAAGCTTCCCGTTTTGTATAGAGCTTGGCAAGTCCGAATTATGAGCTCTTAACCCGCCAATCGGAGACCGCTGAGCGGCCCGTTCTGCCTTGCCGCTACCGACGCGGGAATTATGCATTAAGGCGGCTGCATCATGTCTCTGCGAAATAGTTCCGCCGACAACCTTCTTTGTAGGTCTTCGAGCGGCGCGTATAAAGATCGAGCCGGTTCCTCGAACTCAGATCGTCGGTGAAGACGGCGTCATCGGGCTTTCCAGCGGTGACGACCGTCGCACCGACCAGAGGGACGGCCCCGCAACCGGTCGTCTTCTATAACGATCACCGCGTCTCATCGATCTCGAATCACAAGGACCTGCCATTTTTCCACGCTACCGCCATGGATTGGCTTCGGCGCCAGCGTCTTGCAAAACAGTGATCGATGATCACGCTCGGCAGGAGCCGCACTTTCCCGGCTCGTTCTCGACTCGCTAGCATTTTCATGCTCATTGACAGTCTTCCTTACGCACTACCGGGCGCTCATCGCCGGCTGCGCCGTCCTATACCACCGGGTGCATCAAACGGCGCTTTGACTTTGCCATGTCTGCGTGGGACGTGAGGGCGCAACCTCGTAACTGAAGCCGATGCTCGCGAACGGCGGTCGGCGCAGCACGGCTTTGCCTCATTTATTTAAAGCGCTCGATGAACCGAGAGCGTGCATTGAAGATTGGGCCCCGCGAACGGCCACATGTTCTGCCCGGACCAGACAGTGGGCTTCGGTCCATCGTCGCAAATACCACTTTATTGCCGGCATTGGCCCAAGTTGTTCAGGAACCATTTCGTTTGGCCCCCGTTCGTCAACGGCGGATGTTCACCTGCCGCCGAAAAAACCGACGTCCTGATTTGTTCGATGAAAAGCAGCGGTGATCGCGACATCGCCGCTTTGGGAGGAAATGATGCAGAGCGTGTCTGGCAGCCGCGTCCTCATCGTCGAGGATGAATACCTTATCGCCAGTGATCTCGCTTCGTATTTCGAAAATATGGGTGCCATCGTGGTTGGGCCCGTCCCTACGGTTGCGGCAGCGAAAATAAGGATCGACGAGGCAGACGCAGCAGTGCTCGACATTAATCTTGGCAGCGACCGTGTCTTCCGCCTGGCCGACGAACTTAAAAAGCGCGGCATTCCGTTCGTTTTCTACACAGGTCACAATGATATCGCCATTCCTCCGCGATTTCGGGGCATACCGAGGCTTTTGAAACCCGCGAACAGGAGTTTAGTCTTTCACGCCCTTTTCCCTCAGATAACCGCCGAAGACATCGACAATGACGACGTGGCATCAGTTCTCCCTAAGCTAAGACTGGCTGCCCGGCTTATGATGGGCGATGCTGAAGCAGCGGACCGGTTGGTCGCATCGACGCTTGAGCGCGCGATACATGAAGTCAAAGCCGGGAACCCACATGGCAGGACCGAAGCATGGCTCGGGAGCATGCTCGAGGCCATCTATCGCAGGAACGGCAGCGAATTCCTTAATTAACCCACCAACCCGCTTGGGCTTGTTACGCGGCGATCACTTAAATCAGGTCCCCGTCCTCATCGCGATTGCTACCAGTTCTCAGATCGTGCGTTCGGGGTTGCAGATATATCGACTTGATAGGTTCCAGGACGCTGCGTTGCGGCTCCAGAACTCTGGGGGGAGCCGGCGGGCTCCGTCGCGGTATTGGAAGATGATGGCAGAGACACGGCGATCGCGGCGGTGGTTTGCGCTCAGTTTGATTATCAGGATCGAACAGTGGTTGAGCCCGTGTAGTTCGACCTGTTGGAGCGGTGCTGATACCCACCCGCCGGCTCGGAGGGGCTCGGAATCTAAGATGCAACCTTGGAACAGCTTTTACGTTTTGCGACTGAAGACTCTTCGTAGGAGAGAGCCGCCGTGGATTTCCAAGTGGGTTTTGACGACGCCGCAGCCGCCGAGCGCGAGAGGTGCGTTGCACTAATCGTACGCCATGCGAAAAGGTTTGAGCAGAAGCGCCTGTACAATACGGCGCGAGCGATGAGAGATCTTCTCAATGCGATACAGGGCAGTGAGGCTTTGCCGGTAGAAGATTAGAAAGAAATCCGGGTTGCGCCATCAAATGGAGCTTTGTTATGACTAGGGTTCTACTGGTAGCATTAGTATGTCTCGCTTCCGCTGGATGTAGCGACAATAACAACCGCAATATGCAAAAGAACGACACCTTGAACAGCCAGCCAGTCGATCAGAACCCAAAGGTGGAGAAAAATATGACGCCGCAAACCGGCACCGGCGGAGACCAGCAAGGTACGCAACCCAGCCAGCCGGCAGCTAAATAGTTCGCGCCGGGAGCGAAAGCACCTACCTTGCGCTTCGATCATCGATGAAACCGCTTTAGGCGGCTTGCAGGGTTGGGTTCTTTATCCGATCCGTTTGATCCTGCCGCTGGACAGCCGAAAAACGCCGTCATGGCCGCCCTGTTTGGCGAAATCGTCCTGCAGGTCGCCCCAGGTCCCCAGAAGCTCGCCGCAATCATCGCATTTGATTTCGGTCGAGTCGGTTGTAACCGCGGGAATGCGCAGCCGGATCGTGCCGCAATAAGGACATTCAAGCTTATGATCGAGGTATTCCTGCATCGGTCCGATCCTCGATGGGCCTCCGAAACCATATCTGGTCAATGTCCTGTTGGAAATCAAAAGGCACGGCGTCACGGCGAACGCGCGGCACACCCGCGAGTAGTTTTAGGCGAGCCGGTGGCCTCAGCGCTTCACCTCGGCGCACGCTTCAACCCGCCTTGGCCGCTTCCAGCGCCGCCGTCACGTGCTGCGCGGCCAGGAACATCAACGCCGAGGCGGCCGTGCGCCGGTTCCAACCGGCGGATTCAGCCGTGTCCAGCAAGCCGGTCAGCAGCGGCTTCAAGGTTTTGCGGCACTCGGCTTCATAGGCGAGGAACTCGCTCGGCAAATGGGTCGGCGCCGGAATCGCACCGGTACCGGTCGTCAAATCCATGATACCCTCCGTCCTTGACGATGCCCGCCCCCGGTGACGGGAGCGGGCCATGCGGTCACTACCTCAGAAATCCATGCCGGCGCCGGCGGGCACGGCGGGCGCTGTTTCCTTCTTCGGCTTCTCCGCCACCATGGCTTCGGTGGTCACCAGCAAGCCGGCAACGGAAGCGGCGTCTTGCAGCGCGGTTCGCACGACCTTGGCCGGATCGATGACGCCTTGAGTGTAGAGGTCGCCGTACTCGCCCGTCTGCGCGTTCCAACCCCACGCGAAGTCGGTCTTCTCCCGCAGCTTGCCGACGATGATCGAGCCTTCCGCACCGGCATTTTCGGCAATCTGCCGAGCCGGCGCCTCGATAGCGCGGCGAACGATGTCGATGCCGTATTTCTGGTCGGTGTTGTCCGTGGTCAGGGCGTCAAGCGCCTTGACGGCGCGCAGCAAGGCGACGCCGCCGCCCGGCAGGATGCCCTCCTCGACCGCCGCACGGGTGGCGTGCAGCGCATCGTCGACGCGGTCCTTTTTCTCCTTCACTTCGACCTCGGTGGAGCCGCCGACGCGGATCACCGCGACGCCGCCGGCGAGCTTGGCCAACCGCTCCTGGAGCTTCTCGCGGTCGTAATCGGAGGTGGTCTCCTCGATCTGCGCCTTGATCTGCGTGATGCGGCCCTGAATTTCTTCCTTGCGCCCGGCGCCATCGACGATCGTGGTGTTCTCCTTCTCGATCACCACTTTCTTGGCGCGGCCGAGCATCTGCAGGGTCACGTTTTCCAGCTTGATGCCCAGATCCTCGCTGATCGCCGTGCCGCCGGTGAGGATGGCGATGTCCTCCAGCATGGCCTTGCGGCGATCGCCGAAGCCGGGCGCCTTGACGGCCGCGACCTTCAGGCCGCCGCGCAGCTTGTTGACGACCAGCGTGGCGAGCGCCTCGCCTTCGACGTCCTCGGCGATGATCAGCAGCGGCTTGCCCGATTGCACCACGGCTTCAAGCACGGGAAGCATTGCCTGAAGATTGCCGAGCTTCTTTTCGTGGATGAGCACATAGGGCTCATCCAGTTCGACCCGCATCTTGTCCTGGTTGGTGATGAAATACGGGCTGAGATAACCGCGGTCGAACTGCATGCCCTCGACCACCTCGAGCTCGGTCTCGGCGGTCTTGGCTTCCTCGACGGTGATGACGCCCTCGTTGCCGACCTTCTGCATGGCTTCTGCCAGGAAGCGGCCGATCTCGGCGTCACCGTTGGCCGAGATGGTGCCGACCTGGGCGATCTCGTCGTTCCTGGTGATCTTGCGGGCATTGGCCTTCAGCTCGGCGACCACGGCGTCCACCGCCTTGTCGATGCCGCGCTTCAGGTCCATCGGGTTCATGCCGGAGGCGACGGCCTTGGCGCCTTCCCTGACGATGGCCTGGGCAAGAACCGTGGCGGTCGTGGTGCCGTCACCGGCCAGGTCGTTGGTCTTGGAGGCAACCTCTCGCACCATCTGCGCGCCCATGTTCTCGAACTTGTCCTCCAGTTCGATCTCCTTCGCCACCGTCACACCGTCCTTGGTAATGCGCGGCGCGCCGAACGATTTGTCGATGACGACGTTGCGCCCCTTGGGGCCGAGCGTCACCTTCACCGCGTTGGCGAGAATGTCGACGCCGCGCAGCATGCGCTCGCGGGCGTCGGAATGGAATTTCACTTCCTTGGCAGCCATTGGATCACTCCTTCGAATAGGCAGCTTTCGTTGACCAATTGATTGGATCAGCGCCCGTCAGGCCGCTTTCTGTAGTTCGGCGGCCTGCTCCATCACGCCCATCACGTCGCTTTCCTTCATGATCAGAAGGTCCTCGCCGTCCAGCTTGATCTCGGTGCCGGACCACTTGCCGAACAGGATGCGGTCGCCGACCTTGACGTCGAGTTCGACCAGCTTGCCGCTATCGTCGCGCGCGCCGGGGCCGACTGCGATGACCTCGCCCTCCTGCGGCTTTTCCTTGGCGGTGTCGGGAATGATGATGCCGCCGGCCGTTCTTTCATCGGCCTCGATGCGGCGGACCAGGATACGGTCGTGCAATGGACGGAACGTCATATCGTTCTCCTTCAGGACAAACAGATTTTGAGAGGTCCCTCCGAACCGGCCCGGCAGGACCGGAACGGGGTGCGCAACCCCTTTCGGGCATAGCGCGCCTATCGAGCTAGTTTCAGCGATTTCGGGTTTCAAGAGGCTGGCGCAAAAATTTTGGCACTCGCACTAGATGAGTGCTAGTGCCATGAAAACATACGCCTAATCGGATCTCGGCCTTGCATTTTCACTTGAATTTTTCAAGCAGTCGACCAAGATTATCCAAACCCTTGCCGCCCGCGAGGCTGGCAAAGACAGAACCCTGCACAAAGGAGCTTTTTGGAAAGACGGAGGACCAAGATGAACCGACAAACGCTCTCGCCGATCATCCCTTCTCTCGCTCCCGAAACATCCGACCTTGCGCTTGACCGGCTGCCGTCGCCGGCAAGGCATTTCAGGTCTCCCGACGAAGTGGTAAAGGACGAAACGCTCAATCTCCAGGAAAAGCGGGCGATCTTGTCGTCATGGGCCTCGGACGCCTGCGCCGTCGAATCCGTTCCGGCATTGCGCCGGCCATTGTGGGCCGCGAAGCCCGTTTCCTTCGACCAGATCATGGACGCGCTATGTCGGCTCGACAGGGCGGCTGAACCCTCTTCGGCGTCAGATGATCGGCGACGCACCGTTGATCGTCTGGACGCATAAAGGCGCCACGCAGAGGAGACACATATGGCTACCACGGTCAGCAGGGAATTCCGCCTGCAAATGGAAGGCTATGGCCTGACCACGGCCGAAATCCACTATCATCTTCCCGACCATCCCAGCTTGCTGCAGCTCTATGTCTGGCAGGAGTATGATCTGGCGCCGCACTTTCCGGAGTTGAAGGATTTCCTCGGCTATTGGGAGCGCGAGCTGGAGGGCGCGCTGCACTCCGTGCGCGTCGCCCACCATCGCCTCATCGAGCCTTCCGAATGGCGTGCCGTAGACGGTGTCATCGCCATCCACTAAGGCCGATTTCGGGCCGCAGGTTGCCGATCAACCGCACCGGACGTGACTTGCGGGGTGCGCGCGCGGCGGACGGAGCCAGTCCGGCCCGCCTGGCGGCCTGGAGAAAGGCCTTGCGTGCATCGCAGGGGCGGCGCCATCCATCCAGCGCATCGCGGCAGGCGCGTTCCGCGGCGCGCCAGCTTCGCCCCCGCGCCCATTCGGGCCAGTACTGCTCGAGGCATTCCAGTGCCTCGAAGGTGCTGGCTACATTGCGCTGCGCAGTAGGGAATTTGAGGGAAACAGGTTCGGGAAACTGAACGTCGTTCATCACTTCCTCCATTTTTTCTGACGTCTTTTACGAGCAAGTAATTGGATGGCGTCACCGACGCGCATCTCTTGAGGAGATGGGGACCCTGCGCGGAACATCAAGACCGCGACCACCCCTGCCTGATCCAAGCGCTCAATCGTTCTCGTCGGGGCCCAGCAGGTCAATTTCCGCGACATGCGATCCAGGCAGCCGCCGGCCTTCGCCCTCTCGGCTCCCTCTTCCTGTCAAATCTGAAAGGTGTTAGGCGGAAGCACTCTCGTATACGGGCAAGATAATTCGCGTCGCGGAAGGCTCCGCCGGTTGCCCCCTTGACGCACGGAAAGCGAATTCCCAGATCGATTCCGCCCACGCCCTCAGGGGTCGGCAAGGTCAAGGAGCGCCGCGCCCTTGGCGCTCCTCGTACCATGTTGCTCAACAACGGAGGATATGGCTATGAGAACCGCATACGACTTTTCCCCGCTCTATCGCTCGAGCATTGGCTTCGATCGCGTTTTCGACCTGCTCGAGAACGCCAGCCGGATGCCGAGCGCCGGTAACTGGCCTCCCTATGACATCGCTAGGACTGGTGAAGACACCTATCGCGTCACCATGGCGGTGGCGGGCTTCGGCCCAGACGAACTCCGCATCACCCATGAACCCAACATGCTTATCGTTTCGGGCGAGAGGACGGCGGAAGACAACGGTGACTATCTGCATCGCGGCATTGCCGGACGCCCATTCGAGCGCCGCTTCGAGCTCGCTGACCATGTGAAGGTGACCGAGGCCGGTCTTGTAAACGGCTTGCTTACGATCGATCTCCAGCGCGAGATTCCCGAAGAGATGAAGCCGCGCAAGATCGAGATTGGCAGTAGTGGCAGCAAAGCCGGGACAGGCACCGGGCCCAAGACCACGGGAACGGTCAGCAAGCCGGTCGCCGAGAAGCAGGCCGCTTGAGGCAAATCAATGGCGTCCGGGCGCTGGCCCTGACTGTCCGGCGATCCCGGGATTTAAGAGATGGCGATCAGAGCAAAAGGAGAATGACGATGAGCGTACGCGATCTTATTCCGTGGGTACGCGAGGGGAGCCGCTTCCCGAGCCTGTTCCGCGACAGCGACCGCGATCCGTTCCTGTCGCTGCACCGCGAAGTGAACCGGTTGTTCGACGACGTTTTCCGTAGCTACGACGGCGGCATGCCTTCCGTAGGCAGGACATCTGCCTTTGGTGGGAACTGGCCGAGTGTCGAGATTTCGGACAACGAAAAGGAAGTCAAGGTGACGGCCGAAGTGCCGGGCCTGGAGGAAAAGGACATTGAGGTCCTGCTTGACGACGGCGTGCTGACGCTGCGAGGCGAAAAGCGATCGGAGCTCGAGGATAAAGACCGGCAGTTTTCGGAGCGCCACTACGGCCGTTTCGAGCGTCGTATTCCCCTCGGCTACGAAATCGAGAAGACAGGATCGACGCACGGTTCAAGAATGGCGTCCTGTCGGTGACCTTGCCGAAGACGGCGAAAGCGCGGTCGCAGGCGAAACGCATCGCGATCAGCCGCTGACGTCCGGACAGCTTGGGACGCGTGCCGTCACCGCTTCCCAGGCTGCCCGCTTTTCGGGGCATTGATTTCAAAATGAAGGTGCATGACGCCGACTGATGACGCCCGCCCCTATAAGGAGCTGTGCAGAATCGGGCAGTCGGGATTCGGCCCCGCTCGAGACGCTAGGAACTGACGCAAGCACTATTTCGCAACCCCGCCCCATCAGGTTCTGGGGGCGGACAAAGCGGAGGAGGGGGTATGGACAACTCCGCAGCTGCAAAAAAGGCCACGAAGGGCCGGCAACGATGTGAGCCGACGGGAGTTGTTGGAGTGTGCCGCCTTGATGGGCGGTGTTCTTGTCGCGGGGCAACTCATGCCTGGAGCCATATCTGACGCTTCTGCACAGAGTGCCTCTGCGGAATGCGCCCTGCTCAACGTAAGGCTTCGCGTCAACGGTACCGAACATCGCCTCACGCTCGATCCGCGGACCACCTTGCTGGACGCGTTGCGCGAGCGACTAGGCTGACGGGGTCGAAGAAGGGCTGCGGGCTAGGCCAATGCGGCGCCTGCACTGTCTTGATGGACGGCAAACGTATAAAATCCTGCCTCAATTTCGCGGCGCTTGCGGAGGGACATGAGATCACGACCATTGAGGGCCTTGCTCAAGGTGACGCGCTCCATCCCCTACAGGCGGCCTTCATCGAGCGCGACGGGTTCCAATGCGGTTACTGCACGTCAGGCCAGATCATGTCGGGCATCGCCTGCATCAACGAAGGCCACGCTGGCTCCCCGGCGGAGATCCGCGAATGGATGAGCGGCAATCTGTGCCGCTGCGGCTGTTACGACAACATTGTCGCGGCGATACGGGACGCGGCCCTCGCATCCGGTTCGGTAAAGGGAGACTGAGCCATGCACCCTTTCACGCTTGAACGACCCTCGGACCTTCCTGCCGCGCTCGCCTTCCGTGCCCATGCCGGTCGCGAAGACGCTCCCGTCGAATACATCGCTGGCGGCACCGACATGGTGCAACTCCTGCAGGAAGACGTACGCACGCCTGAGCGGCTGGTGAGTCTTGCGGGCCTCCTTGACGGAAAAATCGATATCGGGCCGCACTGCTTACGGCTCGGCGCCGCCGCCACAATGACGGAGGTGGCGGCCCATTCCGGCGTCGTCGAGCAGTTCCCCGTCATCTCGCAGGCGTTGCTCGCCTCGGCAAGTCCCCAGGTGCGCAACCAGGCGACGATGGGCGGCAACCTCCTGCAACGCACGCGCTGCCCTTATTTCCGCGACGTCGGCTATGCCGCCTGCAACAAGCGCTCGCCGGGTTCGGGCTGTGCCGCCATTGGCGGCGAGAACCGCTGGAACGCCGTTCTCGGCACCAGCGACAGTTGCATAGCCGCTCATGCGTCCGATCTGGCCGCCGCGCTGGTGGCGCTCGACGCATCCGTCGAGATACGGAGTGCTGCCGGAGAGCGTAGCGTTGTGCTCGCGCATTTCCATCGGCTGCCTGGCGGCACGCCACATATCGAAACAGTGCTCGAACCAGGCGAAGTGATTACCGCCATCAAGGTGCCGGCCAGTCCGGCAGCGCGGCGCTCGCATTATCTGAAACTGCGCGATCGCGCCTCTTTCGAGTTCGCGCTTGTGTCTGCGGCCGTGGCTCTCGACGTGGACGGTTCCCGAATCCAGCAAGCGCATGTCGCGCTCGGCGGCGTCGGCAGCAAGCCATGGCGCGTCCCAAAGGTCGAGGCCGCCCTGGCTGGAGCCAGCCTCGACGATCCGGCAGCGCTGCGACAGGCGGCCGCTCATGCAGCGGAAGGCGCGCAAGGACGCGGCGGCAACACTTTCAAGATTGAACTCATGCAGCGCGCCATCGTGCGTGCCGTCGAAACCGCGGGAGGTCGCGCATGATCACCGCCGCCATCGGGCAACCCCTCAGCCGCGTCGAGGGCCGCAAGAAAGTCACTGGCGGCGCGACCTACGCCGCCGAGTTCGACGTGCCGAATGTCGCTCAGGGCGCATCGTGCGAAGCACCATCGCAAGCGGCCGCATCACCGCAATCGACAGCGAAGCTGCGAAAAAGGCGCCCGGCGTTATCGTCGTGCTTACCTACCGGAACGCGCCCAAGCTCCCTTATGCCGAGCGTCACGGCAGGACCGACCCTGCCGTCGGCGAGCGGTTGCATGTGCTTCAAGACGACCGGGTCAACCATCAGGGCTATCCGATCGCGTTGGTCATCGCCGAGACGCTCGAACAGGCAACCCACGCTGCGACATTGGTGCGCGCCGCCTACGCGTCGGAAGCTGGCGCGCTCGATATTGGCGGAGTCGAGCCTGTCCCTCCGACTGGCGAGTCGTCGAAATGGGAGACGCGGCGTGGCGATCCGCAGAAGGCGCTCGCGAGCGCGGAGGTGAAAGTCGACAACAGCTACGTGATCCCGCGCGAGAACCACAATCCCATCGAGATGCATGCCACCATCGCCGCTTGGGAAGGTGAGACATTAACCCTGTGGGACAAGACGCAATGGGTCGACGGCGTGGCCGACGAGATCGCGGCCGTGTTCGGCATTCCGGCGGAGAACGTCCGGGTCGTCTCGCCTTTCGTCGTCGGCGCTTTCGGATCGGGCCTGCGTGCCTGGTCGCACGTCACTCTGGCGGCCCTTGGCGCGCGCGTGGCGAAACGCCCGGTAAAGATCGTGCTGTCACGGCGCGAAATGTATTATGGCACCGGCTATCGCCCGCATACGCAGCAGCGCGTGGCGCTCGGCGCTTCCGGAGACGGACGCCTCGCGGCGATCATTCATGACGCCCGTCATGAGACCTCGAGTTACGAAGAGTATACGGAAGCCCTGCTTGGCGCGACGCGGTTCCTGCATTCCTGTCCGAACGTTTATACGTGCGACCGCCTCGCACGCCTCAACGTCCATACCCCGACCTGGATGCGGGCGCCCGGCGAGGTGAGCGGCGTGTTCGCACTCGAAACCGCCATGGATGAACTCGCCGTGGCGCTGAACCTCGACCCGGTCGAGCTCAGGCTGCGAAACGAGCCAGAGGAGGACGAGTTCAAGAAGCTGCCCTTCTCAAGCCGCTCGACAAAAGAATGCTACCGGATCGGGGCTGAACGCTTCGGCTGGAGCCGGCGTCCGCATGGACCGCGCTCGATGCGCGACGGCCGGCTGCTTATCGGCTGGGGCATGGCAAGTGCCACCTATCCTATGAACTTCGCCCCCGCTTCGGCTATGGCTCGTCTGTTGCCGAGCGGCACTGCGGAAGTAGCGGCCGCGGCGAGCGACATTGGGCCTGGTACCTGGACGTCGATGACCCAGGTGGCGGCCGATGCGCTCGGCCTGCCGGTCGAAAGCGTGACATTTAGGCTCGTGCGCGACGATGCGCTTGCGCGCGGCGGCGCGAATGACCTTGCCGAAGCTATGCGCCATATTGGCGAACCGATCGAAGCCACGGCGGCCTCAAAAACGGGCGACGCCAGCAAACGGTTCTCCATGCATTCCTTCGGTGGCGTGTTCGTTGAAGTGACGGTCGATCCCGACCTTGCCCAGACCCGGGTGCGACGCATCGTCGGCGCCTATGGTGCAGGGCGCATCATCAATCCTAAGACCAGCCGCAGCCAGTGCATCGGCGGCATGATCGGCGGCATCGGCATGGCGCTGATGGAGCATTCGGTCGTCGATCCCCGCAACGGACGCGTCACTAACGCAAACTTCGCGGAATACGCCGTGCCGGTCCAAGCGGACGCTCCGGCTGACATGGACGTGACCTTCCTTGACGAGCACGATCCACATGTGAATCCGCTCGGCGTGAAAGGTCTCGGCGAGATCGCCATCGTCGGTGTCGCGGCGGCGATCGGCAACGCGGTCTTCCACGCCACCGGAAGGCGTGTCCGCGAACTGCCGATTACGCCCGACAAATTGCTTTAAGCTCGCCAACCCAACAGAGCAGTGAGCGCTGCTGACGAATGGCAAGTGCAACCATCGTGGAGCGTTAGGGCGCGGCTTCGAGACACTGCAAATCTCCACCGACGGCTGCACCTATGCCCAACGCCCCGAAATCCGAGACGAAACAGACTCTCAAGTCAAGTTCGAGTGATTGGGCTAGCAAGCGATGGAACTTTCGCAGTTCACTGAGGTTTGATCCTCAATTCCCGATCACGGAAAGACGTTTCGATGCCAGAATATCCCCGCTCGACGGCGAGTATCGCCGGCCATCCCATCCATCCCATGCTGGTACCGTTTCCAATCGCCTGCTTTGTTGGAACGCTCATCACCGACATAGTCTACTGGCGCACCGCCGAAATCATGTGGGCGAACTTCTCCGCCTGGCTGGTCACGGTCGGCGTCATCATGGGTATTCTAGCTGCGATAGCCGGATTGACCGATTTCCTCGGAAACCGCCTCGTGCGGGCACAACCGCCAGCCTGGCCGCATTTCATCGGCAACTTCGTTGCACTCGTCCTGGCGATCGTCAACATGTTCGTGCACACGCGTGACGGTTGGACCTCCGTAGTGCCATGGGGACTGAGCCTTTCCGCGATTGTCGTTCTTATCCTGCTCGTCACGGGCTGGCTCGGATGGGCGATGGTCTATCGTCACCACGTTGGAGTAGCCGAATAATGCTCGCGCATTTCTCTTTCTTCGTTCGCCGCCGTATGGCGCTCGCGCTGTTCGGAAGTTCTCTAGCGCTGCTTGCCGGTTGCAGTGACGAAACCTTCGACACCGCAAGCCAGATCGGCCCCAATCCGAAGCTGCCTAACATACAGCAATATCTGTTCCCGCCGATGCATCTGGCCTCAATTGTCGGATGGAAAGCCGGTGAGACGCCGAAGGTCCCGCAAGGTTTCAAGATCGAAGCGTTGGCCACCGGCTTGCAGCATCCGCGATCGCTCTACGTGCTGCCCAACGGTGATATTCTGGTGGTGGAATCGAAGAGTCCCGGCGTCGAAGGCGTCAAGCGGCCCAAGGATCTTGTCATGGGCTGGATCGAATCGCTTTCGACCGGCGGCGATGAAAGCGGGGAGAGTAACCGCATCACGCTGCTGCGCGATGCCAACGGGGACGGCAAGCCTGCGGCGCAGAGCGTCTTCCTCGATCATCTCAGTTCGCCTTTCGGCGTCGCACTCGTCGGTTCTGATCTCTACATCGCCAATACTGATTCTATCATGCGCTATCCCTATAAGGAGGGGGAGACGAAGATCACAGATCCCGGCACCCCGCTGGTCGCGCTGCCCGGGGGACCGATCGACCACCATTGGACGAAAAGTCTTGTCGCCTCGAAAGACGGCTCGCTGCTCTATGTCGGTGTCGGCTCTAACTCCAACATCACCGAGAACGGCATCCAGGCGGAAAAGAACCGCGCCGCCATCTGGGAAGTGGACCGCGCGACGGGCCGCTGGCGCATCTTTGCTGATGGCCTGCGCAATCCCAACGGCTTGAGCTGGGAACCTGAAAGCGGGGCGCTGTGGACCGTCGTCAACGAGCGCGACGAACTCGGCCCGAACCTCGTTCCAGACTACATGACATCGGTGAAGGACGGCGCCTTCTACGGCTGGCCTTACAGCTACTACGGAAAGCATATCGATCCCCGGGTGATGCCGCAGCGCCCTGACCTCGTCGCCAAGGCAATCGCGCCGGACTACGCACTGAGCTCGCATGTCGCGCCGCTCGGGCTAGCTTTTTACACAGGCGACAGTTTTCCGGTGCAGTACAAAGGCGGCGCCTTCGTGGGCGAGCACGGCAGTTGGGACCGCGGCCATTTCAACGGCTACAAGGTTATTTTCGTCCCGTTCAAGGATGGCAAGCCGAGCGGCAAGGCTGAGGATTTCGTCACCGGCTTCCTGAAGAACGACGACGAGACACATGGCAGGCCGGTAGGGGTGGCGGTCGACAAGACCGGCGCGCTGCTGATCGCCGACGATGTCGGCGATACAGTGTGGCGGGTCACGGCCGCCCCGCAGAGCGCAGGCCATGCTTATCCTTCGCAAAATATCGCCGCCGCCGCACAGCAGGCGCGTTGAAACGATACTCTCGGCTGTAGCCAGGCCATGGGCTGCAGTTCCAACTCCGCAAATCCCTCGCGGTTATTGATGAGGGAAGGCAACCTCGTCCGTGGCCGGGATCATGATGCCCAACACCTGGGCGAACATCTTCTGGCTTTCCGGACCGCGCTCTGTGCGCGAGGCGCTTCAAGTTGTACTCGAGCGACTGATGCGCTTGGGCTGGCCATGTCGCGCCGTCAGCGCGGGCGCCCGGTTCAAGGCGACCCTCTTCCTTCATGGTGCTGAACTCCCCGGCGATTTCTGCCGGCGATCACTTCCCTTATAGTCTTGCCACCGGGACCAACAGATGACGATTCTCTGCATCAAACGCGTGGCGCTGGCTACGGTGCTGTTGTTCGTCGCCGCGATCGCCGCTGTGCAACCTGTCTTGGCCCAACCGTGCGAAGAGCAGGTTTTCGAAGAGTCAAAATTCATTGTCTGCACTGCGACACCACGGCGCGATGATCTGAGGCTATTTTGGAAGGACGCTCATGGCGAGCCTTATCGCCGTTTCACGACCATAGCCGAGGCAGTCGCCGACCAAGGACGAATGCTTGTGTTCGCGATGAACGCCGGCATGTATCTGACCGACTTCTCGCCAATCGGACTTTATGTCGAGAACGGCCACGAGTTGCGGCCCGCGAGCACGAAAACAATGAACGGCCCACCTGGAAGGGTGCCCAACTTCTACAAAAACCCGAATGGCGTGTTCCTTCTCAACGACGACGGTGCCGACATCCTGACGACAGCAGATTATCTGCAGCGTCGACCTAAGACCCGGTTTGCCACCCAGTCCGGCCCGATGCTCGTCATCAAAAACAAGCTGAACCCCATCTTCATTGCCGATTCGACCGATCGGACCGTTCGCAGCGGCGTTGGGGTTTGCGATGGCGGCCTGGTCCGCTTCGCGATAAGCGGAGGCACCGTAAACTTCTACGATTTCGCGCGCCTATTCCGCGACCACCTCAGATGTCCCAATGCACTATTCCTGGATGGAGGAAATGGCGCGGGAATTTACGAGCCCAACCTCGGCCGAAGCGACATGTCGTGGCACGGCGGATATGGCCCCGTCATTGGTCTTCTCGACTAGTACGAAGGCGTGACGCCGGCATTGATGCTCGGCGAAACTCTTAATCGTTACGTTAAGCGCGATTGGTGCTGAGTGCGCTCCGGCTCGCGTGGCCCATCTCCCGACCGTTCTCTGGAAGACGGAACCGAATTTTCGAAAGGGAATTATCGTTATTCCACAGGAAGACGGAACGATGACCAAGACGCTTTTGGTTTCTGCACTCCTCGCGCTGGCGATGTTCGCTGCCGGGAGTGCTCACGCCGACGAGGCGGCGTTCTTACGGTCGCTTGATGGCAATTGGGTGGGAAGAGGTTCGGTGAAAGTGCGGACAAGCGCGCCGAGGATCACAGTCTCCTGTAAGTTCACCTCTCGCAGCACGGCGAATTCCCTGGCTCTCGAAGGCAACTGCAGAGGCCTATTGGTCTTTTCGCGCAGAATTGCCATCCGTCTCAAGACCAGAGGCGGAACCTATTCCGGGACTTATATCGGGGCCGGCACTGGGCCGGCAACGTTGCGGGGCAACCGCTCTGGCAATGCGCTTAACCTAACAATCCGATGGGCCAAAAATGTCAATGGTGACCGCACCGCTATGTTGACGCTCCAAAAGAGCGCCACAAATCGTACGCAGATATCCACGACTGATAAGGACCGAAAAACGGGGAATTCTGTGGTGACAAGCCGAATCAACCTCCAACGCAATTAGGTTGAAAATTCGGAATCTTTGTAGCGAGCAAATTCAGGGTGATATGGGCGCCTCGACCTTCCATGCGAGCCGCACCCGCGAGTACACCGATGGAGCCGCCCCAGCCGCCGTTGTCGCTGTCGGTTCTGGCCCGCCTAGCGTCCACTGGAGGAGGCCCCCCTCCGCCATGAAAGACCTGATTGCGGCGCCGTCGATCCGGGCGTTCTGCTTTATCTGCTGCAGCACGAGGGCATCACGCCGGGCGGGCTTCAGCATGCGCTTTGCCAGAAATCGGGTTTGCTGGGCGTTTCAGAGACAATAGCGGCAAACTTGTAGCGCGAAGCAAGTTGATGCCTATAAATCAGGTCGGAAGCTGACAAAATGCGCTATCGGGCGGAGGTGAAATAGGCAGTGACGTCGGCAATATCGGTATCGTCTAGTGTGGCTGCCACTTTCGCCATAATCGACGAATAGGCAGTTCCACCCCGCCGGCCAGCTGCGAACAGCCGGAGTTGGGTTTCCAGGTAGAGTTTTTTCTGGCCTGCGATTCTCGGATAGGCTGGGTTCTTGCGCGAGCCGCCGTGACATCCGAGACAGGCGGGCACACCCTTACGCGGCAGACCGCGTTCGGCAATCTCCCGCCCTCTCGCGATCGATGCCGTATCTCCGACCGGCTTTGCTGGCTCAGGCCGGCCTGCGTAATATTGTGCGAGGGCTTCGAACGTGTCTTCGTTCGTCTGGGAGACCGCCACCTGCATCACACCGCTTCGTCGCCTGCCTTCCAGATAAGCTTTCAGGCTGGCAAGAAGGTAGGCACCGGATTGCCCGGCGATGACGGGCACGTCTTCGCTGCGGCCGACACCATCGGCACCATGGCACTGGGCACAGCGCGCGAGATCGGCGTCGAAACCGGAAACCTCACCAGCCTCCGACGTCGCCGGGCCGGCAACGAGTTCCCGATAGTGTTCCCCGTCCAGCGAAGGCAGTTCGCGAAGGAAGGCCACCATGCCCCAGACTTCATCGTCCCTGTCGGGTGCGGGCCATGCCGGCATTCCCGTGTAGCGTACGCCGTGACGAACGATCCGAAACAGCTGCGCGTCGGTCCATTCGCTGATCTTGTTGGAAAGGCCGGGGGGCGGCGGCAGCATGGACAGCGCAGCGGGAGAAGGCGAAACGCCCGGCGCACCGTGGCAATAAGCGCAGCCCGCCTGGAAATGAACGGCGGACGCCTGCAGCAGCCCGGTCTTGCGCAGATCGGGAACGGTAACACTTAAGGCGTAGACACGAACCGACGCGCGCATCGCGAAATGCAGCAGTCGATTGGTGACTGACCAATGACCGGTGGATGCCGCGACGTTGAAAACGCCGAGCCAAGCGAAGAAGGCCGCCGCAACGGATATTGCGAGCAGCCCCGCGAGCCCGATCTTGTGGCGAGGTCTCATTCGTCCGATCCGGATGTTTGCTCGTCGGGCAAAGCCAACAGCCGCGCCAGCAAAGCCGTTCCGCCTGCCAGGTAGACCGCCGCGCCAATCATCAGCATGATGACGCCGCCCAGTTGCTGGTCCTGGTCGGCGCCGAGTTGGAAGCTTAGACACGTCACCGGGACGAGGCCGTATAGCGGCCGCGGTGCCAGCGCCAGAAGAGCACCCAGCAGCGTCATGTGCAAAGATGTGAGGAGCAGGGCGAAGGCCCCCGCTCCGCCGTGCCAATCGTGGCCACCATATCCGCCGCCCAGGCATGAAAGCCAGAGAAGAAGGCCGGCGGCGAGGAAACTCGCCTGTTCCAGGACGGTTGCCGTCGGCGAAGTCTGCGCCATTAAACGCAGCGCCGGCGCATGCCAGGTCCATACGACCACCAGTTCAACCAGCGAGGCGGGAATGGGCGAAAACAGGCGGGTTTTGCCTGAGACATCCCATCGCGTTGCCGAAATGCCGATTGCAATCAGCGGCGCGGCGCCGGCGACGACGCTCATATGAGCAAGCATGTGGGCCGTAAAAGACGCCCGATAGACATCCAGCAGCGGCCCGAGCCAGACAAGCGCAAGCATTATTATCCCGGCCATCAAGGCAGTTTGTTTCATCGCCAGCACTCCGTCACGAAGAGCAGTGGCATGGCCACGTAAAGGACGGCGACGAAGCTCAGGGCGGACAAGAGAAGGGTGGCAAAGCCCTGGAATAGCGTTCTGTCATGGGCGGTCGGGTCGTCGTGAGGCGGTTTGTGCGCGCCAAATCCCCACTGTCGCCAGGCGAGCCAGCCGGAGAGCGCGATCATGACGAGTGCAAGGACGGTGATGATGGCAATTCCGAGCCGAAGCACATCGAAACCGAACGCCAGCTGCTGATGCTTGGCGCAGAAGATCGCCGCGCCCAGATAACTGACGAGGAAATGCGCGGCCCACACCACGGGTGCGGTGAACAATGTCCAGAGCGTTTCGATCTGTTTTGGTAGCAACCTCATGGGCTGCCTCGCATCGCCAAGGGAAACAGGCCAATCACCGCGAAGGTGATGATGGCCGTGATAACGAGGAAGTGCCAGTAGAGAACGGTATTGCGCAGGTCCATGTCGTACTTGCTGCTGAGGCGACCAGCCATGCTGCGCGCAAGGCAATAGGTCTGCATGACCACGCCGACGATCGCGTGCGAGAGCGTCCAGATCACCAGAATCCACACGATGGCCGGATAGACATGGGCGGCGGGCGCCATTTGGTGCGACCAAGGTCCGGCAAGCCCAGCCACAGAACCGGCAAAGGCAAGCAAGACACCGCCTATCAGGGCAAGCCGCGTTGCCGACGGCAGGTCTCTGGCATTCAGTTCGCGGGAGGCAAGCATGGTAAGCCAGGCTGCAAGGAACAGGATGAGTGCTGCCGTTGGCCAAAAGGTACCCGGCCCCGCTTGCCCGGCGGTGAAATCAGTATGGATGGTCCAATAGAAAAAATAGCCGAAGACCAGACTGGCAAAGGCGGTGGCGTCGCCGATCATGGTGATGAACATCGCCCACCAGCCGACCGACGCCGGTCCGGAAACGTAGTGTGGCAGCTCCAGACCCAATCCGACATACTTGCGAGGCCTTTCGGGGATTGCCGCCGTCCCCGTCCATAGCCACCAGATGATGGCCGACGCCGCTATCAAGCCACAGGTGAGTGCCATGGCCCACCACTGGAAAGTGAGGGCGACGAAGACCGCCCCGAGCGCCGCTGCCGAGACGATGGTCACATACGAAGTGCCGCCGACGCGCAGGCATTGGAGGGGTTCGGCATCGAGCACGGACGTGACCAGCGTTTCGCGATAGCCTTCCTCGGCATCGGGCAGATAAAAGCGTCCCTCGTTGATCTCTCGAGCGAGGTTCTTCTGGTCCCAGAGCGGATAACGGCTCTTTATGATGGGAATGGAGCGCACACCCCAGTTTTCTTCCGGCTCGCTGAGCCACTCCAACGTGCCTGCATTCCACGGGTTGGTTTCACCTGGCAATGCATGAGGCTTCGGGCGCAAGACATCGATTACCACCACCAGCACGCCAGCCGCAAAGATAAACGCGCCGACAGTCGAGATTAGGTTGAGCCATTCCCAACCGATATCGGCCGGATACGTGAAGACCCGACGCGGCATGCCCCGCAGACCGGTGAGATGCATGGGAAAGAAGGCCGCGTTGAAACCGATGAACATCAACCAGAACGCAAGCCTGCCGAGACGGTCCGACAGTTTCCGGGCATCGATAAGCGGATAATAATAATAGATGCCGGCCACGACCGGGAACAGCATGCCGCCGATCAGCACGTAGTGCAGGTGCGCGACGACGAAGTAGGTGTCGTGCGCTTGCCAGTCGAATGGTGCCAACGCGACCATGACCCCCGTGAGCCCGCCGATGACGAAAATGGCGATACCGCCGGTGCCGAACAGCATCGGCACCGAAAAGATCACCCTTCCGGCCAGCATGGTCGCAATGAAGACGAATATCTGCACCCCGGTGGGGATCGCTACCGCTTCCGAGGCCGCTGAAAAGAAGGCGAGCGATATCTGCGGCAATCCGGTCGCGAACATGTGGTGCACCCACAGTCCGAATGAAAGAAAGCCGGTCCCGACCGCGGCGAGCACGATCCATGAGTACCCGACGATCGGCCGTTGCGCGAAGGTCGGCACGATCATCGCCATCAGCGCGATTGCAGGCAGGAAGATGATGTAGACTTCGGGGTGGCCGAATATCCAGAAGAGATGCTGCCACAACAGCGGATCGCCGCCGCGCGCCGGGTCGAAGAACGGCCAGTCGAACATTCGCTGCATCTCGAACAGCAGGTCTCCGGCGATCAGCGGCGGAAACGCGAACAGGATCATCCCGGCGACAATCAGCAGGTACCATGCAAACAGCGGCATCATGTTGACCCGCATGCCGGGGGCCCGGCACTTCATGACCCCGACGATGATTTCGATCGCGGCAGCGATCGAGGCGATCTCAATGAAGGAAAGACCCAACAACCAGATATCGGCGCCGACGCCTGAAAGCTGTTTGTCGGTGGCAAGCGGTGGATACATGAACCAGCCGGAAGATGGAGCCGCATCGAAAAAGATCGATCCGCAAACGAAGAAACCGCCGATCAGGAAGCTCCAGAAGCCGAACGCGGAAAGGCGCGGAAACGGCAGCTCTCGCGCGCCGAGCATCGGCGGCAACAGGAAAATCGCGATAGCCTCGAAGATCGGCACGGCAAACAGGAACATCATCACGGTGCCGTGCAGAGTGAAGACCTGATTGTAGCGATCGGCGGAGAGAAAGTCGTTGGCCGGCAAGGCCAGTTGCACGCGCATCAGCAGCGCCAGCACGCCGGCAAACAGCATGAAGACAAAAGCCGCCGCTCCGTACCAGAGGCCGACCTGGAAATTGTTGACCGACGTCCAATAGCGCCAGCCGGAAGGGTTGTCCCATACCGCGCGCAGCCTCGCGGTCTCGGCCTGCCTCTCTTTCGTTGAAGTGGTTGAGCGGCTGGTCATTTGAGCCTCGCCAGATAGGCTGCGATGGCATCGATCTCCTCACGTGGCAACATGCCGAAGGCCGGCATCCCGACGCCCGGCTTGATCTTGTCTGGTTCGATGATGAAGCGCCTGATCGACGCTGCATTGTTGGGAAGGATACCGGCGCCCAGCGTGGCGCGTGAGCCGACGTGGGACAGGTCGGGGCCAACGACGCCCATCGCTTCGGTTCCCTTGATCGTATGGCAGGCGCCGCAGCCATTGGTCAGAAAGGCATCACGTCCCCCAGTTGAGACGGCCTTCGCAGGGGCCATCTGGGCGGAGAGCCACTGACGAAAAGCCTCCTGGTCCATCGCAACTACCGAGAAGGCCATAAGCGCATGCGAGATGCCGCAGTATTCCGCGCACGGTCCCCGGAATACGTCGTAAACTCGTCCTCGTGACGGGGCGGGAGCTCGACGATCTCAAGCGCGTTTTCCCCGAGCACCGGATGTTTGACCGTATCGTCGCCGAAAACGGAGCCTTAGTCTATTCACCTGAGAGCGAAAACGAGGTTCGCTTGGCTCCCTTGCCATCCGCCAAATTCATTCGTGAACTGGAAAAGCGCGCCGTCAAGCCGCTTTCGGTCGGCCGCTGCATTGTAGCCACCTGGGAACCGCATCAGGCAACAGTGCTGGATGTCATCAAAAAACTCAATCTCGAACTCGAGATCATTTTCAACAAGGGCGCTGTGATGGTTCTGCCGACTGGAATCAACAAGGCTACCGGGCTCGCGGCCGCGCTCGCGGACCTCAGTCTGTCGCCGCACAATGTCGTCGGCATCGGAGATGCCGAAAACGACCACGCCTTCATGCGCGCGTGCGGGTGCTCGGTCGCCGTCGATAACGCCCTCAAAGCCGTCAAGAACACCGCGGATATCGTAACAAAGGGCAAGCGGGGCCCCGGTGTCGAGGAACTCATCCGAAAACTCCTGAAGCATGACCACGATCTCGGTATCAAACGGCGCGACGGCGTAGCGGTCGGCAAGGCTAACGAAAAAGATGCCGTCATCTGGCCGACTGATACCGTGCTCGTAGCCGGCAGTTCGGGCATCGGCAAGTCGACCCTTGCCACTGCGCTTGCCGAGCGCTTCGCCGAACGCAAATACCAGTTCTGCATCATTGATCCGGAAGGTGACTACGACGGACTGCAGGACGCGATCGGTATAGGCGACGGCAAATCGACACCGACAAAGGAACAGGTGCTCAACCTGCTTGGCCAGATTGAGACCAATGTGGTCGTCAACCTGCTAGCCGTAAGGGTTGAAGATCGGCCGGAATTCGCCGTCGAACTCATGCCAGAGATCGCCAGGCTGCGCTCGAAAACCGCGCGCCCTCATTGGCTGATTATCGACGAAGCGCATCATCTGCTTCCAAACAAGCGTGCCGATATGAAGGTCCTGATTTCGGCCGAGATGCCGGGAACCATATTGATTACGGTCGACCCCGGCGCGCTCGCCGCCGAAGCGCTGAAACTGGTCACCGCCGTCATAGCAATCGGGCCGGATGCCAACGAGATCGTCACCACGGTCGCCAAGGCAGCCGGTGTCGCGGGCCCCAAGGCGACGAAACCGTTGAAAGACGAGCAGGTCCTGTTCTGGAGGCCGGACGAGGACCCGAGCCTTGTCACCGCGGTGGAGCCGCGGCAATCCCTCAAACGCCACAGCCGCAAATATGCTGAAGGCACGCTCGACGAGAAGGGCAGCTTCTACTTCACGGGGTCAGAAGACACTATGAAGCTGCGAGCGCAGAATCTGGAATTATTCGTCCAGATCGCCGAAGGCATCGATGACGCAACATGGGAACACCACTTGCGTGCTGGCGACTATTCGCGATGGTTCCGAAACCAGATACGCGACAAGAAGCTCGCGAAAGAGGCCGCCAATGCCGAGGAGAACAAAACCTTGTCGGCAAAGGAGAGCCGGCAGATCATTCTGGAGGCTGTGCGGCGCCGCTACACAGCGCCAACGTCCGCAGATTGATTTGCCGGCGCGAGGCTGTGGCAAACAGCGAGTGCTTCACACCGCTGTGAGGACGAGGGAAGGTTCGGAACCTCTGCAGACGCCACGAGTTCGTACCTTGAAGAGGGTAAAGCCGGGGCCGACGGTGGTACGACAGGCTTGGGAAGCATGCTCTCGCGCCGTCCGAGATGTCGCGGCCTTGTTGCGTTCGTGAGGGCAGCCGCAGGTGATCGGAAGACGATTTCGAGGCGACCAGCCTCTCACAGCCGTTCCCATAGCCGACAAGGGTGAGAAGGAAATGCGGGAAACGGCACGTCGAAGCACACTGTAGAAGGCGAGGTTTCGATGTCAGAACGGCAATCCCGGCGGCATTGATCAAATCCGACTGGGGCGCGCACGAACAAATGACAGGAGCTTCATATGCCAGGCAGGAAAACCCATGAGCAGCAGCTACGCATCATCGAAAAGCGCGAGGACACCAGCAATGCCGGAAACGAGTTCAACGCCAAAGACGAACTGAAACGCTCGAGACAGGAGCGCGAGGCGCATAGAAAGGGGGCCAATCTACGTGATGAGAAGGTTGACCTGGTGGACGAGGATAATCGCCAGGTGATCCGGGGAGAGAACCACGAAAGCCAACACCACAAGCACGGCGGCCGAGGCAATTCGTAAGGCAGATAGGCAATGATTTGTGCCGTTGTGGATGGGAGCACCCTGAAATTGAATGCTGAAACCGTAAACCATCAGCCGCTCGAGGCCAAAGCGATTACCGGAGTGATCGAAGAACTCGAAAGACAAGGCAACCGAAAACCCGTCGAAACTCACGGTTCGGCGAGAAGATGGCAAGACGATCGTTGAGGGCGAAATCGACGTGGATGCGCTCGTGATGGTCGTTGTCGGATCAATGGCAGGCGGCCCCTAAGGCCGATCGACTGTCAGAGGGGCGTCCGTTCGCCGACTGCCGGAATCCAATCGACGGGAGCAACCGAGATGAGAGAAGATATCGTGACGGGAGCAAAGTTTCCCGACTACATCCTTCCCGACCATACCAGGACGCCGCGGCGACTATCGGACCTGCAGGGCGACCAGTTCATGGTCATCATGCTGACGCGCGGATTCTTCTGCCCGAAGGATCGCCAGCAGATGCTGGAACTGGTGCGTTTCCACCCCCAACTCGCCGTCGGCTACACCCAGGTCGTCACCATTACCACGGACGACTGGCACACCACCAATAACTACCGCCAACAGACCTCGGCGCCTTGGCCCTTCCTGTACGACGAGGAACGGATCGTGCAGAAGGACCTGGACATCAAGGAATACACTGATACCTCGCATGACGTGATGATCCCGCACACGATCGTGCTTGGGCGGGGCCTCGAGGTCGCCAAGGTCTATAACGGCTATTACTATTGGGGCCGCCCGTCGGTTGCCGAACTGCACGCCGAATTGCGGGAACTCGCCCGGCGAACCTACAGCGACTGGGACATCACCCGACCCGAGTTGCGGAAGAAATGGCAGGAAGGCGACAAGTCCGACTTCTATCCCTACGGCAAGAACTCCATTTCGATGGAAACGCTCATGCTGCAAATGGCCGGGGCGGTGGATCAGTATGCCGGCCGGGCGAAAGGACACTGAGACTCGCGGCCGGTTCCTTCCCGATGCAGCTTAGCGCTTCAGGTTCGGCCTGATCGTTTCGACCTCTTCCCGCGTGTTGGTATCGGGGAGTTCGCTCGGCCCCTCCGCCTTGGGGGCGGGCTCGCGCGTATCCTTGGGAGGTTTGTCCTTCGGGTTGTCACCGGCCGGCTTGTGTTTGCCAGCGCCTTTCCGTTTCAGTGATTTCGGCATCGCAATCCCACGCAGGATGCTGACAAGGCGAGATCATTCTGTTTACGCGAGCCAGCGGACGTCTTCATCGCTGGACTGGCCCGAGTCGCCATTCCGGCTTCTCGTCCGCTCACGCCTCGCCTTCGCGGAGCAGGCCGATAACGTCCTCGTCGCTCGTCTGATCGAAAGTTTCGTAATGCTTGCCTACGGCAACGAACGGATCGGGCGTGGCCAGGCAGATCGTCTCGTCAGCATCCTTCGCGACGCGGCGCAGGCTTTCGGGATGGGCGACCGGAACGGCAAGGACGATACGGGTCGCCCCGTTTCGACGGAGTGCTTTGAGCGCAACCCGAACCGTCCCTCCTGTGGCAATACCATCATCGATTACGATGACCGTTCGGCCATCAACGGGAATCGCCGGCCTGTCACCGAAATAGAGCTTCCGACGGTTCTCGATCACCTCCAGTTGCCGCCGCTTTTCCGCCTCGACATATTGCTGCGTGGGGCGAACGGTGTTCATCGCCTCCTCGTTGAGGACAAACAGCGGATCGGCGCCGTCGACAACCGCGCCAATCCCGTATTCGGGATGGCCTGGCGCACGGATTTTACGCACGAGCAACACATCGAGCGGCGCATGGAGAACTTTCGCCACCTCGAAGGCGACCGGGACGCCACCGCGCGGTAGGGCAAGCACCAGCGGTTGCGTGTCGGCAAAGCCGATCAGAGCCCGCGCCAGCCTGCGCCCCGCATCTGCACGGTCCCAGAATTTTTGCCCTCGGCCGAGCACCACAGCCACATCATCGGGAATGGAGGAACTCATCGCTACACTCCGAACGGATAGGTTTCAGGCACGCCGTGCGGGCGCTCCACGGCAAGGGGGGTGACGGCGCCGGTTTCCTCGAACCAGACATAGGCGTCGAACTGCTCGGGAAGTACCGCCTCGAAATAGTGGCTGTAGAGCTCGCTCTCTGGGCGATAAATCACCCCGATCGCGCGTTCCAACTGTGGGCGGGAAAGCGCCGCGCGAAGATCGCCTTGCCGCGGATCGGTGAGATGCGTGAGCGACCGGGCGATGCCCGACTGCCGAAAGACCCGCTCATAGGAATCGCTTCGCGCCGGGGTCACTTTTTTGACCCACATCGGGCCGCCCCAATCGTCTGCCGCTGCCACGGTACCGCGATCCGTTCCGAAGCCGACCGAAGCCGCTTCCTCGCCATAGGCCGTCTTGCAGAGTTCGCCGATGTTGAATTGGCCTTGCCAGCCCATTGCGGTGGCGGCAGCGTTGCCGACATGGGAATTGTGCGCCCACACCACTGCCTTTGCATCCCGTCCGCGTGCCTCCAGCAGAAGCTGGAGGGTATCGAACATGTGCCGGTCGCGCAGGTTCCAGGATTCGGTCGAGCCGCGATACATGATGCGGTAGTAATGCTCGGCGGCGCGCACAATGCGGGCGTTCTGCGCGGCATCGAAGAAGGCTTCGCCGTCCTTGCCCGCGTATTCCAGTCGCCGGTCGAGCATCTCGCGCAGTTGCGAGACGGCTTCGTCTTCGCAACTGTCCCGTTCGCTCATCGCGACAGCACGGCCGTACCAGCTAGGCTCGCTCTGCCAAGGCGTCAGGCAGCCGTACCTTTCCCGGGCGCGCTTGGCCGCCGGCGGATCGACTTTTTCGAGATAAGCGAGCACTTCCGCGATCGAGCCGCGCAGGGAGTAGACGTCGAGGCCTCGAAACGCGACCCGGCTGGCCAGAGGAAGTCCTTCATTGTGAACGCGCAGCCACTCGACAAACGTGGCAACTTCCTCATTCCTCCACATCCACGTGGGAAAGCGGGCAAATGCCTGCTCGTCATTGGTGACCGTGTCCCGATGCCGAACGTGGCGGTCGATGCGCCCTGCATCCGGCCAGTCGGCCTCGACCGCCACGATGTTGAAACCGTGCCGTTCGATGAGGCGACGCGTGATCGCCGTCCGCGCGCGGTAGAACTCGGCGGTGCCGTGCGTCGCTTCGCCCAGGAGCACTATGCGCGCACCGGCAAAGCGGGCGAAGGGTTCCGCAAACGCCTCGACTTTCTCAGGCGCCGGAAGATGCACGCAAACTTTTCGGACGAGGGCGGCAACATCTTCGGCACCTTCGGCGCGAATGAGCTCAGTCTGCGGGTACATAGTCATGACACTCCTCCCCTACGCGCGGACGCTACCGGGCCAACGCTTCTGAACATCCTGGAGCAGGGCATCTCGCACGTTGGCCGATTGGCAGAGATCGACATGATGGGCGAGCGTCATGAGCGCGGCCCTTGTTGCGCCGCGGGGATTAGCCGGTCTTGTGGCCTTCAATCCGTCCGCAGCCGGGACCAGAAAATATTCCGTCGAGCCGCCGCGACTACGGTGATCCGATGGCCTGTTCTGGTCGTAATAAGCTCCGAGGACTAAGAGGGGCAGTTCGGCTGCGAGATTGCCTCCTAGTTCGGGCGACAGCCTGTCCCGCGGCGTCCGCAGCACAACGCCACGGGTGTGCCACGCCCTCCGCCGGTCGGGCCCGAGATCGTCCATGATCTGCAGCCAGACAGTGGTGTTCTGTACGGTCTTGTCGAAAAAATCGAGGCCGCTCGCGCTCATCGTCGCCTCCCGATAAGACGCCGCCCGCACGCCGACTAGGATCACAACACATTTTCCCGGGCATTGTTTCATCTGCCCGGCGATTGTTTTTGATGCTTTGCCCGCAAATTCTAAAGGTGCGCCCTCAACGGCTGCCCGGAATTTGTGCCTGGTGATGCCGCTTTACGAACCGGCGCAGAGCTGCGTCGCTTAGTGGGCCGGCATACCATCGGGATCCCTACCATTAGACAAAGCAACTAGCCTAATCGAAGGTCGTAATTGCTTCTGCCTGCAGCGTGAGCCACCTTAACTTGGGAGGGGGAGGCGCATACGCGTCGAACTGGGGGAGGCGCCGCAAATGAATGGTCGCGCCGCTAGGAGACCAAGGTGTTCAGCAAGATAAATCTCGGACTGTTGGCGATGGTTGCCGTATATCTTTTTGGCGGCGTGAGCCAACGCCACAACGTCTTCCCGTGGCCCCAGGTCTCTTCTTTGAGGGCCGAATTGTTGGGGCCAAAACCACGCCTCGATAGCCGTTACACTTTCGCTGACGACGGCCGTCTCACTTCCGATGAAACGAAGATTGCCACCACCTGCCCAAAGCAAAGTGAGCGAACCGCCGTATTGCTCGTGATCGGCCAGTCCAACGCCGCGAACCATGGAGGTCAGCGATATAGGTCGGAACACGGTGCCCATGTCGTCAATTTCTTCGACGGCCAGTGTTTCGTGGCGGCATCCCCGCTACTCGGTTCTACCGACGCCAGAGGCGAGTATTGGACGCAGTTGGGAAACCTGCTGATTACGTCGGGCAAATTCGGTGACGTTGTTATCGTGCCGCTGGCATTTTCCGGATCGGAAGTCATGCGATGGGCGCAAGGCGGTGACATCAATCGGCTCTTGGTCAATACCGCGAAGCAGCTTGAACTTGCTCCCTACCAGGTAACAGATGTCTTATGGGTCCAAGGCGAAATAGATTATGTCAAGGGCACGAGTAAGGACGTCTATCGCAAGCGATTTCTCTCGATGGTCCATACCCTGCGTGCGGAAAAGATCGAGGCCCCGGT
This sequence comes from Aquamicrobium soli, assembly GCF_042646345.1. Lineage (NCBI taxonomy): Bacteria > Pseudomonadati > Pseudomonadota > Alphaproteobacteria > Hyphomicrobiales > Phyllobacteriaceae > Aquamicrobium > Aquamicrobium soli. Next base: position 1,514 of record NZ_JBHRTK010000001.1, on the reverse strand, counting down.
GTATGTTTCAATCACCTCGAAATGCCTTGAGCCAACCAATGGCGGTTTCAAGGTCGATACTCAAGACAATTCCATTGTCCGGGCACAGTTGGCCATGCCCGCCATTGGAAATGGCATCAGGCGCGGCATCAACACAGACTCATTGCTCGACGAGGTCGATCGTTACGATGATTGTCACATGGGGGGAAGCGGCGAGCGGAAAGTTGCTGAAGCGTGGGCGGACCTCTTACTCGCAGACCAGCTAAGCAACAGCTCAGGTAAATTGGCCAAACAGCTCTAACGGTTTCAACCCGCCCCGCTAAGCCTCGCCCCAGGGTATCAGGCAGTCGGCGGATAGCGAGCGGCCTTAAGCCGCTGCGGGGTCAGGCCGTACCATCTGGTTTGGTGTCTTCGTCCAGATCATGGGATGGCATGTAGCCGTTGGCGGTCAGCCAATCGCGTAGGACTATGCGGATGGTTTCGTTTTTCGACTTGTCCAGCGCGGCTCCTAAGGCCGCTACGGCCTGTTCCAAATCCGGGTAGAGCTTGATGTTGTCGACGTTCCGCAATTGCAAAGCCGCGCGGCGGAGAAGAATTTGCAATTCGCGCCGCGGGACGACCGATATCGAGTTGGCTGCGTCCTCCAATCGATGAATGAAGCGATCTCGTTCTTCCGCCATTCTCAAGCCTCCCCGGCGCAACAATCTGCCCTTTCGGGGAAACACGCAAACCTGGAGTGGACGACGAACAGAGCCCGCCAACCGGGAGACCAGCGGGCCCGTTTCGTTATACCTGAACCACGCTCAGTGTACGATCTCGACGATCTCATGGGTGTCGGGATCAACCAGTACGGTCTGATTGTCGATCACAGTGTAGCGATACTTCACGTCGGGGACCTCGTGAAGGACTACCTTGTCCGGCACTTTGGCCCCTACACTAAGTTCCAGACCGGCAATGCTCACTGAAGCCACCGGATTCTTCTGGACGTACTCTTTAATGACCGTCTGCTGTTCTGGCTGAATCACGACGGTATCAGCAACGGCAAGGCTGGCGCCGCCGATGGTGGTGCAGATGACGAGTAGGGGAAGAAGGCGTTTCATCGTTTTCTCCTTTTCAGCAGGATTGCCGCAGGAGAATGCGGAGCTACGCTATATCGTTCCGAAAAAACGATGGCTTGTGCTGGTCGACGATCAAGAAAAAAGCGCGCTCGATACTCGTCCGCTGGTTCACCCGGAACAAAGCTCGCCGGTCGGTGTTTGGGGTCTATTCCATGACAGGCATGGCTGCCGCTGCATGGTGGCCCGCTGGCCCCGGCCGGCGGGCTTTTCTGTTCATCCGCCAACGAAAAAGCCCCAGTTTATACCAAAGCCTCGATCGACCGGAGAAGTCTCGCTCAGAACTTGTAGCGAAACCGACAGTGCCAGTGTGGAGCTTGGTCGACGTCAAACGGTAGCTCCCAGTCTAACCGCGTCCTAGGCGGTGTGGACGAATTGACTCAGGTATAAATTTGAGGGTTCCGCGAAAGAATCCGGTCT